>JAWVFJ010000024.1:0-84210 GCA_033856275.1 Solirubrobacterales bacterium
TCCCTCGGCGATGTCTCGCCTGCTGAGTTCGAGGACCTATACGTTCGACAGGAGGTTCAACTGATCTCCCCTTTTATGAAGATTGGATCCAACTAAAAACGTCTCCGTCGAACCTGGTCCGGCTCACTTTCCTGCGGCCCAGTCCCCGCGCTGTCATGTGCGGGGTGCCGACCTACCTACCGCTGGAGTAGGTCGGTTCTCTCCATATGGTCTTGACAAGCGCTCTCGCGGCGCTGGATTGGCGGGTAGGTCGGGGGGCGTAGCCGCCGACTTGCCGATAGTGGGATCAAGCGGCGCGCGTTACAACAGCGCCCTAGAGACCTGTGCGACCTATCATTTCAAATGCGCCTTCGTCTCCTATAACTTCGTTTCCTCTAACGGTGAACACGCCCCGAGAACTTCGAACCGTCACCTTTTGAACATGGCTTCCGAGGTGATAGTACGACACAAAGTATCGTAGATTTCGAAGCCACACGAACCGCTGTCGAAGCGCTTGGCTTGGCGGTCGTGAGTGTATTACCATGCGTTTTCCGCTACTCATGGTCAGCGTTATGGATTTGACGCTACCGCCGGCAGCACCAGCGAAGACCCTCTCCGATCCCTCGTAATCGTCTCGAGCGCTGATCACGAAGTCATTCGGCAGATGCCCACCAGTGGGAATTCCCCAACTCCAGCTAAAGCTGCCAGGCATAGGGATTTTCCTGCTGCGAGGGATTTTCCTGCTGCGTTCCGCTTCCGCTTCCCAGCCGTGACTATATGGCTTTCGGTCCGGACGGAATTCGAATCCTAGAAGCCAAGCCGAGCAGTTGCGCCCGTTCTTTCGGATTGACACCATCACTGTCCAAGGGATGCCGTTGGGACTTTTCCCACGTGCGATTGGTTGACGGTGCCCACATGTACGTGCCGTCTGATCCGACTGCGCCCAAGGTCTTACGTTCAGGACAGTAGCCAACAAAAAGCAGGCAGCCAAAGTGGTGACTGCCATATAAGCTCCACGCTTAGTTATTGTCATGATGTTTCAGTTACCGAAAGGACGAGATAGACGTACTACGTTAGCCGCGACAGATGCTTTTTGCCTGAAGGTCGAAGGTGTGAACGAATCCCTCACAAAGCGGGCAATTTTTGGCCGTCACCCACATTTCAACTTCGATTGTCCATTCATAAGTTACGCCTTGCAAACATTGATAGCTTAGCGGGTTTCGCTTCTTGTAGTTCCCGATCTCAACTTCTCCGTCATGGGAGATGCTAGATCCATCCGGCCGGGATTCATAAATAGTTCCATGCTGGCTCGGAGCGCTGAGCTTTATTTTGACCGCCACGGCGCCCATATGTTCGCCCTTACGGGCGCAATACACATTGAAGCGCACTTTGATTCGACCGTAGCCGCCACGTTCATAGTGATGATGGTTTGTATGAGCGTGAGCCCTTCCCCTGCACAAAAGGTCGTGGGAGGACGTCGCATCGGTGCCAGCGAGGTCGAGTCCATTTATGGGATCTGCATTGGCATAGTCATAGGCATTTGCCGACCCACCTTCAATCGGATCGACCGAGATGAAGCGTCCTATCGCTGGCACGTAGCTCCTAACCCCCATTTGAATAACGCCAGAAGGCAATTCGGTACGGCGCGACTTGTCCCCCAGCCACCCGTAGCGACCGGCACTGCCTTTCACAGGATTGCCGAACTCTTCGAATTCGAATTTGGCTGTCGGTTCTTTCGCCGACAAGCTGGAGCTGGCGGTGGCCACGATATCTCCGTGCAGATTGGTGAGTTGAAAGCTGGTCGTACCGGAGCTTTCCTGAACCGCAGCGAGACCACCACCGATACCGGCGATGCTGCGGGTCCAGGTTCCACTGCGTTCAGTCCAAGCCGTCGAGTCCGAAGCCAACGCGTAGTGGAAGATTTCGGTGCCTGTTTTCGTTCCCGTTTGGGTCACCTGGCGGGGGCGTCCAGTCGCATCGAGCTGGTAGGTGTTTGTCAGTCCTCCCTGCGACTGACTGGCGACCATTTCGTTGCTGAAGAAGGTGGTTTCCAAGGTGCTGCCGCCGGCCCATTTGCTCGGCAGTTTGGTAATCCGGCCAAAGTTGTCGTAGGTGATGGTTTCGGGACCAATCAAGCGATCGGCAGCGTCATATTTGTATTCCTGGCTGGTGCCGGCGGAGGTGGTGTCGCATTTGCCTTCGGCGCCTGGTGCCCGCGTGGTCAGTTTCGTCCGGTTCGAGTCCTTGCCGGCTTCGCCTTCGAAGAAGTACTGACGCGTCGTGCAACCTTCCCCGTTCGGGGTGTCCTTGACCAATTCCAGCCTGCCGGCTTTGTCATAGCTGTATTGCTGGCTTGAGGCCAAGCTCGTCTGAGAGAGGATCTGGCCGTAAACCGAGCGTTCGTCGCTTTCTTCCAGCCAGGTGCATTTTTCGGTGCAGCTGGCGACCTTCGTGTAGGAGAGTTTGGTTGGAGCGCCTGCTTCGTCGTAGGTCGTTTTCGCGACCAAGCCATTCGGCAGCCCTTCTTCGGTCATCTTGCCGTCAGCGTCATAAGCGGCAGTGAAGGTGCCCACCGCAGAGTCTTCGAGTTTGACCAGCAGACCCGAGGTCGGATCGTAGACCCGCGTCTGGGTGCCCTTGCCGTCGGTCGTTGTGACCGGGCGGCTATCCAGGTCATAGCTGGTGGTCGAGGAGTTGCCATCGGCGTCGGTGTATTTCGTCGGCCTGCCCAAGGCGTCGTAGGCCACCACCGCGGCCTGGGTATCGAAGCCTTCGCATTTGACTTCGCAGGTGAACTTCTGTTCTTCTGGCAGGCCGGTCATCGCGCTGTAGATGGTCTGCGTCGGGGACAGGGCCGTTCCGCCGCCGACCTGTTTGCTGGTCGTTTCGCGGCCGGCGGTGTCGTAGGTCTTGATCGTCGTGCGGGTGCCTTCGGCTTTGCCCCCTGGGCTTTCGATCACTTCGGTCGGCTCGCTCAGAGCGTTGTAGGAGAGGTACTTCGTCACCAGAAGTTCGGGTTGGCCTTCGGCTTTGGGCTGAGCGGCCGGCATGACCTTGCAGGGCAGGTTGGCGAAGGCGGGCTTGTTCTTGCATTCGTCGTCGCCTTCGCCGTTGCTGCTGTAGTAGATGATCTTCGTCGTGTGAGCGTCTCCCCCACTCGGTTTGGCGGGGAGGCTCCTTTCGATCGGCAGCCCGGTCGTTTTGTTGTAGGCGACGCGGCTGCGCAGTTCGAGCCCTTCGGGATCGACGATCGTTTCGGTCGGCTTGCGCAGCGTCCAGTCGTATTTGGTTTCGGTGACGCGCTGGTCGGCATCTGGTTTGCCGACGATGCTGGCGCCGGTAGCTTCGCGTGTCGGCAGGTGCGGTTTGGGGTATCCCGGCGGTGGCGTCGGCGCTTCTTTGTCGTATTCGACAAAGCGATGCAGGCGAGCCGGTTTTGTTTCGCCTGATTCGGTGAGGCGCACCAGATGCGTCGGCCCCCATTCCTCCTGCATCTGGGTGCCGTCTGCGGAGAAGTGGCGTTTGGTTTCCAGTTCTTCGGACTTTGCCACCGAGCCCGAGTCGGCGGCCAGCGCCCACAGACGGTTCTGGGCGGTTAGTTCGCGCACGACGTTGCCGTATTCGTCGGCTTCGGTAGTCGTGATCGATGGTGTCGCGGTGCCGGCGCCAGAAGGCGTCGCCACGTTTACCTGCTGGCCTTCGGCGTCCATGTAGTAGACGGTCGCTCGCGAGTAGGCCGGCGGGCTCGAGGGGATTTCATCGGGCGGGAAGATCGCGGTCGCATCGACCGGGATGTCGTGCTGCCCCCATTTGGCCACATCGGAAGCGCTCATCTGGTTGGGAGCGCTGCCACTGAGGGGCACGCCGTAGACGAGCGTGGTCTGGGCGACCGAGGGACTGGCGAGCAGGGTGGCGCGTTTGACGCTGATCAGGCGACCGTTGGCCTGCTCTTCATCGTAGGAGCCGTATTCCATTGTCCACGGTTCCTGCCCTGGGGGCGTGATCGTTTTGAGCTGGCCGCCAGCTTCATAGCTGTAGGTCTCTTTCAGCGTCGAGAGCCGTGGGTCCCACTCTTCGATCAGTCGCCCTTCGGTGTTGTAGCTGTACTTGGCGACTTCCCACTGGCCCATCGTCGTTGAGTTGGCTGGGCCGTAGTAGGTGATAAAAGCGAGACGTTCGCTCATCGACTCCGGCGCACCCCAGCTCTTTGCCGCTTTATAGGTAAAGGTGAGCACTCGGCAGCCGAGGGTGGTGGTCGCCGTCGCTTCGGGGCAGCTGACCCCCGGCGCCGTCGGCGCGATGATCATGCTGAGGCGGCGTGCTGTGCCAGTGAGCGCGTAGACCATCCGGGTCGTGTTGCCTTCGCCGCCGGTCTGCGAGACAGACACCGGCCTGTATTCGGTGCCTGTTCCGCCGCTGTAGAAAAGGGTGCGGCTGCCTTCGGGATCGGTCAGGGCGAGATGCGTTTCGTCCTGGTACCAGAGTTCCCAGCCTGCCGCTTCGGGTGGTGTGAGGAAGGTTTTACCGTTCTTTTCGAAGGCATATTCGTAGCCTTCAAGGTCGGTGACGATCGCATAGTCGCCGAGGCCTTCTTCTTTTTCTTCAGGGCTGGCGAGGACTTCGCGAACACTCCGCCATTCCGCCCCGCCGCTGGCCTGCACCGCGAGGCCCGGTTTCCAGCCTTGGCCGAGAACACTTTCTGGAGTCTCCGCCGCTGCCTTGCGCGAGCTGTGGGTGCGGGAGAATTCAAGCCCTGCGCCAAGCCCCGGGATCGAGACATCGGTGCGGGCGACCGTGAAGTTCCCGGTCAGCAGGTCGACCGACCCCGGCCCGATTGGGGCGGTGGCGTCGCGGGGAGCGCCGACGAAACGATCCACAGTTGCGTTGACCGGGGCGCTGTAGCCCGGCCCGAGGCCGTCAAAGAGGGCGCGCACCTGAATCGCGCCGCCGTGGTTTCGCAGGGCAGCGCTCGCGTGCGCAGCATCGAAGTACATCGCTTCGGTTTCGCTTTTGCCCGTGACCACCACCGGCCAACTGACTTCTTTGCCTTCGGCGTTCATCATCAGCGAGGAGGGAATCGTCTGGAAGGCACCGCTTTTGCCTTCCCTGAACTGCATCGTCACTTCGTTGACCCCGGCTTCCCATTTGGCCTTCATCTTCAGGCGCCGGGAGGTCACGGTTCCCTCGGTGGGCAGGGAAAGCACGCTGGTTGAAGGAGCGGCCTGGTAGTAGCTGACTTTGAGGTAGGGGCGGTTGGCTTCAAGGTTGGCCGCGTTAGAGGATTCGAATTTGACCTGTCGCTGCGTGCAGGAGCTGGCGCCGCATTCGCGTGATTTGTCATCGATCAGCTTGGCGCCGAAGCTGATGCTTTCCGGTTTGGAGACGGCTTCCTGGATCGCTTGGCGAGAGAGCGGGAAGTTCCACCAGCCCGCAGCGCTACCGCGTTCTGAGGTCAGGATCTTGCCGAGTTCTTCGGTGTAATCACCGCCTTCGGTCGTCCATTTGCTCTTGTCGTCATAGCCGACCCAGTTGACCTTGCTGGTCCAGGGCCGGGTCACTTTTTGCAGTTCGACACCGCTCGTGTTGAGCAAGGCTTCGGGAGCACGCATGCTGAAGGTAGCCGAGCTGACGTAGGCGCTAGTCGGTATCGCGGCGAGGCTGTAGCGGAGAAGGGCACGCTTCCATTCGTCGTTCGCACTGCTCACCTGCGGCAGGTACGCAAGAGGGAGTTCCGTCGTTGCCGTACCGCATTTGCCGAAAGTTTTCGATCCGGCTTTGCCGCCGTAGGTGCACTCAAGCGTGGGCGTATTGACTTTGAGGGTTGGGTCAATGCTCACCGGCCAGACCCGCTCGGGAGCAGACAGCCATTCGCGATCGGCTTCGACTGTCAGCTGCCAGCCTCCCTCGACTTGTGGGTCGAGTTTGTAGTGAACTGCCGAGGAGACAGCCGCGGCGCCTTCGTTATCGGCAATCGTGGGAGCCGGCAGGACAAATGCCGTCTTGCCTTCAGGATCACCGAAGGCGATGGATCCATCGTTCAGAAAGGAAAGCGTAAGGCCGCTTGAGGCGTCGAGCTCAAAGTGGAAGGTGGACGGCGCGGAGAGGCTCGCTATTTCGATGCTCTCCTTGATGCCGTTGGGCACGCCGGCGTAGTCGAAAGTCGTGCCGCCGGCCGCTGCTTCATAGCTCGCCGTCTCGCCTTCGAGGTGCGCCGGCGTTGAAGGCTCGCCAAGCAGCTCTGCTGAGACCCATTGCCCGTCCCTGGTCAATCGCACTGGTTCTTCGCCGAGGCGCTGCGGGAGGCTCACGTCAAAGTCATTGGCGCCATTGGTGAGACCACCGTCTTCGGTTTCTTCCAGCCCTTCGTCGATTGGCTTCCAGCTGCCTTCGCCGTCGAGGTAGTTGACCGGTGTCTCGAAGACCCTTGTTTCGAGCCCACCGCCTTTCAAGCGAAACGTCTGGGAGTTGGCGGTGCGATCGGCGATGACTTCAGGACCGAGTTCGGCGGCAGGGGGCTCAGAGAGCGCCGGGTTCGAGTCGCCCGCTTTGTCCTGCTCTGCAAACGCGATGCCCGAGCCGATGGCGAGCAGCAGCAAGACAGCAGCAACTACCCCGATGAGCCTGATCCCCTTCAACTGATTCCTCCCCTTTGTGTTTGTCTACATCTCTGCTTGAGCCCGATACGAGTTAGGGCACTTCAATCCGCAAGCGCTAGCGGCACCGCTCTCTTGTAAATCCGTTGGTCCCGTCCCCTTTATCAACAAGGTCGAAGTGAAGTTCGGGACCAAAAATAACTTCCACCATTCCTGTCTTCCTAAGCGTGTCGAGGTGGTACTCGATTGCCCTAAGCGACCAGGCACAGTTCAGCCTCGCGTAAAGCTCCTTCGATGTGACAGGGCGATTCAACTCTCGCATTCCCGCGACGATCGCCGCCTTTGCCTCGTGGATATAGGACCGGGCGCTGACTTGAGAGAGGCGCCCGGTCCCATCCACGCCAGCCGCCCGTAGTCTTTCGGGCGCATCGAGCTGTGCAGGCAAACGCCGCCGCGTCGTTGGGGAACGGAGGGCGGCGCGCTGCTGGGTGGAAGTGTGGTGTAAGTGCATGTGACTGGTGAAGAGCCCCCCGGGCGGTAGATAGGAGACTTGCGTCCGCCCCGCCCGGGGGAACCAACACTGGTTACTTCTTCGGTCACTGACGACCAAAAGGAGTACGAGTGTCGATTGCTGGACAGTTTCAAATCGGTACGGCCGAGGCAACCCAAAGTTGCCTACTGCTCAGTATTTGCTGAGTTACCGTAGTAACCGCCCTCGGGACGTCCTGGTCGGCCGCGCCTGCAAGAGAGGAACGCCACGACCTTCGTATGGCCTTCCTCTTCGGACTTTGCCATGCGGTTGGCAGCCCTAGCTTGAATCTCCTTAGCGCCTTTGTAGCTATGCGCCATGTGGTCGTGCATCTCTCGATCAGCCTGCGCATCGAGATACTGAGCATCCCAAACCAAGTACAGCTCATCGTCCTCGTCCATCTTTCCAGCGCCATACGAAGAGACCGTCTCCGTGAGGATCGCTTGCGTGACCGCGCCGTTCAGATCGTGGCGGTCGGGGATTGGCATTCGCCGATAGACCTCCGGCGTGACTTCCGCCATGACGATGGCCCTATAAACGCCACGGGCGTAGCCACCGATCATCTTGGTTCCGGCGAATTCGATGCAGCCGGATTCGTAGAGGTCGTGGATGTGCCCGGTGACCTTCTTGACGTTGACGCCGATCATGTCTGCGATCTCGCCGGCAGCGAAGGTGCCTTCGTGCAGGATCGCGATGATTTCGACTCTGATCCAATGATCGAGGGCGTGGGTCATTGCCTCCACCGGCTGCCGCGTCCGCTGTTTGAACGGCATCCGTCCGACCTGCCGAATCTTCACGCCTGACCCCCTCCAATCGAAAAGATTTCCGCTAATGCGCAGGCGAGCATACGGAGATCGTGAGGGTTGCGCGGACTGACCCGAGAACTCATGAAATTCTAACTGGTTAGGAAATTCCTACTCTCTCCTTCCCGTCCCGGTGCGGAGCCGGGTGACGACACGGGGAGGGAGGTGAGAGGGAATGAAGATCACGCCTGTTGAGACAGTCGTGCCGCTAGTGCAAACGGTCAAGCAGCGGTAAGTAAGCCGGGTCGGTCTCGATCTCAGCAAGGGGTCGGGACTGGCCCGTCAAGAAAATCGTCTGAGCAAAAGGCCGTCACGGTTGAAGCCCTCGATGCCTTGCGTCCAGGGACGACTACCTGCCGTCCGCCCCCCGCACGTTCTCGATCAGCATTTCGAGCGGCATCGGCTCGCTCAACGGCACGCCCCCGCCCTCTGTGGCCGAGTACAGCACGGTCTCGTCGTTGATCCTGAGATCGAGCCTTCCCTCAAGGATCAACTCGCCAATCTGGCCCTGCACCAGCATCTTGAAGACCTCCTCGAAGGCGAGGGACAGTTCCTCCTCGGTGAAGCCATCTTGACCTCGCGTCAGGGCCTCGCTGAGCCTGCTGAGAAGCTCTGTCTTCGGGTCCATTCGAGAGAACCTAACCAATCGCCGTAATCCCCAGCTCCGCTCCTTCACGTCAAGTAGCTCATCGCGGATGAACGTGCTGCAAAGGCAAGCCTGAGATTCGCCGGCTTGATCTGGCATCCGCACGGCAGAGTTTGGGCCACGACTTGGGGCACCGTGGCCCAAATCCGCTCGGAACTCCCCCAAACTGCGGGTAAACGATCAAGGATGGGGTCTGTAAAATCAGCGACGGAGGTAGCCCGAATCCGCATGAGAAGGCGGCCTCGGACCCTTTCGCCGACGTAGCTCAGCTGGTAGAGCACTTCACTCGTAATGAAGGGGTCCCCGGTTCAAGTCCGGGCGTCGGCTCTCTCAGGCGCGAGGCGTCGGGGCGATGCGGTCGAGCTCGGCCAAGTCGGCCGCGTTCGGCTGCCAGTTGAGGATCGCGGCGGCGTTGGCCTTGACCTGCTCCGGTCGAGTCGCGCCCGCGATCACGGAGGCGACTGCCGGCTGAGCAGCGAGGCCGGCGATCGCCACGTCCAAGACCCCGATGCCGCGAGCTTTGGCGAAGCGCTCGAGAGCCTCGACGACGTCGAACTGCTCGTCGCTGCCTGCCTGGTCAGCGGCTGCCAGGCGACTGCCCTGCGGTCCCCGTTCGCCGCGACGGTACTTGCCGGTGAGCAGGCCGCTGGCGAGTGGGAAGTAGGGCAGGATCGAGACGTTGAGGTGCTCGCAGGCAGGTGTTACTTCTGCCTCGATCTCACGCTGCAGCAAGCTGTATTCGTTCTGGATCGAGACGAAGCGGGCCAGGCCGCGATCGCGTGAGATCCGCTCTGCCTCTTCTAGTTGCGCAGCGGAGAAGTTGGAGCAGCCAATCGCCCTGACGAGGCCCTCGCCGACCAGCTCGTTCAGGGCTGAGAGGGTTTCCTCGAGCGGCGTGATCCCGTCCGGGCGGTGGTACTGGTAGAGGTCGACCTTGTCAGTCCGCAGCCGTTTCAGCGAGCCGTCGATTGCCCGGCGAATGTAATCGCGCGAGCCACGCGGCACGTCGGGCGCCCCCCCGTCACTTCCCCATCCAAACTTGGTCGCCAGCACGTACTCATCGCGCCGGCCCTCGAGCGCCTCCCCGATCAAACGCTCGCTCTCGCCCCCACCGCCGTAGACATCGGCCGTATCGAAGAACGTCACGCCGGCCTCCAGCGCCGCATCGAGGACGGCTGCGGTGCCATCCAGGTCGAGGCGTTTGCCGAAGTTGTTGCAGCCTAGGCCGACGACGGAGACCTCGAGCTCAGAGTCGCCGAGGCGTCGCGTGGGAAGCGCAGACTTCGGCATGGTGAGGAAGCTTAGGGAGGTGTGGAGCTCGGCTGGACGGACAGGTCTTCCGCCCGCGTGTCCGCTAGGGCAACAGCCACGAGCACCGCACTGGCGGCGATGACCGCGGCAAGGAGGCTGATCGGAGCGGTTGCGAAAGCCAGAACCACGAGAGCGATGCAGGCATTGACTCGGGAGCTGGGCAGCGTGCCGGTTGCCTGATGCATGAAGGCCAGCTGGGCGAGCAGAAAGATCGCCGGGCCGCCGAAGATGAGGACCGCTGTCCTCGCGTGGCCCGTCGCGTCAGGGGCGATGAGCGCAAGCTCGTCGCCGACGGCGATGGCGATGATGCCGACCACCATCGCGATCAGCGTGTAGTTGCCGATGGCAACGAGGCGGGAAGCGTCGCCTGAGCCTTCGAGCGCGTCCATGCCGATGCGCTCGGCGCGGTGGAAATAGCACCACCAGAGCGACACCGTGCCGGCGAAGGCCGCGGCGAGCACGATCACCTGTTCCGTTTCAAGGGCGACGTTAGCGAAGGTATTACCAATCGTCAGCACCGTCTCCCCGAGTGCGATCAAGAAGAAGAGCCTGAACCGCTCGAGCAGGTGCTCGGCGTAGATCTGACTGTCGGAGCTGAAGGGACTGCGCCGGCCGGGCAACGGGTGACCGGCGATCACACCTCCGTAGGTGGCGATCGCCGCGATTGCCCAGATCGCCAACCGCGCGTCGCCGTCGGCAAAGATCCCGGCTATCCATATAAGGCCTGTGACCAGCTCCCAGAGCAGCGCGTTGGAGAAGTGATCGTGCAAGCGGTGGCCACGAAAAGCAACAGCGGCGAAGATCGTGCGGCCGACTTGAATTGCCAGGTAGCCGATCACGAAGAGCCCCGCGCGGTCGCTGATCCAAGGGACGTGCAAGGAGGCGCCAAAGGCATCGACTACCGAGGCCGACATCAGCAGGCTGGCGAACATCAGGCCCAGCAGCATCAGCTGGACCTGCCGCCGCTCTACGTCGAGCCAGTTCGAGGTCCACACGGTCATGAACCAGGCATACATCACCGCCAGGGTGAGGACCAGCGTCTCCAACATGCCGCGCACGCTGACGTCCCCGACCAGGTGGCGCGAGAGCTGGGTGACCGTGAAGACGTAGACCAGGTCGAAGAAGAGCTCGAGCGGTGTCACCGCCCGAGCGGCTTCGCGTGGACGCACAAAGGGCGAGGCCGGCTGCGGCGTCGCTATCTTCCCTTGCCGCCGCAGGCGCTCTTCAGCTTGGGGTGCAGGACGAGCGACTTGCCATTTTGCCCCCCCATCTTCACCGTGGCTCGATGGGAACCTGCGCAGAGGTTGGTGCTGTTGACCAAGAGTCCCTTCTTGCCTCCCTGCATTGTCAACACGAACTTGGTCACCGGCGCGTCTGGGACCGTATCGAAGGTGGTCCTGATGCCCCCGTTCACGGAATCGATCCTGCCCACCAGGTCGACGTCGACCTGGCCATGCAGGGCCGCCACCAAGTCCGGCAGTTCGTTGTTCGAGGACCTCAGGTAAACCGGCCCCTGAAGGGGACTATCCAGGAGCGGAGTTACCGCGATGGCATGGCCGTAGATCGATTTCGCCGGGCAGGCGTTGGCCCTGAATTGGATCCGTGTGCAGATGGTCTGGATGTGAGCGTTCTCGAGGAACTCCGAGTGAGGCAGGGCGACCGCCGTGCGGGCTATGTTGGCTTCGCCGCCTTTGGCCCGGAGCACCGCCCTCAACTTCGGGTGATCGGTGCGTTTGGTCCCGCCGAAGAGACGCAAGCTCAATTTCGGCCCAAAGTCGAGGCCGCGGCAACCTCCGGCCTGGAAACGGTCAGCCAGCGGGGCGATCTGGTCTACCAGGGAGAGGGCTTCGCCGCCCACCGACATCGGTTCGCAGTTCGTGGGATTGAGCGTGAAGTCGGGCCTGTCCGCGTCGACCGAGATGCTCCGCACATCCAGCGGAATGCCCTGGAGGATGGTCGGGATCGGGTCCGACTTGACCGTGACCCGCGTCGTTTCCGGATCGACGAAGAGCGCCGCCCTGACCACCACCGTGCCCAAGTCGAACGGACCCGCAAGCGCCGGGGTGACAACGGCCAGGCTGAGCGGCGCGCCCCTGTAGGGGCCTGCGAGATAGGCCTTACCTTGCACGTAGACCGGGCTCGAGCCAGCGCCCGAGCCGACGCTGGCGGTGCCGACCTGACTGGCGGCGGGACAGAACGGGGCGGCCTGCTCGAGAGCACCTTCACCAGGGTTCTTGCGGCGTTCGGCTCCTTCGATCGCCGACTGTGGGCAGTATGGGATTCCTGCCAGCTTGGCGACCAGGCCCGGGGGGAGGGCGACGTTCAGACGGCGCAGGTTTTGCGAGCCGTCCTCGCGCCTCAGTTGCGTGACGAGCGTGCTGAAGGAGCCGGCGATTGGTGAGGCCGTGCCCGCGGAGAAGGAGGGCCTATGGGGTTGCGCTGCTTCGCTTCCAGCGCAGGGTCCGCCGCCAGGGGCAGTGGTGACCGCGAAGGAATCCGATGGAGTAGCGTCGGGGCCAGATTCGGGCGCCGAGAAGGGCTTGAGGTCGGTTGTCGTCGTGTAGCTGCCGCAGACACCCGGGGTGCGAAGCGGCGCCCGCGGGCCGTCGAAGAATTCGACCGTGAAATCTTCGAAGGGGATCTGCGGATTGTCGTCGAAGCGGGTGGTGAGCCGGCCGGTGACCAAGTCGGGCATAACGTGACCGGCCAACTTCACCACGACGCCGCTTTGCGGATCATCGACAGCGATATAGATGGCCAGCAGGGAGCTGAAGGGGTTGTTGGTCTGCGTGGCCACGTAGACGGCCCCTTTGACCGGATGATCGAGCAGCGGCGTGTCGATCTCGACCGAGCCAATCTTGGCGGCATCGGGACAGTGGGCCGGTTTTGGGCCCGTCAGTTCGATCTGAGCCGGGGAACATCCGGCAAGTCCGTTTGCCGAGGCGGGATTGACGGTGACGCCCTCGGGCAGCGTCACGACCGCATCGCGCAGATCGGCCTCGGCCAGCAGATCCGGATCGTCGTTCTGGGGCAGATGCAGGTTGAAACGCAACCCGCTCGGGCTGTCGGCCACCGTCGTGTGCGGAATCGCCGCGATCGTCGGGCTGAAATCGAGCGGAACGCAGTTGAACGGAGCCGGTTCGGTGGAGGTCGCGCCGACGAAGGCGCCCTGGTTGGTCCAGGTGTCGAAGCTTAGTTCGGTGCTGAGCGGCAATTCGCACGAGGTCGGCAGCCTCAGGAACGGCTCGGCAGCCAGGTCGGCTGGGCAATCGCCCAGCGAGTAGGTGGGGTTGCCGTTCGTATTCAGGCAGCTGCCGCGCAGCGGGTCGTGGCGTGGGTCCGATGGCACGCCCCACACCGTCACATCCGCCGCGGTCACTCTCTGCACCTCGGTGGTATTGCGCAGCTCGGCGGTGATCCCGTAATCGCCTCCGGTCCGCACCGCCGTATCGATGTAGAACGGAGCACCGAGGACCTGAAAGCCGAACTGCGCCGGCATCCCTTTCGGCGGCACGAGGTTGTAGAGCGGCACCGGAATGGTGTTGCCCCTGCCTTCGAGCTGCTGGACGAGGACCAGCCCGACGGCAGAGCTGTTGGGACATTCGTTCACGGTGACGACGGCTCCGAGAGGTTCGATGGCATGAGACGTGCCGAATTGTTGGGCGGTGCAATGCGAGACTGCGGTCGGGTTACCGATCAGACCCGGCGGCAGTGCTACGCGGACGTCCTTGACGTCGCCTCCGGCTGGCACGAATTCCGCGGTCCCTCCGGGGGCGCCATGCGTAGTGTTCACCGCGAAGCTGGTCGTGTACTGGTATGGGTGCGAGGCGGCCTGCCCAGCAGGCAAGCCATCGAGGCCCAAGAGCGCGGCGCGGAAGTCCATGACGCCAGCGGGAGCCGGTTCGGAGCTGGCTTCGTTATGGGAGGTGGTGGAGATTGGCAGCGTGCCGCCGCCCTGCACCTGCGCAAAATTGGTGAGCGTCGTACCCTCCGCGCCAGCCGGAGTGGAGACCTGAATCAGCAGTCGCAGCGCTTCACTGGGCCGAACCAGCGTGGGGTTTGAGGTTTCGGGAAGTTCTTCAGGGATTGTGCAGTGGACGATTTCCGCTTCGGCGGGTTTTTCGGTGGTGCACACGGATTCCACAGGCGTGGAGCCGGCGGCCGGCAGCTTCACCGACACGTTTTTTACGGTCAACCCGGTGGGCAACGTGTCGGTGAGCGTGATCGGGCTGCCGTCAGTGGCGGCGGCGCCGCTGTTGACGATCATCACTTCATATCTGTAGATCCCGCTTTCGTCCCCGGGCATGAAGTTCGTCGGCACGGCAAGCGAGCGGATGCTCCACGCAGGCGCGGGGTTGGCCGCCGATGCCGATGCGGTAGGGCCGCCGACGACGATTGCGGCAAAGAAGAAGGCGCCAAGGATGACCCTGCGCCCGGTCACCGGGAAGCCCTCCGCGTGTGGCGCGACCGCCCGTGGCGTCGGGTGCAGCGGGTTTTGCCGTGGTGGATTCGGCGCTCGCCTTTGGGGCAGCGTCGACCGCGCTGATGGCCCTTGACGTTGCCCTCCCCCCTGAATCCGGAGCTGGAAGGCTGTGTCATCGCCGGCGCGGCCTGAGAAGGGCGGCACGCTTCGCCGGTGCAGATCGGTGGAGGCGGGGGCGCGGGCGGGAAGCCACCGCCAATCCGGGCATCGTAGATGTCGTAGCGTTCGTCTTCGTCAGCCGCAAGCTCCCGCTGACGGGTCGAGAAAAAGACATCGCGGCCGTCCGAAGAGGCGTCGAGGAAATAGGAGTCATCACCGCCGCGAGCGGAGGAGACGAGGTAGAGGCACCCGCCCGAGCCGGGCGTGAACGCGACGCTGTCGGAGCTGCAGGCGCCCCCGGCGCCCGCGCGCTCGAACTCATAGACATCCTGCGCGCCGTTTGTGTCGCGGAGGACAAGCGCGTCGGAGCTCATGAAGAAGAGGCGGCCACCGTCGTCGGAGAGGTAGCGCGGCTGTTCATAGGGAGTGGTCCAAGCGGGCAGCCGCGAGAGGCCGACCGGTCTGGCGCCGGAGGGGTTGCAGGAGGCGCAAGTCAGCTCGTTGCCTCCCGCGCTATAGAGGTAGACCTGACTGGCGGGTTTACCGCTGTTCTGATCGACGTTGTCGAAGCTCGTCAGGGTCGCCAGTGAGACGAAGGCGACGTGACGGCCGTCCGGCGTTACCCGAGCAACCTGTTCCTTAGGCACGCCGCTCCAGCTGCTCCCATCGTCCGTCGAGAGAGTTGCGATGAAACGCACCCCATCGCCGGCGTGCCACACGTATAGATTCGGCTTTTCCGGTTCGGCTTTCTTTTTTTGACTGTTTTCTTCTTCGCCGCTGAGAACGCCGTTGGCAACGAAGTAAACGTAGGAGCCGTCTTCGCTTGCACCGAGCACGCCGCGGACGGCGGGTGGGTCGGTGCCGGGCGTAGGATCGACGGTAAGGTCGGTGAGCTCTTCGCCCGGTTCGGCTTCGAAGTCGTACTCGTAAAGGTCTCCCAGGCTTCCGCCGCCGGTGCTGGCGCCGGGGGTGAGTTCGTTCGGGTCGGTGAAAAAGACCTTCGAGCCGTCGTCGCTGGCGGCCCAGAACTTCCCTTCCCCGCCAGGGCCGAGTCCGCCCTGCGGTGCATCGAGCTGGAGGGTTGCAGTGCCGTTGAGGCGCGCCAGCAGCTGAGTGGCTTCGCCCGTAGGCGCGTAAGTCCAGAAAATTCGCGAGCCGTCGGCAGAGATCGCGTTGCGGACGATGCTCCCGTTCATTTCGCATCCGTTGCCTTGTCCGGTGCCCCCCGCTCCGAAGCCGGTTTGCGGCGTAGGTTCCGCGGGGAGGCCGCCGGGAAGCACGCTGATGAGGCTCAATTTCCCGGCAGACCATTCATAGAGGCTGACGCCGGGCGCTTCGGGCGCTTCCGGCGTAAGGGCACCCGTGGCCACGAAGATGACACGATCGAAGTTCGCGGTGGCACCAGCGAAACTGACGCAATAGTGTTCGGGGTCAGCGGTACGCGGCGTTTCGGTGGTTAGAGCGAGGATGTCGCCGCTGCCGTTGTCACGTAGGTAGAGGTTTTCAAAGCCCCCGACGGCACCTGGGGCGAGAACGGGTTCCTTCTGGATCACGGCGCTGAGGGCAAGATCCGCGGAGAAGCCACGGAAGGGATCGCGGGTATAGCCTTCGCGGTCCGGCGGGTTGATGTTCTCGGTCGACCACCCTGAGGCGTTGCGTTTGGAGAGATATGTGCTGGCGGCGGGCGCACTCTGCGCGTTGCCGAACGAGGTGAAAGAGGGGTAGGTGATCGCTTCGCCCGTAGCTGATGCCTGCAATGGGGTGACGCTGAAGCCGGGATCGACCAAGCCGCCCGCGTTACCCGGAGCCCCCAGCTCGGCGCTGTTCTTCCCAGGTGGGGAGACCATCTCGAGGGCGCGACCGTCCGGCAGCGCAAATGGCGCCGGCAGGTATGTCGTGAAGGTGCGGTCTGGGCCGAACACAGTGCCGCCTTCGCTGACCGCAACGAAGCGGTAGTGGTAGGTGGTGCCGGGCGTGAGGCTTCCCAGCGAGATCCCCGCGGTTGGATAGAACCTGTCGCGGGCGCCATTGAGGGGGGCGCCGGGAGATGCAGGCTGCTGGGCGCAGGGATTGGATTCGCAATCGGCGCTGCCGTACTCGACGTAGTAGGTGGTGGGGAAGAAATGGGGGTTGATCTCGGCCTCGACGATGGCATTGGTCGTGCCAACCGACGAAGCAAACTCGGCGCCTATCGTCGGGGGCGCAGAAGGCGGCGGTTCGAATTTCGTCGGCAGCGGGCCGTAGGCGCGGATGTAGCTGTTGGCTGAAGTGAAGTTGGTCACGTATACGTCACCGACCGTGTTTGTGCCTATGCCGGTCGACGCCGTGAACTCTCCTTCGCCAAAGCTCGCTTTCTGTTCCCCGCTGGCATTGAACTTGAATATTTCGGGGAGGCTTTCACCAAGCTGGTCGTCGACCTCATAGAGGTTGCCCGAGGAATCGGTAGCAAGCGCCTTGGGAAGAACCGCTACCGATTCTCCCTTGCCGTTGAAGGCGTCGGTGATGGTATTGAGAACGGTGCCAGAGGAATCCAGCTTGCGGATGCCAGGAACTAGCGCCTGTTCATTGACGACATAGAGATTGCCAGAGGGATCGACCGCGAGGCTTTCGACGAAACCGGCCCCGGGGAGGGGGATTTCCGAGTTGAAGGTCCCATCGGCGTTGAACTGCTCGATCCTTTCGTTGTCTCCAACGTAGACCGTGTCCGATGGTCCGATCGCGATAAAGCTGCCAATTTTCCAAGCGCCGAACTGGCCCTGTCCGGTGCCGGTGGTCCCGGCGCCGCAGACGTCGCCTGCTTCGAGCTGGACTTTGGTGCAGACGTTTTCGCCGGTCGTTTTGTTCACTTCGCCCCCGAACATGAGCAGGAAGTCTCCGGAGGAGTCGAACTTCTGGACGCGACGGTTGCCTCGATCGACCACGTAGATGGCGCCCGAGCCGTCGACCGCCACGCCGAGCGCCGATTCGCCACCGAGCTGCCCGGCGCCGCTGCCGTTGAGGCCTTTGAAGCACGTCGTGGTGCAGGTCTGTAGAGCCGCGGTGGTGCCGTCGGCGACACCCCAGCCGAAGGCCTTGACGAAATGGCCCCAGGCGGTGAACTCGCTGATGCGCCGATTCGCGAGCTCGGCTACGTAGACATGGCCGGTTGTCGGATCGGTGGCGACCCCACGGGGGTTGGTGGTTTGGCCGGCCCCGGTCCCGGTTGCTCCGAACTGGGCGAGGAACTCGGGCCCTCCCGCCGCGGTCGCTGGGACCGCCGTGAGACCGGCCAGAGGCGTAACGCAGAGCAAAACGACCGCCAGGACGGCCCCCCGAGCCCGCGGCCCGGCAGGTACGTCGCCACGGCGAGCGCCACATGCGCCGCTCCCTGCCTCTCCTGCTCCTGATAGCAAATTCACGCTTACCCTTACCCAGGGATGAGAATACGGTACGGTCCGATATTTGTCAATACATTCAACGTACGTTTTAAGGTACGACCACATGAACCAAGCACTAGACGGCGCGAGGCCATCAGTTGCTCGTGACCTCGCGCCATTCACTCACACCGATCTCTTCTTCCGTGCCATCGAATATTGCGGCGACTATTTAATAAAGCCCCCTACTATTTCTCCAGCTTCGGTTTCAGCGTCGGATAGGGCCGTGCCTGAGTATGAACCATCTTCTTTTTTACCGAGCACAGTACAGGTACCAGATGCTGTGTATTTGATTTTCGAGACGCTCGCGGCCACTTTGACTAACTTGGGTGTCGTCGCCAGGTTCGTGAACGTGATCGAGCTTAGTTCTTGGTTTTCCGCCGGCGCTTTTTCTATATTTTCAGGACCGGTAACTTCTATCTTGCATCCGGTCGCTTCGAATTCGATCTTTTTACCTGCTGGGCAATTCACGCTCGCCGTTCCCGTGAACGGACCGACTCCAGTCGGTTGATTGAACGTGTATGTGCACCCATTCGTTTTTACGATCACACCCGAAACGCCAAGGAACGTACATTCGCTATATGCCGGTGCAACCGTCACTGTTTTCTGTGGCGAAGGTACAAATTTCGTTCCCGTGAACGTGGCTTTTTTGCATTCAATGGTGCCGATGAGACCGGCAGTAAATTTATGTACGCCTTCGTTTTTTGCTATGACCCTTGCCGTGCCTTCGGCTTCATGGAAGAATTCCGCCGCCGAAGCCGCCGAAGCGGTCACCGCGCTCATTGCTACGGCTATGACAAGAACCAGTCCTGATATTTTGATTAATCGCACTGACTTCTCCTTTCCAGCGGGCCTCCCCCGCCGGTTTTAGTAGCGGTTGGCGCACCGAGGCCTTGAGCATGCGGTCGGCGCGCCTCCTGCCCGAATCCCTCGGGTCGGAAAGCGCTTTACCCGGACCGGGAAGTTTTAATCATGAGAATCTAAATTTCTGCGGATGCTCTACAACGGTCCAGACCTTCCTCTGCAAATCGCCCTAACGCCAGGTATATCCCGACTCGATCGCCTTGGCGTAGGCGCCGTGGACCGTGCCGCGCGGTCTCTGCCCGACGATCCCATAAGCCTCGACCATCGCCCGTGCGAGCGTCGCCTTGAAGGTCCTGCCGTGCCAGGCGTGCGGCTCGGCGGCGCGTCCGACGTGCAGGTGCACGAGCTCGTGGAGCAGCGTCTCGAGAACGTCGCCGGCGCAGATGCCGGGGTACGCGGTAACCGAGAGGCGGAACTGGCTCGGCACGGCGAAGCCGACCCGGTTTGGCCGCCGACGCGCTCGCCGGACCTTGAGCTCGGGCTCGCGCGTTGCCAGCGGCCCGCCGGCGAAGACCGGCAGCGCCCGCAGCCTCCCCATCTCCTCGTGGAGGTCGACCCCCGCGACGATGAAGTAAGAGCGATCGCGCTTCAAGCCGGGCCGAGTCAGGCGCCCTGGCCGTCGAACTTGTAGCCGACGCCGCGCACGGTGACGACCAGCTCGGGGCGCTGGGGGTCGCGCTCGACCTTCTGGCGAAGGTTGGAGATGTGGACGTCGCAGGCGCGCTCGTCGCCGTCGAACTCGGTCTGCCAGAGCTCCTCCATGATTTGGCGGCGGGGGAAGACCTCGCCGGGGCGGCCGACGAGGAGGCGGAGGAGCTGGAACTCCGAGCGGGTGAGGCTGACCGGCTCGCCACGCACGGTGGCGACATGGCGGACGAGATCGATCGCCACCGGGCCGGCTTCGATCTTGACCGCCTGGTTGAGCGGCCCGCGGTCGAGCTCGCGGCGGCGCAGCTGGGCGCGCACCCGGCCGAGCAGCTCGCGCACCGAGAAGGGCTTGGTGACGTAGTCGTCGGCGCCAACCTCAAGCCCGACCACCTTGTCGACCTCGGCGTCCTTGGCCGTGAGGACGATGATCGGCACGGCGCTGCGCGAGCGCACGTCGCGGCAGATGTCGAGGCCGCTCGGTCCCGGCATCATGATGTCGAGGATCAGCAGGTCGAAGTAGATCCCGTCGCCGCTGAGTTTCGCCGTCGCATCGTCGCCGTCGACCGCGACATCGACGTCGAATCCCTCCTGGGCGAGGGCGTAGCCGACCGACTCGCGGACCGAGGGCTCGTCGTCGGCAACCAGTATGCGTCCGCTGCTCATCGCCACACCCGATCGCGCTTCCCTCGCGGCGCAAAGAACCAGATATGCACGCTTGCTCGCTCCGCGCTCATCAAGCCACCGGGGTCGGGCTCGGCTGCGAAATCGGCAGGCGGACCCAGAACGTGCTGCCCCGGCCCTCGACCGAAGTGGCCCCCATCTCGCCGCCCATCACGTCGACCATGCGGCGGGCGATTGCGAGGCCGAGGCCGAAGCCCTCCTGCTTGCGCGTCTCGCTACGACGGTAGAAGCGCTCGAAGACGCGCTCGATCTCCGCCGCGGGGATGCCTGTTCCTGTGTCGATTACCTCCATTATTACGTCCGCCTTGCCATCGCGGCGGCCGCGAACGGTAACGGTGCCGGGGGGTGGCGTGTTCTTGAAGGCGTTGGTGAGCAAGCCAATCATCACCTGGCGCAGCAGGGTCGGGTCGGCCTTGGCGGCAAGATCGGGCTCGACTTCGACGTAGAGGTCGACGTGTTTGCGCGGCTCGACGGCGGCGACTACATCGCGGATCGCGATCGGCACGTCCACCACCTCGGTCTCCCCCGCGCCCAGCGACTCGACCCGGGCGAGGGTGAGCAGAGCCTGGGTGAGGCGGCTCATCCGATCGGCGTCGTCGGCGAGTCGGGTGAGGAAGTGGTCGCGTGCCTTCGGGTCGTCCTTGGCGCCATCCTGGAGGACCTCGATCGCTCCCGAGATTCCGGCAAGCGGGTTGCGCAACTCGTGCGCAGCGTTGGAGACGAAATCGGCTTCGGCGAACTCACGGCGCATCTCTTCGGTGCGGTCGCGGACGACGGCTAGGACCGCGCGCTCATCGGGAAGCGCACGCGCCTGCATCGCGAAGGCACGATCGCCGATGCGCAGCGCGGGGTGAGCGGCGAAGCCGACCTCGGCGGCGCGGTGGAGGTATGGCCGTATTACCTCCGGCGGCCGGCCGCCCTCGAGCAGGTCCGTCGCGGCACTGTTGGAGAAGCGCACCGGGCCTTCATCGTCGACGACCATCACCGCGTCGGTAAGGCCCTCGAAGATCGCCTCGAGCTTGTTGCGGTCCGCGGTCAGCACGCCGAAGCTCTCCTTCAGCGAGGCGCGCATCGAGTCGAGGGCGCGGGCGAGTTCGCCGATCTCGTCGCGAGCGCCGACCCGCAGCGGCGCGTCGAAGGACCCCGAAGCCATTTCGTTGGCCGCCTGAGCGAGGCGCGAGACGCGGTGGGTGATCGCAACCGCGATTAGGAAGCCGGCGAGGACGCCGATCAGCACCGCGACGACGAGGGCCTGCTGGTTATCGCCGAAGAGGTAGACGCTGAAAGCGGTGATCAGCGACACCGCCGCGAAGGCGCCCGCCAGCCACAACCGCATCCCGATGCGTCTCATGAAGAGTTACTAACACAAAACGAATCTGGGTCGCATGGGAGAATCGGTCGGTGCGGACATTGGTCTTCATTCCGGCATGGAACGAGGAGGACTCGGTAGCGGCCGTGATCGCGGACGTGCGCGAGTGCCTGCCCGAAGCCGATCTGCTCGTGATCGACGACGGCTCGACCGACGCGACCGCGGCGCGGGCGAGAGAGGCCGGCGCGCTCGTCGCCTCCCTGCCCTTCAACCAGGGCCTGGGGGCGGCGCTGCAGACCGGCTATTTGCACGCCCTGCGCGAGGGATATGAGGCCTGTACCCACCTCGATGCCGATGGACAGCATCCACCGCGCGAGGTCGCTCGCTTGCTGGAGGAGATTTACGCCGACCGGGCCGACCTGGTGATCGGATCGCGCTACCGCGATCCCGGCAAAGCCGAGAGCGACGACTACAAGCCGACGCTTTCGCGGCGGATCGGGACGGGCGTCTTCCGCTTCTTCCTAACCCTGGCGACGCGCCAGCGCTTCACCGACACGACCAGCGGCATGCGGGCGGCGAACCGCAAGGTGATGAAGCTGTTCAGCGAGCACTACTCGCCCGACTTTGCCGAGATCGAGTCTCTGCAGCTCGCCGTGCGCGAGGGCCTGCGGGTCGAGGAGCTGCCGGTGCGGATGCTCGAGCGTGCGGGGGGCAGCTCCTTCCTGACGCCGCTGCGCTCGGCTTTCTTCATCTTCAAGGGCCTGATCGTCCTGATCGTCGGCCAGTTCCGGCCCCGCCACGCCGAGGCGAGCGAGCGATGAGCGCGTTCGTGCTGGCGGCAAGCCAGGACCCCAAGGTCCACCTCACCTCGCAGACGCGGATCATCGCCGCGGTCCTCGCGCTCGCCTTCATGGCGTTGGTACTCGAGTTGATCCGCCGCGACAAGCTGCAGGAGCGCTTCAGCGTCGTCTGGTTCGTCGCTGGGCTGGGAATGCTGCTCGGCGCCGCTTTCCCCAGCCTGCTGACCCTGGTAGCCGACGCGATGGGAGTGCGGGACACCAATGTGGCCCTCTTCTCGATCGTGCTCTTCTTCCTGCTCGGCCTGGCGCTCAACTTCAGCGTGACGATGTCCCGCCAGGCGGCCCAGATCACCCGCCTCGCCCAAGAGCGGGCACTGGAGAAGGCGCGCGCTCAGGCCAGCTCAGGCGAAAACGGCAGTAAGACGGAAGGCGAGCGCCTCGAGAGCTAGCTCCTCGGAGACGTTGAGGTCGAGGCGGCGGCGGGTGTCCTGAACCAGTTCGGCGGCGCGGCGAGGGCGGGCGGGATCGAGAGCCGCGGCGCTCGATTCAATGTCGGTCAGACGGTCACGGTTGTAAGCAACGTCGGCGGCGCCAGAAGCTGTCGCAGCGAGATCTCGGAACCAGGTCGTGGCCAGCTCGAGGCCAAGGTCGAGGGTCTCCGTGCGGCGGCGGCGACCCACTCGTTTTGCTTCGTCCGTGATGTCCTTGGTGCTGCGCTTCACTCCAGCTTCGGCTTCCTCTTCGAGGATCTCGCGAGTCGCCGCTTCGGCTTCATCGCCCACAGACTCGGCGGCCTTGAGCAGCTGGCTCCAGGCCGGGGGGGCCGTCGGGGGAGACTCGCCGGACGCACTTGCGTACTGAGTGTCCGGCGAGTCCCCCCCGACGGCCCTTCCCAGTTCTAGGGCTGCCGCACGGAGCGCTCGGCCGGAGTCAGAGAGGAGGAAGCGGGCGCGAGCGAGATCGCCAGCCGAAAGACGCGCCGCAGCGGCAAGCTCATCCGGAAGGGTTTCAGCACCCAGGGCCGCTTCTACGGCTTCCGGTGGCAGCGGAGCAAAATCAATTGGCTGGCAGCGAGAGGCAATCGTTTCCAGGAGGGCGGAAGGTTCAGAGGTGAGGAGCAGGATGTGGACGAAGTCGGGGGGCTCCTCGAGAGTCTTGAGCAGCGCGTTTTGGCTCTCGTCGCGCATCTGCTCGGCGGCCTCGACTACGAAGACTCGCTTCTCGCCTTCGAAAGGACGGTAGGAAGCAGCCCTTATGACGAGCTCTCGGACCTCATCGACCATGTGTTGAGCACCACGGGGCCTGAGCCAGACGAGATCGGGATGTGGCGAAGGGTCGAGGAGGGCACGGCGGCGGGCATCGTCGGGGTCGCCAGCCCCGGTGGCGAGGATCTCTGCGGAGAACGCGCGAGCGACCGTGGACTTGCCCGCGCCACGCGGCCCGCGGAAGAGATACGCATGGGACGGCCCCGACGCAAGGGCGGCGCTGAGAGCCACCCGCGCCCGCGGCTGATGCTCGGTGCTGCTCTCAATTGATTGAAGGTTTGTCGGGGTCACGGCGCCCACAAACCTTCAATCAACCTGAGCATGCGCTCGGACGGCGCCGATCACGCGCTCGTGGACCTCGTCGATGCTGCCGTTGCCGTCGACGACGACGACGCGGTCGGAGGCGATCTTGGCGATTTCCTCGTAGGCCTCGGCGACGGCGCGCTGCAGCTCGACGCCCTCTGACTCGAAGCGATCGCTGCCCTCGGCACGGCCCAAGCCCGTCTCCGGGTCGACGCGGAGCAGCACGGTGACGTCCGGCCAGAGACCCTCGGTGGCTGCATCGGTGAGCGAGATCACCTCGGGGGCGCCGAGGCCGCGGGCGGCGCCCTGGTAGGCGACGCTAGAGTCGGCGAAGCGGTCGGAGACGACATCGCGGCCGGCCTCAAGTGCCGGGCGGATCACCCGCGCGGTGAGGTCGGCCCGGGCGGCGAGGAAGAGCAAGAGCTCGGCAAGCAGGTCAAGCTCCAGCTCGGGGTCGGCGAGCAGGCTACGAATCTTCTCCGCCGCCTCGGTTCCGCCCGGCTCGCGGATCAGCAAGGTCTCGGGGCCGAGCTTTTCGGCCAGCAGCTTCGCCTGCGTGCTCTTGCCGGAACCGTCGATCCCCTCCAAGGAGACGAACAACGCCGCGGGACCTCAGCCTTTGGCCGCGGCCTTGGCGCGTTTGCGACCGCGGGTGGCGGTGTCGGCTTTGCTCGCGACCTTCGCCTTTTTCGCTTTCGCCGGGGCCTTGTCCACATCACCCTCGGGCAGGGGCTGCTCCGCCATCGCTTCCTTGGCCGCTTTCGCCGCTTCGCGTTCGGCGCGGCGTTTCTTCATCTCCTGCATCGACTCGCAGTCGTCGTTGAGGCAGAGGTTCCAGGGGCGGCCGCGGAAGGGCTGGACTTTCAGCCGCGGCGTCTCGCCGCAGATCGAGCAGCGTTCCTCGAGTTTGAAGACATCGCCGCGCTGGGGCAGCGGGAAGGTCTGGTCGCAGGACTCCGGATCGTCGAGGGTCCAGCCGCTGCAGCCGACGAAGCGCTTTCCCGACTTCTTGGCGCGGATCACGCGCAGCATGTGGGGCGAGCCGTCCTCCTTGGTGCGGCCTGCTTCTTCGCAGACCTTGCAGGGCCCGAGGATGCGGTCCTCGTCCATGCCCTTCCAGACCACTTTGGCAAGGTCTTCGCGGCTGGCGTCGATCTCCGTCCAAGTGTTGTGGAGGAGTTCGCGGCTGTCGCCGACGACGCTGTCCTTGGTCATTTCTCCGGCGGCGATCTGGTCCATCTCCGCCTCGAGCTGGGCGGTCATCTCCGGCGTCGCCATCCGCGGCACATATTTTCTGAACGCCTCGTACATCGCGATCCCGGTCTCGGTCGGAATCGGTGGGTTGCTGTAGACGTAGCCGCGATCGAAGAGCTTCTTGATGATGTCGGCGCGGGTCGCCTTGGTGCCGAGGCCGCGCTCCTCCATCATCTCGACCAGTTTCGCCTGCGAGATCCGCGAGGGCGGCTGAGTCTCCTTGTCGACGATCCAGGGCTCGCCGTCGAGCTCGAGCGTCTGGCCCTCCTTCAGCGCCGGGATCTCCTCATCAGAGGAACGGGCGTAGGTGTAGATGCCGGCGAAGCCGGGGTCGACGACGACCGAGCCGCGCACGAAGTAGGTCTGCGAGCCGGCCTCGATGTCGGCGCGGGTCGACTCGGTGATCATCGGCGGGCTGAAGGTTGCGAGGAAGCGGCGCACGACCAGTTCGTAGACCCGTTTCTTGGAGCCCTCGAGGGCTCCGGGGTGGATCGCCTGGGTCGGGTATATCGGCGGGTGGTCCGTCGTCTCTTTCTTGCCGCGGGTGGGCGACAGCTCGCCATCGAGCAGTCCCGAGGCGGCGGAGAACTCCTTGACCCGCACCAGCGCGGTGACCAACTCGCGCAGCGGCAGCGAGACCGGGTAGACCGTGTTGTCGGTGCGCGGATAGGAGATGAAGCCGTCCATGTAGAGGTCCTCGGCGATCCGCATCGCGGCGGCGGGGGTGATGCCGAGGCGGCTGGAGGCGTCGGTGGTGAAGGCAGTTGTGTTGAAGGGAGTCGGCGGCTTGCGGGTGTTCTTGCGCGCCGTCACCGACTTGACCGTGCCCGGGCCGGCGGTGCCCGCGAAAGCCGCGTCGGCCTCGGCCTTCTCCCAGAACTTGTCGGTCTCGTGGTGGGTCTCGAAGCTGCCATCGGGGTGCTGGAACTTGGCGAAGAGTTCCCAGAAGGGCTTGGCGACGTGGGCGCGGCGTTCCATCTCGCGCTCGACGATCAGCCCCAGGGTCGGGCTCTGCACGCGGCCAACCGAGAGGAAGTTGGAGCCGAAGCGGCGGGTGGAGAGTGAGACGGCGCGGGTCAGCGTCGCGCCCCAGAGCAGGTCGATGTCCTGGCGCGCGGCACCGGCGTTGGCGAGCGGATAGGAGAGCTCGTCGAGCTCGCCGAAGGCACGCTCGATCTCCTCTTTGGTCAGCGCCGAGTAGCGGGCGCGCTTGATCCGCAGCGTGCCGGCCTTGGTTTCCTCGCGATTGCCCAGCTCGGGATTGGCGTCGAGCATCTCCTCCAGCGCCTCGAGGCCGATCAGCTCGCCCTCGCGGTCGAAGTCGGTGGCGATCACCAGTTCGTCGGCTTCTTTGGCGACTTTGCGGATCGCCTTGACGACGTTCTTGTCGGTCGGCTCCTTGATCAACTCGGCGTCGATCAGGTCGTGCAGGTCGGTCTTCTGCCAGTTCGAGTAGCCCTCGGGGAAGGCGGGCCCGAGCACGTGCCCCTTGAGCCCGATCGTGCGATGGTCGCCGTCGGCGTCGCTCCACGTGTAGAACGGGACTTTGAAGGTTTTGTCGCTGGTCGCGCTCCCTTTGCTGAGGAAGGTCGCGATCTTCTCGGCGCTGTTGTTCTTCTCGGTGACGATCAGACGCATGGGGGCGGCGAGGGTAGCAGGGGCGCTCGGCGGCCCTGACCAGCACAGCGGCAAGGCGAAAAGTCCGCTGCGGCTCTACATATTGGGCGCTGGCCTGCCGACCGGGGGTGCAATGGCCGTAGGATCGCGACCTCAATGAGAGCTTTGGTGACAGGGGGGGCCGGCTTCATCGGCTCGAATCTCACCGACGCGCTGCTGGCGCGCGGCGACGAGGCGATCGTCGTCGACGACCTCTCGACCGGCAGGCGCGAGAACCTCGAGCCGGGGCTCGTGAACGGCGCGACGCTGGTTGAGGCCGACATCCGCGACCGCGCCGCGATCGAGGAGCTGGTGGGGCGCGAGCAACCGGAGGTCATCTTCCACCTGGCGGCGCAGATCGACGTGCGCAAGTCGATCGCCGACCCGGCCTTCGACGCCTCGATCAACGTCGGCGGCACAGCCAACGTGCTCGACGCGGCGCGCGCGGCCGGCGCTCGGCGCATCGTCTTCAGCTCGACCGGGGGCGCGATCTACGGCGAGGGCGAGGGACAACAGCTGCCGCTCGCCGAGGACGCACCGTTGGCGCCGGAGGCGCCGTATGGGCAGAGCAAGTTCGCGGGCGAGGGCTATCTGGCCCTCTATGAACGGCTCTACGGCCTCTCAACGATCCCGCTGCGCCTGGGCAACGTCTACGGCCCGCGCCAGGACCCGCTCGGCGAGGCCGGCGTGGTGGCGATCTTCTGCGGGCTGCTGCGCGAGGGCAAGCGGCCGACCGTCTTCGGCGACGGCAAGCAGACCCGCGACTACATATATGTGGGCGACGTGGTCGCCGCGATGCTCGCCGCGGCCGAATTGGAGACGACGGGCCCGGTCAACATCGGCACCGGCGTCGAGACCGACGTGCTCGAGCTGGTCTCCGCGCTTGGCGAACTCGGTGGTAGCGGGGACTTCGAGCCCGAATTCGCCCCACCCCGCACCGGCGAGGTGCAGCGCATCTCGATCGACCCCGGCCGGGCCGAGCGCGAACTGGACTGGCGGGCGGAGATGGGCTTCAAAGAGGGCCTGCGCGTCACCCTCGACTCGATCTGAGCGCCGCCGAATCCGGGTGCAACGCTTTGTCCCCCCAGTGGGGGCGTAAAACGTTGCACCTGAGCAGTTTTGGTGGATCACTAGGCTTTGCCTATGCCCGCCCAGGCCTATGCCGGCAAGGATTGCGTCTGCCAGTTGCGCAAGGGGATCTGCGATCAGTCCTGCGTGCGCGACATGCTGGAGACGCCTTTCTACATCGCCTGCCTGAAGCTGAAGGGACGGCGCTGCCTGGTCGTCGGCGGTGGCGACATCGGCCTCGAGAAGGTCGAGGGTCTGCTCACCTGCGATGCCGACGTGACGCTGATCGCGCCGGTCGCCCATCCCGAGCTGGAGAGCCTTGCCGCGGAGGGGTCGATCGAGTGGGAGAAGCGGGCCTACGCGGGAGCGGCCGACCTCGAGGGAGTCTTCATGGTTATCGCCGCCACCGACGACAGCGAGGTCAACATCGGCGTCTTCGACGACGCCGAGAAGCGGGCGATGCTGGTCAACGTCGTCGACGTGCCGCCGCTCTGCAACTTCATCCTGCCGGCGATCGTGCGAAGCGGCCCGCTGGCGATCGCGATCTCCACCGCCGGCGCCTCCCCCGCCCTGGCGAAGCGGATGAAGCGTGAGATCTCCGAGCTCTTCGGCGAGGAGTACGCCCGCCTCGCGGTGATCCTCAACGACGCTCGCGGCTGGGCCAAGGGGACGCTGCCGACCTACCGGGACCGCAAGGAGTTCTTCGAGGGGATCGTCAACGGCGACCCCGATCCGGTCGAGCTGATCCGCGCCAACCGCGAGATCGAGCTGCTGGCGTTGATCGAGGCGGCCAAAGAGCGCGCCGCGGCGGCGCTCGCCTGAGCCTGGCGACTACCACGTCTATTTGACGGATAAGTCGCCAGGTCACCCAGCACCGCAGGCCGAGCTGCGCACGCTGTCGAGCGTCTGGCGCAGGTCCTTGGCCTGGGCGACGCTGAGGTTCGCCGAGAAGGCGATCTCGAGCTCAGCGATCACCGCCGGGCGCATCTCGGAGAGCAGGTCGCGGCCGGCCGGCGTCAGCGTCGCGTAGCTGACCCGGCGATCGGTCTCGCAGAAGGTCCGCTCCAGCAGCCCGGCCTTGACCAGGCGATCGACTAGCTTGGTCAGGCCGCCGCGGGTGATCACCAGGGCCTCGGCCAGATCCCCCATCTTCATCCGCTCATCGGGAGCTTCGGAGACGGCCGCAAGCACCTCATACCAGGGCAACGGCGGAAAGTCGGCGGCGGAGAGCATTTCCTGCAGGCGCTGCACGATCGCCGCGTGGGTGCGAGTCAGGGCGCTCCAGGCCTCGCCGTGCGCGCTCCGCTCTGAAGCGTCTCCATCCCGGGCTCTATCTGCAGTTGCTTGCTCCACTCCTCAATGATCGCAGATGAATGTTGTCAAAGCAATAGTTGTATTAACAAGTGTTTCTGCTAAGATGGTTTCTATGTCAATCATTGAAACGACAACAAGCTACAGGGAGGACAGAGCGATGAGCACTCAGACCATCAACCAACAGGTACCGGCCGGCACATATGTGGTGGACCCGGTCCACTCTTCGATCACTTTCGCGATTACCCATAACGGCGTGGCGACGTTCCGCAGTGGCTTTGCCGGCTACGAGGCCAAGCTGTACGGCGGCGAGGCGCCGCGACTCGAGGGAACCGTCGATGTCTCCAGCATCAAGATCGACGAGGAGCAGCTCAAGGGGCACCTGCTCTCCCCCGACTTCTTCGACGCCACTCGCTATCCGCAGCTCCGCTTCACCTCAAGCGAGTTGAGCGTCGCGGATGACGGCTCGGTGACCCTGCGCGGCGAGCTCGAGATCCACGGCGAGGTGCGCGAGGTCGAGGCGAGCGGCAAGTTCGGCCAGCTCGGCGCCGATCTCGCCGGCAACGCCCGCGTCGGCCTCTCCGTGGCCGCAACGGTCGATCGCCGCAACTTCGGGCTCGACTGGAACGCCGAGCTGCCGAGTGGTGGCGAGGTGCTCGACTACGAGGTGGCGATCGCGGTCGAGCTGGAGCTGGTCGAGGAGGCCGAGTAGCGATGCGCGTCCTGGGCATATCCGGCAGCCTGCGGCGAGGCTCGCTGAACAGTGCCCTCTTGCGGGCGGCCGCCGAGCGGCTGCCCGCGGGCGCCGAGCTAGTCGAGTTCGACCGCCTGCGCGACATCCCGCCCTACGACGAGGACGTCGACGCGGAGGCAACACCAGCGGCGGTCGAGGAGCTGCGCGAGACCGTGCGCAGCGCCGACGCAGTCCTTATCGCGACGCCGGAGTACAACCACTCGATTCCAGGCCAGCTCAAGAATGCCCTCGACTGGGTCTCCCGCCCGGCCGGCAAGAGCGCCCTCAACGGCAAGCCGGCAGCCGTGATCGGCGCTTCCACCGGCATGTTCGGAGCGGTCTGGGCCCAAGCTGAGCTACGCAAGGTGCTGAGCGCGATGGGCGGGCGTGTGGTCGAGGTAGAGCTACCCGTCGGCCACGCCAAGGACCAGTTGGTTGGCGACCGACTCGAGCTCATACCGCAGCAATCCGAGCAGCTGGAGGAGATCCTCGCCGAGCTGGTGGCGCAAGCCGAGATCGAGGCTGGGCTGGTGGCGGCCTGAGCGAGGAGTCCGGGTGTCCCCCTGCGGGAAACTCGCACAGGGCGGCCTCTTGGGTCCCGAGCGCGGTGGGCTCCAAGGTTTCCCTCCGTGGGACACCCGGACTCCTCGCTTTAGCCCGTCAAGCAGCGGGCAGAGCGAAGAAGGCTATGGCGACGAAGTGGGCTGCGGCGGCGGCGATTACCAGGAGGTGGAAGACCTCGTGGTAGCCGAACACACGGGGGTTTGGATTGGGGCGTTGGGTGGCGTAGACGACAGCGCCGGCGGTGTAAAGGATGCCGCCGGCGGCGACTAGGAGGGTGCCGGCGATGCCCATCTCGCCCCAGAGGCCAGGGAAGGCGATCGCGGCGACCCAGCCAAGTGACATGTAGATCAGTGCTGCGACCCACTTGGGGTGTTCGATCCAGACCATCTCGACGATCGCGCCGGCGAGCGCGCCGATCCAGACGACGACGAGGATCGCGTCGGCGAGCGGACCGTTGAGGACGAGCAGGGCAAACGGCGTGTAGGTGCCGGCGATGAGGAAGAAGATCATCGAGTGATCGAGTCGCCGCATCCAGCGGCGCACGCCGGGCCGGCGCCAGTTGACTCGGTGGTAGAGCGCGCTGGTGCCGAGCAGGGCGGAGAGGCTGACCGCGTAGATCGCCACCGCGAGGGTGGCTCTCGGAGTTTTCGCCGCGATGATCAGGCCAGCGCCGAGGAAGAGCGAGACGAAGAAGGCCCACTCGTGGGAGACGCCGCGCAGCTTCGGCTTGACCGCGGCGATCGCGTCCGTTGCAGCGTCCTTCGCCGCTACGGCTCGCTCCTCGACCGCATCGCGAGTGGCGGCTGCTCGCTCGCCCATCCGCTCTGCGCCCCTGCGCAGATCGTCAACCATGAACAAAGGGTAGCGCCGCGGCTTGGCCGAAATTGCGGACTTGCCACCATGTATGTACGGCTCGACCCCGATCCAGCTGCCGATTTTGCGGAAATGGCAGCCCGTTCTGTCCGACCAAACGGCAATCCTGCGCAGTTACCCCTGAAAGTCGCCGTGAGAGGAGAAGTTTGATGTCCAAGACCGCCGCCAGCACCCCCCAGACCGGTCTGCAGGGCCTCTCGATAGAGCGGCGATTTTCGGCTGCGGGGACACACCCGTTCGATGAGATCGAGTGGGATACGCGCGATGCGGTGATCGGCAATCCGGAGAGCCCGGCCTTCGAGCAGCGCGGTGTCGAGTTCCCCAAGAGCTGGTCCCAGAACGCCACCAACATCGTCGCCCAGAAGTACTTCCGCGGCCAGCTCGGCAGCGAGGAGCGCGAGTCCTCGGTGAAACAGATGATCGGCCGGGTCGCTGGCACGATTTCCGAGTGGGGGCGCACGGGCGGCTACTTCGCCTCCGATGAGGACGCCGAGGCCTTCGAAGCGGAGCTGACCTCGATCCTGCTCAACCAGAAGGCCGCCTTCAACTCGCCGGTCTGGTTCAACGTCGGCTTCGAGGAGCGGCCGCAGTGCTCGGCCTGCTTCATCCTCAGCGTCGAGGACAACATGGACTCGATCCTCGCCTGGAACACCAAGGAGGGCAAGATCTTCCGCGGCGGCTCCGGCTCGGGGATCAACCTCTCCAACATCCGCGGCTCGATGGAGCAGCTGGCCAAGGGCGGCACCGCCAGCGGCCCGGTCAGCTTCATGCGCGGCGCAGACTCCTGGGCCGGCACGATCAAGTCCGGCGGCAAGACGCGGCGGGCGGCGAAGATGGTCGTGCTGGACGTCGATCATCCCGACATCGAACACTTCATCTGGTGCAAGGCCGACGAGGAGCGCAAGGCCGAGGCGCTGCGCGACGCCGGCTTCGACATGTCGATCGACGGCGAGGGCTTCATCTCGATCCAGTACCAGAACGCCAACAACTCGGTGCGGGTCAGCGACGACTTCATGGAGGCGGTCGAGGCCGGCGAGGACTGGCACCTGACCGCGCGGACCGGCGGTGAGACGGTCAAGACCGTCGACGCGCGCGAGCTGATGAACCAGATCGCCGACGCCGCCTGGCGCTGCGCCGATCCCGGCGTTCAGTACGACACGATCATCAACCGCTGGCACACCTGCCCGGAGTCGGGCCGGATCAACGCCTCCAACCCTTGCAGCGAGTACATGCACGTCGACGACTCGGCCTGCAACCTCGCCTCGCTGAACCTGATGAAATTTCGCCGCCCCGACGGCAGCTTCGACGTAGAGGACTTCGAGCACGCGGTCGACATCGTCTTCCTCGCCCAGGAGATCGTCGTCGGCTTCTCCAGCTACCCGACCGAGGAGATCACCGAAAACGCCAACCGCTTCCGCCAGCTCGGTCTCGGCTACGCCAACCTCGGCGCCCTGCTGATGTCCGACGGCCTCCCCTACGACTCCAAGGCGGGCCGCAACGTCGCCGCCGCGATCACGGCGCTAATGACCGGCCGCGCCTACCGTCAGTCGGCGCTGATCGCCGCCGGGGCGACCGGACCGTACGACGAGTACGAGCGCAACCGCGAGCCGCACAACGGCGTGATGCGGATGCACCGCGACGCCTCCTACGACATCGACGCGACCGGGATCAAGGGCGAGCTGTTGGAGGCCGCGCAGCGGTCCTGGAACGAAGCGGTCGAGCTCGGCGAGGAGCACGGCTACCGCAACGCGCAAGCGACGGTGCTGGCGCCAACCGGCACGATCAGCTTCCTGATGGACTGCGACACGACCGGGATCGAGCCCGACTTCTCCCTGGTCAAGTTCAAGGAGCTGGTCGGGGGCGGCCAGATGACGATCACCAACCGCTCGGTGCCACTGGCGCTGCGCACGCTGGGCTACGCCGAGCCGCAGGTCGAGCAGATCGCCGCTTACATCACCGAGAACAGCACGATCGTAGGCGCGCCGGGGCTCAAGGACGAGCACCTGCCCGTCTTCGACGTCGCGGTGGGCGAGCGGGCGATCTCCCACACCGGCCACATCGACATGATGGCCGCGACGCAGCCCTTCATCTCGGGCGCGATCTCCAAGACGGTCAACCTGCCGCAGAGCGCCACGATCGAGGACATCGCCGACGCCTACACGCGCGGTTGGAAGGGTGGCCTCAAGGCGCTGGCGATCTACCGCGACGGCTCGAAGACGGCGCAGGCGCTGCGCACCGACGCCCAGGAGGAAAAGACGGCCGAGGTCGAGGCGCCGGCCGCTCCGGTGCGCAAGAAGATGCCGCGCGAGCGCGAATCGATCACCCACAAGTTCTCGATCGCCGGCCACGAGGGCTACATCACCGCCGGCAAGTACGAGGACGGCAACGTCGGCGAGATCTTCCTCACCGACATCGGCAAGGAGGGCTCGACGATGCGCGGGCTGCTCAACGCCTTCGCCACGGCGATCTCGATCGGCCTCCAGTACGGGGTGCCGCTGGAAACCTTCGTGCGCAAGTTCAGCTACATGCGCTTCGAGCCAGAGGGCATCACGGGCAACCCGGAGATCCCCTTCGCCAAGTCGATGCCCGACTACATCATGCGCTGGCTCGGCAGCCGCTTCATCGACGACACCGACGTGCTCGAGGACCTCGGCATCCTCACCCCGGAGGTGCGCGCCAAGCGCGATGCCGAGACGAGCCAGCTCGGTCTCGGCATCGACACCAGCGGCGGCACCGACGGCCCGGTCAATGGTGGGAACGGTGGCAACGGCCACTCCAAGCCGGGCAATGCCGAGAAAGCAAAGGCGAGCAGCGGCGAGGCCGTGCCGGCCTCCTCGGCCTTCACCGAAACGCCCCCGGTGGTCCCGGCCAAGATGTCCGGCCTCGATCTCGGTCCCGCCTGCGAGCAGTGCGGCGGCATGATGCAGCGCACCGGCTCTTGCTACACCTGCTCCTCCTGCGGCAACAACACCGGCTGCGGTTGAGGGCATATAGCCGGCGCCTGGCCGCACCCGCGGTTGCGCGCTGTGGAGAGCACTATCGCTCCGCCGCGTGCACGCCCAGGCTTGGCTCTACGCTCTCAATAACCAATTCCACGCCCGGCTAGCCACTCGCGCAATGGCTCCGGGGGCCGGCCGTGGAAGACGAGGCGCACGCCCTCCCGGAGAGCATGGTCGCCGGCTCTGGCTTGGTCGGGATGGGTAGCTAGCCAGGCAGCTGTCGCCGCCGCCGCAAGCGCGGCCGGCTCATCACCCTCAGGGTCGATGGCGCGAACCGTCTCCAGCAGATCGCGGGTCAGGTTCTCGACCGCCGTCACTGGCCTGTCGTCATCCTCGAAGCCGTCATATAGGGCGCTGACAGCAGTTTCCGCTCCCTCTGGATCACAGAGCGCGGTGGCCTCACGCACGACCTCGGAAACGGTCGGGATCGTGATGTGGTTGCCACTTTTCACGGCCCACGGCTACCCGATTTGCGATGGAGTAACGCAGGAGGCGCTCGGAACGGGTGGCCGAGCGTGCTAGCCGAGCACGACCTCCGCGTCGTGGCGCGGGGTCTCGGTGATCGCACGACGGAAGATCCGTTCGGGCCTGGGATTGGCGGGACGGATCTGGTGACGCTTGATCAGCTCTTTTAGAACCACCGCCATCTCGAACTGGGCGAAGGAGGCGCCGAGGCAGCGGCGGACGCCGCCGCCGAAGGGGATCCAGCTGTAGGTACCGGGTGGGTTCTCGAGGAAGCGCTCGGGGAGGAAGCGCTCGGGCTCGGGGTAGATCTCGGGATTGCGGTGGACGAGGTAGATGCAGGGCGCCACCGAGACGCCGGCCGGTAGCTCGTAGCCGCCGATCTCAACCGACTCGGTGAGCTTGCGCAGAACGATCGAGATCACCGGGCGCAGGCGCAGGGTCTCCTGGATCGTCGCGGTCAGGTACTCCTCGCGACCCTCGAGCACCTCGGCGCGCAGGCGCTCGAGCTTCTCCGGGTTGCGGGTCAGCCGCTCGACCGCCCAGGCGAGCGAGGTCGCGGTCGTCTCATGGCCGGCGACCAGCAGGGTGACCAGCTCGTCGCGCATCTCCTCGTCGCTCATCGGGCTGACGTCCTCGTGGGTGGCGCCGATCATCATCGAGAGCACGTCGTCGCGCTCGGTGAGGTCGCCGGCACGGCGTCGCTCCGCGATCTCGCGGTAGATCAGCTCGTCGACTCGCTCGATGCGGCGGCGGAAGGGGCCGAACTTGCGAGCCCGGTTGGGCCCGACCAAGAGGAGAGGCAGGAGGAGCTGGGGATTGGTGGTGAGATCGAGGAACTCGCGCAGCGCCGCCCGCAGCGCGCCAATGCGCTCGCCTCCGCGGACGCCGAAGACGGTCTGCAGGATGATCTCCAAGGTCATCGCCTGCATCCGCGGCCGCAGCTTGTAGGGGGTGCCGGTGGGCCAGCCTTCGATCTCGCGCTCGGCGATCTCGCTCATCGTCCGCTCGTAGCCCTGCATTCGCGCTCCGTGGAAGGGCGGCAGGAGCAGCTTGCGCTGACTCATGTGGGGCTTCTCGTCGAGGACGAGGACCGAGTTCTTGCCGAGGACCGGGGCAAGGATCTGGTTGCCCTCGCCCGCATGGAAGACCTTGGGGTCCCCCGTGAAGACCTGTTTGATCGCCGCCGGATCGGCCAGCATCACCCAGGTCCCCTCGTAGGCGATGCGAATCGTGAAGATGTCGCCGTAGCGGTCCTGGCAGGCGTAGAGCAGGCGGCGCGCCTGGCGCGACCAGATCGCGGTCTGGACCACCTTCGGCAGTAGCGGGCTGGGTGGCAACCGTCGCTCAGGCACCCGGGCTGCCGGCCCCGGAGCGGTTGTGGTCGCTGCCTCCATCGCCTCAAGAGAGGCTAGTACCCGGAATGAACTCACGTGTGAGGTGCGTCTCACAGGAATCGCGTACGCTCTCGCGCCGTGGCACTGCCACGGCTCCCTCCTCAGATCGAGCACCGGATCGTCCGCAGGGCGTGTGGCCTGCCACCGCGGGTTATTCGGCGACTGATCGGCCCCCCGCCGCGGCTCGACGGCCAAGAGCTCGCGCCGGACATCCAGATGCTGCTGGCACTGGCGAAGTGGAATGGAGAGACCTCGCTGGTCGAGGGACGGACCGTCGAGCAAGCCCGCGAGGAGAACCGCGAGGGGGCGCGGGTGGTCACGGGCCCGCCGCGGCCGATGGCGCGGATCGAGAGCCTGACGATTCCCGGCCCGGGCGGCGAGATGCCCGCACGCCTCTACGTCGCTCTCGGCACACCGCAGCCACCGCAACCACTGCTCGTCTACTACCACGGCGGCGGTTGGGTGGTCGGCGACCTCGACACTCACGACGGACTTTGCCGCTTCCTCGCCGAGCACAGCGGTTGCCGAGTGCTATCGGTCGAGTACCGGCTGGCGCCGGAGCACCCCTTCCCCGTTCCAGTCGAGGACGCTGTCGCCGCTTTCGGCTGGGCACACGGGCACGCGGCCGAACTCGGCGCCGATCCGGAGCGGATCGCGGTGGGCGGTGACAGTGCCGGCGGCAACCTCTCCACAGCCCTTTGCCTGCAGGCACGCGGCGGCGGCGGCCCGCTGCCGGCGATGCAGCTGCTGCTCTATCCGGTCACCGACGTCGTCGGCGGGCAGCAGTCGCGCGACACCTTCGCCGAGGGCTTCCTCTTGACCCGCGATGACATGGAGTGGTTTGAGAACCACTACATCCCCGACGGCATCGACGACGACGAGCCGCGGGCCTCGATGATGCGCGCTCCCGACGTCTCGGGACTTCCCCCCACCTACTTGGCGACGGCCGGCTTCGACCCGCTGCGCGACGAGGGCGAGATCTACGCGGAGCGGATGCGCGAGGCGGGCGTGCGCGTCGTCCTGCAGCGGCACCCGGGCTTGATCCACGGCTTCGCCAACCTGACGGCAATCTGCCCCAGCGCTCGGACGGCGATGCTCGAGGTCGCCGGAGCGCTGCGCATGGGCCTCGGGCTGGCATCGCCACAGGCCGCCGCTGTACTCGCTTAATACCCCTAGGGGGTATGAAATACTCCAGGTACACGCAAAGCGGTCCCCGGGACCAAAAACGCTGCACCCCGCATATGGCGCAGAACGAGACGATCCACGGCTATACCGAGAACCGCGAGGCGGTGCTGAAGCGACTACGGCGCATCGAGGGGCAGGTGCGCGGCGTCGAGCGAATGGTCGAGGAGAACCGCTATTGCATCGACGTCGTCACCCAGGTGACGGCGATCCAGGCCGCCCTCGACAAGGTCGCCCTGGAGCTGCTCACCGACCACGCCGCGCACTGCGTGGCCGGCGCCGAGGGCGGCGATCAGCTGGAGCACACCGAGGAGCTGATGGCGGCCGTGAAGCGACTGCTGCGGCGCGGCTGAGCCCCTACTCGTACTGCAGCGATTCGAGCACGTCGAGGCGCGAGGCGCGCCGGGCGGGCGGGATCGCGGCGAGGACGCCCGCCAGCGCGGCGAAGACCAGTAGGCCAACCAGCGAGCCGACCGGGTAGGAGAGGGTGAAGCCTTCGTCCTTGAGCGGTTGGGCGATCAGCGCCGCGAAGATCACGCCCAGCACCAGGCCGAGGATCGCTCCGATCAGGGCCGTGATCACCGCCTCGTAACGGATCATTGTCCGCACCTGGCGCCGCGACATGCCGATCGCGCGCAGCATCCCCAGTTCCCGGGTCCGTTCGTGGATCGAGAGCGCCAGCGTGTTGGCGATCCCAAACAGCGAGATCACGATCGCGAGCAGGAGCAGTGCGTAGACCAGGTTGACGAGCTGGTCGACCTGTTCTTCACGGCTTTCCTTCAGTTCCTGCTGGTTCAACACCTCGGCGACCGGGAACGCCTTTTCCACCACGGCGGCGAGCAGGGCCTGGGTCTTTGCAGCATTCGCGTCGGGGGCTGTCTGGACGAAGTCAATCGTGTCCTGTGTCTGGCCGAAATCGCGCGCGAGAACCGCTTGCGTGACCAGAACGCTGCCGAACACCCCGAGCTTGGAGTCGAACTCTCCCACCACTTCGAAGCTCGGCCTTTGGCGGGTCTGGCTGAGCAGGCGAAAGCGATCGCCGACTTCGAGATTGTGTTCGGAGGCGAACCCGTCGGAAAGGATCGCCTGCCCGTCGCGCAACCGGCGCAGCGTCGACGGTCCGCCTTTCTTCCATTCGACGTCGACCGTCCTTTCGACGTCGCGGCTCGGCGCGGAAACACGCGCGCGCGCCCCACCATCGAGGAGTTTCGCTTCGACGGAGCGGATCGACGCAACCGCACTCACTCCGGGCACCCGCCCCGCCGCGAGCGCCGCGCCGTTCGGGATCGGCGAGAAGCTGTCGCTGTTCTGGATCACCAGGCCGCCGGCGAAGTTTTCGTCGACCACCTGGGCGACGGAGCTCTTCAGGCCGGCGGCAAAGACGGTTACGAACGTGACCACGGTCAGGCCGATCATCAGCGCCGCCGCGGTGACCGCGGTGCGGCTCGGGTTGCGCTGGGCGTTCTCGCGGGAGAGCCTGCCGATCAATCTCCGCATTCGCTCCAGCGGCCAGCCGGCGACCGTGGCCAATGGCGGCACCAGGCGCGGGCTGAAAAGCGAGACGGCGAAAACGATGACGACGGCGCCGGCGCCGATCAAGCCAGCGGCGGTTCCCGAAGCGGCGCTGCCGAAGAGGCCGATCAGGACCATCGCCAGCCCGACCGCGGCGAGCAGCACGGAGACGACGATGCCGATCAAGCGACGACGCCGCGACGGCGTGGGCGTCATGGCATGCAGCGCGGCGATTGGGGGCACCCTGGTCGAGCGCACCGCGGGCACCAGCGAGGAGAGCACGGTGACGAGGATCCCGATCAGCAGCGAGACGATGATCGTCCGCGACTGCATCACCAACCCAGTGGTGGGCAGGTCGATTTCAAACGCTTCGAGCAGGCCGTTGAGAAGCAGGGCGATCAGGAAGCCGCCGCCGATTCCGAGGACAGCGCCGATCACGCCTATTGCCAGTGCCTCGACGAAGACCGAGCCGAGGATCTGGCGGCGGGAGGCGCCAAGCGTGCGCAGCATGCCGAACTCCGTCACACGCTGGGCTACCGTGATCGAGAAGGTGTTGAAGATCAGGAAGGAGCCGACAAGGATGGCGATGAAAGCGAAAACGAGCAGAAAGATCTGCAGGAAGCTCAGGCTTTCGCGGATTTCTTCCGAGCCGCGGTCGGCGTTTTCCTTGGCCGTCTCAACCCGCACGCCGGGTGGCATCTTGCGCGCGATCCGCTTCTTCAGCGTTGTCGCCGAGACTCCCTTGGCAGCCGCCACCGAGATCTGATCGAAGCGGCCGACCTTGTGTGTGAGGCGCTGCGCCACAGGCAGTGCCACCTGGGCGATGCTGGCGCCGCCGAATGAGGCGCCGCCCAGGCGGGTGAAGCCGATAAGTTCGAAGGAACGGGCACTCCCCTGGCCGATCAGCTTGATTTCGTCGCCAAGCTTCAGATTGGAGCTTTCCGCCGCGGTCAAGCTGATCGAGGCTTCGGTCGGCCCGCGCGGCTGATGGCCCTCGGTATAGGTGAGCGACTCGAGTCCACCGGGCAGGGCCGACGAAATGAACTTCGGCGCGAATTTGTTGCCGATCTTGTTGCCTTCGGAGTCGAAGAACCCGCCGGGGGTGAAGATCGCGCCGGCCGCCAGCCGCACTCCCGGCGTCTTCTGCACGCGCGGCAGCAGGGACGCGCTGATCGTCGGGACTTCGCCGTTTTCCTGTTTGACCGGGTTCTCGGCGCTGACTACGACGCTGGTGCCTTTCAACGACTCGCTGAAGATTTCGTCGAAGGCGGCGAAGATCGTGTCGGTGAGAACGTAGGAGCCGGCGACGAAGGCGACCCCGATCACCACCGCGAAAGCCGTGGCCAGCGCGCGTGCCTTGCGCGCCCAGAGGCTCTTGAGGGAGAGGCTAGTCAACCTGCTTCATCAGCTCGATCACCTCGTCGACGGATCCCGGAGCGTCGTCGTGGACGATCCTGCCGTCGCGGAGGGTGATCAGGCGGTCGGCGTGGGCGGCGGCGGCCGGATCATGGGTGACCATGATCACGGTCTGACCGAACTCGTCGACCGCCTGGCGCAGCAGGCGCAGCACGTCCTCGCTCGCTTTAGAGTCGAGGTTGCCGGTCGGCTCGTCGGCGAATACCACCGCCGGTTTTGAGACCAGCGCACGGGCGACCGCGACCCGCTGCTGCTGGCCGCCGGAGAGCTCAGACGGCCGATGGGTGCGGCGGTCTTCCAAGCCCACCGTGCGGATCAGCTGGCCGACCCAGGCCTCGTCGGGCTTGCGGCCGGCGATCGAGAGCGGCAAGACCAGATTCTCCTCGGCGGTGAGCACCGGCAGCAGGTTGAAGAACTGGAAGACGAAGCCGAGCTTCTCGCGGCGCAGCTTGGTCAGCTCGCCGTCATCGAGGCCGGTGATCTCCTGCCCATCGAGGAGAACGGTGCCGGCGGTGGGCGTGTCGAGGCCGGCGAGGATATGCATCAGGGTCGACTTGCCCGACCCCGAGGGTCCCATGATCGCGGTGAAGCGACCGCGCTCGAATCCGGTGCTGACATCGACCAGCGCGTCGACCGCCGCTGCCCCTTCGCCGTAGCGGCGGGAGACACCAGTAGCGATCACGACCTGGCCGTTGGCCGATCCGGGTAGGGGTTCCACTTAACTTTTTCCGTACATAGCTTGTAGCTGTCCTCGAACGTCGCTCCGGAAAAAGTACAAGACGTTCCACCCCTACCCGGATCGGCCCAATACCCTGAGCCGCGAGATGGCCTTGGTAGACCAGTTCGACGGCTTCTTGATCGACCTCGACGGGGTCGTCTGGGTGGGGCGCGAGTTCCTGCCCGGTGCTGCGGAGGCGCTGCGCGCGCTGCATGAGGCCGGCAAGGCGATCGTCTTCGTCACCAACAACCCCGGCCGCCCGCCGGCCATCTACGCGGAGCGACTGCGCGACGCCGGCGTCCCGGCCGACGAAAGACAGATCGTCACCGCCGGCATTGCCACGGCGCGACTCGCGGCCGAGCGGGGAGGCACCGGGTCGAGGGCGTTCGTGATCGGCGCCCCGGCGTTTCACGACAGCGCTGCCGAGGCTGGGCTCGTCCTGCTCGAGGGCGAGGAGGCGCATGGCGCCGACGCAGTGCTGGTGTCAGGGCACCGCGGCTTCAACTATGAGGAGCTGCTGACCGCGACCCTGGCGCTGCAGGGCGGTGCGGCGCTGTTCGCCACCAGCCGCGATCCGACCCTGCCGATGCCGGAGGGGCCCTGGCCTGGCACCGGGGCGATCCTGGCGGCAGTCGAGACGGCTTCTGGGGCGCGCGCCGAGATCGGCGGCAAGCCCGAGCGCCACCTCTTCGAGCAGGCGCGAGCGCTGATCGGAAACGCCGAGCGGGTGGCAATGGTCGGTGATCGGATCGCCTCTGACATCGAAGGCGGCCACCGCGCCGGCTTGTCGACGATCCTCGTGCTCAGCGGCGCCAGTACCCCGGAGGAGGCAGAGAGCGCCGAGCATCCGCCTGACCGAGTGATCGCGGATCTCTCCGGTCTCCTGCGGTGAGCTCGTGAGCGAGGAATCGCGGCCGTCGGTACCGCGCCCCGGGATTGCCTTTGCGGGCGTCTTCGTCGTCACCTTCTGCGGCCTGGTCGCGGTCGGCGCCGTGTTGCCGGTGTTGCCGCGCTTCGTCCGCGGCCCGCTCGACGCCGGCAACGTCGCGGTTGGGGTGGTGATCGGCTCCTATGCGATCACCGGCCTGCTGCTGCGCCCCTTCGCGGGGCGGCTCGCCGACCAGCGCGGCCGCAAGCCGACCGTTCTGCTCGGCTCGACGCTGGTGGCGATTGGCGGCTTCATGTACCTGCTGCCGCTGGGCGTGCCTGGACTCATCGCCGCCCGCCTGGTACTGGGGGCGGGAGAGGGGACGGTGTTCACCGCCAGTTCGGCCTGGGTCGTCGACCTCGCCCCAGCCGACAGGCGCGGCCGGGTGATCGGCCTCTACGGGCTCTCAGTGTGGGCGGGGCTGAGCATCGGACCCCTGATCGGCGAGCTGATCCTGCACGCCTCCAGCTACACGCTCGTCTGGCTCTTCGCCGGCGTGGTCCCGCTGGTGGGAGCCTTGCTCGCGACCAGGCTGCCCGATCCCTTCCATCCCGCGCCCAACCCCGAAGAAGAGAATCACGCGCTGATCGAGCGCGAGGCGGTCCGGCCCGGTACCGCCCTCGCCCTCGCCTCGATTGGCTACGCGACCGTCGCCGCCTTCGTCGTCCTTCACCTCGATGCCCGCGGCGTGGGTCACGGTGCGACGGTGTTCGGCGCCTTCGCGACGATGGTCGTGCTGACGCGCCTGATTGGAGGGGACCTGCCAGATCGCGTCGGTCCAGCCCGTGTCGCGATTGCGGCAGCTGTTGTAGAGGCGATCGGCCTGACCACGATCGCCTTCGCCCACAGCCTTCCCGTCGCTCTCGCCGGCGCCCTGGCGATGGGCGCCGCTTTCTCGCTGCTCTACCCGTCGCTCTCGCTGATCGTCGTCAACCGCGTCTCCGAGACGCGGCGCGGCGCCGCTCTCGGCACCTTCACCGCCTTCTTCGACGCTGGTGTCGGCTTCGGCGCCCCCCTCGCCGGCGCCGCGGCGGCGCTGACCAGCTACGAGGGCGCCTTTCTCCTCTCCGCCGCGATCGCCCTGGTCTCCGCGACCACGATCGCCCTGGCGATCGCGCCGACGGTACGCACCGCCCTAGCCGCCCGCTAGGCAAGGGGTGCAACGTTTTGTTCCCCCCACAGGGCTGTAAAACGTTGCACCTGCCTTAGGCGCCAACTCCCCCGGGGGCTCAGCGCTGTTCGATCAGCAACGACTGGGCGGCGCGGCCAATTCTGCCGCGCTGGTCGGAGAGGACCGACTCGGCGGTGCCGATGCCGGTTGGCTGGGGGCGGCTGACGGCATCGACGCAGATCCACTCGCCCTCGGGCATACGCTCAAAGTGCACGGTGAGATCGACGTTGATGAAGACGTACTCCCGCCAGTCGAGCACGGCGCTGGTCCCGTTGCCGACATCGGCCGCAACCAGCGCCCGCTGCAACTGCGTCGGCTCCTCGCCGGCGACGAGCGGCTGGCGCATCCGCATCCAGACGGTCGCCGGGCCAGGCTCGAGGAACGCCCCCGCAACAGCCTTCCACTCCATTGCCGTGTGGTAACCAACGTCCTGCCCCGTCGGAAAGAACTCCGGGGTCCAACCTTCCTCCGGACCGGCGGGCGGCGGCGCGGACTCGACCGCTCCCTCCGGCAGCTCCAGCTCGGTCGTGCGCAGCTGCCAAGCCGTAGCCCGCATCAGCTCCCCCGCCTCGCCAGACAGCGACGCCTCGATCAACCTCACCCTCCTCCCAGGCCGCAGCATCCGCGCCTCCACCCGGACCTCCCCAATCGGCACCGGCCGCAAGATCTCGAACACGACCCGACCCATCTGGAAGTTCTCAGAGCCCTCCATCCGCTCGATCTCGCGACCCAGCAGCGCCGACGGCGGCCCGGCGTGTTGGGATCCGGGATCCCACGGCCCTCGCGTCAATTCAGTTGCGACGTATTGGCCGTCTCCCTCGCCCGTCTCGTAGAACGCGTCGACCATCTACGAATCGATCCTATGCAGAGGTGACGGGCGCCGCCTCGACACTCCCTCCCCCAGCACCGCAGGGTAATTCTCAGCCGCGAAGTTGCTCCCTATCAACCCCACCTCCGGCGGGGTTTGGGGAGTGACGAGGCGGTGGCCGTCACCTCCCCGTAAGAACCGAGGCGTAACCTCGACACAGACCAAAGGAGCGAGATGACTGAGACCAAGAAGATCGAGAAGTCCGACGCCGAGTGGCGCGAGCAGCTCAGTCCCGAGCAATACGAGGTGACCCGCAAGGCAGGCACCGAGCGCGCCTTCACCGGACCGTACGTCGACGAGAAGACCGAGGGCATGTACCACTGCGCCTGCTGTGGCACCGAGCTGTTCTCCTCAGACACGAAGTTCGACTCCGGCACCGGCTGGCCCAGCTTCACCGAGCCGGCCAACCTCGAGCATGTCGAGCTGCGGCCCGACAACAGCCTCTTTATGCGCCGCACCGAGGTCGTCTGCAAGCACTGCGACGCCCACCTCGGCCACGTCTTCGACGACGGCCCCGGTCCCGGCGGGCAGCGTTACTGCATCAACGGCTGCGCGCTGGAGCTCAAGCCGGCCGCGGATCCGGCCAGCTAAGCGGTTCCGCCAGCTCCCAGATAGCTGAACTTCACCGCGAGGGCAACCGCCTCGGTGCGGGTGTCGACCTCCAGCTTGGCGATCGCGTTGCGCACATGCGTGTGCACGGTCGCCGGGCTGAGCTGGAGGCGCTCGGCGATCTCTTTGACCCGCAGGCCCTCGGCGAGCAGCTCAAGGATCTGGCGCTCGCGCGGCGATAGCTCGAGCAGCTTCTCAACCTCTGAGGGCTTGCCGCCGGCGAAGTCGCCGCCGAGGAAGGTACCGCCGCTGGTCACGGCTTTCACTGCGCGGGCGATGTCCTCAGCTGGCGCCGACTTGAGTACGTAACCGGAGGCGCCCGCACGCAGGGCAAGCGCTAGTAGGTCCGGCTGGGCATGGGCGGTGAAGATGATCACTTTGGTGCGTGGCCGGGCTTTCAGTACCTCCTTGGTCGCCTCGATCCCGTCGCGCTTGGGTAGCTCGACATCGATGATCAGCACGTCGGGCTCGAGTTCCTTGACGACGTCGACCACGTCGCGGCCGTTACCGGCCTCGCCGACGATCTCGACGATGCTCGAATTCGCCATGCGGGCCTTGATCGCCTCGCGGACGATCTCATGGTCGTCGCAGAGGACGACGCGCTTAGCGTCCCGCACACCGGTGCTCATGAACCACCGATCCTCGCAGGCGCACCATATGAATGCAAAATAGTGGGTAGCGTGAATCCGCCGTCCCGCTCCTGCCTGTTCTCGATCAGCGCGATCATCGTTCGTCCCACAGCTACGGCGGTTCCATTAAGGGTATGCACCACCTGTGGGGATTCGCCGTCCTCCCGGCGATACCTACAGGCTAGGCGCCGCGCCTGATAGTCGGTGGTGTTGGAGCAGGACGTGAGCTCGCGGTAACGGCCCTGGCTCGGGATCCAGGCCTCGCAGTCGTACTTCTTCGCTGCTGGCGCGCCAAGGTCCCCGGCGGCGACATTGACGACCCGGTAGGGAATCTCAAGCTCGGAGAGGATGCGCTCCTCTATCGAGAGCAGGCGCTCGTGCTCGGCTGCCGACTCGGAAGGCTCGACGAACGAGAACATCTCGACCTTGTCGAACTGGTGGACGCGAAAGATGCCGCGGGTGTCGCGCCCGGCGGCACCGGCCTCGCGGCGGAAGCAAGTGGAGAAGCCCGCGTAGCGCAGCGGCAGTTGGTCGGCGGCGAGGATCTCGTCGGCGTGCAGGGCGGCAAGCGGAACCTCAGAGGTGCCGACGAGGAAAAGTTCGTCCTTGGGTACCTCGTAGATCTGGTCGCGGTCGCCGGGCAGGAATCCGGTGCCGACCAGGGCCTCTTCGCGAACCAGGACGGGCGGGATGACGGGCTCGTGACCCTCGCCGCGCACCAGGTCGAGGGCAAAGTGGAGGAGCGCCATCTCGAGCATGACGAGGTCGCCCTTGAGGTAGGCGAAGCGGGAGCCGGAGACGCGCGCGCCAGCCTCCATGTCGATCAGGCCGAGCTCGCTGCCGATGTCAAGGTGGTCGCGCACCTCGAAGTCGAAGCTTGGGCGCTCCCCCTCCTCGCGTAGGAGGACGGCGTCCTCCTCGGTCATCCCTTCGGGGGCGTCGGGGTCGGGCAGGTTGGGCAGGGCGGTCGCGACCCGCTGCAGATCGGCGTCGACTTGCTCGAGCTCGGCTTTGCCGGACTCGATCGTCTGCTTTAGCTCGGCGACGGCGGCCATCTGCTCCGCGGCGCCCTCGCCTCGTTGCTTCGCTTCGCCGATCTGTTTGGAGATCGTCTTGCGCTCGGCCTGGGCCCCCTCGATGCGCGGCAGCAGCTCGCGGCGACGGGCATCGAGCGCGAGCAATTCGTCGACCTGCTCGGCGGCACCCCGGCGCGCGAGCGCCTCCTTGACCCGCTCAGGGTCGGAGCGGATCAGCTTCAGGTCGAGCATGGCCCGGAAAGATTAAGGCGAGGCCTGGCCGGGGCGGGGCGATTCTTCGGCTTCGTCGCCTGCGTACTTGGCGACAAAGCGGGCGACCGCTTCGGCTTCGGCACCGGCGACGATGTTCTGGGGCATGATCGCGCCCGAGAAACCGCCGTTCTGGATCGCGAAGAGAGCGTCTTCATAGCTCTCGGTTCGCTGGTCGAGGTTCGGACCCTGCGTCCGCTCGCCGCGGTTGCCGCTGCCCTGGGTACCGGCGGCGCTGAGCGTGTGGCAACCCGAGCAGTGCGTAGCGAAGAGAACGGCCCCTTCGTGGTTGGGGTCGTCCTTGGAGACGGAGACACCTTCTTCGCCGAAGCCGCAGGCGGCGAGCCCGAAGGCAGCAAGGAGAGCCGTGACTGTGATCAGTGCCGGACGCACGCGGCGCGCATCATATTGTCTTGACCCGATTCCGCCTCTCGACCATGCCGACGCCAGATCCAGCCCGTTTTCGCGCCGCGATGGCGCTGCTGCCCACGGGCGTCACCGTGGTCAGCGCCAGCGGCCCGGATGGCCCAGCCGGAGCAACCGCCAACGCGGTCTGCTCGCTCTCGATCGAGCCGATGCTGATGCTCGCCTGCCTCGACCGTGGCTCGCGCACACTGCTCGCCGTCCAGGCGGGCAACCACTTCGGCATAAGTGTCCTGCGCGCAGGCCAGGAGGAGATCGCGCGCTCTTTCGCAACCAAGGCCCCCGTCGCCGACAAGTGGGACGGCATCGCCTGGAGCGAGCGTGCCGGGATTCCCGCAATCGATGACTCGCTCGCCTGGATCGCCTGCGAGTTGCGTGACGTGGTCGCCGCCGGCGACCACGTGATCGTCACCGGCGAGGTCCGCGGCCTCGAGAGCGGCGAGGGCGACCCACTGGTCTTCCACGGCGGCGAGTACCGGCCGCTGGCTTAACTGGCTCATTAGTCGCTATGCATGCGACTAACCCGCCGGACCGATCTTGCGAACCGAGTAGCGGGGCTTGATCACCGTGTTGACGAAGGTCCCTTTCGAATCGGCGTTGGCGAAGTCATCGAAGACGTGCGCCGGGACGTCGCGATAGGCGTAGAGCCCGCCGCCGAGGAACTTGACGTAGGCCTCTTTGGCCGCCGCGTCGTAGCCGATTTTCGCCACGCAGCTGGACTCGACCGGTTGCATCTCGGGGATAGCCACCACGCCTCCTTGCCGTGCATATACCCGGGTCATCAGAGTACGCTCTGCGTCGATGGAGGCGGCAACGGTCTCGCGCTCGCAGTGGACCTTCGCCCAGTGGGGAATCGTCGTCCTTGCCGTGGTGCAGCTGACCTGGGCCGTGGCGGGACTGATCGCCGAACCGAGCTTTCACTTCGGTGACGGGGCGCCGACGGAGCGGGTGCTCGGGGTCGACTTCAACGGCGTCCACGCCCTCTCCGGCTTCCTGCTCTTTGGACCGGCCTTCTTTTTCGCCCTGAAGCCCCGCTGGGCCGTCCTCTACGCGATCTACGTCGCCGTCGCCCTGCTCGTCACCGGCTTCTGGGCGATCTGGTCGACCAGCCCCGCCGGCGTCTTCACCTTCCCCAACAACGACGCCGACGCCATCCTCCACCTGACCACCGGCGTCCTCTTCGCCCTCGTCGCAGCAATCCAGCTCGGACTGGACCGTGGCACCACGCTCGCCGCGCCGAGACCGTCCTAACCCGTCATATACGCGGGTTGAGACGGTCTCGCCATTAGAACGCGCCACTGGTGCCCGCTGCGCGGAGGGCCAGGAAGAGGATTACGCCGCAGCTGACGGCCATGATGCCCATCTCGCGGCGGACGATCGCCAGGGCGAGGGATTGTTGGGAGTCGGCGGAAAGGGCTTCGAAGTCGATGTCGCCTAGCTCGCGCTCCGCGGCGCCGGCGCGGGCGCCCTCGGCGATCAGCGAGACGACCAGGGGCAGGATGCCATAGAGGTAGTGCAGTTCGTCATCGGGTTTGTGGCCGGCGAAGACGAGCAGGCCACCGAGCATCACCTGGATGAAGACGGCGGCCTGGGCAGCGCGCAGCAGCAACCAGAAGGGAACCGAGGAGCGATCGCGCAGCCAGGCGATGCCGCCGACGGCGAAGGCGGCGAGGTTGAGGGCGATGACTGCACAGCCGACTATTAGGTGTACCGCTGCCACGGGTTCTATTTCCTCCCAAGAGGGTCGGGATTCGGCTTGCTGATGCGAAAAAGCACTATGTAGCAATGTGTTACAAGGTGGGTATATAACTCGCCGTGCAGGCGGTGAGGCGAGGTGGACAGCGCCCCGCAAGCCGCTCGCCCGACACGACTCACCAGTGCTGAAGAGCTACCTGCCGATTCTCGTCTTCGCTTTCCTCGGCGTCACCGTTGGGGGGGCCTTCGCGATGCTCAACCACCTGGTCGGCCCGAAGCGGCCGAAGCGGCCGACGGCGGCGAGCCTACGCCAGTCCGAGCCGTATGAGTCGGGCATCCCGGTCGAACCCTCACACGGCCTGCGCTTCGGGGTCAGCTTCTACCTGATCGCGATGCTCTTCATCCTCTTCGACATCGAGGTGGTCTTCCTCTATCCGATCGGGGTCATCCTCAAGGGCGCCGACAGCCTCTTCGTGCTGGGCGAGCTGGTCACCTTCATCGCCCTGCTGCTCGTTGCCTTCGTCTACGTCTGGCGCAAGGGGGCACTGGATTGGAAGTAGAGCGACAGACGATGCGTGAGCGCCAGCTGCGTGCCCGCGATCTGCTGCGCGGCGACCTCGAGGGCGACGAGCTGGAGCGCTACGTCGAGCAGAAAGTGGTGATGACCAACTTCGAGAAGATGCTCGGCTGGGCGCGCTCGAACTCGATCTTCCCGCTCACCTTCGGCCTCGCCTGCTGCGCGATCGAGGCGCCGATCTCGATCGTCACCGCCCGCTACGACCTCGCCCGTTTCGGTGCCGAGGCGCTGCGGGCCTCGCCGCGCCAGGCGGACATGATCATCCTCTCGGGCCGCGTCTCGATCAAGATGGCGCCGGTCGTCCGCCGCCTCTACGACCAGATGCTGGAGCCGAAGTGGGCGGTCTCGATGGGCGCCTGCTCCTCCAGCGGCGGCATGTTCTCCAACTACGCGGTGGTCCAGGGCGCGGACAAGTTCATGCCGATCGACCTGCACATCCCCGGCTGCCCGCCGCGGCCGGAGGCGGTCCTCTACGGCTTCACCAAGTTGCAGCGCAAGATCCAGGGCAATCCGGATCAGGGTTGGCGGGCGCGCTACCACGCCGAGGGCACCGAGGAGTGGGCAAGGGGCGGACCGCGCAGCGAACCCAGTGCGGAGGCCGCCGAGGCCTACCTCGCCGCCAGGGAGCTGATCGGTGCCTGACGCGCCCGGCCTCGAGCTGATCCGCGGCGAGATCGAGCAGGACCATCCGGGCGCGATCCTCGACACCGGCTTCGAGCACGGTCGAGCCAGCCTGGCAATCGCCCCGGAGCACCTGCTCGCCGTGCTCGGCTGGCTGCGCGAGGCCCCCGGCCAGGGCTACCGCTTCCTCTCGAGCCTCCATGCGGCCGACTACCTACCGGCCGAGCCGCGCTTCGCCGTCCATTACGAGTTGCTGAATCGCGACCGGGCGGAGCGCGTTCGCGTCAAGGCGCTGCTGGCCGATCCGGGGAACGACGCACTTCCAGAGATCGACTCCTGCGTTGAACTCTTCCCCACTGCCGAGTTCCAGGAGCGCGAGGCCTTCGACTTCTTCGGAATCGTCTTCCGGGGGCACCCCGACCTGCGGCGGATCCTGCTTCCCGAGGACTACGTGGGCTGGCCCCAACGCCGGGACTTCCCAGTGGGTGGGGAGCCCGTGACGTTCACCTACAACGAGCGCGACTATGGCTGAGCTGACCGAGGACCGCACCACCGAGGTGATGACGGTCAACATCGGGCCGCACCACCCGGCTACGCACGGCGTCCTGCGCCTTGTCGTCGACCTCGAAGGCGAGGTGGTCAAGGACCTCAAGCCGATCATCGGCTACGTCCACACCGGGATCGAAAAGTCCTGCGAGGACAAGAGCTACTGGAAGGTCATCCCCTTCGTCGAGCGGATGGACTACGTCTCCTACTTCTTCCAGATGGAGGCCTTCTGCGGCGCGGTCGAGCGGTTGATCGAGCTGGAGATCCCCGAGCGCGCCAAGTACTTGCGGGTGATCTTCCTCGAGCTCAACCGGATCCACTCCCACCTGGTCTGGCTCGGCACGACCGCTCTCGATCTCGGCGCGATCTCGATGCTCTGGTACTGCTTCCGCGAGCGCGATCGCATCCTCGACCTCTTCGAGATGGCTACGGGGCAGCGGATGCATACCCGCTACTTCCAAGTCGGCGGCGTGATCGAAGACATCCCGCTCGGCTTCGAGGCAAAGCTGCGCGAGTTCATCGCCGAGATGCCGGTGCGGGTCGGCCAGTACCAGGCGCTGCTCGACCGCAACGAGGTCTTCCTCTCGCGCACCAAGAACACCGGGATCGTCTCCCGTGAGCGGCTGCTGGAGCTGGGCGTAACCGGGCCGCTGCTGCGCGCCGCCGGTGAGCCCTGGGACCTGCGCAAGGCCTTCGACTACCTCGCCTATCCCAAGTTCGACTTCAAGATCCCGGTCGGCACGGTCGGCGACAACTACGACCGCTACCGGGTGCGGGTGGCTGAGATGGTGGAGTCGGTGCGGATCGTCGAGCAGGCGCTCGACGGCCTTCCGGAGGGGCCCTTCATCGCCGACGACCGCAAGTACGTGCTGCCGCCTCGCTCGGAGCTGCCGACCTCGATGGAGGCCCTGATCCACCACTTCAAGCTCGTCACCGAGGGTTACCGCGTGGGGCCGGGAGAGATCTACTACGCGATCGAGGGGCCACGCGGCGAGCTTGGCTGCTTCGTCCTCGCCGACGGCTCGGCGAAGCCGGCGCGGGTCCACTTCCGCGACCCCTCCTTCGTCAACCTGCAGGCCTTCAGGGACATGTCGGTTGACAGCTACATCGCCGACATGATCGCCTCGCTGGGAATGCTCGATCCGATCCTGGGAGGCGTGGACAGGTGAGCCCGGAGAGCGGCTTCGAGGCCCACAACGCGCAGAGCCTGCCGGTCGATCCCTCGCTGGTCGAGGGACGCGTCCCGGATCGCCCGCCGGAGCAGGTCCCGGAGTTGCACGAAGTCGACTGCCCGCCCGAGCTGCGCGAACGGATCGAAGCGTTGATGTCACGCTACCCGGATCGCAGGTCGGTCTCGATCCCGGCGCTGTGGGCGGTGCAGCGGCTCTACGGCTGGTGCACGCCGCAGGGAATTCGGCAAGCTGCCGCGGTGATGCGGGTGACGCCCGCCTACCTGGAGTCGGTGGCGAGCTTCTACGACCTCCTGCACACCGAGCCGGTTGGCACCCACAAGGTCGCGGTCTGCACCAACATCAGCTGCTGGATGCGGGGCGGCGACGAGCTGCTCGATGCGTTTCGGGCGGCCGTGGGCGACGAGGCGGACTTCTTCGTCACTGGCTTCGAGTGCCTGGGTGCCTGCGACATCTCGCCGATGGCCTCGATCGACGAGCGCTACTTCGGACCGCTGGAGGCGGCCGAGGCACAGACCGCGATCGAGCAATTGCGTGCCGGCGACGCGGTGCTGCCCGAAAAGGCGCTGGAGAAGCGGCCGCTGCCGGGAGGCCCCGATGCCTGAGACGCGCCTCTTGCTCAAGAACGCCGAAGACCCAGCCCTACGCACGCTCGATGGCTACAAAGGCTACGGCGGCTACGCGACGCTGGAGAAGGCCTACCGTGAGATGGAGGCCGAGGACGTGCTCAAAGAGCTCGAAGACTCGGGCCTGCGCGGACGGGGGGGCGCCGGCTTCTCGATGGGCAAGAAGGCCTCCTTCCTGCCCCGCGGCGAGATGCAGAAGTACCTCTGCTGCAACGCCGATGAGTCCGAGCCTGGTGCCTTCAAGGACCGCGAGTTGATGCAGCGCAACCCGCACCAGCTGATCGAGGGAATCGCGATCGCCGCCCTTGCCGCTGGCGCCGGCCACGCCTTCATCTTCATCCGCGGCGAGTACGACTTGCAGGCGGACATCCTCGACATGGCGGTTGCCGAAGCGTATGAGGCGGGCTACCTGGGCGAGGACATCCTCGGCACGCGTCGTGACTTGCAACTGATCGTCCACCGCGGCGCCGGCGCCTACATCTGCGGCGAGGAGACGGCGCTGCTCGACGCGCTCGAGGGCAAGCGCGGCAACCCGCGCTTGAAGCCGCCCTTCCCGGCCGTGCAGGGCCTCTACGGTGGGCCGACGCTGATCAACAACGTTGAGACGCTCTCCAACGTTCCCCACATCGTCAGCAACGGCGCCGAGTGGTTCCGCGGCTTCGGCACCGAACAGTCGCCCGGCACCAAGGTCGTCTCGGTCTCTGGCTGCGTACGGCGACCCGGCAACTACGAGGTCGAGCTCGGCATCCCCACCCGCGAGCTGATCATGGACCTCGCCGGCGGCCCGGCTGAGGGACATGAATTGAAGGCCTTCTACCCCGGCGGCTCCTCCTCGCCGGTGCTCAAGGCCGAGGAAGGACTCGACCTCCCCTACAGCTTCGAGGCGATGGCCGAGGCGGGCTCGATGCTTGGCTCGGGCTCGATCATCGTCGCCGACGATCGCGTCTCGATCCCGCACATGGCGCTGCGCACAGCGCGCTTCTACCACCACGAGTCCTGCGGCAAGTGCACCCCCTGCCGCGAGGGCACCAACTGGACGGTGAAGATGCTGGAACGAGTGGTGCGCGGCGAGGCGACGCCGATGGACCTCGACATCATCTCCTCGGTCCAGGAGAACATCATCGGCCATTGCCTCTGCGTGCTTGGCGACTCGATGGCGATGCCAGTCGGCGCGATGGTGCGCAAGTTCCGCGAGGAGTTCGAGGTGGTAATCGCCGAAAACCAGACTGAGTTGGTGACCGCGTGACCTCGCAGAGCCCCTTCGGAAGCTCCGCGTGTGCGGCTGGCGAGCGCCGGACCAAGCGGGGCAAGGACGCAGGGAGGCGCGAATGGCAGCGCCATTTGGCCGACCGAGGACGCCGCACCGCGCCGTGTCCGCCGCCGCCAGGCGTGCGCGAGGAGGTTTCGAATGGGTTCTAGGGGTCAGGAAATAACTCTCATCATCGACGGGCGCGAGGTCGGCGCGACCGAGGGTGAGATGCTCCACGACGCCGCCAAGCGGGGCGACGTCGAGATTCCGGTCTTCTGTTACGAGCCGAAGTTGGGCGAGCCAGTCGGCGCCTGCCGCATGTGCCTGGTCGAGATCGAGGGGATCCCGAAGCTGCAGACATCCTGCTCGACCCCGGTGCGCGACGGCATGGTCGTCCACACCCGCACCGATCAGGTCAAGCACGCGCAGAGCGCCGTGGTCGAGTTCCTGCTCGTCAACCACCCGCTTGACTGCCCAGTCTGCGACAAGGGCGGGGAGTGTCCGCTGCAGGACATCTCGATGGGCTGGGGCCCCGGCAAGAGCCGCTTCACCGACCCCAAGCGCCACTTCCAAAAGCCACTCGAACTCTCACCGCTGGTCGCAATCGACCGTGAGCGCTGCATCCTCTGCTACCGCTGCGTGCGCTTCAGCCAGGAGGTCTCCGAGGACGAGCAACTGCAGCTGCTCGATCGCGGCGACCGCACCTTCGTCGGCACCTTCGACGACCGCCCCTACGTGGCGCCCTTCCACGGCAACATCACCGACCTCTGCCCGGTCGGCGCGCTGACCAACTACACCTACCGCTTCCGCGCCCGCCCTTGGGACATCGAGCAGGCCGGCTCGGTCTGCACGCTCTGCCCGAGCCAGTGCAACGTCAGCTTCACCATCCGCGACGAGGAGGTGGTGCGGGTCGTCGCCCGCGACAACGCCGAGGTCGATGACGGCTGGCTCTGCGACCGCGGCCGCTACGGCTTCGAGATGTTTGTGGCCGAGGAGCGCGTGCGGGGCCCTCGCCTGCGCGGCGGTGTTGAGGTGAGCTGGGAGGAGGCGATCGCCAAGGCCGCGGCGGCGCTCGAGGCAGGCGGGGCCCAAAGCGCCGCGATCGTCGGCGACGCCTCCAACGAGGAGGGCTACCTGGTCCAGCGCATCATGCGAGAGGCCCTCGGCTCCCCCAACATCGACTCCCGTCCCTCGAGCGGCCCGGCCCGCGAGACGCTGGTGAAGCTCGCCCAGCCGGAGATCAGCGCCAGGGTCCGCGACATCGACGACGCCGGCGTGATCCTCGTCCTCGGCACCGACCCCCTGCACAGCTCCCCGATCCTCGACCTGCGCATCCGCAAGGCGATCCGCCGCAACGGCGCCAAGCTGGCGGTGGCGACGGAGGCGCCGACGACCCTGGACGGCGGAGCCACCGCGGTAGCGCGCTACGCCCCCGGGGGCGCCACCCACTTCCTTTCCGACCTGGCCAACGGCCTGCGCAACCCAGATCAGGGCGAGGCATCGGAGATCGCTGAGACCCTCCGCGACGCCGAGTCCGTCGTGGTCATCTGGGGCGACCGCATCGCTCGCGAGGGTGCGGGCGCCGCCACCGCTCTGCTGGACGTGGCGTCAGCGCTGGAGCTTGGCGGCAAGGATGGATCAGGACTTCTGGAAGTGCCGGACTTCACCAACGCACGAGGCTTGAGAGAGGCCGGCTGCCTCCCAGACGCAAGTCCAGGTCTAACGGCAACAGCAACAGGTAAGGACACGGAGTCGATCCGTGCCGCCCTCGAGTCAGGCGAGCTGAAGACCCTGCTTCTCTTCGGCGTAGACCCCCTGCGCGACTTCCCAGACACCGAGGCCTGGAAAAAAGCCCTTGCGGCCGCAGACCACATCGTCGCCTTCTCCACTTTCGAGACGGCAACCACCGCAATGGCGGACGTGGTCTTCCCGTTGGAGACGCACGCGGAGAAAGACGGCACGGTCAGCCACCCCGATGGTCGCTTGCAGCGAGTGCGACCGAGTGCTTCGCGCCCCGGAGACATCCGCCCGAACTGGGGCGTTCTCGCTGAGCTCTCTCTAACTCTCGGCCACGACACCAACATCTCCTCCCAGCCATCTGCTTTCGCAGCACTGGCCAACACAGTCCCCTTCTACGCCGGCATCACTGACTCGGACATTGGCGGCCGCGGCATCCGCTGGCAGGAGGCCGTCCCAGAGAGGGCCGGGGGGGCCGGCTCGCCGGACACTGAGCCCAAGGCGCCAACACCGCCCGCGGAGACCGCCCCCGCCCCTCGCCGAGCGGCGTCCGCCGAGGCGGCCCCCCCGGCTCCCCCCGCCGCGGGGTCACTCGCACTCTCCACGTATCGGGATTTGTGGGCTGGTCCGATTACGGAGCTGAATCCTCCACTGAGGTTCCTGGCACCGCAGCAGCGTGTGGAGCTTTCGGTGTCCGATGCGCAGCGCCTTGGTCTCTCCTCCGGTGAAGAGGTCTCTGTGTCCAGGAACGGCTCGAGCGTGCTTGCCAGGGTCGCGATCAAGGAGCGGGTGCCGGAGGGCACTTGCTTGCTGATCGAGGGCACAGCGGAGGGCAACGCCAACGGCTTGCTCAACGGCAGCCGCGTCAGCGTCCAAATCGAGAAGATCGTCGCCGCCTGATGCTGCCCGTCGCCGACACCCAGTTCGTCGAAGCCACCTGGATCATGGTCGCCAAGAGCCTGGTCATCTTCGGCGTCATCTTCGGCATCCTGCCGCTGATGACGGTGCTGGAGCGCAAGCTGATCGGGCGCTTCCAGCACCGCTACGGCCCCAACCGCGTCGGCCCCTTCGGCCTCCTGCAGCCGCTCGCCGACGTGGGCAAGCTGATCTCCAAGGAGTCCTTCCGCCCGGCCAACGCGATCCCGACGCTGTTCATCCTCGGCCCGCTGCTGCCGGTCCTCTCCGGTGTCCTCGCCCTGGCGATCATTCCCTGGGGCGACGTGCAGGGAGGCGTCGGTTTCTATGGAATCGACGTGCCGATCGGCATCCTCTACTTCTTCGCCGTTGGCTCGATTGCCTTCTACGGGCTGCTGCTCGGCGGCTGGTCCTCGGGCTCCAAGTACAGCCTGCTCGGCGCGATGCGCGGCGCCGCCCAGCTGATCTCCTACGAGGTTTCGATGGGGCTGGCGCTGCTCGGCGTGATCATGATGGGCGGCTCGCTCTCGCTGGTCGACATCGTCCACGCCCAGGGCGGTCTCTGGTTCATCTTCCCCCAGTTCGTCGGCTTCCTGATCTTCATGCTGGCCGGCTTCGCCGAGACCAACCGCACCCCGTTCGACATGCCCGAGGCCGACGCTGAACTCGTCCAGGGATTCATGACCGAGTACGGCGGCATGCGCTTCGGCAGCTTCCTGCTGGTCGAATACATGGAGATCCTCGTCGTCTCCGGCGTCGCCGCGGCGATGTTCCTCGGCGGCTGGATGGGCCCGGGGCCGAGCTTCCTCGACCCGATCTGGATGCTGGCCAAGATGCTTGGCCTTGTCCTCGTCTTCATCTGGGTGCGGGCGACGCTGCCGCGCCTGCGCTACGACCAGCTGATGGGTCTCGGCTGGAAGATCCTGCTGCCGCTGGCGACGCTCAACGTGCTCGTTACCGCTGTCCTGGTGGTGACCACATGACGGGTGCAACGTTTTCTACCCCCCGCAGGGGGACAAAGCGTTGCACCCGGGTTCGGGGTCTCACGACTGGGACCAGTGCAACGTGTTGTCCCCTCGCCAGGGGGAGAAAACGTTGCACCATGGAGGTGGGGCGTGGCTGAGTTCCCCTACCTGGAGGACCAGGACGTGGTTGAGGTGCAGCGCGGGCCGGAGCCGGGGGGGGTTGGCGGGGCCTACCGCGCCTTCGGCGAGACGCTGCGCGGGCTGAAGACGACGATGGCGCGGCTGATCGAGGGCCCGCTGACGATCGAGTACCCGGAGGAGAAGACACCCGTCTACCCGCGATTCCGCGGCCGCCACAAGCTGCATAAGTTCGAGGACACCGGCCTGGAGAAGTGCGTCGGCTGCTCGCTCTGCGCGGCGGCCTGCCCGGCCGACTGCATCCGCGTCGTCGCGGCCGAGAACATCCCGGGCGAGCGCGTCTCAGCCGGTGAGCGCTACGCGGCGGTCTACGAGATCAACCTCTCGCGCTGCATCTTCTGCGGCTACTGCGAGATCGCCTGTCCCTTCGACGCGATCACGATGGGGCACGACTACGAGATGGCCGACTACGACCGCACCAACCTGATCTTCACCAAGGAGATGCTGCTGGCGGAGCCGATCGAGCGCACGCCGCTGCGAATGGAGGGCGAGTGAGCGTCGCGCTACTCCGGATCCGGCCTGACCAGCACCGTGTCGGCAATGAGGGTGATCTCATCCGCCGGCATGCCCACGCGGCCGGCGTGGTCCCCGATCGCCTCCGGGCTCGTCGCCTGATAGATGCAGACCGTGCCAAGCCCCCCGCCCTCCTCGTGGACGACGTAGCTGCGGATCCAACGGATGTCGTCGGACATCTCCTCGTCGCCGACCCGACGGGACTTTGCCGCGGCCTCCTGAAGCTCCTCCGGCGTTTTCCAGCCGTTCCGTCGCCTAATTGCATAGGTGTCCATCGATCCTCCGTTCTCGGTGCCTCAATCGCCTGCCAGACCATCCAACCACTCCATCGAGGCACCGTCAACGCGCGAGGGAGGGTCGAGTAGTGGAAGCGGTCCTCTTCTTCGCGGCGGCCCTCGGCGCCCTCGGCGGCGCGGTCGGCGTCGTCGCCATGCGCAACCCCTTCTACGGCGTCCTCGCCCTGATCGTCCACCTCTTCTCCCTGGCGGTCCTCTTCCTCCTCCTCAGCTCCGCCTTCGTAGCCGCCGCCCAGGTGGTCGTCTACGCCGGCGCCGTAATGGTCCTCTACGTCTTCGTGGTCGCCTACGTAGGCGGTGACACCGAGCCCGCCTGGGAGCCAATCCCCGGCCAACGCCTCCTGGCCCCCCTCCTCGGTGCCGCCCTCTTCATAGAGCTCTCGATCGCCGTCCTCTCTTCTTCGCTGATGGCACTGGGAACCCGTGGACCTGACATCCAAGCGGGCTTCGGCGACCCCGCGGCAATCGGCAAGCTCCTCCTAGAGCGCTTCCTGCTCCCCTTCGAGGCCTCCTCGATCCTCCTGCTCCTGGCGGCGGTAGGCGCTGTTGTCCTTGCCGGCCAGCGCCGCGACTCCGAGCCTAATGGGGGCGCCGGTGCCCCCTCCGAACGTTTTGCGCGGGAGGAGCCGGAACCAGGAGGCGACAGCTCCCAAACGCTTAAGCGACGAGTTGCGAGTGAGGAGGGGGTGCCGGCGCCCCCATCCGCCGGGGGTGCCTCGGCATGAACATCGAGTGGTACATCGTCCTCTCCTCCCTCCTCTTCGCAGTAGGGGCCGTGGGCATCCTCATCAGGCGCAGCCCCGTAGTGATCCTGCTCTGCCTGGAGCTGATGCTCAACGCCGGCAACCTGGCCCTGGTCGCCTTCAGCCGCATGGTCGGCAACCAGCAGGGCCAGGTCTTCGCGATCGTCGTCATGGTCGTCGCCGCCTGCGAGGTCGTCGTCGGCCTCGGCCTGATCGTGGCGATCTTCCGCCGCAAGCTGCCGCTCGACGTCGATGCGCTGCGGGAGCTGCGCGGGTGAGTGCCACCGCCTGGGCCTGGTTGGTCCTGCTCTTCCCTCTGTTCGGCTCGATCGCGATCGCGCTCGGCTTCAAGGCGCTGCCGGCGAAAGTCGCCGGGGCGATCGGCACGCTGACGATCGGCCTCGCCTTCGTGTGCGGAATCGCCGCGCTGGTCAGTCTGCTCGGCGAAGCGCCCGACGCCCGCCACCACGCCTCCTCACTCTGGGACTACGCCAGCGTCGCCGGGCTCGAGATCAAGCTTGGCATCTTCGTCGACCCGCTCTCGGTCTTCATGGTCCTCGTCGTCACCGGCGTCTCGACCCTGATCCACCTCTACTCGTTCGGCTACATGCAGTCCGACCAGGGCTATCACCGTTTCTTCAGCTACCTCAACTTCTTCGTCTTCTCGATGCTGCTGCTCGTCCTCGCCGGCAACTTCGTGCTCTTGATCATCGGCTGGGCCTTCGTCGGCTTCGCCTCCTACGCGCTGATCAGCTTCTGGTACCGACGCCAAACGGCGACCAGGGCAGGGATGAAGGCCTTCGTGATCAACGTCGTCGGCGACATCGGCCTCGTCCTCGCCGCGATCCTGATCTTCCGCGAACTGGGGACCTTCGAATACAGCGAGGTCTTCGCCAAGGCGCCGCAGGTCTTCAGCACCAACGAGTGGACGATCACGGCGATCTGCCTGCTGCTCCTGGTCGGTGCCTTCGCCAAGTCGGCGCAGCTGCCCTTCCACACCTGGCTGCCCGACGCGATGGAGGGGCCGACCCCAGTCTCCTCGCTGATCCACGCGGCGACGATGGTCACCGCCGGCGTCTACCTGATCGCCCGCACCCACGTCCTCTTTGCCCTCGCCCCCACCGCCGCCGACATCGCCGCCTTCATCGGCCTGGCGACGCTGCTGGTCGCGGCGACGATCGCGCTGGTGATGACCGATCTGAAGCGTGCGATCGCCTACTCGACGATGAGCCAGATCGGCTACATGGTCGTCGGCGTCTCGATCGGCGCATACAGCGCCGGCATGTTCCACCTGATGACCCACGCCTTCTTCAAGGCGCTGCTCTTCATGGCGGCGGGCTCGATCATCGCCGCGATGGCCAACGAGCAGAACATCGACAGGATGAGCGGCTTCGGCAAGGCGATGCGCTTCACCTCGGTGACGATGCTCTGCGGCGGGCTCGCCCTGGCCGCCTTCCCCGGTACCTCGGGCTTCTTCTCCAAGGACGAGATCCTCGCCTACGCCACGGCGCGCGGGGGCATGTACCTGATCTTCACCGTGCTCGGCTACTTCGGCGCCCTGCTGACCGCGATCTACACCTTCCGCCTGATCTTCCGCATCCTTCCGGGCAGGCCGTGTCCGGAGGCGCAGGAGCTGATCGACACTGGCCACGTCGCCCACGAGGAGCCGCGCAACCCGGCGACGGGCGAGGTCGAGGACACAAACGTCGGCTTCCCCGGCCCCGAGCACCACATTGCCGAGCAGTCGGCGCCGATGCGAATCGCGATGGCGGTACTCGCGTTCGGTGCCCTTTTCGGTGGCCTGATCCAGATCCCCGGCGTCGACGGCGTGGTCGGCAAGTTCCTCGACCCCGTCTTCGGGGACCTGGCCCTGTCGCATGTCCACCCGTCCGTGGGCGCCGAGTGGCTCGGGCTGGCGATCGGAGCGGCGATCTCACTTGCCGGCATCGGCATCGCCTACTTCCTTTACGTAGCGCAGCCGGAGACGCCCGCCGCACTGCAGCAGCGCTTCTCCGCAGTGCACACGTTCCTCTACAACAAGTGGTATTTCGATGAGCTCATAGACACACTCGTAGCTAAGCCGGCGCTGGCGATCGGCCGCTTCGCCAACCGCACCTTCGAGCGCCTCGTCGTCGACGGCCTGGTCAGTGGCACCGAGGACGTCGTCGGTGGCGGCGGCCGCCTTGTCCGCGTCGTGCAGAGCGGCTTCGTGCGCAGCTACGCGCTGCTGTTGCTCGTCGGATTCGCCGGGCTCGCCCTCTACTTCCTTCTCAGCAGCTCATGATCAACTCGCTGCTCTGGACACCGCTCGCCTTCGGCCTCGTTGGTCTCGCCGTGCCGCGGCGCTACACCGGCTGGTGGGCGACGCTGGGCGCAGTGACGACGTTGGGACTGGCGGTCGCGATGCTCGCCGGCTTCGACTCGAGCGCCGCGGGTCTACAAGACACCGTCGACGTCAACTGGATTCCTGGCCTCGGCGTCGACTACAGCCTCGGAGTCGACGGGCTCAACATCTTCCTGGTCCTGCTGACCACAGTGCTGTGGACGGCGGGCACGGCCTTCGCCGCCTTCCGCGAGCAGGACCGCCCCCATCTCTTCTTCCTGATGATGCTGATCGGGGAGACCGCGACCCTGGGCTCGTTCTTGGCCCAGGACCTGCTCCTCTTCGTCCTCTTCTTCGACCTCATGCTGGTGCCGTTCTACTTCCTCTTCGGCGCCTGGGGCAGCGATCGCGAGGACGGCCCAACGGCCTCGGCGGCGACGCTGAAGATGATCGTTTACACGCTGATCGGCTCACTGCTGATGCTGGTCGCGGCGATAGCCACCGCGATCATCGCCGCCGACGGCGGCCAGATCACATTCTCGATCGCCGAACTCGCCCAGCACCCGATCGGCGAGGGCAGCCAGCGCTGGATCTTCTGGTTCTTCGCCGCGGCTTTCCTGGTCAAGATGCCGGCCTTCCTCCTGCACGGCTGGATGCCCGACGCCTACCGAGCGGCGCCGCTGCCGGCCCTGGCGGTCTTCTCGGGCGTGCTGGCAAAGGTCGGCGCCTACGGCTTCCTCCGCGTAGTGCTGCCGCTCTTCCCGGACGCGACGGTCGAATTCCAGGAGGTGGTCTTGGTCATCGCCCTGGCCTCGATCCTCTACGGCTCGGTGATGGCCTTCACCCAGGCCAACATCCGGCTGGTCGCCGGCTACTCCTCGGTCGCGCAGCTCGGCTTCATCACAGCCGGGATCTTCGCCCTCAGCGCCGACGGCGCCGACGGCGCCGTCCTGCAGATGGTCAACCACGGCCTGGTGGTGGCACCGGTGTTCGTGATCATCGCGCTCCTGGCTGAGCGCAGCGGCACGGAGGACCTGCGCGAGATGGGCGGCATGGCGATGAAGGCGCCGGTGCTGGCCGCGCTCTTCCTGATCGTCACCCTGGCGACTCTGGCAATGCCCGGCTCGGCCAACTTCGTCGGCGAGTTCTACATCCTCAACGGCCTCTTCGACTCGAAGATCGTCTTCGCCTTCGTCGCGATCAGCGGCGTCGCGATGAGCGCCTATTACGCCCTGCGCCTCTACCAGCGGACGATGCACAACCGCAAGCCGGAGGAACTTATCTCGCGTGAGATCGGCTGGCGCGACGGCGCCGTCCTCGTACCGCTGGTGCTCTGCATCATCGGCCTGGCGCTCTACCCGCAGTTGATCCTCCACCGCACGGCGCCGACCGTGCAGCAGACCGTCGCCAGTGTCATCCGCGGCGACACTCCGGAAGCGCATCTGACCAACACGGATGACCCGACGGTGCTGCAGTTCAGAGAAGTCTTTCCCGCCCAGAAAGAACCATGAACTTCCACGAACCACACATCGACTACGCTGGCATCTCGCCGATCATCGCCCTCACCGTCGGGCTCTGCGTCGTCCTCCTCAGCGCTGTCTTCAAGCCGTTCCGCCACGCCGCGCCGGCGCCGACGCTGGCGACCCTGGCCACCACCGCCGGGCTGCTGATCTGGCAGTGGGGCGACGCGACCAGTCTCGTCTCCGGCTCGCTGCGCCTCGACGACCTGGCGATCTCGATCTCGCTGATCGCGATCCTCACCGCCGCCTTCGCCGTGCTCTTCTCGATCCGCGAGCTCGCCACCGAGCAGGCCGGCTCGGGCGAGTACCACGCGCTGCTGCTCGGCTCGGTGCTGGGCATGGTGCTGCTCGCCCAGGCGCAGAACCTGGTCACCTTCTTCGTCGCGCTGGAGACGCTCTCAATCCCGCTCTACATCCTCTGCGCCACCAACATGCGCCGCGAGAAGTCGCTCGAGTCGGGGCTCAAGTACCTGATCGTCGGCTCGCTCGGCTCGGCGACGCTGCTCTACGGGATGGCCTTCGTCTACGGCGGCTCGGGATCGACCGACTTCGCCGGGATCGCGGCGGGGATCTCTCAGGAAGGGGTGCTGGGCGACCCGCTCGTCCTGGTCGGGATCGGGATGACCGCCGTGGGCCTTGCCTTCAAGACCTCGATCGCGCCGTTCCACCAGTGGACGCCCGACGTCTACGAGGGCGCGCCGACGCCGATCACCAGCTTCATGGCGGTGGCGACCAAGGCCGCCGCGTTCGCCGTCTTCGTCCGCTTCTTCGACGTCGCCCTGGCGCCGCAAGCCGACGAATGGCAGCCGGCGCTCGCCGTGCTCGCGGCGATCTCGATCGTGGTCGGCAACGTCGGCGCCCTCGGCCAGGACTCGCTCAAGCGCCTGCTCGGCTACTCGGGCGTCGCCCAGGCCGGCTACATCCTCGCCGGCCTCGTCGTCGCCAGCGAGGCGGGCGTCAACGCGATCGTCTTCTATCTCGCCGCCTACGCCTTCATGAACCTCGCCGCCTTCGCCGTCGTCATCGCCCGCGAGCGCGAAACGGTCTTTGGCGACGACATCGAGTCGGTCCGTGGTCTCGGCGCCGAGCGCCCGCTGCTGGCCTGGCCGCTGACGATCTCGATGCTCGGCCTCGCCGGCCTGCCAGCGACCGCCGGCTTCATCGGCAAGCTCTACCTGATCGAGGCCCTGGTCGAAGGCAACTACACCTGGCTCGCGATCTTCATCGCCGTCGGCACGATGATCTCCCTCGCTTACTACCTGCGCGTGGTGGCGGCGATGTGGATGAATCCCGGAGGCGAGACTGCGACAACCCCAGCGATCGCCGGCGCCTGCCCCGAAGCCGACCCGATCGACCCCGAAGCCGGCCGCCGCATCTACCTAGTGGCCCCAGCCCTGCTCGCCGCCGCAGCCACCATCTTCTTCGGCGTGATTCCTCAACCCTTGGTGGAGTTCGCCGAACACGCGGGCGCTTCCCTGTTCTGATCGACGTCATTCTCGATGTGCAACGCGTTGTCCCCCCCATAGGGGGATAAAACGTTGCACCGGACCTGAAAGGGTCTCGCGATCGGTGTCCTGCTCACAACCGCGGCGATCGTGATCTCGGTCGCAATCGGGGTCGCCTCCGAGCATCGCTGGCCGGCGGGCGCGGCGAGGGCCGCGCGGCGGGCGCTGACGCTGTTGCTCTACGTCTTCCTGCCACCGGTGATCTTCTTCAATATCGCCGCCAGCAACATCGACCTTGGCCATGGGGTCGGCCTAGTGCTGGGGATCGTCGCCTCCTCACTGGGCGCCTTGCTCGCCTACTGGATGGCGAGCAAGCTTCTGAAGCTTCCCCGCTTCCAGGTCGGCGCCGTCGTCTGCTGTGTACTTAGCGTCAACACCGGCTACCTCGGCTATCCCCTCGCCGTTGCCTTGCTCGGCCGCGCCCAGCTCTCCACCGCCGTCCTCTACGACGTGCTCGTCACCGGTCCCTGCCTGCTGCTTGGCGCCTTCGCGGTCGGCGCGGCCTTCGGTACCAAGGCGGGTGAAACCCCGCGTGAGCGGGTGCACGCCTTCTTCACCCGCAACCCGCCGCTCTACGCCGCGATCGCCGGCATCCTCGCCCCCAAGGCACTGGCACCCACCGCCCTAGTCGACATTTCCCAAGCCCTGATCGTCGCGATCCTGCCGATCGGCTTCTTCGCCGTCGGCGCTACGCTGGCCGAGAACGCCGAGCACGGAGAGCTGCCGATGCCGCCGCCGATGACCCGCCCGGTCGCCCTCACGATCGTCACCCGCCTCGCCGTCGTCCCGGGCCTGCTGATGCTGATGGCGGCGCCGTTGATCGACTTGCCCGCCGCCTACCGCCTGCTCTCGGCGATGCCCTCCGGCCTCAATTCTTTGGTTATCGCCCACGCCTACGGACTCGACATGGAGATCACCGCCGAGGCGGTCACCTGGTCGACCGCGATCGTCGTCGGCGCAGCCCTGCTATCTCTGTTGTTCTGATGCTGCATCACGTCGGGATCGAGGTGGCACCCGCCGAGATCGAGCGCGCGGTCGAGCTCTGGCAATTGCTCGGCTTCTCGCTGGTCGACCCACCCGAGTCGCTCAGCGAGTTCACCTGGCTGGAACGAGACGGGACGCAGGTCCACCTGATGCCGACCGAGTTTCCCACCGTCCCTCCACGCGGCCACACCGCCATCGTGGTCGCCGACTTCGAACTCACCTTTAACGAACTGCGCGAGCACGGCTTTGAGGTCGAACGTCACCGCGAACACTGGGGCGTCCCACGCGCCGTCGTGATCGCGCCCGCCGGCCACCGGGTTGAGCTCATGGCTGCGCCGCCTAGCCCTCGGAAACGGTAGTTGAGGGGTTGTAGGGGCATAGCCCCGTAAATCCTTCAACGAAGGGCGGTCGGCCCCCGCCGCAGTGGCGTCTACGATGCGCCGGTGCGCTACCCGGTCGAGTCCTTCACCGCCACGGAGCGAGCTCTACTCGCCCCCCATTTCACCAACCTCGATCGACCCGTCTTCGCCCTAGTCAACCTGCCGGAGACCGTCAAGGGGGCCCTTTTTGCCCGCTATTCACGCTATTCCGGGACAGTGCGCAGGCTTTATTTGGAGGAGTTCGCGGAGGACACGGAGCCGGGTTCGCGGCCCTTCGACGGCGCCGAGGGCGAGCGCGCCGCGGGTCTCTACGAGCGTGTCTTCCTCGGCTACGGCGACGATTCGATCGCCCAGGTCGGCGGCGCCCACGTGGCCTGCGAGTGGGTCTCGAACGTTCTCACCAAGATCCTCCAGCGCGGTCGGCTCGCCGCCTACCTCGAGCAGTCGACCCGCTACATCCCCTACGACAAGCCGATGCCCGACGCTGGTTACCGCTACTACCGCAACAACGAGCTCGGACCCGAGTTCGGCGCCGCGATGGACGAGATCTTCTCGATCTACTCGGCCTCACTGCGCCAAGTCGAGGAGTGGGCAGCGGAGCGCTGGCCCCGTGGAGACGGCGAGCCGGAGGGGCCCTGGCAGCGCTCGATCCGCGCCAAGGCGCTCGACCTGCTGCGCGGCCTGCTCCCAGCGGCGACGCTGAGCCATGTCGGCATCTACGCCTCCGGCCAGGCCTACGAGCAGCTGCTGCTCCGCCTGATGGCCTCGCCGCTGCCGGAGGCGCGTGAGTACGGCGGCATGATCCTCAGCGAGCTGAAGCAGGTGATGCCCAGCTTCGTCTCCAGGGTCGAGCGTCCCGACCGCGGCGGCGAGTGGATCGACTATCTGCAGCAGCGGCGCGAGCGCACCGAGCAGTGGGTCTCGCGCCTTGGCCTCGACCGTCGTGGTGGCGGCGAGGCGAGCCCGTCGGTCGAGCTCGTCCAGGTCGACGGCAGCGAAGAGGACCTGCTCGCCGCCTGCCTCTTCGAGTCGGCCTCGGTGCCGGAGACCGAGCTGCTCGCCCGCCTCGACGTCCTCGATCGCTCTGAGCGCGCCGAACTGCTCGCGGGGATGGTGGGAGAGCGACGCAACCGCCGCCACCGGCCTGGCCGCGGCTTCGAGGCGCTGCGCTACCGCTTCGAGATCGTCTCCGACTACGGCGCCTTCCGCGACCTGCAGCGCCACCGCATGCTGACCGTGCAGTGGCAGCGGCTAGGGCCGGACCTCGGCGCCGGTGTCCCAGAGGAGGTCCGCGAAGCCGGTGCCGGCGACGAGTTCGAGCGAGCGCTGGAAGTCTCGCGCACGGAGTACGAGCGGCTAGCCGCCGCCGCCCTCCACGAGCAAGCCCCCTACGCGCTCAGCCTCGCCTACCGAATCCGCTACACGCTCGACCTCAACGCCCGCGAGGCGATGCACCTCATAGAGCTGCGCTCCGGCCGGGAGGGTCATCCGACCTACCGGGCCGTCGCCCAAGCCATGCACGAGCGCATCGCAGCTATCCACCCGGGAGTCGCTGCCGCCATGAGCTTCATAGATAGCTCGCAGGAGCCCCGCCTAGAGCGCATCATGAGTGAGATTCGGACGCATCGGAAACAGGCGGGGGCGGGCCGGTCCCAGTAGGCCTCCACTTACTTTTTGGGGACGGCTAAGGCCGTCCGAGAGCGGGAATCGCAAAAAAGTACAAGACGTTCCGGCCTACTGGGACCGGCCCGTCGCGGTCGGATCCTCAGGGTCCTCCAGCTCCGACGGATTTTCCGGCTCTTCCAGCTGGGCAGGCAAACCACCGTTGTCAGCCGGCTCGGACTCCATGACGGCAGCCGCTTTGTCTCCGGGGGTAGGCCACGGAACCGGTTCGCCCGCTGCCCAAGCCGGCGGCAGGCTGTCGCGACGGAGCAAAAGGATGCCCAGGTAGACGAACCAGAGCAGGGCGAACTGGAAGAAGAGGAAGGAGACGGCGCCGAGAGCCATGCCGAGCGAGCCCCAGAAGCGGGTCAACAGGCCGACTCGCATCGCGTAGAGGCAGGTGTAGACCATCGCGACGACGAAGCCGAGTTGGCCACCGAGGCCGAAGCCGGCGGCCAGCGGCCGCAGCGGCGCGTCGCTGATCGTTTCGTTGGCGATTTCGTTGGCGCGGTCGCTGTTCAGGGCGACGCCCTTGGCAACCAGGTGAGGCACTTCGTTGGAGACGAAGTCAGAAGCCGCGTGAAGGGTCGAGATGCCACTGAGGATGGCGAGCGCGGCGAGGAAAAGCGGTGCCGCAATGACAACGCCAACGAGTTGGCCGCGCATGCGCTCGCTGCGAGCCTTGGCGCTGCGGAAGAGGTAGTAGAGCGGCAGGGCGAGCAGGCCGACGCCGATCGCCTGCAGGATGCTGGAGATCATCTGTGCCGTGCGATGCGCGTCGACGTTGCGCAGCAGCTCCGAGTCACCGCTGGCGCTACCGACGCCCTGGGAAGCGACGACGATCGCGGCGATGACAAAGAGGACCGCGGCCAGGGCCGCCAGGGCCGCAGGCGTCGACCAGCGTTCCTCCCAAGCAACGACCTGACTGCGATGCACGCCTCAGCCCCCCCGCTCGCGGAAGTAGAACTGGGGCAGGGCGCCTTCGATGACCTCGGCGGTCATCCGCTGCGCGACCTCCAGGTTTCCGCTGCGCACGGCGATGTCATCGAGCGTGACGATGCCGGCGAGCCTACCCGCATCGACCACGGGGAGCCGGCGCACCCGGTGCTGGACCATCAGCGCCGCCGCCTCGTCGAGCTCCATGGTGGGCTCGCCGCAGACGAGCGGCCGGGAAGCGAGTTCGCCTACAGGCGTCCCCGAGTCGAGGCCGTCGGCGAAGACTCGCAGGGCGAGATCGCGGTCGGTGACCATCGCCACCGGTGAACCCGCGGCGTCGACGATCACGACCGAGCCGACCCGCTGGTCACGCATCTGGCGCGCAACCGAGATCGCGCTCGACTCCGGTGTTGCGGTGATGACGCCGGCGGTCATGATCTCGCTCAGTTGCACGGCGCGTACGCTACCGACGATGAGTCTCGAGCGAACAGCCCCGAGCGGCCGCCAGCGAACGCCCGTCGTCCCCCTCGAGGCGGGGGCCGGACCGGAAAACCCGCCCTGCCCAGCCTGCGGCGAGCCGCTTTTCGGTTGGATCGATTCGCGCCCCGGTCTTGGCGGCCCGGTGGCGCGCTGCGAGAGCTGCGGCCTGGGAGTGGTCGGCGGAGGCGGTGACCTCGAAGAGGCGCTTGCGGCGCTGGATCGGCTCGGCAGCGTCGGCCAGGTCCGGATCGCCGACAGAGCCGGCTTTGCCGCCTGGATCGGGGGTGCCGGCTGGGCGGGACTCGAACCGGACAGCCGCTACCTGTTCACGACCGAGGCGGTGGGGCGGCTCGTCGCCAACCGAGACCAGGTCATCACCAGCGCGCGCTGGTCCCCCGGCTTGGGCATCGCGACGATGTGGCAGACCGTGCTCAACGGCTTCACCTTCGGCCGCAACATTTCGCTCGGAGCCCTCGGCCACGGCATCGCCGCGCCTGCCGAGCGCCCCTGGCAACGCCGCCTCGACGCCATGATCAGCGTCGTCGTCGCAGTCCCGGCCCTTCTCGCCACCATGCCCCTAGAGCTGATCGCCGCCGCCTTACGGCGTGGCGCCGCCACCAAGATCCGCTTCGAGCTCCTCTAGCTTTAGCCGAGCGGCTAGGAGAGGCCCTCGCGGGCCTCGCGGACCAGCGTCACAGCCTCGGGGAAGAGGACGCGGATCGCGTCGCGCACCTGCATCGCCTGCTCGTCGGGACCGCCGGAGAGCTCGAGTCGAGCGATCGAGGCGACGGTCATCTCGACCGCGAGCTTGATCGCGTTGTCGGCCCAGGCGACGCGCTGGGAGGACTGCATCTGCTCCGAGAGCTCCTCCATGCGAGCGCGGAACTCGTCAGGGTCGCCGAAGAGGTTGAAGGGGCTGCCCTCCATTGGCCACATCAATAGCAGAAGACAGAAGCGGGCCAAAGTCGTCACACCCTGCGCGCCACCCGCGCGCTCGTCCCTCCTAGCGTCATCGCAATGCAACCGGGACGGGAGGTGGAGCGTGGATCGGCGAGCGTCGAGCAGGCGGGACTGATCGCCCTGATCGCCCTGCTCCTGCTCGCCGCAATCGCGGCCGTCGCCGCCGGTGGAGAAATCGACGCCGGTCGCAGCCTCGCCGGGGCAATCTCCAGGCGCCTCGCCTGTGCTCCGAAGCTGCCCGACGCCTGCGATCATCATCCACTGGTCCCTGCCTACGGCTGGCCGCTGGCCCGCCTGGCCCGCGCCCTGGCTCCGCCGCCCGTCGCTAGGCCTGGCCAGTCCGGCCTGCCCCTCGTGCCCGTCGACTTCCGCTACTGCCGCCGCGAAAGCTGTGCCGTAGCCGCCGGCACGCACCTGACCGCCTCGCGCCGGCGCACCACCGCCTTCACCCAGATCGTCGACAAGCGGCGGTCGCGGGGCTGGGTCGAGCTGACCTACTGGCTCTATCGGCCCGGGCTCGGCTGGGAGCGCGTCGTCCGGCGTGCCGGCCAGGCCCAAGTTGAAGCTGCCCACGGCGTTCCCGTTCTGATCGAAGACGACCCCGCATTGGTCCCCCTCGAGACGCTTCCTGGCCGCAACCACTACGACTTCCCTGCCTCCGAACGGCCGACCTGGCAATGGCACGTCCCCGGTCTCTATCCAGGATGGTCGAGCTAGGGGGCGGCAGTCGAAGCCTGGGGCTGGTTCGATTTGTCTTCGCGCTCCGCCTCGTCCTGAGCCTGGCGGATCAGGCCTCTCCAGTCGGTCGTGCGGAAAACGAGGAGGATGGCGGCGAAGCCGAGGAAGACCGACCAGGCGGCCATCGCGATCTGGGTGCCGACCGAGAAGGAGAGGACGGCGGAACGCGAGGGACCGTGCAGCGTCGCGACCAGCAGCGCCTGCTGGGCACCCGCGCCACCGGGGGTGAAGGGGACGATCGTGGCGATCGCCTGCACGCTCATCACCAGCAGCACGTTGCCGAACGAACCGCCGATGCCGAAGGCCTCGAGAAAGAACCAGAAGGCGCCGAAGCGGCAGAGCCAGCCGACGCCCTGCCAGGCGGCAACCTCACGAACGTAGCGGCGTGGCTGGGTGAGGATCACCAACCCCTGCCGCACCCGGGCCCAGAAGCGCCGCACGTGGTGGGCCAGGTAGTAGATGCCGATCGCGATCGCCAGCAGCAGCACTCCGGTGACGATCAGGAGCGTCTTTGGATGGTTGACCCAGAAGGAGATCTCGAAGGCCCGTGACTCGGGCAGCTGCGGCGGTTCGGGCAAAAGGCCCTGCGTGATCGCGTAGAGGAAGACGAGGATGCCGGCCGTGGTGTCGAAGACCGACTGGACCAGGAAAGACGAGGTGACCGCCGGGTAGGAGGAGCCGGGAATCTGGCGCTTGACCAAGAAGACCTTGGTCACGTCGCCGGCGCGGGCGGGGATGATCGCGTTGATGCCCGCTCCGGCCAAGTAGGCCGCGCCCAACTGCAAAAAGGAGATCGGCTTGTCGGGATAAGCGGCGCGCAGGACGTTGCGCCAGGCCCAGGCGCGGGAAAGCTGCATCGCCAGCAGGAAACCGAGCGCGATCGCGAAGGAAGTCCAACGGATATCGGAGAGATGCCCGAAGAACGAGCTCGACGCGTGGAAGAAGGACTCGAAACTGGATGCGAGATCGGCGTAGGGCATCGCAGCTACACTAGCCCGCTCGTGTCAGAGGCCGAGACCCAGATCGCCGCTGAGCAGGCCCACCGCGACCCCGCCGACGAAGCGATGTGCGGGCGTGCCCGCGAGCGCTACACAGCCGACCGCAAGAGCCGCTTCCGCCGCCGCCGCAAGCGCCATGCGGAGCTGCCCAACCTGATCATCATCGGTGGTCTCAAGTGCGGGACAACGAGCATCCACCATTACCTCGGCCTGCATCCCGAAATCCAGATGTCGAAGCCGAAGGAGCTCAACTTCTTTGCCCGCGAGCTCAACTGGGACCTCGGCCTCGACTGGTACGCGAGCCGCTTCGACAGTCGCTTCAAGGTCCGCGGCGAGTCCTCGCCGCACTACACCAACCTGCCGCGCTTCGGCGGCTGCGCCGAGCGCATCCGCGAGCACTGTCCCGACGCGCGCCTCCTCTACATGGTGCGCGACCCGATCAAGCGAATCCTCTCCCACTGGGTCCACGCCACCGGCGCCGGCTATGAGACCGGAGAGCTGGCCGCGGTCCTCTCTCAGCCCGACACCGCTTACATGAACCGCTCCAAGTACTGGCTGCAGCTGCAGCCCTACCTCGAGCACTTCGATCGCGAGCAGATCGAGATCATCGCCCAGGAGGAGCTGCAATCCGAACGCGAAGAGACGATGCGCAAGGCCTTCCGCTTCGCCGGCGTCGACGTGGACTTCACCTCGGAGCAGTTCGACCGTGAGTGGGAGAAGTCAAGCGCCAAGCAGGGCGACAAATACCAGTTGATGGAGAAACTGATCAAGCTGCCCGGCTTCCGCTCCTTCGACCGCAACTTCGACCGCCTGCCCGAGTCGATGCGCTGGATCGTCGAGAAGGTAGTCCACGATCCCGAGAAGCCGCCGGCGCCGAAGCCAAAGCTCCCCGACGACCTCTTCGAGGCCGTTCGCGCTCGCTTCACTGACGACGTCGCCGGGCTGCAGAAATTCGCCGGCCGCGAGTTCGCCGGCTGGCACGACTACTCCTGAGCGCTCGGCACTAGGCTCCCGCCAGTGCGGCGCCTGATCCCGGACCCCGATGAGACCACGGTCGAGCAGCAGCTCGACGGCTATTGCCCCTGGGAGCGTCCTCACGAGGGGCGGCCCTTCGTGGCGACGAACTTCGCGGTCACGGTGGATGGGCGAGCAACGATCGAGGGCAAGTCCGGCCCCATCGGCTCCGACGCCGACACTCATCTGCTGGCGCGACTGCGCAGCCGCTTTGACGCGTTGATGATCGGCGCCGGCACGATGCGCGTCGAGCGCTATGGGCGCGTCCTTCCCAACCAGGAGCAACGCGAGCATCGCGAACGGATTGGCCTTCCCCACGACCCACTGATGGTGATTGTCAGCGGCCGGCTCGACCTGCCTTGGGACGCATCGCTCTTCACCGCCGGCGCCGGCCGGGTGCTCGTCTTCACCGCCTCAGAGGCCGAGCCTCCCGAAACGGCAACGAGCCTTCACGTTGTCCGACACGAAAGCAAAGTGGACATGGCCGCGGCGCTGCGGCACCTACGCGAGGAGCACGGCATCCGCGCCCTGCTCTGCGAGGGCGGGCCGCACCTACACAGCCAGCTCTGGGGCGCCAGCCTGGTCGACGAGCTCTTCCTCACCACGGCGCCGCGGATGACCGGCGCCGAGGCGCCACGAATCCTCGAGGGCGACGAGCTACCCGAAATCGCCGAGTTGGAGCTGGCATGGCTGCTGGAGCAGGACGGCGAGCTCTTTGCCCGCTACCGGCGCCGAACAAGCGGGGCGACTTAGTCGCGCTATACGCGACTTTCGCGCCCCACGGCCCGGGCCGCTAGCGTTCGGGCAGCCCAGGCCCCGAGGAGAGGACCCAGTCGATGGACTTCACGCCCAGCCCCCAGGTCGAGACCCTGCGCGAGCGCATCCTCGACTTCATCGACGAGCAGATCTACCCGCAGGAGCGGGAGATCATGGAGGCGCTCGACGCCGAGGTCGCTCCGGGCGTTCCCTTCCCTGAGATCCTGGTCGAGATCCGCGAGCGCGCGCGCTCAGAGGGGCTGTGGAACCTCTTCATGCCCGAGGAGCGCTTCGGTCCCGGACTGACCAACTGGGAGTACGGGCTGCTCTGCGAGGAGATGGGCCGCAGCCCGGTCGCGGCGCCGATGGCTTTCAACTGCGCCGCTCCCGACACCGGCAACATGGAGATCCTCGCCGAGCATGGCACCGACGAGCAGCGTGAACGGTGGCTGGAGCCGCTGCTCGAGGGACGGATCCGTTCCTGCTTCTCGATGACCGAGCCCGAGGTGTCCGGCTCCGATCCGACCCTGCTGCAGGCACGTGCCGTGCTCGACGGCGACGAGTGGGTGATCGACGGCCACAAGTGGTTCACCTCCGGCGCCGTCGGCGCCGACCTGGCGATCGCGATGGTCGTCACCGATCCGGAGGCCAACCCCTACGCACGCGCCTCGATGATCTGCGTGCCGACCGACGCTCCCGGCTTCAACCTCGTCCGCCCGATCCCGGTGATGGGGCACGACAAGGGGCCTGGACACTGCGAGATCCGCTACGAAGAATGCCGCGTCCCAAAGGCGAACCTGCTCGGCAGCCAAGGAGGGGGCTTCGTCGTCGCCCAGGACCGCCTCGGCCCGGGTCGAATCCACCACTGCATGCGGGCAATCGGCACCGCCGAGCGGGCCCTGGAGATGATGTGCAACCGCGCCAACGAGCGCCAGGCTTTCGGCGGCCCGCTGGGCGAGAAGCAGTTCGTCCAAGAGGCGATCGCCGCCTCGCGGATGGAGATCGACCAGGCCCGCCTGCTCACCCTCTACGCCGCCTGGAAGATGGACACCGAGGGCAAGCGCGCTGCCCGGCAGGCAATCTCGGCGATCAAGATCGTCGCCGCCAACATCGTCATGAACGTCCTCGACCGCTCGATCCAGGTCCACGGCTCGCTCGGCATGACCGACGACACCCCACTCGCCGCCCTCTGGCGCTTCAGCCGCATGCTCCGCCTGGCCGACGGCCCCGACGAGGTCCACAAGATGGTCCTGGCCCGCCGCGAGCTCAACCGCTGGGCCAAGCGTGCCGAAGCCGAGGCCGCCGGTGAGCTAGATCCGAAGCACGCCCGCCGGGCAATCTAGACGCTCAGTAGAGGATCAGGAAGAAGCCGGCATCGACCGCTTCGAATTTCCCGGAGGTTTCCCGAGGGTTCACGAATGCCTGGGTGCCGACCGGGCAGACAGGGCCCTGGCCGGTGTCGAACTGGATCGAGACGTTTTTGCCGGACTCGGAGTAGTCGATCGTGGCCACGCCACCGACGGGGGCGGGGGTGAAGCCAGAGAAGCAGTAGAAGCCGACCGATGTGTGGGTGACGTTTGCCTGGGCGATGCCGAGGCCGCCGGCAAGGACCGTACCGGTCGAAGAGACGTTGGCGGAGCGGGCGAGCTTTTCTGCTGTCGGCGCCACAAAGCTTGGAACAAGCTTCTGCACGGTCACCGCGCCGTCCGCAAGCTTGGGGTTGGTAACGGCCCCGTTGGCGATCTTGGCGGTCTTGATCGAGCCTTTCTTGATCTTCGAGGCGGTGATCGCGTTCAGCTTGATCTTCGCCGTCGTGACCGAGGCGCCCTTCAGTTCGTTGGTGCCAATCTTCTTGGCGGCATAAGCCGCGCCCCCGCCGAGAACGAGGAAGACGGCAAGCGAGGACATCACGTTCGCGTAGGTGAGGCGCCTGCGGATTCGGGCCATGGCGGGCGACGATTGCAGGGGCTTGTCGCACTGTCAAGCCGACTTGGCTCATGTGCCGAAAAACGCGAAGGGCCGGGCGAATGCCCGGCCCTTCAATCTAATGCAGGGTTAGCTCAGCCTGCGAGAAGGTGCCCGTAGACGATGCACGTGTCTGGAGGTGTGTTCCCAAACGTGTTGTAGTCGTAGCCGATTACACCACTAAGGGTGACTCCAGTAGACGTAGCCAAAGCAACTGATGAAACACCGTAAGGGGCATTTCCGGTGCCGCTCAGCGTATCAACCTGAATGCCATTGGCTTCTCCAGGTTTACTGCTGTTGTAGGAGAAGGTTGTTTCATTTGTACCACTTGCCACCCCGCCGGCGTTAAGAACGGTGCCTGGACCAGTGGGAGGTTTGATGAAAACGTCGGCGTCATTCGAGTTGCACGTAGCCGTTATGCTAAATCCGGCCACAGTCGCAACCGGAATGTTGGCCTGACCCTCCGTTAGGGTCTTGAAAATCTTGTTAGCCGTCTGACCGTTAACGGCGTTTGCGTTGGCAGCCGTGTCAGCATTCGTTGCGCTGGGGACTTTGCCGAGTGTGCTGAGATTGACCTTGGGACCTGTGACCGCACCGTTCTTGATCTTCGCGGTTGTGATCGCGTTGTTCTTGATCTTCGACGCGGTCACGGCGTTCTTCTTGAGCTTGCCGGTTGTGATCGAGTTGCCCTTGATTTCGTTGCTGCCGATCTTCTTCGCGGCGACGGCGGTTGCGCCGCCGAGGATCAGGAAGACGGCGATCGAGGACATCACGTTTGCGTAGGTGATGCGCTTGCGAATCTGCTTCACAGAGGGTCTCTCCTTGGTTGGGGGTGCAAAGGAATGACGAGGCTCGAATGCCTCCTCTTCGCGCTCAACCGGCGAGACCCTCTTAAGTTGCTGAGCGGTAAACGAAAGGGCCGGGCATAGCCCGGCCCTTTCGGAAACAAATCAGCTTGAAACCCAGAGCTCAGCCGATTGCGTACCCGTTGAAGAGGCAGTCGTTCGTGCCGACGCTGTCCTCCTCGTTGTAGAAGAACCTAACCGTCCTCAGGTCACCGCCGGTGTAAGCACCATCTCCAAGCACATCCGAGTTAGTAGGCGCCGGCAGCGTGAGCGTATCACCGATATTGAAGGTGTCATCGAATTCGCCTTCTGAGGTTTCGCTGCTGGCATCGTTCGCCCAGGCCGAAATCTCGCCGCCGTTGACCGCCGTATGGGCGGTCGCAGTGACGGATCCGCCTGCGCAGCTTGCTTGGATCTGGAGCCCGTTGAAATCGAGGATCTGCGTGTTGCCAATTGGACTTGCACCGTTCAAACTAAATTTGACAATACGAAGGCCGCCAACTGTGTTGGCATTGTTCGCGTTGTCGGCATTAGTGGCGTGGGCTGCATTGGGAACGGTGCCAACGGTGCCCAGATTGAGCTTTGCGCCTGTCACAGCGCCGTTCGCGATCTTTGGAGTAGTGACCGAGTTCTTCTTGAGCTTGGAAGATGTGACGGCTTCCTTCTTCAGCTTGCCGGTCGTGATCGAGTTGCCCTTGATTTCGTTGCTGCCGATCTTCTTGGCGGCGTATGCGGCGCCGCCGCCGAGAACTAGGAAGACGGCGATCGAGGACATCACGTTTGCGTACGTGACGCGCTTGCGGATCTGCTTCACGGATTCTCTCCTTGAGGTCTAGGGGAACGAGAGGCTCGTGCCTGCTCAGTTTCCTGCTGTAAAGCCGACCCTTTCAGGTCCGGCGGAAAGATGTCAAGCGGGCTGGGCCCTCTTTTAACTTCCGCGCCGCTCCGCCTGCTCTGCAGCATGGGCCAGACGCTCAACCAACCTCGCAAACTCTTCTATGCCGGGGTCGACCTTGCCGTACTGTCCCGCTGAATAGCGCGCGTAGACGCCCTCGAGGATGATCGCCAGCTTCCAGTAGCCGAGGGCGACGAAGAAGTCGAGCTGGGAGAGGTCGCGGCCGGAGCGCTCGGCGTAGCGGGCCTTCAGCTCCTCTCGCCGGGGAAAGCCTGGCGCCATTGTCGCCGGCTGGCCGAGGGAGATGGCCTCCTCGCCCGCTTCGGGCCAGTAGACCATCAGCAGGCCGACGTCGGCGAGGGGATCGCCGAGGGTGCAGAGCTCCCAATCGACAACCGCGGCAACCTTGCCCTGCGGCGTCAGGATCATGTTGTCGAGGCGATAGTCGCCGTGGACGATCGTCGCCGGGCCCTGCTCGGGAATGCGTGCGGCGAGGCGTTCGTGCACGGCGTCGATCGCAGGCAGCTCTCGGGTCTTCGACTTCTCCCACTGGCCCTGCCAGCGGTGCAGTTGGCGGGCGACGTAGTCCTCCTTGCGGCCGAGCTCGCCGAGGCTGACCGCATCGGGGTCGACGGCGTGGATCTCAACCAGCGTGTCGACGACGCGCTCGCCGATCGCCCGGCGGTCATCCTCGTCTGGAAAGGCATCGGCCTCAGCGAGGCCGCGCAGGATCGGGCCCTCGACGAACTCCATCACGTAGAAAGGGGCTTCGTTGACGCTCTCGTCCGCGCAGAAGCCAGCGACCGGGGCCACCGGGACCGGCGTTCCAGCGAGCGCTGAGACCACCCGATGCTCGCGACCCATGTCGTGGGCGGAGCCAAGCCGCTTGCCAAGCGGTGGCCGGCGCAGCGCCCAACGCCGGCCCGCGGCGTCCTGCACGCCGTAGGTCAGATTGGAGTGGCCGCCGGAGATTCGCCCGAAGCTCAGCGGCAGCTCCGCACCCGGGACATGCTCGACAAACCAGGCCTCGACCCCGGCCCGATCGATGCCCTGCGGGGCCTCCGCAGTGCCGTCGGCTGTGCCTGTAGCCTCGTCTCCCATCGAGGGGCAAGCATATTCCCGACGCCGTTTTCGCCTTAGCCCATCGCTCGCCAACCGGCTGACGATCGGCTTTGCGATCGCTTTCGCCGTGCTCACCGGCCTCGCCGTGGTCGGGGTCGCGCGCTTCCTCCAGCAGCGCCAGGACTACGAGGACGCGACGGCGCGCTCTTATCAAGTCGAGATTGCTGCGCGCAACCGGCTCGCCAGCGGCACACACCCAGGCGCGGCCCGCGACACAATCCTCTCCCAGCAGCACAAGCGCCAGGCGCTTCGCGACGAAATCGGCGGTGAGACCCGAGACACCGCGCTGCTGGTCGGGGCGGGCCTAATTGCCGGCCTCACCGGCGCCGCCCTCCTCTTCAGCGGCCTCATCGCCTCGATGCGCCGTCCGCTCGAGGAGCTCGTCGAGGCATCCGGGCGGCTCGCCGCGGGAGACCTCAATACGCGGGTCAAAATCGGCGGGCTCTCGGAGACCGCCTCGCTCGGCGCGGCGTTCAACGAAATGGCCGCCGAGCTGCAGCGCCGCGCAGGTGAGCGCGACCAGCTGGAAACGATGAAGGACGAGTTCGTCCTCACCGCCTCGCACGAGCTGCGCAGCCCGCTCACCTCGGTGCAGGGCTTCGCCGAGCTGCTGATGCTGGAGCGCGCCAAGCTCAGCCCCACGCAGGCGGACACGGTCGAGATCATCCTCGACAACACCCGCCACCTGGTGCGGCTGCTCAATGACCTGCTCGACCTCGCCCGCAGCGACGCCGGGCGGCTGACGATCAAACCGGCGCCCACCGACGTCGCCTCGCTGGTCGAAGATCCGGTGCGGACGATGCTGAGCCAGACCCAGGCAAAGCAACAGTCGCTGACCCAGGAGATAGAGCCCGCCCTGCCGCACGTCAGCGTCGACCGTGACAGGATCCGCCAGGTACTCGTGAACCTGCTCACCAACGCCCACGAGTACTGTCCCGAAAAAGCGTCGATCCACGTGGCAGCGACCGGCAACGGTGATGGAGTGGAGCTGTCGGTGAGCGACAACGGGCCTGGGATGGCAGCGGACCAGCTTGAGCACATATTCGAGCGCTTCACGCGCGGAGACGCCGGGCTGACCCAACACGTCGGCGGGACCGGTCTCGGCCTGGCGATCTCCAAATCGCTGGTCGATCTGCATGGCGGCCGGATCGCGGTCAAATCGACTCCGGGCGAGGGATCCACGTTTCACGTCTGGCTGCCGGCCTTCAAGGAGACGCAGTGAGCACCCGCGTGCTGATCGCCGACGACTCCGAGACGATCCTGCTCCTGCTGCGCACGCGCCTGGAGATGGAGGGTTACGAGGTTGTCACGGCGGCGGACGGCGTCGAGGTGATCGAGGCGATGAGCGCCGGCCCGGCGCCGGACATCCTCCTGCTCGACGCGATGATGCCGCGCAAGTCCGGCATCGACGCCCTGCGTGAGCTGCGCGCCGCCGGCATCGACACCCCCGTCCTCATCGTCAGCGCCCACCAGGACGAGATGGACGCCGGCGCGCCCACCGACGTCGAGGTCAGTGGCTACATCACCAAGCCGATCGACTTCGACCAGCTTTTCGGCCGCATCGCCGAACTGACGACCTAGCTCTTGGCGACCTCGAGCCGGATCTCCTTGCCCTTGACCTTGGTCCCGTCGAGGTACTCGACGGTGCGCTCGGCGACCTCGGGGTCGACGTGGACGAAGGAGAAGCGATGCAGGACGTGGACGTCGTGGATTGCCTCCTCGGGGAGGACGGCGCCCTCGCGCAGAGCCCAGCGCAGATCCTCCTCGGAGATGCCGCTGCGCTCGCCCCGGTTGACGAAGAGCTTCACCGCCTTGCCTGCCTCGGCGGGCGGCGCGGCAGCGCCGTTGTCCTCGAGCTTGACTTTGCTGCGCTCGCGGCGACGCGGGCGCGGGGCGTGCTCGAGGCGCTCCTCGGGGGTTTCCCACTCGCCGATCGTCGTCTTCACGTCACGCTCGATGCGGCCGATCTCCTCGCGCTGGGCCGGCGTCACGAAGGTGATCGCGCGGCCGGTCCTGCCGACGCGGCCGGTCCTGCCGATGCGGTGGACGTAGACCTCTGAGGAAGCTGGCACGTCGTAGTTGATCACGTGGGTGACGTGCTCGATGTCGAGCCCGCGGGCGGCGATGTCGGTCGCCACCAGCAGGCGCACACGATGGTCCTTGAAGGCGATCATCACGCCGTCGCGCGAGCCCTGGCTCATGTCGCCGTGCAGCGCCTTCACATCGAGGCCTTTGTCCTTCAGCGTCCGCTCGAGCCGGTCGGCGCCGATCTTGGTGCGGCAGAAGATGATCGCCTGCTCCGGTTCTTCGGTCTTCAACAGCTCGATCAGGCGGGCCGTCTTCTCCCGCGCCGGCACCACGACGAAGGCCTGGGCGATCGCGTCGACGGTGAGCGTTTTCGGGGTGATGCGGACGGTGACCGGGTCGTACATGTAGCCCTCGGCCAGCTTTTTGATCGGCGGCGGCATCGTCGCCGAGAAGAGCGCCGTCTGCCGGCCGCTCGGGCACATGCGAAGGATTTTCTCGACGTCTTCGATGAAACCGAGGTCGAGCATCTCGTCGGCCTCGTCGAGGACGACGAAGCGGGCCGAGGTGAGGACGAGCGAGCGGCGCGACATCAGGTCCATCATCCGGCCCACGGTGGCGACGACGACGTGGGCGCCGGAGCGCAGCTGCGACTGCTGCGAGCGGATCGGGGCACCGCCGAAGACGGCGACGATCTCGATGTCGAGGTGCTCGGCGTAGGCGCGGAGCGCCTGGGTGACCTGGATGCAGAGCTCGCGGGTCGGGGTGAGGACGATCGCCTGCACCTCGCCGTTGTCCGGTTCCAGGTACTGCAGCATCGGCAGGCCGAAGGCCGCCGTCTTGCCGGTGCCGGTCTGCGCCTGGCCGATCACGTCGTGGCCGGCGAGCAGCTCGGGGATCGCCTCCTCCTGGATCGGCGAGGGCTCGATGTAGCCGAGCTCGTCGAGCGCCTGCTGGATCGCAGGGGAGAGGCCGAGTTCTTTAAAGGTTTTCATTCCGCCCTTTACGAAGTGGGGTCGAGGAGAAGCTTGCCGGCGCTGGTGCGTGATTCGAGTGCCTCGTGCGCGCGCGCAGCCTCCGACAGAGGGTAGACGCCGCCGATCGTAACCCGCAGTGCGCCCGTCGCCAGCGCCTCCAGGAGCTCCCCCACCAGAGGCACCGCGAGGTCCCGTCGAGCCAGCACGTGGACGAGCCAGAAACCGATCACGGCCTTCGATCCCTGCAGCAGCACGCCGGTGTCGATCTTGCGGCTCTCACGCGAGGCGTTGCCGAAGACGACCATCCGGCCGAGCGGGGCGAGCGCCCGCAGCTCGGCGTCGAAAGCGTCGCCGCCGCTCATATGGAGGACGGCGTCGACCTTCTTCCCGTCGTTGGCCTCGAGCAGCGCCGCGTAGAGGTCATCGCTGCGCGAGTCGACGGTCGCGTCGGCGCCGAGGCTCTCGACCAGCTCCCGCTTCTCGGCGCTCGAGGCGAGGCCGATCACCTTCGCCCCGGCGGTCTTGGCGATCTGCACGGCGAGCGTGCCGGTGCCGCCCGCGGCGGCCTCGATCACGATCGTCTCCCCCGGCTCGATCCGGGCCGACCGTTTGACCAGCGCCATCGCGGTCAACCCCTGGAGGAGCGCCCCGGCGGCCTGCTCGTCGTCGACCTCGTCGGGGACCGGGATCATCAGCGATTCGGGGACGATGACCTTCGCGGCGTAGCCACCGGTGCCGACCAGCGCGGCGACCCGGCGCCCGTCGGGGGTCCGTCCCGCCACCTCGGCCCCCGGCACCAAGGGCAGCTGCTGCTCGGCCAGGTAGTCGTTGCGGGTCGAGTGGGTGTCGGCGAAGTTGACCCCACAACGGGTGACCTCGACCAGGACCTCGCCCTCGCCGGGGGTGGGGTCCTCGAGGTCGACGTACTGGAAGGCGTCGGCGCCTCCGAACTCATGCAGCTGGATCGCTTTCATCGGCCGAGTCTCGCAGAGGGAAGCCGGTAGGGTGCCATCCCTTATGGCCCTGACCGTAGTTGGATCGATCGCCTTCGACGCCGTCAAGACCCCCTTCGGGGAGCGCGAGCGCATGCTCGGCGGCGCCGCCACCCACTTCTCGCTCGCCGCCAGCTTCTTCACCGAGGTGCGGCCGGTCGGGCCGGTCGGCGACGACTTCGGCAGCGAGCACTTCGAGTTGCTCGAATCGCGCGGCATCAAGTGCGACGACATCGAGCGGGTCGAGGGCGGCCAGAGCTTCTTCTGGCGCGGCCACTACGACTTCGATCTCAACGTCGCCCACACCGATGACACCCAGCTCGGCGTCTTCGGCGAGTTCGAGCCGAAGCTCTCCGACGCCGCGCGCGCCGCCGACACCCTCTTCCTCGCCAACATCCAGCCCGACCTGCAGCGGCAGGTCCGCGCCCAGTGCGCCGCCGGGTTCAGCGGCCTCGACTCGATGAACCTCTGGATCGAAATCGCCAAGGACTCGCTCGAGGCGGCGATCGCCGAGGTCGACTGCCTGGTCGTCAACGACGCCGAGATTCGCATGCTGACCGGCGAGACCAACCTCGCCAAGGCGGCCCGCGCGGTGATGGCGATGGGCCCGCGGGCGGTGGTCGCCAAGCGCGGCGAGTACGGCGCCGCCTTGTTCACTGAAGGCGAGGACGGCCCTGGCTCCCACAACTTCTTCGCCCTGCCGGGCTTCCCGCTCGAGGACGTGCGCGACCCGACCGGGGCCGGCGACAGCTTCGCCGGCGGCTTCTTCGGTTACCTCGACGGATCGGGCGGCGACCTCGACGAGGCGAACCTGCGGCGAGCGATGGGCTACGGCACCGTGCTGGCCTCTTTCAACGTCGAGGAGTTCGGCACCGAGCGGGTCTCGCGCCTGGAGCGCGAGGAGATCGACGAGCGCTTCGAGGCGCTCCGTCGGATGACCCAGTTCGAGGCCATCCCCGCACCTCGTGACTAGCACCAGCCTGGCCTCTGGCGATTAACAGGTCGGCGTCGCCGAACTGGAATACTAGGTTCTCCCCACGAAGCAGGAGAAGGAGGGTGATGGCCACCGAGCAGCAGACCACTGACGCCAGTGCCGAGAACGGAGTCGGGAGCGGGACGGACACGCTGACCGTCACCGACAACCGGACCGGCAAGTCCTACGAGTTGCCGATCACCGACGGCACGATCCGCGGGCTGGACCTGCGCCAGATCAAGGTCGACGAGGACGAATTCGGGATGATGTCCTACGACCCGGCGTTCACCAACACGGCGTCCTGCCGCTCCTCGATCACCTACATCGACGGCGACGCGGGGATCCTCGAACACCGCGGCTACCCGATCGCGACGCTGTGTGAGAACTCGACCTTTCTCGAGGTCGCCTACCTGTTGATCTGGGGCGAGCTACCGACCAAAGACCAGCTCGACCGCTGGGAATTCGACATCACCCACCACACCTTCGTCCACGAGGATCTCAAGCACCTCTACGAGGGCTTCCGCTACGACGCGCACCCGATGGGGATGCTGCTCTCCGGCGTCGGCGCCCTCTCGACCTTCTACCCCGACGCGAAGCAGATCAACGACGAGGAAGAGCGCTACATGGCCGCTGTGCGGCTGATCGCCAAGGTGCCGACCCTGGCCGCCTACTCCTACCGGCACAACATGGGGTTCCCCTACGTCTACCCGGACAACGACCTCAGCTACGCCGAGAACTTCCTCTCGATGGTGTTCAAGAAAACCGAGTCGAAACACGTCCCGAAACCGGAGCTGGCCAAAGCTCTGGACGTCCTCTTCATCCTCCACGCCGACCACGAACAGAACTGCTCCACCAACGCGGTGCGCGGGGTCGGTTCCTCCGACGTCGACCCGTACTCGGCGGTGGCGGCCGGCGTGGCGGCGCTCTACGGGCCGCTCCACGGTGGCGCGAACGAGGCGGTGCTGCGGATGCTGCGGCGGATCGACAAGGTCGAGAACATCCCCGACTTCCTCGCCCGGGTGAAGGACCGCGAGGAGAAACTGATGGGCTTCGGCCACCGGGTCTACAAGAACTACGACCCACGGGCGCGGATCATCCAGGGCTACCTCGACCCGATCTTCGAGGCGACCGAGTACAACCCGCTGGTCGAGATCGCCCGCGAGCTGGAGAAACAGGCGCTCGCGGACGACTACTTCACCTCGCGCAAGCTCTACCCGAACGTCGACTTCTACTCGGGGATCATCTACGAGGCGCTGGGGATCCCGACCGACATGTTCACGCTGCTCTTCGCGATCCCGCGGACGGCCGGCTGGGTCGCCCAGTGGATGGAGATGAAAGAAGACTCGGAGCAGAAAATCGCCCGCCCGCGGCAGATCTACACCGGCGAGCGGGAGCGCTCCTACGTCCCGATGGCAGAGCGCGAGGGCCCGGAGAAAATCGTCGGCCCGCCCGCCCGCCGTCCCAAACGCCCCCGCCGCGGCGCCTGATTAGTCTGGGGCGGTGG
>JAWVFJ010000025.1:0-47629 GCA_033856275.1 Solirubrobacterales bacterium
CGGGACCCCCCACGACCCCCCTCACCGCAACCGAAATCCTCAACCGCCACCTAGCCCAGTGGGCCGAGGCCGAACCCGACACCGTCCTCGCCGCCTGGCGTAACCGCGACGTACTCCGCGGCCGTGAGGTCGCTTGGGACGGAGGCTCAGGCGTCGCCGACGGAGTCGACGACCGGGGCTACCTTCTGGTCGTCACCCCCGGCGGCGACCGCATCGCCGTCGGAGCCGGCGAGGTCCACCTCACCCGCTCCTGATTCTGCTTTCGCGCGGGCGGCGGATTTGCGCCGTCGCCGCGGCTTCGATTTCTTCGCGCGCGGCTTCTCCTCGCCCTCGCGCCCACCCTCGGCGTTGGCGCCGTCGGGCCCGGCCCCGTTCTCACCCTGGCCGTTGCGTTTGCCGCGTTTGCGGCGGCGCTTGCCGCCTTTGGGGAAGTTGCGCAGCAGCTCACGGGCGACGCCGGAGGGTTTCCGCGCCATCCGCATCCGCGCCCCGCGCAGGACCTCCTCGCCCTCGGGCGTGTGAGAGACCGCGGCGGAGAGCAGCGACACCGCGAGGCGGCGGTCCTGTTTGCGCGAGGCGTGGACGAGGCGGCGGGCGTTGCGCCCGTGCGCTCGCCCGGAGGAGTTGACCAGCAGCCCCAGCAGCCGCTTCGTCTCCGGCCAGCGCTGCACCGCGTACTCCTCGTGCAGCTCGCGGGTGTAAGAGGCGAGGCGCCAGACCCAGGCCTGGGCCTGGTCGCGGCGGCCGATCCGCTTGTCGACCAGCGCCTGCAGCAGCGCCTTGGTGCCGGCCCGTTTGTCCTCGCGGCTCCAGGTGCCGACGATGTCGATCGCGTCGTCGAAGGCGTCGGGGTCACCGAGGTCGGCGATCTCCCCCAGCGCTTTCAGCCGCAGCTGCGCGTTGCGATTGCGCTGCACGCAGGTCAGCAGGAAGCGGCGCCGCAGCTCTTTCGATTTGTCGTTCTGGAGCATCGCCCGAGCGCGCCGCCAGCCCTGGGTGTTGACCCGCGCCCCGGCCAGCGCCGCCCAGGCGTGCTGCTCGGGGTAGTCGAGGTTCTCGACGGCGATCCGCCAGATCTCCCGTTCGAGCACCTCCATCCGTTTCTCCTCGACGTCGGAGACCGGCACGATCCGGCGCTCGACCCGGACCTTGCGCCCGCGCCCGCGCCGTACCGGGCCGACCACGATCGCGCCGCCGCGGTAGACGTCGCGGTCGAGCAGGCTGTGCAGGGTGATGATCGACTCGTCGTGGGTGGTTGCCGGGTGGACGAAGTCGATGACCAGGCCCGCCTCCTTGCCCGGCGCTCGGCGGGTGACGCGGCCGACCCGCTGCTGGTAGATCCGCCGCGAGGCGGTCGGCGCCAGGTGCATGCAGATCGTCGCCCGCGGCGAGTTCCAGCCCTCGGCCAGCAGCATCGCGTTGCAGAGCACGTCGACCTCGCCGCGCTCGAAGCCGGCGAGGATCTCGGCCAGCTCGCGCTTCGGCGTCTCGCCGGAGACGGCCTGGGCGTTGATGCCGGCGTTGCGGAAGGCTTTGGCGACGTTCTTGGCGTGCTGGACGCCGGCCGTATAGAGGACGCCGGGGACTTTGCGGAAGCGCGACCGGTAGAGGTCGGCGATGGCGACGTTGAAGGGCTCCTGGTCGAGCAGGGCCGCCAGCTCCTCCTGGTCGAAGTCCTGGTCGACCTCGCCTTTGCGCAGCGGCACCTTGGCGATCGTCCGCACGCCAGGGCCCGGCGGAATGCGCATGCAGCGCAGCGGCGAGATCACGCCGCGGCGCGCCGCCTGGATCAGGTCGAAACGTGAGGTCTGGGTCGGGAAGAGGTCGGCGACGTGGCGGGCGATCAGCGCCCCGGTCGCGGTCATGCCGATGAATACAGGACCGGTCCAGGCGCGGATGCAGGCGCTGGTCTTCTCTCCCAGCGCGGTGTGCGCCTCGTCGCAGATCACGATCGAGTAAGCGTCGGAGATTTTCTTGTGGTTGCGGACGAACCACTGGTAGGTCTCGACCGTGACCGGGCCATCGGGATCGTCGCGATCGCCCATCAGCGGCGGTCGCAAGCGCTCCTTGTAACCGCGGTCGGAGATCTCGCCGATGAACTGGTCGACGAGGTTGCGGCGGTGGGTGAGGATCAGCACGCCGCCGGTACGCGTGGCGTCGATGAAGCCGACCGCGGCGACGGTCTTGCCGGCGCCGGTCGCGTGCTCGAACCAGAAGCGCCGCTCGGCGCCGGGATCATCAGGCGCCTCCTCAATCACCTCCTCGTCGTCGGCCGCCTGCTCTTCCCAGTCCTGGGGCTCCTCGTCGGGCGCCAGCTCCTCGTCCTCTTCGAGCTCGGCGTCGCCGTTGCTCTCAGCGCCTTCCGCGCTCACCTCGTCCTCGGTGTCCCCGGCCGCCACCGACTTCTCGGCAGCGGTCGCGGAGCCTTTGCCATTTGCCTTGCCGTTCGCTTCGGCAACCGCGGCAACCTGCTGCTCGGCCATCAGCTCGGTCAGCGTGCCCGAGAGGGCATCGACCTGGTGCGGGTTTAGTTCCGCCCCGTCGCGCAGCTTCGGCGGCTCGTCGGCGAGCAGCCGCTCGAGTCCGAGCAGCAGCGAGAAGTCGCGTCGCCACTGGATCGATGGGTTCTCGGCCCCCTCGTCGAGCTCAGCTAGAGCGGCATCGAGGGCGCGCCGCCGGGCCGTGCCCGGGGCGAGCGCCTCCGGCCCCTCGCCGTCGAGCAGGAGGGGCTCCCGGGCGAACTTCGCCGCCCGATCGATATCGGCGCTTGATGGAACTGCCGCTGGCGCGGCAACTTCGCTGGTCTTGGCCATGAAGGCTTTCGTGTTCTGTCCTCGCCGCGATAGGTGACGGGCGAGGGCACTAGGACGAGGATGCCGGGCGTCAGTGTCTACATCCCCCCGGCGCTCTCACAAGCGGCTCGCAAAAGCTGCGAACCGAACGTACGTATTGTAATCAAGGAATTGATGAAAAAGGGACTACAGCTCGCGATTGGTCTGATCTTGGTCGCGGCGGGGGGGCTGATCGCGGCCGGATGCGGCGCCGGCGGCGGCGGCGATTACGGCGGCGAGCACCCCGATTACGCCGCCCTCGCTGGTGCTCCGGCTCCGCTCGCCGCTCTCTATAAGGAGGGCAATCAACTCCTGCCGGGAGGAGTGCCGGCGTTCGAACGACGCATCGCCGCCCTCAAAGGCTTCCCGGTCGTGGTCAACGTCTGGGCCTCCTGGTGCGGCCCCTGCCGCTTCGAGTTCCCCACCCTGCAGAAGCTCTCGGCCGCCTACGGCAAGCGTGTCGCCTTCCTCGGCGTCGACAGCCAGGACTCCGACGCCGCCGCCAAGACCTTCCTCGCAGAGGCGCCCGTCCCCTACCCCAGCTACACCGATCCGGACCAGGGGATCACCGAGACGATCGGCGCCACCGGTGGCCTGCCCGACACCGCTTTCTACGACAGCGGCGGAAGTCTCTGCTACTTGAAGCAGGGCCCCTACACCGAGCACGCCGAACTTGCGGCTGACATCCAGCGCTTCGCCCTGCACGAAGAATGCGAAGGCGGATAATCGGAGTATGGACGCAGCCGTAGTCGTCGCTCTCCTCGGCATCGCTCTGCTCGTCGCCGAGTTGCTGCTCTCCACCGGCGGCGTGCTGGCGGCGCTCGGCGCGCTGGGACTGATGGCCGGCGGTGTGCTGGCCTTGGAATCCGACAGCGGCGCTGCCGATTACGTCGGCCCGGCATTGATCGCACTCGGCGTGCTCTCCCTCGTCGCCTTCTATTTCGTCACCCGCAAGGTGATCGAGGCCCATCGTGACGAGCCGGTGCGGACCGGCTCGGAGGAGCTGATCGGTGCGGTCGCCGAGGTGCGCAGCAGGCTCGACCCCAAGGGCCAGGTGTGGGTTGAGGGGGCGCTTTGGGGCGCTCGCCTGGCGGGCAACGGTGACCCGGTCGGCCCGGGAGATAGAGTCAGGGTCGAGGCGATCGAAGGCCTGACCCTCGTGGTCCGCCCCGAACCGTCGCCCGCCGGCCAAGCCGAGGAAGGAGCAAGCTGATGGCAGCCGTACTCGGAGTACTGATCATCATCGCGTTCTTCGTCGTGATCGCCCTCGGCACGTCAGTAAGGGTGCTGCGCGAGTACGAGCGTGGCGTGATCTTCCGCCTCGGTCGCCTGATCGCCACCAAGGGGCCGGGGCTGATCCTGCTGATCCCGCTAATCGACCGCATGGTGCGGGTCGACCTGCGCACGGTGACCCTCAACATCCCGCCGCAAGAGGTGATCACCCGCGACAACGTCCCGGCCAGTGTCAACGCCGTCGCTTATTTCCGCGTGGTCGACTCCAACAGGGCGATCGTCGAGGTCGAGAACTTCCTCGTCGCCACCTCGCAAATCTCCCAGACAGCGCTGCGCTCGGTGCTCGGCAAGGCCGAGTTCGACCAGCTGCTCTCCGAGCGCGAGCGGCTCAACGAAGAGCTGCAGAAGATCATCGACGAGTCGACCGAGCCCTGGGGGGTGAAGGTGACCGCGGTCGAGATCAAGGACGTCGAAATCCCCGAGCAGATGCAGCGAGCGATTGCCCGCCAAGCAGAGGCCGAGCGCGAGCGGCGCGCCAAGATCATCAACTCCGAGGGCGAGTTCCAAGCAGCACAGAAGCTCACCGACGCGGCCGACATCATCAGCACCAACCCGGCCTCGCTGCAGCTGCGCTACCTGCAGACGCTGCTGGAAATCGGCAGCAACCAGAACACCACGGTGGTCTTCCCGCTGCCGATGGACATGATCGAACCGTTCCTGGGAGGCGAGCAGGGCAGGAAAAGGCCAAAGCCGCCGCCTGCGCCCCCGCCTGCCGCTGACGACCTTCCCCCCTCTCGCTCCTAGAACCCTGAGCGCGCCCGAGCTACGCATCGATCAGCTCTCGGGGCTGCCGGCGATCCTCGCCCCCGGGAGAGCCGATCGCCCCGACAGCTTCAGCCTGCCCAAGAGCGAGCCGAAAGGACCGGAGAACTGTCCCTTCTGCGAGGGCCGCGAGGACCGCACGCCGCCGGAGGTGTATGCGGCGCGGCCGGAGGGGGACGAGCCGAACAGCCCCGGCTGGACGACGCGCGTCGTGCCGAACCTCTATCCCGCGTTGGCCGACGAGCGGGTCGCCGAACCAGTCGGGGCGACGAAGGGCGAGGCTGGGTCCTTCGCCAGCACCGGCGACCCCTTGCTCGAGTCGCGGCGCGCGGGAGAGCCAGACCTCTTCTTCTCGCGTCCGGCCTCGGGCTCGCACGAGGTACTGATCAATGCTCCCGCCCACGTCACCGCGATGAACGAGTTGAGCGAGAAGCAGTTCGCCGCCGCAGTGGCGACTTGGCGTGAACGGATGCGCGCCCACAGCGACGCCCCTTACGTGCAGCTGATCGTCAACGAGGGCGGCGGCGCCGGCGCCTCACTCGAGCACTCCCACGCCCAGCTCTACGCGCTTGACTTCGTCCCCGCGGCGGTGGCCCGCGAGCGCGAGCGCGTCGGCGCCTACGCCGAACGCACCGCCGGGGGCGGGCTGCTCAGCGACATCCTCGTGGAGGAGGTGCGCCGCCACAATCGGCTCGTGGCGATCGATGAGGAGGCGGCACTGATCTGCCCCTGGGCCTCGCGCTCTCCCTTCGAGCTGCGTGTCGTCCCGCGCACGGAGGCGGCGAGCTTCGCCGGGGACACCGCCGGCACGGCGATGATCCACACCGCCCTCCGCCTGCTCGACAAGCGCTTCGGCGGCTCGCCGGAGCTCAACCTCTGGGTCCGCACGGCGCCCCACGGCAGCGATCACTTCCACTGGCACATCGACATCGCCCCCCGCCTCAGCATCAAGGCCTCCTTCGAGTTCGCGACCGGGGTCGACATCAACACCTACCCGCCTGAGCGCGCGGCGGCCGATCTGCGGGAGTGCCTCTGATGCCACCCACCCCGCGCCCAATCCCCCGCTTCATCGCCGATTCGACCCAAGAGGGAATTCCACACGGCCGCTTCTCGGAGCGACTCGGCGAAGCCTTTCGCGAGGCGTGCGATCAGATTGAAGACATGCCGGATGGCGTCGAGCTGCCCGCCGAGCTCGATTGGTACCCCGAGCGCGTCTGGGGCGGTCGCGTCTGGGTCCCCTGCACTGCGCGGGCGGATGGGCCTGACGGCGCTCTGGAGCTGTTCGGCCATGTCTCCTACGTCCAAGCTGAGAAGGACGACCCTTCTGACTTCCGCGCCGTCGCCGACTTCACCGACGTCCTCGCTGAGGACAACCCCGACTGGAAGATCGACCTCAACGACGAGGTGATCGGCCGCTGGCGGGGTGAGAACGGCCGCGCCGGCGCAGTCACCCTGGTCTGGGGCCGCCCCCTAGTCCAAGGTGCCGTCGCCGCTACCGCCGAGCTCGACCGGGAGACCGTCGACCAGGAAGAGATCTCCAGCGGCCGTTTCACCCTGCTCGCCCTCGACGCCCTAGAGGCCTACGGCGACGACATCTACATGCAGGTCAAGCTCTGGAATCGCCGGGCCCAGGAGCTTGCCTCCGAGAACCTCTACGCCTGAGGGTTCCGCGATGAGTCCCGAACCTGCGATCCGCGAGCTTCTGCCGCCGGAGACCGGCCTCGCATTCGAGGCGATGCGTGCGCTCCGCACCGACTTCGGCGACGAGCAGTCCTTCGTCCAGCGGGTCGACGAGATCCAGCGGCGCGAGGGTTACCGCCTCATAGCCACATTTGAGCAAGGACCGGCCGCCGTGGCCGTGGCCGGATTCCGCACCGGCCATAACCTCGCCTGGGGCCACTACCTCTATGTGGACGACCTCTCCACCCGGCCGGACGCCAGGCGTCGCGGTCACGGCCGTGCCTTGCTCGTCTGGCTGCTAGATGAGGCGAACCGACTCGGCTGCGATCAGCTCCACCTCGACTCGGGAGTCGGCCTCGATCGAGCCGATGCCCATCGCCTCTACCTCAACAGCGGCCTCGTCATCTACGCCCACCACTTCGCTCGCTACGTCGACTAGGCCGAGGGAATCGCACTGAGCCACAAGCTGATGCGATTTGCGGGCGCTGCTCGTCCACGTTGACCGAGCCAGCCTTCGATCGACTCCTCCGTCAGCTCGCGGAGCGGAATGATGCCGCGGCGACTGTTTACCTGCAAATTCTCTGCGTCCGCGATGTCGTCAATCGTGAGCTTCTTTCCATCGGACAATCGCCCGGCACCCGCCAATTCGAGGAAGCAGAGGATTGATCTCGTCGCTCGTATATAGCTCGTCTTGGGACATCGCCAGCCTTCACGGAGGCAGCGAGAAGCGAGACAGCTTGCTGCGAGAGCCTCTGTCCTTGTTCCAGCCGTTGAGTCGGCGTCAAGGCCAAATTCGAAGCACGTAGCTGCTCGGCCTCGTCGCGATTGATTTTCGCCCATTCGGCCTCATTGCCATGGGCAAGGAGCGGCTTTCTGTGTGCTGCCGTGCGTTCATGGTAGGCGGCGAACCGGATCAGGGCATGAATGGGCGAGGGTCCACCTCGGAGCCCCTACGATTGAGGCCGAGCCCCGATAGCTCAGCTGGATAGAGCGACTCCCTCCTAAGGAGTAGGCCGCTGGTTCGAATCCAGCTCGGGGCATTTGAGGGAGACCACAGACAGGAGCACTCTCGGAAATCAGCTCACGGTGAGCGAACGCCCCGCGTATAGATCCCGCCAGCGCAGCGAGACTGAAGGCTCGGGTAGGGCCGACCGGGTGAACATTTAGGCCCTGACAGCCGTTTCGGCGACAGTTGCCTGGCTGCTTCGCTCTCCCTGGGCCTCAGCCGCGATCACCAGGTCGGGATCGTGTGCGAGCTCGGCGAGAACCTCGCTCCGCTGGGGCTCGGGAAGCTCAGGTGCGATTTCGGCGAGGGCCATGCGTACCACCGGAGCGGAGTCTTGCGCGAGTGCGAGCCCACGCTCGGGCAACGCCTCACCACTTGCCGCCCACGCCCGTAGGGCCCCGACTCGAAGGGGCGCTCGCGAGGCATCGAGGTGCGGCGCGATCAGCGGTAGTCGCCGAAGCTCGGGCAAGCGGGCGCTGGCGGAGAGCGCGCCGAGAAGGGTCGAGTGGTCCTTCTGCTGCAGCGCGGCGTCGATCAACTCGGGCAGCCAATCGGACGCCAGGTCGGGGAATCGCTGGCCCACCACGCCGAGAAAGTTCAGCGCCTCACCGCGCAACTCGCCGGGGCGATGGAACAGGACGCGAACAGCGCTGAAGGGATGGTCCTCGTTTTGATCCCATCGCGACGTCGGGTGCTCGCCGGCGGCAAGAGGTCGCAGCTTCCCGATCAGCTCCGTGATTTCTGTGCGATCGAGCGCCGTACTGACATTGGTGAGGGCTTCGACGGCTCTGGCCCGGTTGCTCTCGGGCTCCTCCGCGGAGTCGGTCACAGCGAGGAGTTGCTCCACGAGCTCGCGGCGGGGCATCTTCTCGGCGAACCTCGCGACGATGCCGAGCTGGAAGAAATTTCTTCCCCAGCCGACGCTCATGCTCGGGCGACCTCCTTCCCCCTTGTTGCGGTGAATGCCGCTCAGATTGCCCACCGAGGCTAGCCACTCGGTGCAGAGCCGACAGAGCTGTGGATCGTCAGAGACAATTGCAGCGTCCTCGCTGAGATGCTCGGCAATGGCCAATGCGAGCAGGGCTGCTTTCGAACCTTCTAGGGCGGCCTCTCGCAACTGCCGGACCGCGGCGGGATCGAGGAGCGCGCGCTTGGCGATCCAACCGGATTCGACGCCGCTTGCTGCCGAGTCCTCGAGGTAGGCCTCGATCAGTAGCGGGGTCTGCTCCCACAGGCCAAGGTCGGTTCCCAGCATGAGGGCACGGCTTGCCGCCTGCATGTTCTCGAGGGGAGCGTGCTCGAGCTCTTCGCGCATCACCTCGATCGCCACGTCTCGCTTGTCGGCTGCAAGCTTCAAGGAGACCACGCAAAGCGCATGACGAGCGGCGGCAGACACGTCGAGGGCGAACGGGGCAGTTGCGACGCGAAGGAGGTCACCTCGCATGATCGGCAAGAGGCGACCGACGAGCTCGGGCGATAGCTGCTCGCCAACCTCCGCTATGACCCGGTATTCGGCCGCTCGCTGCCAGCTCGGGCCGTCCAGGTCCAGGACTTGCTCGAGCTCGTCGCGGTCGCATTGCGGCGCCATTTCGCGAGCCTCCTTACCCTTGCCGGCAAGCGCGTAGCTCTGCAGCGATGAGATCGGCTCCCCGGCCTGACCGTACAGCTCTCCCAAGCGCTCCCGGACCGACATCACTCCCTGAATGCTGCCGCTGCGGCGGTGGATCAGCAGCGCCCGCGAGTTCGTGTAGAGCGCCTGTCTCAGTTCCCCCTTGAGCCGCTGCTTCATCGCCCGGTGCTCAAGGCGCTCGGCCCGGGCAACCGGCATCTCGGCATCGCCCCGCATCTCCGCCGCAAGGGGCCACAGCTCATAGTCGATCGGATCGCGCCCGGCGTTGAGACTGACGGCCTGCAAGCAATAGAAGGCCTCGGCGAGCTGCTCGTCGCCCTGCCGTGCCTCGCTCCAGGCTCGCATCGCGTTGCGATAGGCCGCCAGCGCCTCATCCACCCGATCGCTCTCGGCGAGGCAGAGGCCACGACGCTGCCAAACGATCCCGGCGATCAGCGGCTCTCCACCAGACCGATCGAGGAGGCGGCTCCAGAGGTCCTCCGCCATGGGACTTCCGAGCCGGCTTCGAGCCTCGGCCAGGCCGAGATCGAGCCGATAGTCGAGCTCAGCCACATCGGCGGACAGCGGCTCGACCAGGTCGGCCACGTCTTCGAACCTTCCGAGCAGCAGGAGCAGATCGACGGCGTCAACGAGCACCGCCCGCGGCGGTTCATGTTCGTCGATCGCCTCGAGGAGCGCGTCGGCGTAGCCGTCGGGATCCAGCGGCCAGTCGAGCTTTGCGCCGAGCCAGGCATCGAGCCAAGCCGGCTTGGGGAGATCGTCTCGATCGAGGTCGTGGAGCGTCGACCGGGCCAGCTCAGACCCTCGCTCGAGCCGCGCGCCGGCAACGTCGGCAAGAAGCTCGACCCCCCTCTTCGATTCACCCGCGGCGATGAGAAGTTGGGCGGCACGTTGCCTATAGCCCTCGGCCACCACGCCGAGGGCGTGCTCGTCAAGTCTGTCGCAGGCCTCGAGAAAAAGGCCGGCGGCGCGGCTGGGATCCGCATCGGCGGCGGCGCGGGCAGCTTCGACTAGCTTGCGTGCACCGGCCTGCTCTAGGGGTCCTCGCAAGAGGGCCTCTCCGGGACGTTCGGGCTGGGCCACCGGAGTATGCGCCGCGAAGAGGCGTTCGAGAGTCTGCGTGATGTCGTTGCGGGTCTCGACAGCGCTGGCGTCGATCCTGTTGCCGAGGTATGTCGTTGCCTGGCTCAGCTCTTGGGCCGTGAGCGGCGCGAACCGCTTGGCGGTGGCCGCGATGTCCGCCGCCACCGCGTGGCGGCGAGCCTCGTCCACAGCGCTGAAGCGGGTCTCGATCGCGGAAGCGAGAAGATCCAGGTCCGCTGAGGCGCCGGTCAAGCAATGCGTCAAGGCCGATGCGATCGCAGGGTCGTTGCGCCAATCCAAAAAGTCGGCTCGCGTAAGGGAAGTGTCCTCACCGAACTCGTCATGAAGCAAGAGCAACAGCCGACCGAGGCGATCCTGCTCGAAGTACTGGCGCAACTGGGATGCCGCAGGAAGCACGCCTCCTCCGGCAGTCTGGATCAGCAATTCCTGCAGTACGCCGATGCCGATCTCCCTAAAATCTCGTTGGCTGCCCGATCATTACTTATCAATATACTATTCATAAATGCAAGTCGCCAGAACCCGTAAAAGTCGCTCGGGGCCCTCCCTCGCCTTGACCATGGAGCGCGTCCTGGGAGAACTCGGAGTGCCCGTGCCAACCGGGCCGATGCGTGTGTTGCTGTCGGTGCTTCGGGGCGAAGACGTGACCGCGGAGCGGCTGGCTCGGGTGGCCAGCTTCGAGCGGGAAAGCTTCCTCAAAACACGCCAAGCGCCACGCCTCTGCTCGGCGATTTTCCCCGACGGGACCGCCCCCCCCAAGCGTGTCTGGGCGCGCGGCGACTGGCGCCTGGCAAGGCGCATCATTACGGCCGATGCAGAGCACGCCTGGCAGGCCTGGGTCGGTATCTACGCGTGCGACCTGCTCCTAGAGCACGGCCTGGAAGACGAGCGTTTGGGACCGCTCGCGCACGAGTTCGCCGCGCAGAGCATCGGTCCGATCGCCGCTTACTACCCGGGGTCGCGGGAGCAATGGGAGGAGCTGCGCGCTGCACTCAGGCAATTCCCATTCGGCCCGGGCGTTGCGACCCAGACTGGCCAGCAAGGGATCGCGGAGCAGTCACTGCGGAATGCGGAACTGACCCCCTTCTCCCTCTACTTCGGTCTCGAGGCATCAGCCGGCATATCGCGCGGACCGAGACCGAGGGAACTTCGGCTGGCTGCGGGGGGTGAGCGCGGCGGCGTTCCCTTTGACGAGCTGGTTCGGATTCGCGCCGGGGGCGACGCGGCCAAGGCCCGCAATGTACTCGCATATGTAGAGGCCTTCGGCCGCCAACTGGACGAGCTGGGCAGGATCCCATCGCTCGGCGAGTACGCGGAGCGGTGGAACGTCGACGTGGAGACCGCTGCTCGAGAACGCGACGACTTCGCCTCGATCTTCCCGAGCGAGGAAGACCCGGCGGCGATCGCCGGGCTGCTCTGGGACGGCATCGGCAGAAGGCCAGGGTCTTTTACCCGTCTACTCGGCGTCGAGGTGATACGGGCGGAAAGCTTTCCTACAGTGATCGGCTACTTCCTCAATTGCGTGGCCGATGAGCTGCGCAGTCCGCTTGGCGCGGCGGCGATGAGTGAAGCGATGGTGCTCGAGGAGGCGCCACCGGTGGCGAGCAAGGAGCTGAGACGTTTCTTCGCCCTCTGCGCTCGGGCGGTCGATGTTTGGTGCGCCGACGCCCTCGGGGCGATGAGCGATCAGATATCCGCACAGGGATTGCGCTCATTGGAGACCGTGACGGAAGAGGCCACCGCGTCCTTCACCGAGAAGATGCTCGGCCACTACCGGCTGCGCAATAGGAACAAGCCCGGTAAGGACGTGCTTCTGTCAACCCAAAAAGCACTTCGCGTTGCCGCGTCCCTGCGCGCCCTCGAACCACCGGAGAGCACGCTGCCCTATCTCGATGGCATTCGCTGGGCCGCGAAAGCACTGGTCGCCGCGCAGCGCGACACAGACACCGACCTCGTCGCCGAGGCCCAACGGACAACGCAGAGGCTCGACGCGGTCTACTGATCTGATTGATGGGAGCAAGGACCCGTTCCCACTCCCCCGTAGCCCCGAACCCACCCGGCCCCAACCGGGAAGCGAAGCACAGGCCTTTGCCTTCATCCCTTCCCCCCTTCCCCTCATCCTTAACCCGCACACGCCTTTTTCAACCTGGCGCCCAGAGAAGCACCGTCGGCGACGTCAAAAGCTCGCCAGCGCCAGGGGGAAGACGTAGGCGCCGCGGTGGATGCGGGAGATCGTGAAGGGAATGACGAATGAGGAGAAGAAGGGGTTGGCGGTAGTGAAGATCACCGGTGCGACCGAGCTCGCCGGCCTGGCACCCGAGCTGACCGCGATCCTCGACCGTTGACGCCGGGCGGCCTGGACCTCCTAGGGTTCGGCGCTGAGCGCCTCGACCCAGTCCCAGGCCTTGCCGCAGAGGCGCTGGGATTCCGCAACCGGTACCGAGACCAGTTCGCCCGCGGCGTCTCCCGCCGGAGAGAAGAGCAGCGGGCCGGTCGCCGGGCGGGGAAAGCCGCCGCTGCCGGGATGCAGGTCGGCGCCGCCGAAGCGCAGTTCCACTTCGTGGGTCCCAGCGCTGAGACGGGGTTCGCCAAGCTCGATGAAGCCGCCGTCGTTCTGCAGCTGCTGGCGGGCTTCCGCCACCTCGCGCCCGTCGACCCAGAGCTCGACACTGCCACGCACCGAGCCGAGCAGCCAGGCCGCGTAGCGGTCGGCACGCGGCACCTTCAGAACGTCTTCGGTGGCGTCATAGACGGGCGCGTGACGGGCGCCAACCAGCTGCACGTTCTGCATCTGGTGCAAGAGCGCGAGCTGGCCCAGGCCTCCCACTTCCCCGCACCCGGGCACGGCGGAGGGGTCATTCCCATTGCCGAGGGCGAGATGCTCCGGCAGCGGCCCGGCGAAGCTCGCGGGCCGCTGCCAGACCTCGTAGTAGCGGCCCGACCAGACCAGGCGGTAGGGCAGCGGCGGCCGGCTGCGCAGCGGGGAGCGACGCAGGACAAGGGTGCGGTATTCGAAGAAGCCGCTCAGATCGAGTTCGTCGGTGTCGACCGGCTGTCCCTTTTCGACGACGCCGCCGCTTGCCAGCGGGACTTCGCGGACGCGCAGCTCTGAGGCACCTTCGGCATCGAGGTCGCGGAGGAAGTGGCGGGCGCCGTAGGGGTTGTATTCGGTCATCAGGGCTGGGCCCTGCCCGGCAAAGCCTTCGCCGATCTGCTCGAGCTCCGCCAGTTGGCCGTAGGGAGCGAGGCTGGCCCCGCCATAGGCGAGGACGTTGGACCAGATCACCCCGCCGGCCACCACGGCGATGAGGACGGCGCCCGTAAAGCGGTCAAGGCGCAGAACCGACGCGGCGCCCGCGATCGCCAGCGAGAGCACTATCGGCGAGGCGGTCGCCAGCGCCTTGCCGCCGTTCCACGGCGAGCCGACGAGGACGATGGCCGCGCAGGCAAGGAGGCTCGTGACGTAGAGCAGCAAGGCGACGCTGCGGCGTCGCCAGGCAAGCCAGAGCCCGATCGCGGCGGCGGCGATCCCAAGTGCGACCAGGACGGCGGTGGCAATCGTCGGTTCCGGGTGAAAGCGGAAGTCCCCGGCCGGCCAGATACCAAGCAGCTGCACCGGGTTTAGTGGGGCGACGAGGTTGCCGAGCGAGTTGGGGTCGGTGAGCGGCTCCGCCGAGGGTGGCAGCAGGCCCTCGGTCACAGCCGGGATGGCGAAGGCGCCGAGCATGACCGCGAACGGGAGGGCGAGGCCCAGGGCCCTGCGCCAGCCGAAACGATGCACGGCGATCGCGGCGAGGGCGAGCATGGTCGGGCCAATCCAGGCCAGGCCACCGACGCTGAGCTGGGCGGCAAGGCTGCCGGCGGCGATCGCGAGCGGGACCACATCGCGCCAGCGTGCGCCAGCGCGCACGACCGCCGGTGCGAGGGCGGCGACGAGCGCCACCCCGCCCGCCGCAGCGACCTCCTTGACGCCTCCCCAGAGCGAGTAGCCGAAGAGGAGCGCCGGTTGGGCGGCGACGAAGACGGCGAGAGCGCGCAGGCGCCTCGATGGCAGCATCCCGGCGAGGATCTCCCAAAGGGGCAGCGCCAGCATCGTGGCGAGGAAGGCGACATAGGGTTGGAAGACCCAGGCGAGGTCGCCCTTGACCAGCTTCTGCACCGCCCCGAAAGGGATGAAGGTGCCGACCGGATAGCCGCCGGCGAGGTTGAATTCCAGCGTCGCCCTGTAGGTGGAGGGTTCGAGTCCGGCGATGCTGTGCCCGTGTTCCATCACCCGGTCGGTGAGGGCGAACCAGGTCGCCGTGTCGTCGAGCTTGATGTAACCGGCGAAGGTGGGAGAGCCGGAGAGCACGACCGGCGCCGCGAAGACGCAGAAGACGGCGAGCGCCGCCGCCGCCAGCCAGGGGTCGGGACGGCCGAAGCGCCAGGGCAGCGAGAGGCCGGCGCCGAGTACCGCAAGGAAGAGGAGAGCGGGAACGGTCAGCTTCGCCGTCGCTGCGGTGGCGGTCGTGAACTCGCCGACGACGATCAGGCCCGCCAGCCCCACGGGCAGGATCAGCGCGCCCGGCAAGCGCCGGCCAGCGAGCAGGTCGACCAGCAGGCCGGCGCCGGCACAGAGCAGCGCCAGCACGACGGGGAAGAGAATCCAGGCGGTGAACATGCTCATCTCTGCGCCTCGGCGCGCCGCTCAGCGAACGGGCCGAGCCCTCCCCGAAAGGGCGAGGCGCATCGCCCGCTGGGGCGAAGGATCGTAGACCTCGACCTGCACGGTCTTGTCGGAGCTGACGAAGTAGACGCTCGTCGGCAGTTCTTCGCTGCTGACGACCTCGCTGCCGTCCTTCGCCTGGCGCACGATCGAGCCCGCGCGGTTCGCAAAGGCCTGCAAGGCGGCTTCCGGGTCAGCCAGCGGGTAGCTGCCGATAGCGAGGGCCGCGGCCGAGCCGTCCCCTGCTTCTCCGCCTTCCGGTACATAGCGAACCCGAACGCCATCTTCACCCAGTTCTTCGAGTTCGAGCTCGGTCCCCGGCACGGCGCCAGCCCAGTAGACGGGCTGCCCGCGCGTTACCGCCGCTTCAGCGAGTTCAGCCCTGGAGACAATCCGCGAGCCGCTTTCGGTCGACGCTTCGCTTCCAGCGTCATTTTCGCTGTCTCCCTGTGTCGCCAACCAGGCAACAAGCGCGACGACCGCGGCCACGGTTATTACCCCTCCACGCAGCAACAGGCGCAGTTTCGCTTGATTACCCGCCTCCATTCTCGGTGGGGAATCTACTGCTGCCGCCTCGGTGGTCGGCTCAGCCCTTCACCGTGCAGCTTCGGGTGAGCGTGCTGGAAAGTTCGCGACCATCGTCAAAGGCCATCGAAGCGCGGGCAAAAGGGAAGAGAGCGCGGGAAAAGCCCAATGGTGCGGCGCAGGCGGCGCTGAGGTAGCTACGGGATTGGCCGCGATAGACGAAACGGCGATGCAGCCGCAGCGCGATTCTTTCGACGTAGCCATAGTGGTTCACCCTCGACGGCAACTGGCCGGTGATGACGGTCCCGTAGGTGCCGCCCATCCTTTGGATGCGAAAGACGACGATGCGGCTGATCGGGACGGGGTCGTTGCCGAAGATGTGAGCGAGGATGGCCGTGTGTCCGCGATAGATCGCGTTGAAGGCGAGAATGTGGCCTATCGCGGGGAACGTTCCCTGTTCGGGGAACGCGGTTTGGGCTTTGTAGTCACCGTCTCCGACCAGGGCGTCGCCGCATGCTTTGAGCGCCTTTCGCGAAGAGGCGGCGACCAACTGGCCGTAGTGGCAGACGGGCAAGCCGTGAGAGTCGAGCTTGCCACCGCTGTTCAACGCGATCCTGATCTTGCGCAGAGCCGGTGGGCGCTGCCCAGAGAGCGTCCTAACGGTGCCTGTGATGCTGACCGTGATCGGGGCCAGGCGCTGGCGCGGCAGGGCAATCGGATCGATCCCGCCCTCAAAGCGGACGAAGAGGTTGCCTTTTGCGGTCAGCTCAGCCTGGGCGAGCGGCGTCGCGAGCGAGAGAGCCACGGTTGCGGTGGCAGCTACAAACATCAAAGTTTTTCTCATCGACGTCCAGACTATCCCTCATCCCTAACCGCACACGCCTTTTCAACCCTGGCGCTCAAAGAAGTCCCGTCGGCGAAGTCAAAGCTCGCCAGCGCCAGGGGGAAGACCGTGCGCTTGGAGCCCTCAGGAGCCGGGCAACCGGCATTGAAGTAGGAGAACTGTCTGCCCTTGTAGTCGTATTTGCGCTTCAGGGTCAGCTTGATCCGATCGACGTAGCCCCAGTCCCCCAGGGCCTGGGGAAGGGAGGCGTTCAGGCGGGTGCCGTAAGCGCCCCTTGAGACATGGCGGATCTCGAAGGGGATGACGAATGAGCTGAAGAAGGGGTTGGCGGTGAAGATGTGGGTGAAGATCACCGGTGCTCCCTTCTGGCGGCCGTTGAAGATCAAGAGCCGACCATGAGTTGAATATGCCCCTTGGTCTGGCAGCACGATGTGGGCCCAGAACTGCCCGGAGCCGATCAGGGCATCCCCGCAGCTCGCTAGGGCTCTTTCGGTCGAGGCGGGTTGGATCCGAGCAAGGGGGCAGGCAGGCAGTCCCTTCGACTGCAGCAGGCCGTGCTTGTTCACCTCCACCGTCATCTCCTGCAGCTGGGAGGGGATCCCTCCGTGCGGTGCCGAGAGGTGGCCGGAGACGAAGACGGCGATCGGGGCGGTTCCCTGGCGTGGCAGCTTGTAGGGGAGGATCTGGGAGAGGACGGTGATTCGCAGGTTGCCCTCCTGGACCACGGTGGCCTGCGCGAGTGTCGCGCACGCCAGCAGGGCCACCGCGGTGGCGAGGGCCCCCGCCCGTCTCTTCATCGCCTACCCCTTGCGCTTTTGCCTGGCAGCCTGGCGCTTTGCCTTCTGCTTCTTGGCCTTGTCACAACCAGTCGCCTTCACGACGGGGTTGAACTCGTGCAGCTTGCCGTTGTGGCCGGTGAAGGAGGCGATCGCCTTGTGGGTGTTCGCGCAGAGGTCGGTGGAGTTTTCGAACAGGCCCTTCCTGCCGCCCATCAGGCTGACCACGACTCGTTTCACCGGTGCGTCGGGGGTCGCTTCGAAGGTGTTCCTGAGCCGTCCTTTGACCGAGTCGACTCTGCCGACCAAGACGACGTCGATCTCGCCGTTGTGAAGCGAGGCGACCACGTCTGGCAGCTGGTGTTCAGAGGAGCGCAGGAAGACCGGGCCGACCAACGGCTCGTCGAGGATCGGGGTTTCGGCAACGGCTTTGCCGTAGATCGATCCGGCCGGGCACTTTTCCCCCGGATGGGTCCCCTGCTTGAAGACGACCCTGGTGCAGATCGTGTTGAAGTGGGCGTTGGCGATGAACTCCGACCTCGGCAGAGTCACCTGGGCCCTCCTGATCCCCGCTTCGCCGATCCCGTTCATGTTGAGCACGGCGTTCAGCGCCGGGTAGTCGCCTCGCTTCGTCCCTCCGTTCAACTTCAAGGCGAGCCTCGGCTTGAAGGGAAGGGCGGCGCAGTCGGCGGCTTGGAAGGGGGTGGAGACCGTCACGGGGCGGTCGTCTGCTTCGGAGACGAAGTCAAGGCCAGAGCCCAGCAGGGTGCTTGCCGTCGAGGTGCGTTTGCAGCTACTTGGGTTCAAGACGAATTCGGGCCGGTCGGTATAGGCCCTGATGTCGCGGGCGTGAACCGGCACGCCCTTGATGATGTGGGGGATCGGGTCCGATCCCGTTGCATCGATGAAGACTTCGCCTGTTTCGGGATCTACCTTGAAGGCTTGGCGTATGACAACGGTGCCGAGGTCGAAGGGACCGACCTTGGCGGCGGTGATCGCCACCAGGCTGATCGCGCTGCCGTGGTAGGGACCGGCGAGGTAGAGCTTGCCGGGGGCGTAGGCCAAAGCGCTGCCTACGCCTGCTCCCGCTAGAGAGTGTCCGATTTCTGAAGCTGCGGGGCAGCTTGGACCTGCCAGCTCTTCGGCTCCACCGTGGATCCCGGTCCTCGCTTTCGCCGCTGCGATCGCTGCGTCTGAACAGAAGGGAACTCCCGCCAGCTTCCCTACGACTCCCGGGGGCAGCTTGATCGAGAAGCGGGTGAACTCCTGTTCGGAGTCGTTCCTGAAGAGGCGCACGTTGAAGGGGCTGAAGCGTCCTGCGGCGTTGTTGATCGAGCCGGCGATCAGTCCCGGCCTGAAGGGCGGCAGGCCGCCGCTTGGGCAGGCGCCTCCGTCGGGTCCGCGTTCGATCTGGAAGCTGCCGGTGATCTCGATCGCTTCTGCATCACTGCTTGCCGAGAACGGGGTGAACCTCGCTACGGTCTTGTATTCGCCGCAGGCCGAAGGCGTCGCCAAGGGCGCTCTGGCTCCTTCGCGGAAGTGCAGCTTGAAGGAGGAGTAGGGGACCGGCGGCAGGTCGTCGAAGGTCGAGGTGATCTGGCCTGTGGCCTGGTCGAACTCGACCCTACCGGCCTGCTTGACGATGATGCCCCGATCGGGTGCCCTGGCGACCAGATAGAGCGCCGTCAGGGTGCCGAACGGGTTCTCATACGGCGCGGCCAGGTAGACCGCGCCTTCGATTGGTTCTTCCAAGAGCGGGCTCTGGGCGATCACGCTGCCGAGCTTGGAGGCTTCCGGGCAGCCCGCACCTGCCGGGCTGTCGATCTGCTCGGCTTTGTATTGGGCTTGGGAGCAGACGCCAGCGCCTTCGGCGAAGGAGGGGTTGACGGTGAAGCCCTCGGGCAGGGTGACGACTGTCTTGCGGGGCTCGGTTTCGCTGATCGCGCCGGAGCCGAGCAGTCCTTGATTGGGCAGCTTCAGCTCGAAGTCGAGGCCCGACGGGCTCTCGGCCAGCTTGGTGGTCGGCTGGGAGGAGATCTTCGGCTGGAAGGGCACTCCGTCGCAACCGGTCAGGGGGGCGGGCTGCCCGCCGTTGTCCACGGATTGGGTGCTCTCACCGACGAACACTCCCGGGTTCAGGTTCGAGTCGATTCTCACCGTCGCCTCCAGCGGCGCATCGCAGGTTGCGGGCATGGTCAGGTAGGGCAGCCCGGGTGCATCGGAGGAGCAGCCTTCGAAGCTGGTGCCGCTTTCGAAGTGGCAGGTGCGCTCTTGGTCGTGGCCGGGATCTGAGGGCACCCCCCAGATCGTCTCGGTCACCGAGCTGATCCCGAAGGAGGTCGGGATGTCGGGGGCGGAGAAGTTGATCCCGTAGCCGTCCTCGCTGCGCAGCGAGGCGTACTGCAGCGAGTTGAATTCCAGCGCGCTGAAGCCGAACTGGGTGGCGATGCCCGGTGGCGGCACGAGGTTGTAGACGGGGCCGCTGATCTCCCCGCCGCCGGGCAGGACCGCGCGCAGGAAGCCGACCTGGGTGCTCGGCGGGCAGTTGGGCTGGGGCCCCTCGAAGAGCTGTCGCGAGCAGCGCGTGATCGCCCGGGGGTTGCCGATGAAGCCCGGCGGCAGGTCGACCAGGACGTCGCGCAGGGCGCCGCCTTCGGTGTGGCCGCTTTCGTCGGTGTTCAGATCGAAGTGGACGGTGTAGGAGTAGGGGTGGGAGGAGGCTTCGGTGTCGACGGTGCCGTCCTTGTTCAGCGCCGTCACCTCCACCGAGCCGGGGGCGATGCCGAAGTCGGCTTGTGCGGCTGCCGGAGCTGCCAGCAAGCCGAGGACGGCGAGGAGAAGGGCTGTGTTGCGGCGGATCACTTCGCACCTCCGCGGTTGTGCTTGGCGGCTCGCTTGTGGGCGTGCTTCCTGGCGTGCTTTTTCTTCTTCTTGTGCTTCTTCTTGCTCTGCTTCTGTTCGTCGACGTTGCCGGCCCCTTCGAAGCTGGAGGAGCCGGGCGTGGGGTCGTTGGGCGGGGAGAGCGCCGGCACGCATGCTTCGCCCTGGCATTCGCCCCTGCCGACTTCGGTTTCTGCCGGGATGCCGCCGCCTTCCCTTGCCACGTAGAGGTCGATCGCGTCGTCTTTGTCCTTCAGCACCAATTGATCGCGAGTGGTGAAGAAGACGTTCCTGCCGCTCTCGTCGGCGGCGAGGAAGTTGGAGTCGATCGGTTCGTGCCCGGCTGAGATCAGCTGCGTGCAGCCCGCCTCTCGTTTGCAGCTGCCGACTCCGCTCGGCTCGTACTGGTAGACGTCTTCGACCCCGCTGTTGGTGTCTGAGGGGACGAGGGAGTCGCGGCTGTCGAAGTAGAGGCGCCCCTCGTCGGTCAGGTAGTGGGGTTGGGGCAGCGTGAGGTCGGCGGCGATCCGGGGTAGGAAGGTCAGCCCAAGAGGGGTCGCCCCGCTTGGGCTGCAGGAGGCGCAGGTGAGCTTGTCCGTGGCCGAGTCATAGAGGAAGGCCTCCGGGCAGGGAGCATTGACGTACCCGACCGCGTGATCGGTTTCGCAAGGGCCGGTGTTGTCATAGCCGCTCAGGGGCACTTGGGAGAGGAAGGTGACCCAGCGGCCGTTCGGACTGGCCTCGGCCGTGCGTTCGGAGGGCGAAGGCACCCAATCCCTGGCCAGATTGAAGCTGCCGCCACCGTTGTCGCCAACCACTAGTGTCGCCACGAAGCGAGTCGTCCCTTTCTGCCAGGCGTAGAGGTTGAATTTGCCCGCCTGAGCGGTTGCGCCCTCTTCGTTGGGCGCTTCGTCGAGCACGGCGGTGTCGACGAAGTAGAGGTGGGAGAGGTCGTCGCTTTGGCCGACGAGGCCCCGGAAGCCGCCTTCGCCTTCGCTCAGGTCGGTGGTGGTTTCCGCTTCCAGATCATAGATGTGGCCGTTGGTGAGCAATACCTCAGCGCCGTCGGCAGAGGCGGCGAGGAATTCGCCGGAATCGGGGATCGCCACGGTGGTCTCGGCGCCTTCGCGCACGTAGAGCTGGCCCGCTTCGTCTGAGAAGAAGGCACGCGAGCCGTCATCGGAGATCGCGTTGGCGGCGGGCGCGCCGATCGAAGCTCCTGCTTTGGTTTCGGTGTTGCCGGGCAGGACGTTGACCAGGCTCAGCCGGCCTTCGGCCCATTCGTAGAGGTTGAACTTTTTCGGGCCGCCATCTTCGGCTTCGGGGACGAACGGGGTTTCTTCGGTGAGCGCGTCGTTGGCTTTGAAGAAGATCCGCGAGAGGTCGGCCGAGGCGCCGGCGTATATGAGTTCGAAATGCCCAGATCCACTTGCAGGACGGTTGAGCGGTTCCGCCACCAGCAGAGGGCCGAGCGCCAGGGGATTCGTCGTCGGCTGGGTGTAGAGGTTGGCGTATTTGTCAGGCGCTTCGGGGCTGAGCGTGGGGTTGATCTGAAGGAGCAGGCCGCGGCTCAGATCGGTGGCGAAGGCTTCATAGCCCTGGCCCGAGCCTCTGCTCGCAAGCGCGGGACTGAGGATCGTCGTCTGCCAGCCCGCTTTGGGATCGCGGCGGGAGACGTACTCGTTTTCGCCCACGGCGCCCTCGCTGTGGGAGAAGGGCTGGCCCTGATAGGCGATCGCTTCGCCGTTCAGGGTGCTCTGCATCGGGAAAAGCTGCGCGCCGGCGCCCGGCTTGCAGATCGCGGCCGGGCAGGTGTCGCGGCCGGGTTCGGCGGGAAAGACCTGGCCGCCGTTCTTCTGCGCCGGGGAGACCAGCTCCCAGGCGCGCTGGTCGGGCAGGCCCGGTGCTTCCGGCGCGAAGGTGCGAAAGCTCTGATCGGCGCCCTGGCCTTCGCAGACTTTTTCGGGTTCTTCGCTCGAGCAGTGGCTGGTTGCGATCACCCGGTAGCGATAGGCGGTGTCGGGGGAGAGGCCGGAGATCGCCGCGGCGGCGGCCAGTGCTCCCTGGCCGATCCCGAGCTCGGCACCGCCCGACGGCGCTTCCTTTGCCCCGGCGAAGCGGTCAGTGGGTTCGTTCGCCTGGTATTCGGCTTCACTCAGGTACTGGAAGGCGTAGCGGGTCTGCGATCCCTTCGGGTCGATCTCGGCGCGCAGCTGCGCACTCGTCGCGGTGACGTGGGAGACCGACTCCGCTTTGACGCCCGGTGGCAGCGCCGCCGGGCGGGAGAAGCTGTAGCCGAGCGAGCTCTGACCCGGTTCGCCTTTGCCCACTCCCGAGCCCGGCTCTCCTCCCTGGGCGCCGGCGTAGAGCACACCCGGAGGACGCGTGGGATCGATCTGGCGCAGCGGGTCGAATGCCATCGCCGAGAGGTCGCCCCTTTCCGGGCGCACTTCGAACTTGCCGGTTTCCTCGAATTCGCCCGTTTCCTCATCACAGGGGCCGAGCCGGTGGATCACCTTGACTTTGAATCCCGCTTCGGTCTTGTAGGAGAAGAAGAAGGGTTCGCCGGTGGTCGGGTTGACGGTCATCGATTCGATCCCGGCTTTGATGAATTCGAAGTGGCAAACCGGGTCGGCGGGAGGTGCTGGGTAACTGGATGGAGTTTCGGGGGCGTACTCCTCGATGTAGCCTTGCTCCCCGGCTACGTAGACGTTCCCCACCGCGTCGGTAACGGGCTTCGTCGGGTAGTGGCCTTTCGCTCCCGCCGCAACTTCGCCCGCGTAGACGTAGTGTTCGTAATCGCCTGGGCTCTGCGGCCGGAACACCATCAGCCGATGGTAGGAGCCAGCGGCGTCGAAAACGTAGACTTCACCCTCTCCGTTGACTGCCAGTGCTCCGATAGAAACTGAGCTGCTTGGATTGTGGAGCTTGCCAGGGCTTTCTGCCACGGTCTGGCCGGCGGCAATTTCGCCGAAGCGGGTGATTTCTTCCCCCCCGTCGGCGCTGTACTCGACGATCTCTTTCGTTCCGGGCGGGGGTCCGCTTTCGCCGTGAAAGAGGAACACGTTCCCGGTCGTCTGGTCGACTTCGACGTCCACGTATCCTGGCGCGGCATTCACCCGCGTAGGGCATTGCGGGTGGACGACCTCCCCGTCGGGCAGTTCACCTGTGGGCCCGCAGCGTTCGTATTCGCCTCCTTCCACCCGAACCTCCCACCCCTCGACAAAGCTCAGACCCCCTTCCGGCGCTGGCTCGAACATCGCCACCCGCGTACTCACTCCGGTCTGAGTCGCCGCATAGACCGTCCCCGCCGGCACCCCGCCCGCTCCGGTGGAGTTAACCGCCATCCCGCCGACGCCGCCCAGCTGCACTTCTTCGGAGAATTTTTCTTCCTGGACGGGAGTGGCGCTGCCGGCGAAGGTGCCCACCTGCTCATAGGCAGCCGAGGCGGGGGCCGGCGCGAGCAGGCCAAGGACAAGGAGTGCTGCGGCTGCGGCGCCCAGCAGGGCTGAGGGGAAACCGCTATTCAGGTTGTGGTCCATCTGCTCCATCCGTGTTCCTTGTGGCCGAGGGTGCGAGTAAGACGCCCCTGCCTCCGGCCGGCGTGTCGGCCGCAGGCAGGAAAGGCTTTCTTGGCTACGGGGCGGTTACCGCCCAGGTCCCGAAGCCGAGATATTGGACGGGTTCGACGGTTGCTTTCCTGATGATCCGCAGGTGTGAACCGCTTGGTCCGTAGCCCTTGAAGGCGTCTGCGCCGGGTGGTTTGAAGAACCTGATCTTTATGGCTTCGGATTCTTCTTCGACCTGTGCGAAGACGCAGAGCGTGCCCGGTGTGGTGGCTTCGGGCTTCGCGTTGGCGTTTTCGAGTTCCCAGCGACAGCCGCTGTCTTCCATGCTTTTGGTCACTATGTTTTCGACTTCGAATTCACCGAGTTCCACTTGTTCGGAGGTGAAGTAGAAGGCTTTCCTCACTCCGGTCCCGAGGTTGTCGAGGCCGGCTTTTGCGAGCGGGATCGGGAAGGAGATCGGGACGATGAATGAGTCCTCGCCGCCGCCGGTAGGCATAGAGAGGCTCCATGTGCCCGTCTCGCTCTTCCCCGAGGGCAACGTCTCGGTGAAGCCGCTGAAGCCGGTCGCTCCCGCGGCACCAGGAGGTCCTTGCGCCCCGGCCGCACCTTTGTTGCCTTGCAGACCTGTCGGCCCGGTCGGCCCGGCCCCTCCCGTCGCGCCGTTGGCGCCGGCATCGCCCTTTGCCCCCGCCGCTCCGGCCGGGCCCTGCGGACCCACCGGGCCTGCCGGTCCGGTCGCGCCCTTGGGGCCTCGCGGTCCCTTCTTTGCCTTGGCTGAAGCCGTCGCCTTGCCGTTGTCGTTGCTCGAGGCGGCGTAGGCGCCGCCGAGCATTGCGAATACAAGGGCAATCACCGAGATGACTCCGGGGATGCCGAAGCGGTTGCGTAGCGTCGAGAACATCTGGATCTCTCTCCTTGTCCCGTGAGCCCCTCTGCCCGCCGCTTCCCTTTGCGGCTTCCGCGAGGCTCGGTTATGTCCCTGTACTTCGGTCCGGGAAACGCAGACATCTGCGTCTCTGGATCGTGAGGAGATTAAGACACACGGTTGTCTGATTGTCAAGACACGCGTGTCTTACCTGCAAAACGGGGCAAAGAGATCCACCGAACGGCGGATCTCCGGGCTAGAGGACGCTGGAAGCTCAGGTCAGCGCTTGCCGCGGTGCTTTTTGACCTTCACGCACTTGATCTTGCCCCGCACCTGCTTTTTTTGGAAGCCCTTGCGGCATGGGGGGGCCTTCTTGATCGGTGCCAGAACCGAAACGGGAGGCGGAGTGCTGGATGGCCCTGAAGAGGCCGGCGGCTGAGAGGCACCTCCACCCGCGGGCGGACACATCGCTGGGTTTTCTTCGCAGGTTTCGGCCGTTGTCGCGAAGGATTTGTCCGCGGCCGCGGTGGTGCCGGCGTTGTTGGTGGCGACGACCCGAAAGCGGTAGGTGGTGCCGGCGAGGAGGCCGGTCGCTTTGGCCGTGATCGCGGTTGCCGCGGTGCCGCTTGGAGTCACTGAGCAGACTTTCGTTTTGGCGCCTGCGAAGGCAGTGCTTTGGAATTCGGCTTCCGCCACGTAGTCGAAATGGCAGTTGGAGACTTTGCCGCCCTTGGCATTGACCGAGCCTGCCAGGGTGGCCCCGGTCAGACTGATCGCGCTGGCCGCTCCGGTCGTCGCTTCGGGTAGCGCGGCGGGGAGGGTCTGGAAGCTCTGATTTCCGTCTTCGTCTGAGCCACCGTGGCTGGCGATGACGATGCGATAGTCATAGCTCGTGTTCGGCGAGAGGCCGCTGGACACAGCCGAAATGGCGACGCCTTCAGGGTTCCCGATCACCGCCGGGCAAGCAGCGGAATGCGCGTTGGTATAGCCGTTCGCCAGGAAGTCGGCATGGTTGGTGTACTCGAAACGGCAGGTGGTCAGCACGTGGGCTTTCGGGTTGACCGTCGCCCGCAGCGTCGCTTCGACCTGGCCCACGGGCGTCGGCGCCGCGACGGTCGCCGTCGGGGCGGGAATCGAGCCAACCGGTTCGAAGGCCCAGAGCTGTTTGCCGCCGGGATCGCTGAGGTAAAGCTCGTGTGTGGTCGCGTTCACGGCGAGTTGCCCGGTCGCCAGTTCGACGATCGATTGCCTCACCAGCCCGGCGGCGAAATCGTCGAAGGCGGCGCCCGCTGGGTCATAGGAGATCACGTGGTACTTGGTGCCGACGAGATTGCCGACGAAGATGTCGCCGCTCGAGGTATCGACTGCGACCACGACCGGGGAGCCGCCAGTCTGCAGAGTCGAGTCATATGCGTAGCTGCCGCCAGAGGGCACGAGTTTGACCACGCGGCCGCTGCCGGCACGATCGACCACGTAGAGATTGCCGGCCGAGTCGAAGGCGACGCTGCCAGGCCTTCCGAAGACCCCGCCAGCGCAGCCGGCGCAGGTGATCGTGTCTTCGAGGGTGCCAGTCGAGCTGAAGACCTGGACGCTGCCGGCCGTGGTGTTGGGAAAGTAGACGCGGCTGGAGGAGTCGACCGCCAGGGTCCCGGCTTCGGAGTTCTGCGGGAAGAAGGATGAGCCCAGGACGCCCGACGAGGAGAGAGTGCTCATCGTCGATTTGCCTTTCTGGCCGAAGGGCGTCGTGCCTTCCCCCTGGTAGGCGAAGATGCCGTGCGTCGCCGGGTCCACCGCCACCGAGATGAACAGATCCTGGCCGCCGGTGGTGAGGGGGGAGGCGGCGGTGGCGACGCCTTCGGAATCGAGCTGCTCCACCTGACCCGGCTGCAAGCTATTGATCAGGCTCGTGGTCAACTCCGCAACATAGATCTCTTCGCTGCTCTGATCGACGGCGACGCCGATCGGGACTTCGCCAGCCAAGGCGATCGATGGCATCGTCGAGTCGAGCTCATAGCCCGGGCCCGCGTGGGCGACCGGGGCCTCGAGGGCCAGCGTCGCGATCATGACGAGCAACGCCGCTCCGAACAGGATGCGAGCGCGTGACAGCATTGGTCTGGACATCGACCTCCCTACCTCCCTGCTTGCGAACCAGGTCGTTTACGTCCGGGACCAGACACCAAAGTAGCGCATTGCCAGCGATGGTCCAAGGATCCCGACTTGAAGGCTTTGTGAGCCTGCTCAATCGCCAAGCTCGGCGCGCAGCGCCGCGAGCTCGGCACGCAGCTCGGTCACTCCGCGCTCGAGGCGGGTAAGCCGGTCCTCGGCGGGATCCAAGTCCTCAGCCGGCTCTTGACTAACCTCGGCGGGACCGAGCAGCTGCTCGTAGCGATCCTCCTTCTGTCCTGGCTGGCGCTCGTGACGCGCGACCTGGCCCCGCTCGACCAGGCGCCCGAGTGTCTCCTGTACCACGCTGAGGTCGCCGAAGTCGTGGAGACGCTGGCCGCGCTGCTTCAGCTCCCCCGGCGTCTGCGGACCGCGCAGCATCAACACCGCGAGCAGGGAGAGCTCGGCGCGGTCGAGTCCAAAGGCGTCATCGAGCAGGTGGCGGTACTTGCGGGCGCGGGCGCCGGCCCCGCTGGCGAGACGGGTCCAACCCCGTAAGGCGAGGCGCCGCAGCGCCTCGACCACGGTTTGCTCGTCGTAGTCGACCACCGGTTCGCGGTTGGTCGACTGATTGCAGGCAAGGCGCAGCGCATTGAGCGAAAGCGGGTAGGCGTCCGGCGTGGTGCGCTGCTTCTCGATCAAGCAGCCGAGCACGCGGATCTCTACGGCGTCCGGCTCCACCGCCTATCGAAACTAGTCGCGATCCGGGCGATCCGGGAAAAGCTCATCGATCGTAACAAGGGCTCTATAAGGAGCATGCGCTGCAGCTTCAATCGCCCTTTCCCCACCAGCCAGCCGGTCAACCACCGAAACGACCCCTGCGACCACAAGGTTGGCTTCTTGAACTCTCTCAATAGCTGCGACCGTCGATGAGCCAGTCGTAACAACGTCATCTACGACCAAGCATCGCGCTCCCTCTTGCAAGAACTCGTCTGGCCCCTCAATCCATCGCTGCAAGCCATGCTCCTTGCGATCTTTCCGCACGATGAACGCCACTAGCTCGTCCTTCGGCTGCGCAACGAGGGCGGCACAGGCAATTGGAATTGCGCCAACAATCATCCCGCCAACCGCTGAAGCATCCAGCTCCTCGGCAATAGACGCGACCTGCCTTCCCACCAACCTGGCAAGTAGCGGCAAGAGCATGGCCTGCTTGACATCCACGTAATAGCTGGACGAAGTGCCGTTGCTGAGGATCACGTTTCGTTTCTTCAGAGCATGGTGCTGAAGACCATCCAGAAGCTGAAGATCAGGCTTGTGATTTGTCGTGACTGTGCTCATGTCAAAGACAGAATCTCAGAATGAGCCCGTGACGCGCGGTGAGCGGCGAATCTCGTGATGGCGAAACCATCGCAATTGGGTCGGATGCAATCAAGCGAAATCATTGTGAAAGCCCTGGCGCCAACTCGGATAGCGCGGCTGCCAGGCGAGCTCGCGCTTGGCCTTGGCGTTGGAGGCGCCGCGCATCTGCGTTGCCGAGCTAACGGCTGCCGAACCTGCGACGAGCCGCGCAAGCCATACAGGCACGCGGCGTGGTTTCGGAGCCCCGACCGCCGCACAGAAGGCCGGCACCCACTCGCGCATCGGCGCTGGCTCGTCGTCGACCACGTTGTAGACGCCAGGGGCGCCACCCTCGACGGCCGCCACGGTCGCGGCGGCAGCGTCCTCGACCTGAACGAAGGAGAAGACTCCGTCTCCCTTGCCGACGATCGGCACGCGGCGCTTCAAGGCGTCCTCGGTCTGGGAGCCCTCGCGATCGAAGAAAGTGCCCGGTCCGTAGAGCCAGCCGTAGCGGAGGACCACGCCCTCGATTCTCTCGGCGCCGGTGACCTGACGCTCGAGGTCGGCGAGCGCTGCGGCCGCGGTTCCGAACATGCCCGGTGCGTCGTGGAAAAGCGGCGCCTCCTCGCTCTTCACCCAGTCGCCTTCGGGCGCGTAAAAGAAAGCGACGCTCTCAGCGACGATCCGGCGCGCGCCCGCTGCCTTCGCCGCAGCAATCAGGTTGCGGGTTCCCTCGCTGCGCACGCGGTTAGTCGGCGCCAGCGGATCCTCCTTGGCTTTGTAGTCGAGCCGCGGCGGCAGCGCGGTCAGCACGTGGACGACCGCTTCGGGGGCCGCCTCCCGGACAGCCGCGTCCAGCGCCATCGCGTCGAAGACGTCGCAGACGACCGCCGCCGCCCCGGCGGCACGAATCTCAGCCGCGCGCTCCTCGCGTCGGGTCATTCCCGTCACCTCGTGCCCGGCGGCGAGCAACTGGCGCACCAGCGGCCTGCCGATCGCGCCGCTCGCACCCGCAACGAAGACCTTCATCCCACACCTCCCATCGGGTCGTCAGCCGGGCCTATCTGCCGGCGGCCGCGCTTAGCCTTTCCGATACCCGCGCCAACCACGCCGATGCGACGGCGCCGAAGCCGATCAGGAGCGTGTCGCTCCAGCCCCGTGCCTCGCTCTTCGCTTCGCCGGTGTCGAAGGCGTGATTGATCGCGTGAAAGCCGTACCAGAGCGCCCCCAGCCAAAGGATCGGCGCGCGCCAAGCGGGTCGCACGACCGAGATCCCGACCGCGACGCCGAAGGCAAGGATGAAGGCGCCGACATCGCCGACGTAATGCGAGTTCTCGACGCCGTAATGTCCGATCTGGTCAAAGAAGGTGTCGGGGGCGACCAGCGCCAGCATCCCGGTGACGAGGTGGTAGGCGGCGATGACGACGAGAACCGCTTTCAGGGTTCTGTCGCTTATCACCGTCAGCTCCCGTTAGAAGACGAAGATGCTCTCGCCGTAGTTGATGCGCTCGTAGATCTCGGGCTGGTCGGCGATGAAGGTGCGAATGCAGCCATGGCTGGCAGGGTAGTCGGGCACCGATTCGTAGCCGTGCACCGCATAGCCGCCATAGAAGTAGAACGAGTAGTACATGCCGTGCGAGTTGTAGCCCGGTTCCTGGCGGATGAAGGTGAAGTGGCCGGTCACGGTCGGGGTCGAGCTCTTGCCGGAGGAGACCGGATAGACCGCGAACGGCTTATCGCCCTTGGCGAAGACGAGAACCTGCTTGGAGAGCGGCGCCTCGAGGTGTTCCCCGGCGGCCGGGTGCAGCACGTGGTATTCGCCCTTGCCGGAAAAGGCCAGCTTGACCAAGCCGGTGCCGGCCCGGTAGCTGCGCGCCATGCCGTTGACTTTGCGATAGGCAAGCACGCCGCGCGCCGTCTTGGCGCCGAAGCAATTGCCACTGTTGGCGATGTAGCCCATCTTCCGCATCGCCTTCTTGAAGCCAACGACGACGTCGCCACACTGCCCCTGATGCAGGGCTGGGTAGCTGACCTTCCAGCCCTTGCGCACGGTGCTGTCGCCACCCAGCGCGGCGGTCGCCTCGTGCCGGGCGCTGACCGCATACTTGCCACCCTTGCGCAGCAGGATGCTGGCGCGGAAGCTGCCGGTGTCGCCCTTCGTTTTCTGCACGGCGACCTTGCGACTAAGCAGCGGCTTGCCATCGAGATAGAAGGAGACCTCGACCTTCTGCCCGGGCGCGAACGGCGAGATCGATCCGACCACCGGCACCTGGCTGTAGATCTGCGCCTTGCCCCCATGCAGGTGCCCCACGCGGATCTTCACCGTCGCCTCAGGCGGGCCGATTTCCTTTGGCGCTTTCGTCGCGGCACCCAGCGCCGTTGCGGGAACGGCGAAGGCGCAGAGAAGAGCCAAGAGCGGGACAAGGCGGCGATTCACGGGCCTGGATTCTTACGGATCGCCCGGTCGTGTGACGCAGAGCCAATTCTTTGTCCAATGGAGAGAGCTCTTGATTTGCCAGATGCCGCCAATACGTTTCGGCGCAGCGGAGGCTGAAGCCGATAGGTATCGGCAATCGACTGACACTCGAAAGTCCAGACGCTCGTCGTCCGGATGGGTTTCGAATCCCCCGCCCTCCGCTGCCTATCGAGCCAAATCGCTTGTAGCCTGGTTCCACGAGTGTCAGTCGGTTGGGGGTGTGACCCCCTTCGCCCAACGGCCCGCTACTGCCCGAGCAAAGCCACCGAGTTGTTCAGCATGTGCAGGAGGATCCCCGGGATGATCGAGCCGGTCCTCTCGTAGAGCAGGGCGAGGATGAAGCCAAAGGCGATCAGGGGTGGCACGGCGCTGAGACCGGTGAAAGCGTGCAGGCCGCCGAAGATCAGGGCACTGACCAAGGCGGCGAAGACTCGTGGCCAGCGCTCGCGCAGGCCGCCGAAGAGCATGCCGCGAAAGCAGACCTCCTCGCTGATCGGCGCCGCGATCACGATCAACAGGATCTGCACCGGCACCGTGCCGAAGTCTTCGGCGATGTCTTTCTGGTGCGGTTCCCCGACGATCGCCGTGTAGGCGATCGCAAAGAGCAGATAGGCGCCGATCGCGGCGAATATCCACTTGACCGCTGAAGGCCGGAAGCGGCGCAGCCCGAGCCGTAAGGCCGCCTGGCGCACGGTTGCTCCCCGTCCCGCCGCAATCGCAAACGGCACCAGCAGGAACCCAAGCGCCGTCGCCAATTGGACCAGAGCGTTGGCCGCATCGCTGAGGTCCTGGCCAGATGCCGGCTTGTCGATGATCGCGACCGGAACCGAGAGCACGATCCCGGTCCCCAAAGCCAGGAGAACTCCCAAGACTGCGGCAAGAGGGCCCCAGTTGGAGTACGGAAAGGGCGTCGGGTTGTCCTCCCGGGGGCTTGTACTTTTTCGCCAATTCATCCTCGGACGGCGAGGGCGGTCCCACCGAAAAAGTTGAGCCGGGAGGGCAACACGACGCCCCCCACCTCTAAGTTGGTCGCCATGACCCCGGCAGTCTCACAGGTCTCGCGCTCGACCAAAACGCGGCTGCGCTTCCTGCGCCGCCTGGTGATCCTGATCGTCTTCCTCGTCCTCATCGCGATCGCGCTCAGCCAGTTCACCGAGCTGAAGCGGCTGGCGACCGGCATCCTCGCCTCGACCGCGGTGCTGGCCGCGATCGTCGGCTTCGCCGCCCAGCACACGATCGGCAACATGGTCGCCGGCGTTCAGCTCGCCGTCTCACAGCCGATCAAGATCGGCGACCGCATCGCCTTCGAAGACGTCGACGGACGCGTCACCGACATCACCCTCTCCTACACCTACGTCAGTCCCGGCGACGGCACGACCGTGGTGATCCCCAACCAATTGCTCGTCGACGGGATCATCCACAACCTCTCGACCGAAGACACACAGGCCTGAGTCAGCACCGCGCCAAAGGACCCTCCGTGAGCGCGGAGCGAGCAAGCGTGCATATCCGATTCCTCGTGCCGCGAGCGAAGCGCGAAACTATGTGAATGATGGCGCAGCGCAATCGGCGACGTCAGCGACGGCGCGGGGGAATCGGAGGCAAGCTCGCCTTGGTCGGCGGTGCCCTCTTCGTCGCGATCGCACTGGCGGTGATCGCGATCGCTTCATGGGTGCTCAACGTGGCCGCCGATGCCCCGTCGCTGGCGGCCTGCAAGAAGGTCGACCGCACCGGCAACTCGGTGATCTACGCCAGCGATGGCAGCCGGCTCGGCCTGATCGAGTCCGAAGAGGCTCGCGCGCCGGTCTCAATCGAGCGCATCCCCAAGCAGCTGCAGCTCGCCACCGTCGCGATCGAGGACCAGCGCTTCTACGAGCACGGCGGCATCGACCCCGAGGGGATCGCGCGCGCCGCCCTGAAGAACCTGGAAGCCGGCAAGACGGTCGAGGGTGGCTCGACGATCACCCAGCAGCTCGTGCGCAACCTCTGCCTGCGCAATCCCAAGCGCGACCTCGAACGCAAGATCATCGAGGCGAAGCTGGCGATCGAGTACTCCGAACGCCACTCTCGCAAGCAGATCCTCGACCAGTACCTCAACACCGCCTCATATGGGACGGTCGAAGGGTCGACCGCGATCGGCGTCGGCGCCGCGGCGAGGATCTACTTCTCCAGGCCTGTCTGGAAGCTGAATCTGGAGCAAGCGGCGCTACTGGCCGGCCTGCCGCAGGCACCCACCGACTACAACCCGATCCTCCACCCGCACGAAGCGCTGCAGCGCCGCAGCGCCGTGCTGGCCAAGATGGCCCATCTCGGCTACCTGACAGCGGCGCGCGCCCGGCAGGCCGAAGCGCGGGGTCTCGAGCTGAACGTCTCGGGCTCCTACTTCGCCCACCGCGAGCCCTTCTTCTTCGACTACGTCGAACACGAACTGATCGGCCACTACGGCGCCGACGCGGTCCGCAATGGCGGCCTGAAGATCTACACGACGCTGGAGCCGCGCCTGCAGGAAATCGGCCTGGAAGCGATGCGCTCGGCCCTGCCCTACTCGACCGACCCCTCCTCGGCGCTGGTCTCGATCGACCCAAGCAACGGCGAGATCGAGTCGATGGTCTCCAGCACGAGCTACGACGCCAGCCAGTTCAACCTCGCCGCCCAGGGTCACCGCCAGCCGGGCTCGACCTTCAAGGCCTTCGTGCTGACGACGGCGATCAAGCAGGGGATCGATCCCTATAACACCTACTACACCTCGAAACCGCTCAATCTCGACCTGCCGAAGTGGGGGCACTGGGAGGTGCACACCGCCGACGAAGGCTATCTCGGCAACGTCAACCTGCAGCAGGCGACGGTGGCCTCCGACAACACGGTCTTTGCCCAACTCGACCTCGACGTCGGGCCGCGCCAGGTCGCCGAAACGGCGCACTCGCTCGGCATCACCAGCCCGCTCGATGGCATCCCGGCCGAGGGCATCGGCGGACTGCGCGTCGGCGTCTCGCCACTCGAGATGGCCGATGCCTACGCCACCCTCGCCGCCGGCGGCATCCGCCACGACCCGGTCGCGCTCAAGCGCGTCGTCTTCCCCGGCGGACGCACCGAGCGCCCCGAGCGCACGCCGCCGCGCCGCGTCGTCTCCGAAGCGGTCGCCTTCGAGGTAACTCGCCTCCTGCACGACAACATCACCGAAGGGACCGGCACCGCTGCCTACACCGGCTGCCCCGGCCAGGCGGGCAAGACCGGCACGACCGATCGCGAGACCGACGCCTGGTTCGCGGGCTACCAGCCCAACCTGGCCACCGTCGTCTGGGTCGGCTACCCCGAATCCAACGCAATCGAAATGACCAGCGTGCACGGGATCACGGTCTTCGGCGGCACCTTCCCTGCCGAAATCTGGCACTCGCTCTATTCGGGCGCCGAAATCCCCTGCGAAGAGTTCAGCAAACCGAAGACGCCGATCAGTTGGGCGCCCTTCTTCGGCCAGTTCACCGGGCCTGCGCCCGGCGGCCACGGAGGTGGCCCCGGGGGAGCTGCCGAAAGGGAAGCCGACCGGGCACAGGAAATCGGCGAAGAAGTGACCGGCGGCTACAACCCCGACGCTTACGCGCCCGGCGCAGGGCAGGAACCGACGCCGGTTCCCCCTCCTCCGCCGGCCGCGGGTGTCGACGGGGGTGCGACGCCTGAACCCGGGAGCAAATAGCTGAATCTCGCGCCGGGGGTTGCCTACGGTCTGATCTGGGCCGGCTTTGCCGGTTACCTCGGCGCGCTCGCCTGGGCGCCGCGACTGGGCCGGCGCATCATCTGGACGGCGATCGGCGTCCTCCTCGCCATTTTCGCCTGCCTGCCACCGCTGCTTTCCCACGACGTCTATAGCTACGTCGACTACGCCCGCCTCGGGGTCCTGCACGGCGTCGACCCCTACGTTCGCGGACCAGCGGCGGTGCCGACAGATCCCGCCTTTGTCCATGTCACCTGGCGGCACACGACGAGCGCCTACGGCCCCCTCTTCACCCTGGCGACCTACCCGCTCGCCTGGCTGCCGGTCGGCGTCGCCGCCTACGTCCTCAAGGCGTTCTCCGCGGCCGCCGCCCTCGCCACCGCACTGCTCGTCTCACGCCTAGCGCCGGCCCGTGGTATCGATTCTCTGCGCGCCGCCGCGTTCGTCGCGCTAAATCCGCTCGTCCTGGTCCACGTGGTCGGCGGTCCACACAACGACGCGATCGCCGTACTGCTAATGACGCTGGGTGTTGGCGGAGTACTGACGGCACGCGAAAGCTCCGCCGGAGCCGCCTTCGTTGCCGCAATCGCGGTGAAGGCCTCAACCGGCGTTGCGGCGCCTTTCGCGCTGCTCGGCGCCTCGCGCAAGAGGCGCCTGGTCGCAGGGGCACTCCTCGCTCTCGCCCTGACGGTCGCCGTCTCCAATCTCGCTTTCGGCTGGCACTGGCTCGACGCCTTCACCCTTATCGGCGGGAATCAGGGCCACACGAGCCACCTGAGCATCCCGACCACGGCAGCACGCCTAACCGGCCTAGACCCCGACACGACCCGCATCGCCGCCGGAGCCCTCTTCACGGCCCTGATCGTCTACCTCCTCATCTGGACCCACCGAGGCGGCGACTGGCTCCGCGCGACCGCCTGGGCCACGACGGGATTGCTATTTGCCACCGCCTGGCTCTTGCCTTGGTACCTCCTCTGGCCATTGCCCGCCGCAGCTCTCTCCAGAGACCGTGCCCTACAGCTTCTGGTGCTAGCCCTAACGGCGTACCAGCTCAGTGCCCGCATCCCGCTGTAGCGGCTGGAGGAGGGGTCGGGTACCCCTGCGAACGGCTTGTACTTTTTCGGCAATCCAACCTCGGACGGCCCCACCCGATCCACCGAAAAAGTTGAGTGAGCTGGGGTACCTGACCCCTCCTTCTACCCCTCTTCGGCGGCCGCTGCTTCCTCCTCGGCAGATGGATGAATCACCCCGGTATGTATGGACCACCCCTCGCGCCGCCCCATAGCCGTCACGACCCCGACATAGAGAATCTCAACCACGGTCAGCACTCCCCGCACCACAATCGCGACCAACGAGGCGACCGCGAAGCTGTTGCCGGGAGCCGCCACCTTGAACGCCCAGGCAAAGGCCGCATCGCGGATGCCAAGGCCTGCCGGCGCAACCAGGGTGACCAGCGCCGCGACGTAGCCGAAGGCCTGGGCGGCGCCAGCGACGGCGATGTCACTCGCCGAGACACCGCTCACCGAGCGGGCCACACACCAGATGCCCAACGCGATCACGCCCCAGTTGAGCGCGTAGAAGGCCATCACCGCGATCACTCCCTGCAGCGACATCACCTCTGGCAGCGGTTCGCGGCCGAAGGCACGCAGCGCGCGGTTGGCCAGCGGTCCAAAGACGCGCGGATGCAGGAGGGTGACCAGTAGCGGGATCAGCAGCAGGATCCCCCAACGCAGCGGCTGTCCGTGCAGGTCGGGATGGTCGATCAGGAAGTAGGCGGCGACGACGATCGCCGAAGTCGCCTGCAGGGCCTGTTCGTAGACGATGCTGGCGATCGTCAGCCGTCGCGGTACCCCGGCCCGCTCGGAAAGCAGCACGCGGCCCAGCACGTAAAGCACGCTGCCGGGCACGTAGCGGGCGAGCAGCGGCTGGCCCCAGGCGACCTGTGCCCGCCGCGCACCGAGCTTGTAGCCGAGGAAGCGCAGGATCAGGTCCCAGCCGAGCGCGTTGAGCGAGTAGAAGATCGGCAGGATGACGAAGGCCGGGATCAGCCAGAGGACGTGGAAGTGAACGCCCTTGTCCTTGATCTCGGCCCACTGATCGACGACGGTGAGGACGAGGAAACCGAAAACGAGGATCGCGATACCAAGCTGGATCGCCAGCCGCACGCGCTTGCTGTGCGGCGGCTTGGTGCCGAATTTAGCGCCGGCTTCGCCGATGCGATGTAGAAGTGGCTGGCTGGGCTCCACGTCGGTCGCACCTTAGTGACGGCGCTGGCCAGCGAGCAGGGACAATGGGCGCATGGGTGAGTTCGAGCTCTTGGCGCGGATACGTGAGCGGCTACCCGCCCCGAGCTCCCGTATTCGCCTCGGCAGTGGCGACGACGCCGCGATCACGGTGCCCGGAAGGGCCACGGCGACCTCGGTCGATGCCCTCGTCGACGGCGTGCACTTCCGCCGCGACCTGGCAACCCCTGAGCAGATCGGCCACAAGGCCTTGGCCACAGCGCTGTCAGATCTCGCAGCGATGGGAGCAGAGCCCGGCGAGGCCTACGTCGTCCTCGGAATCCCCCCGGACTTCGCCGACGACGATTGCATCGAGTTGCTCGACGGCATGATCGCGCTCGCCCAGCGCACCGGAACGGCCCTGGCCGGTGGCGACCTGACCCGCGCAGGCGAGCTCTTCCTGGCGGTGACGGTGGTCGGCCACGCACCCGATCCGGACTCGCTCATCCACCGCGGCGGCGCCGGCCCCGGCGACGCACTTGTCCTGACCGGCGAGATCGGAGCCGCGGCTGCCGGCCTGCAGCTCCTGGAAGCCTCCGATTGTGCAATTAACCACGCTATAAGAGGGTCAATCCCGCGGTCGGCGTCGAATTGGGAGGAGGCGTTGCGTGCGCGGCAGCTCCAGCCGATACCGCGACTCGGTGCCGGACAGGCACTGGCGAGAGCAGGCGCCACAGCGATGATCGACCTCAGCGACGGACTCGGCAGCGACGCCGGGCACATCGCGAAGCGGAGTGGCGTGGGCCTCCGAATCGACGCCGAGTCGATCCCGCTTGCGGCAGGGAGCAAGAAGCTGATGGCGGCTGTGGGACGAGACCCGTGGGAGCTACTCAGTGGCGGCGAGGACTACGAGTTGCTCGCCACCATCCCGCCCGAGCGACTCACCGAGGCGCAGCGCCGTGTGCAGGAGGGGGAAAAGGGCATCGCCCTGACGGAGATCGGCGTAGTCGTCGCCGGCTCGGGGGTCGAGATCAGGCTGCCCGGCGGCCGGCTTCTGGAGCCGGCGGGATTCGACCAGCTCGCATGAAGCTCTCGCTGGTAAGCAGTTCCCGCACGCCGCGCCGCTGCAGCATCGCATCGGCGATCAGCGACGGCTCGGGTTTGTAATGACCCGTCTCGACCAAGCTCTTCAACTGTCGTGGTTGCATCCTGCGCTTCATATCGGCTTTCTACCCCGCAACCTTAGTACTTGGTACTCGCACATCTGTCCAAGCTGGCCAGAGATACGCTTTGTCCATGCCTAACGGATCGACCCGCATCCTCCTCGTCGATGACGAGCAGTCGATTCAGACGCTGCTCTCCTACCCGCTGCGCAAGGACGGCTACCACGTCACTTCCGCTCAGGACGGACGGGAAGCGCTGCAGCGCTTCGAAGAGGCCCGCTTCGATTTGGTCATCCTCGACCTGATGCTGCCCAAGCTCGACGGCGTCGAAGTCTGCCGCGAGCTGCGCTCGCGCAGCCAGGTGCCGATCATCATGCTGACCGCGAAGGGCTCAGAGACCGACAAGGTCGCCGGCCTCGAGGTTGGCGCCGACGACTACATCACCAAGCCTTTCTCGATGCGCGAGTTCCGCAGCAGGGTCAAGGCGGCGCTGCGCCGCTCGCGAATGGCGGGTGACCCGCCGGAGGAGGAGACGATCGACCAGGGCGAGCTGAAGATCGACTTCGGTCGGCGCATGGTCACCTTGCGTGAGGAGGAGATCCGCGTTACCTACGTTGAGTTCGAGATCCTCGGCGCCCTGGCCCGCTCCCCCGGCCGTGTGCTCAGTCGAGAGACCCTGCTCGAGTACGTCTGGGGAGATTCCGAGTACCGCGATCCGCGCACCGTCGACGTCCACATTCGCCACCTGCGCGAGAAGCTGGAGAGCGACCCCAAGGAGCCCGAGTTCCTCTTCACCGTACGCGGCGTCGGCTACCGCTTCCGGGAGTAGCGCGCCCGTGCGCCGGTTCAGGCTGACCAGCGTGGGCGACCGGATCATCGTTATCTCGGTGGCCATCGCGGCCGGGACTACGCTCATGATCTATGTCTACACCGTCGCGATCGGCGGCAGCGGTGGGTCCAGCGAAGTCAAGGGCGAGATCCTCGCCGGCGGCGCGCTGGGGGTGATCCTCGCCGGCGCCGGCGGCAGCTACTACGCGTACGTCGCCAGCCGCAATATCCGCCGCCTCCAGGACGCCGCGCGCAAGGTCGCCGACGGCAACTTCGAAACGCCGATCCCGATCTCGTCGGTCGGCCAGTTCGGCCAGCTCGCTCGAACCTTCAACGAGATGCAGCGGCGCCTCTCCGAGCTTGACAGCGCCCGCAAGCAGTTCATCGCCAATGCCTCGCACGAGCTGCGTACGCCGATCTTCAGCCTCGGCGGCTTCGTCGAACTCCTCGAGGAGGAGGATCCGAGCCCGGAGGAGCGAGCCGAGTTCGTGCACACGATGCGCGAACAGATCGTCCGCTTGACCAAGCTCACCGCCGATCTGCTCGACCTCTCTCAGCTCGACGCCGGCGCCGTGGCAATGAAGAGCAGCAGCGTCGACCTCGGTTCATTGGCGCGTGAAGTGGCGCGCGAGTTCGGCCCGCGCGCCGATCGCCGCGGCTCCCGCCTCGAGCTGCGTACTCCCGAGGAGCCGGTAATCGCCAGCGCCGACCCCGACCGCGTGCGCCAAGTCATCCGTATCCTCCTCGACAACGCCCTCACGCACACCCCCGAGGGCACCAAGGTGACCGTGACCACCTACTCCGTCAACCGCCGCGCCGAGCTGACCGTCTCCGACGACGGTCCCGGCATCCCACGCCGCGTCCACAGCCGCATCTTCGAGCGCTTCTACACCGCCGACTCGGCTGGTGGCTCTGGGCTCGGACTTGCGATCGCCACCGAGCTCGCCCAGCGAATGGAGGGCCGGGTCGCGATCGCTTCCAGCAAGCGGTTCACCGCCTTCACGCTCGACCTGCCGCGCTCACGCACTGGCGTGGCCGAGCCAGTCGCAACAGCGACGCCCAAGGCAGCGGCATGAGGGGTGCAACGCAAAGTCCCCTTACGGGGGGGATAAAGCGTTGCACCGTCCTCTTTGTGGGTTTGGGATTGGCGCTCCTTCTTGCCGGCTGCGGCGGCGCGGGCGGCAGCGGCAGCTCCGCCACGCAGACGGCGACGGTCACCCGGACGACCCCGCAAGTGGCCGTGCAAACGGCGGAGCACGGCTTCGACGCGGCCAAGGTCTACCGCGAGGCATCGCCGGGAGTCGTCACGATCCGCTCGGTCTTCAAAGGCGGCGGCGGAGCGGCGGAGGGCTCGGGCTTCGTGCTCGATGCCGACGGTCGGGTCGTCACCAACGCCCACGTCGTCACCGACGAATCGACCGGCACCCGCAAGGCGGCCAAGGAAGTCTTTGTCGAGTTTCCCGATCGCAACGTTGTCCCGGCCACGATCGTCGGCTTCGACCCCTTCGCCGACGTCGCCCTGCTGCAGGTGAAGCCAGACGGCTTCAAGCTGCACCCGCTGCGGCTCGGCAACGACAACGAACTCGTCGTCGGCCAGCCGGTGGCGGCGATCGGCAGCCCCTTCGGCGAGCAGCAGTCGCTCTCAGTCGGCGTGGTCTCTGCGACCGACCGCTCAGTCGAATCGCTCACCAAGTTCCAGATCGAGGGAGCGATCCAGACCGACGCCTCGATCAACCCCGGCAATTCGGGCGGCCCGCTGCTCGACGCCGGTGCACGAGTCCTCGGTATCAACGAGCAGATCGAGACCAGCTCCGGCTCCAACTCGGGCGTCGGCTTCGCCGTGCCGGTCTCGGCGATCAAGGGCTCGATCGCCCAGCTGGAAGCCGACGGCGAAGCCGAATACGCCTACATCGGCGTCGCCACTCAGCCGGTCTATCCCCAACTCGCCGAAAAGCTGGGGCTGGACACCGACCACGGGGGTCTGATCTCCGAAGTGGTCGCCGGCGGTCCGGCCGACAAGGCGGGTCTGCGCGGCGCCGACGGCAAGCTGCGTTTCCAGGCGGCGACCTATGAAACGGGCGGCGACCTGATCGTCTCCATCGACGGCCATCCAGTGACCAGGCCCGAAGATCTCGCTCGCTACATCTCGTTCCTCCAGCCGGGCCAGACGGTGAAGCTGGAGATCCTGCGGGACGGCAAACGCGAGCAAATCGAAGTGACTCTGGGCAAGCGTCCGCAGGGCTAAAGAACGGGCGACCGCCGGGCGATGTAGAAATCCCGGATGCTTCAGGAAGTCTCCCTAGGCCAGAAGTCCCTTTCCGACTACACCCACATAGCCGGAAAGGAGACGATCGAACGCATCCGCGAGCTAGCGGAGCCGATGAAAGGGCACCGCGTCCTGCACGTCAGCGCTACCGCGTTCGGCGGCGGCGTCTCGGAGATTCTCTACACGATCGTGCCGCTGATGCGCGACATTGGCATCGACGCCCACTGGCACGTGATCTTCGGCAAAGAGGAGTTCTTCAATGCGACCAAGCTCCTCCACAACTCGCTGCAGGGAGCGGAGGAAACCCTGAGCGAGGAGCAGTGGCAGGTCTTCGACGAGATCAACAGGATCAACGCCGAGGGGCTGGAAGGCGAGTGGGACACGGTGATCGTCCATGACCCCCAGCCGATCGGCCTGCGCCGCGGCGCCAAGGAGAAGGGCCGCAACTGGATCTGGCGCTGCCACATCGATCTCTCCGAGCCCAACCCGGAGCCGATCGCTCGACTGCTGCCGATGATCGAGGAGTACGACGCGACCGTCTGGCACCTGCCCACCTATGTGCCAAAAGGAGTCGATGGCCACAACGGCGTGCGCATCATCCCGCCGGCGATCGATCCGCTCTCGCCGAAGAACATGGCCTTCTCGCCCGACGACGCCGCCTTCGTCTGCCGCCAGTTCGGCATCGACGTCGACCGGCCGCTGCTGACCCAGGTCTCGCGCTTCGACCCCTGGAAGGACCCGATGGGCGTGATCGACGCCTACCGGATCGTCCATGAGCAGGTTCCCGAGGTGCAGCTGGCCTTGGTCGGCTCGATGGCCACCGACGATCCGGAGGGATGGGATTTCTTCCAGCGCACCTTCGAGTACGCCGAGGGGGATGAGGACATCAAGATCCTCAACAACCTCAACAACGTCGGCGCGATCGAGGTCAACGCCTTCCAATCGCAGTCCGACGTCTGCCTGCAGAAGTCGATCCGCGAGGGTTTCGGCCTGACCGTCACCGAGGCGCTCTGGAAGGGACGGCCGACGATCGGCGGCAACGTCGGTGGCATCCCCTTGCAGATCAAGGACGGCGAGACCGGCTTTCTGGTCGACTCCTCCGAGCAGTGCGCGCAGCGCTGTATCGAGATCCTCGCCAATCCCGAGCTGGGCAAGCGCCTCGGCCGGGCCGGCAAGGAACATGCCCGCCACCACTTTCTCTCGCCGCGCCTGCTGCGCGACTGGGTCGAACTGCTGGCTGAGCTCGATACCTGAGCCGGGTCCCCGGCTAGGCGACTGCCTCGCGCAGCTCGGCGATGTCTTTGAGCTGATCGTCGACCCAATCGCCGGGGTTGCGCGAGAAGACCAGCTCTTTGAGGTGCTGCGCCCGCATCCGACGCTCCTCGGGGTCCATGGTGAGGGCCCGGTAGATCGCGTCGGCCTGCTCCTGGATATCGAAGGGGTTGACCGTGAGCGTGCAGTCGGAGAGCTCCTCGTGGGAGCCGGTGTTCTCGGAGAGCATCAGCACGCCGTCGCGGGTATTGACCGCCGGAGCCTCCTTGGCGACCAGGTTCATGCCGTCGAAGAGCGAGTTGACCATCAGCAGGTCGAAATGCTTGTAGCGGGCGACCGCGTCGTAGAAGTTCTCGTAGATCTTCAAATCGATCGGCATCCAGTCGGTGGTGCCGTGGCTGTGATTGACGACTGCAACCAGGGCCTCGATCCGCTCCAGGTACTCGGCGTACTCGGGTACGTCCTGGCGCGAAGGTTGCAGGTGAGCGATGAAGGTGACCTGTTCGCGGAACTCGGGGTGCTGGGTGAGGAAGACGTCGAAGGCAGTGAAGCCGCGCAGCACATTCTTGGAGAGGTCGGCCCGGTCGACACGGATGATCAGGTGCTTGCGGCGGCGCTCCAAAACCTCGCGCTCGGCGGCGGCCACCTCGGGGGATTCGGCCGCACGGCGCAACCGTTCGGCATCGATCGAGAGCGGGTAAGCGCGGGTCCGGGTCTCACCACCCGCGTGCCGCACGATCCCCTGCTCGTAGTCGACGTCCACCTCGAGCAGTTCGTCGCAGCAGCGGATGAAGTTGATGCAGTAAGCGTGGGTGTGGAAACCGATGATGTCGTTGGCGAGCATGCCGCGGAAGAGCGCCTCGCGAATCCGCCCCGGCAGGATGCGCCAACTGTCGGGCTGGGACCAAGGAATGTGGACGAAGTGGTGCAGGAAGGCGTCGGGTCGGGCTTCGCGGATCATCGCCGGAGCCGTATAGAGGTGATAGTCGTGCAGCATCACCAGCGGCCGTTCCCGCCCCTCAATCTGGCCTAGCACGGCGTTGGCGATGTCGCGGTTGACCGCCTGGTAACCGAAGTCCCAGGCGTCGAGCTCCTCCTGGCGGATGTCCGGGGCGTTGGAGAGGTCCCAGAGGTAGTGCTGGATGAACCAGAGGATCGGGTTGGCGATGATGTTGTAGAAGCCGTCGTAGGCTTCGGCGTCGGAGCCAACCAGCAGCACCCGGTAGTCGATGCCGTCGATCGAGAGCTCGACCGGGCCGCCGCGCTCCTCGCTGACAGCGACATCCTCGTCGGTCATCGCCGATGCGATCCAGAGCGCGTCGCGGTGGGAGACCAGGCCGGAGAGGGCCGTGACGAGGCCTCCTCCACCCCGCTGGACGGTGCGCTCGCCGTTCTCGTCGAGTTCGAACTGAGCGGGGCCTCGGTTGGAGACAATGATCAGCGGGTCGGATTCGGACACGGGCTCAGACTACCCAGACCCCTCGTTTGCTCACCCAAAAAGGTTGGTGATGGGAAGGCTTGGGCACCCCTCCTCGCTCAACTTTTTCGGTGGATTGGCTGCCGCCTTCCGAGATTGGATTGCCGAAAAAGTACAAGCCGTTCGGAGGGGTGCCCAAGCCTTCCAGCGATCGTTTCGGGGGAGACATTCCAGGGTTGGGGGCTTGTGCTGGGATGCGTGTCCGGATTCGGTGGTCTCAAGCTGGGCTGGTGCTCGTTGCCGCCGCTGGAATCCTCCTGGCGCTTCGGGTTGCGCCGAGCTTGCTGGCGCCGCCGGCGCCGCCTCCTCTTCCTGCTGATGTTGGTCTGCCGCGAGTGGAAGCTGCCGTCCCGAATCCGGCTCCGGGTGCACGGGGTGTGCGGAATCTCGGGCGGGTGGTGTCGGGTGGGGGTGGTCGGCGCCGTGCGGAGGGCAAGGTGTCGAAACGCCAGGCGCATCGTCCCGGCGCCCGGAGCAGCGCGCAGCACAAACCGAGTACCCCCACCCGACGGCAGGACCCGGCCGCCACTCCGCCAGTTCCTGCTCCCGTCCCGGCAGCGGAACCCGAACCTTCACCGGAAGCTCTTTCGCCAAACGTGCCTGCTGCCCCACCCGGCGACGGCTCGATGGAGTTCGCCCCGCATTGAGGGCAGGCGCCGGGTGCCGCTCCCGGCGGCTTGTACTTTTTCGGCGATCCAACCTCGGACGGCCCCAGCCGCCCCACCGAAAAAGTTGAGCCGGGAGTGGTACCCGGCGCCTGCCCCACTGACGCTATAGTCCCTCGCCGCTTTGGCAGCAGCACGCGAATACGAGTTGGTCCTCATGCTTGACCCCGGCCCAGACGAGGCCGGGCGCGATGCGCTCGCGCAGGATGTGCGCGGTCGGATAGAGGGCAAAGGGACGCTCAAGCACGAGAACAAATGGGGTCTGCGCAAGATGGCCTATGAGATCGAGCAGCGCAATGAGGCCGACTACCGCTGGTTTCGCTTCGAGGCCCCAACGGAACTGCTCGACGAGCTCAACCACAACCTGAAGATCGCCGACGGCGTGCTGCGCTTCCGCATCTTCAAAGTCGACGCGGACTCACCGGTGATGGTGCCGCCCGCCGTCGCCGCCCCGACCCCCGGCGCCTCGCGCGACCGCGGCGATCGCGGTCCTCAGGGCGCTCCCCGTACTGCCGTCGCCGCAGAGCCGTCCGCAGAGCCGGCTGCTGAGTCCGCTGAGCCGGCTGCTAAGTCCGCTGAGAGCGCTCCCGAGAGCGTCGACGTTCCCGTCGCCACCGACGAGTAGTCGGTTTCCTGCGCAGATTGCGGGAGCGAAGGGACGAGTCGCGCCGCCGGCGCTCTTAGACTGGAATCCAGACAACGATTCAGAGGAGTTGAGAGCTGTGGCAGCGTCGAACGTGAACGTAGTGGTCATCACCGGAAACCTGACCCGCGATCCGGAGCTGCGCAGCACGCCGGGCGGGACCTCCGTCTGCAAGCTGCGCGTGGCGGTCAACAGCCGTCGCAAGGACGGTCAAACGGGCGAGTGGGTGGACAAGCCCAACTACTTCGATGTCACCGTCTGGGGTGCCCAGGGCGAGAACTGCGCCAACTACCTTGCCAAGGGCCGACCGGTCGCGATCGAAGGGCGCCTCGACTGGCGCGAGTGGGAGAAAGACGGGGTCAAACGGCAGACCGTCGAAATCATCGCCAACTCGGTCCAGTTCCTCGGCTCCCGCGACGGCTCCGGCAACGGGGGCGGCGGAGAAGGCGGCGGTTTCAGCCCGAGCAGCGACGTCCCCGCCGACTCCTCCGACTTCGCCGGCGCAGCCGCCGGTGGCGGCGGAGACGACGACATCCCGTTTTAGGTCGCCTGACGGAGCCGGACCAAGCGGGGCAAGGGCGCGGGGAGCGAAGCCTGCTCTACACGTGAGCGACTGTGGACGCCGCACCGCGCCGTGTCCGGCCCCGTCAGGTCTGTAGGATTCCCGGCCCGCATGGCTAGAACGAAAGATGCAACATCATCGACACCCCGGCGCGGCCGCCGAGACGACCGTGCTCGGCCGCGCAAATACACCCGGATCAACTCCGAGGCGGTCGACTACAAGGACCTCAATCTGCTGCGCCGCTTCCTCTCCGACAAGGGGAAGACGCGGGGGCGCCGGGTCACCGGCCTCTCCCGCAAGCACCAACGGCAGCTCTCGGTGGCGGTGAAGCGCGCCCGTGAGATCGCCCTCCTGCCTTACGTCGGAGAGCGCTGATGACGCAGGCGATCCTGCTCGAGGACGTCGAGCAACTTGGCCATCGCGGCGATCCGGTTGATGTATCGCCCGGCTACCTGCGCAACTACCTGATCCCACGCAAACTGGCCGCCGCCGCCACCCCGGGAGCGCTGGAGGAGGCCCAGCGGCGACGCGCCGCGGCCGAGAAAGCTGAGAAAGCTCGCTCCGAGCGAGAAGAGCAGGCGGCCTCGCTGCTCTCCAAGACCGTCTTGACGATCTACCAACGGGCGGGCGAGGACGGCAAGCTCTTCGGCTCGGTGGGAGCAAAGGAGATCGCCGACGCGATCCGGGACGCCCGCGACCTGCGCATCGATCGGCGCAAGGTCCGCCTCGAGCAGCCGATCCGTGAGATCGGCACCCACATGGTCGAGATCGAGCTCGCCGACGGCGCCGTCGCCACGGTGAAGACGATCGTCACCGAGGAACGCTGAGCCCGACGTTAGGCTGCGGGGCATGGGTTCGCCGCGCTTGCCGACTCGCCTGACCCGGCGCGCCAAGGCCAGGGCCAGGCTCGGCTGGGGTCACTCTGAGCGTGCCACCGTCGGGCTCGCCGCCGTCGCGCTGGGCGGCGCGGGCGTCGTCCTCGCCGGCCAGTTCGGCCGCATGCTGCAGCGTCGCTCTCACCAAGAGGCCGACGGTGAGGGGCTGGTTGAGGTAGCCCCGGCTGCCGCGCTCGACACAGTCAGCGTCGCCGTGGGGGGCTACGACGAGGCACCGCGCTCCGAAACGGTCCTCTTCAACCTGCTCGCCGGCTTCCTCGGTTCCTTCGCACTGGTGCGCCTCTCCACCCTGGGCATCCGCGACGAGTGGTGGCCGTTCCGCAACGTCAAGGTCGGCGGTCGCCACATCCACCACTTCGTGCCCGGCATCGTGCTCGCCTTCGCCTCTGGGACGACGGCGCTGCTGACCGACGACGAGGCGCTCGAAGAGCGGCTTGCGGTTACGACCGGCATCGGCATGGGACTGACCTTCGACGAGGCGGCACTCCTGCTCGATCTGCGCGATGTCTACTGGACTCGCCAGGGCCTGCTCAGCGTACAGCTGAGCCTCGGCGCCACCGCGATCCTCAGCATCGCGATCCTCACCCAGAGAATGCTCAGACGCGGCGAGCGACGGCGTGAAGCGGAGGGCTTGATCCCGCCCGCGGCGGCCGACCCGGCCAATCCCCGGGACTAAGCATCACCCGACAAACTACGGCGCAGTCAGCCCTTTGGCGTGCAGGCGCGGACCAGGCTGCCGGTCAGGCGACTGTTATCGCTGAAGACCCCGGTGCCTTTGGCGAGCAGGTGGCCGTCTGGGCACTTGGCGAGCAGGTAGCTCTGCTGCTTGCCTTTGTAGGTGAACTTGCGGGCGATCCTGAGACTGAAACTCACCGGCGAGCCGTAGCCACCGGCAATCTTGGGAACCGTCGCCACCGATTTGAGGCCGTAGCGGCCGTTATGGACTTTCGAGACTTTGACCGTGGTGACGACCGCGGCCGAGACCGGGGCGGTCAGGTAAGCATGGACGAAGATCGTCGTCTTGCCGCCCTTGACGCCGCCGTTGAAGGCGAGGATGTCACTTTTGGCGATGAAAGGTTTCTGTTCGGGGAATTCGACCTCGACGGCAGCCTGGCCTTCGCCGACGATTGCCGAGGGACAGGCCGCCCTGGCCTTTTCGGTGGTCTGCGCCTGCAATTTGCCCGAGGTGCAGACTGGCAATCCTTTGGCGTTGATGGCGCCGTTCTTGTCCGCTTCGACTACGAGTTCCTTCAGGGCGGGCGGATGGGTGTGGTCGAGGGTTTCGACTTTGCCGCTGACATTCAAGGTGATTGGCGCGAGTTTGTTCTTCGGCAGAGTCGTGGGGCTGAAGGTTCCGTTGCCTGTGATCCGCAGGTTGCCCAAAGTGACGACAAAGGGCTTTTCTCCCTTGGCGATTGCGATTCCGGCGATGGCAAAAAGCGAGGTGCCAATGGCGAGCATCAGTGTCAAGCGCTTACGCACGAGAAGAACTTACCAGTACCGAAAGAGCACTGCCCCATTGACTTTGTGTTGAGGCAAAGAAAG
>JAWVFJ010000026.1:0-65213 GCA_033856275.1 Solirubrobacterales bacterium
GCCATCGCCCATCGCGCCCTCGGTGACGGTGACGTTGTCCCAGTCGGGCAGCGCGGCGCGCAGGCCGGCGTCGTTCTGCGGTCCGTTGGCGACCACGAAGAAGCGGCCGACGGAAGCCGCCACCTCCAGGTCCTCGACCGAGTCGCCGACGGCGATGCAGTCGGCAGGGTCATAGCCGCGGACACGGGCGTGGGCGGCGACGGCGCCGGCCTTGCTGACCAGCTTGGGGACGAGGTGGTAGGCGTGGGTGGGCCCCTCGACGGCGGGCATCTCACGGCCGATCGCGCCGTTGTCGAGCAAGCGCAGGTCACCGTGGTCATGCTCCTCCAGCAACCGGTTGGCCTCCTCGACGTCGACCTTGCCGCGGAAGAGGTGGGAGAGGACGCGACCGTGGTGCCAGGGCGCGTGGTACTCCAGTCGCCCTTCGAAGTGCTCGAAGAGCATTTTCGGGATGCCGCGCTGCTCGATCTTCTCGTAGACGGTGCCGTCCTCGTCGGGGACCATCTCGCCGGTCATCAGTGTCGTCTCGCCATCGATCGCGAAAGCGCAGCCGGCCTCGTAGATGTAGGAGCTCTGGCCCATCAGGCGAGCTGCCTCGTGCACCTGCGGCTCGCGCCGGCCAGACATGATCACGACCTCGATGCCGGCCCGGTGGCAGGCCTCCAGCCCGCGCGACTGGGCCAGCGAGAAGGCGCCTTCAGCGTCGCGGAAGAGCGAGCTTCCCTTGCCGAGCAGGGTGCCGTCGAGGTCGGTGTAGACGCATCGCAGTGCCATGGTGCGGTCGCTACGGTAGCCGGATGAGCTGGCGACTCGCCGATCGCAGCCTCGACTTGGCCCAGCCGCTTGCCGCCGGGATCGTCAACGTCACCGCCGACTCCATGTTCGAGGGCGCGCGCAGCGTCACGCCGGAGCAGGCGATCGCCGATGGGCTGGAGCTGGTCGAGGCGGGGTTCGACATGCTCGACCTGGGAGCGGTGGCGGCGAAAAGCGGGCCTCCGGTGCCGGCGGAGGTCGAGGCGGCGGCGCTGCTGCCGGCGATCGAGGGGCTGGTGGCCTCGGGCGTGCCGGTCTCGGCCGACACCTTCTCGGTCGAGGTGGCGCGACAGGGACTTGAGGCAGGCGCGGCGGCGATCAATGACATTTCGGGCGGCTCAGAGGAGATGTTCGAGCTGGTCGCTGAGCGCGGCTGCGGTTACGTGCTGATGCATATCGAGGGACCGCCCCGGGTTGACCGGCCGGCACATGAGTACGGCGACGTGATCGAACACCTCAAGTCATGGTTTGGGGGAAGAGTGGAGCTGGCTCGCAGCCTTGGCGTCGCCGAGGAGCAGATTGCCATCGACCCGGGACTCGACTTCGACCTCAGCACCGAGCAGGACCTGGAGATCCTGCGGCGCCTGCCGGAGCTGCGCGCGCTCGGGTTGCCGCTTTACGTCTCGCTCTCGCGCAAGGACTTCATCGGCGCTGCGCTGGCCGGGTCGTGGGAGGAGCGCTGGCCGGCGGGCGAGCGCGAGTGGGGGACGGTCGCCGCGGCGGCGCTCGCGGCGCGCGGCGGCGCCGACGTGCTGCGCATCCACGACCGCAGCACGCTGCAGGCGATCCGGGTGGCGGGACGGATCGCACGCCCCCTCCGGAGCACAGCCTGATGGCCAAAAGTCTGTTGGAGGCGCCGTGGTCGGTGGCACTTGACCCAGCGCACCGCGACGGCCGCATCGTCGCCGAGAGCAGCGAGGAGGAGCGCGGCGCCAAGCTGGTGCCGCTACCGCGCTCGCTCGACCCGGCTCTGGTCGAGCGGCTGCGCGGCAACGGCGTTGAGCGCCTCTACTCGCACCAGCGCGAGGCGCTCGAGTCGGCGGTGTCTTCGAACCTGGTGATCACCAGTGGCACCGCGTCTGGCAAGAGCCTTGCTTTCAACCTGCCGGTATTGGACGGGATCGCACGCGATGCCAAGCGCCGCGCCCTCTACCTCTACCCGACCAAGGCGCTGGCGCAAGACCAGGCGCGCAAGCTGGCGACGCTGCGCCCCCCGGGGCTGCGCGAGGCGATCTACGACGGCGACACCCCGCGCGAAGAGCGTCCGGCGATTCGCCGTCGCAGCAACCTCATCCTCACCAACCCGGACATGCTGCACGTCGGCATCCTGCCCCACCACAAGAGCTGGGGAGACTTCCTCGCCAACCTCGGCTGGGTGGTGGTCGACGAGGCGCACACCTACCGCGGCGTCTTCGGCTCCCACGTCGCCAACGTGCTGCGCAGGCTGCGCCGGGTGGCGCGGGCCTACGGGGGAGAGCCGCGCTTCCTGCTGGCCTCGGCGACGATCGCCAACCCTGTCGAGCTGGCCGAGGAGCTGGTCGGCACCCCCTTCAAGCTGATCGACGATGACGGCGCGCCGCGCAGCGGGCGTGAGATCGCGATGTGGAACCCGCCGCTGATCGACAAGGCGACGGGAACGCGGCGCTCGGCGCTCGGTGAGGCCGCCGACCTGCTGGCCGAGCTGGTCTCCCACGGCGTGCGCACGATCTGTTTCCTCAAGAGCCGCCGCGGGATCGAGCTGATCCAGCGCTTCGCTCGCGAATCGCTGGAGGCGCGCGGCAAGCCGGAGCTGGCAGCGCGGATCGCGCCCTACCGGGGCGGCTACACGGCGCAGCAGCGGCGCGAGATCGAGGCCCGGCTTTCGGCAGGTGAGCTACTCGCCGTGGTCGCCACCGACGCGCTGGAGCTGGGCATCGACATTGGCGAGCTCGACGCGGCGATCTGCGTCACCTTCCCCGGCACGGTCGCCAGCCTGCGGCAGATGTGGGGACGGGCGGGGCGGCGCCAGCGAGGGTTGGCCGTCTACGTCGCCGGCCAGGACGCCCTGGATCAGTTCTTCTGCCGGCACCCGGACGAGTTCATCGGGCGGCCGGTCGAGGCGGCGATCCTCGACCACGCCAGCGAGCAGATCGCCTCGCGGCACATGGTCGCGGCGGCGTATGAGTTGCCGCTGAGCGACGCCGACGCGGAGATCTTCGGCCCGGACTGGCGCGAGCGGGCCGAGCGGCTCATCTCCGCCGGGCAGCTGCGCCAGGCAGGCGGCCGGGTGATGCCGCGCAGCAGCGAGTTCGTCGCCTCGAAGATCCCGCTGCGCTCGGCCTCGGCCGACTCCGTCGCGGTAATCGAGCGCGACTCGGGCGAGATGCTCGGCCTGGTCGAGTCCGAGCGCGCCTTCACGACGATCCACCCCGGCGCGATCTACCTCCACCTCGGGCGCTCCTATGAGGTCGAGCAGCTCGACGTGCAGGGCCGGCGGGCGATCGTCTCCCGCTTCGACGGGGACTGGTACACGCGGCCGAAGAAGGAGACCGAGATCTACATCGAGCGGGTGCGCGAGCAGCGCTCGACCGCCGGCGTCGAGCTGCACTTCGGCGAGGTCTCGGTGACCGAGCAGGTGATCGCCTACCAGCGGGTCTCGATTTCCGATCAGGAGCCCTTCGACATCGTCGCCCTGGAGCTGCCTGAGCAGCAGTTCGTCACTCAGGCGCTCTGGTACGTCCTGCCGGAGCGGCTCAGCGGCGCCCTGCCGCCCGACGTTCTGCTCGGTTCCCTGCACGCGACCGAGCACGGCCAGATCGCGGTGCTGCCGCTGATCGCGATGTGCGACCGCTGGGACATCGGCGGCCTCTCGACCAACGTCCACTTCCAGACCGGCCGCTCGACGATCTTCATCTACGACGGCCACCCGGGCGGGGTCGGGATCACCCTGCGCGGCTATGAGCAGTTCGAGCGCCTGCTCGGCGACGCCGAGCGGCTGATCGCCGAGTGCCCCTGCGAGTCCGGCTGCCCCTCCTGTGTGCAGAGCCCCAAGTGCGGCAACCTCAACGAACCGCTGCACAAGCAGGGCGCGCTGGAGCTGATGCGGACGATGAAAGGTTCCGGAGAGTGAGCGGCGTACGGCAGGTGGCGGTGATCGGGGCGGCGCGATGCGAGCCGGATTCCGAGGCGGCCCTGCTCGGCGAAGAGGTCGGACGACGACTTGCCAAGGCGGGCGCAACGGTGGTCTGCGGCGGGCTGACCGGCGTGATGGAAGCCGCCTGCCGCGGCGCCAGTGAGGCCGACGGCATCACGATCGGGATCGTGCCCGGGCATGAAGTCAGTGAAGCAAACCGCTTCTGCACTCACGTGGTCGCCACCGGCATCGGTCACGCCCGCAACCTCGCGGTCGTCTCCTCGGGTGATGTCGTAATCGCGATAGGAGGGGAGTGGGGGACGCTCTCGGAGATCGGTTTCGCTCGCGCGATCGGCCGCACCGTCATCGCCCTGCACAGCTGGGCCTTGAGCGGTCGTGAGCGGATGGAGGACGCGCCCGGCGTGCTCCTCGCCGATTCGGCCCGTGAGGCGGTCGATCTAGCGCTCGAGTCGCTCTAGTCCGCGGGCCAGAGCTGACGCAGGGCGAGAATCGCGAAGGCGTGGGACCAGGCCAGGGGCGTCGTCGAAGTGGGGATGCCGGTATGCGCGTCGACGCGCTCAGGAAGCATGCCGGCGGGAGTGGCGGCGCGACGCAGCTCGACCATCAGGCGCAGAGCGGCTGAGCGCTCGCCGAGTGCGGCGAGGCTCCAGGCTGTCCAGGCGGTAGGTGCGGTCCACGGATCGTCGCCACCGCCCCAGTTTTCGGAAGGGAGGATGCCGAAGCGGCTGCTGCCCGCAGCCAGCTGCAGCAGCGTGCGGCGGACGAGCCGGTAGAGCGAAGGATGCGGAAAAGGGCGGACCGCCCAGGCGGCAGCTGAGTCGAGCCCGGAGGCGGGATCGTTTGCGCGGCGCGCCAGCGCGCCCGAGGGTGTCTTGAACAAAGCTCGGATATCGGGGGCGCCAGAGGCGATCGCGTTGGCGAGGAAGTCGCCGTCGCCGCTCTCTTGATAGTCGGCCAGCCCTCGCCACGACCGCTCCGCCGGCGCACTCGCAAACTTTGCCGCATCAGAGGCCGCTGCAATCCACCCGGCTGCGTCACCCTGGGCAGCGCGTCCGTCGACGGGAGTGCCGTCGCCGTGGAACCGGGCAGCGGCGCCAAGATCGAGCTCGCGCAGGAAGTCCACCGTGCGCCTCGCCTCACCCCGGTACCCCGCCGCCGCAAGCGCCATCGCGACTGTTCCGGCGTCACGAGGCCAGACGTAAGCCCAGCCCTCACGCGCACCGGCGATGACCGCGCCGGTGCGCCAGTCGCTGAGCGCATGCAAAACCAGTAGCGAACGCCTGTACATCCGCAGCGCCCATTGCGGTGCTTCGGCCCCCAGCGGTCGGGCTGCCACGAGCCAACGAGGGTCAGCATGGACCACGCTGGGGTCGCCCAGCGAGCGGACCGTCACCTTGCGCGACTTGCCGAAGCGGGCGATGGTCCGCAGTGCGTTGGCGTCAGAGAGATAGCGCTGCCGAACCGAGTCGGTCCCAGAGCCCCCCGAACCAAGAGCCGCGCCTGCAACAAGGAGAACCACCAGTCCGGCCGTTACTCGCAGCCATTTCATCGGGCGAATGCAATCAGCCCCATCGCCTCCCGGCCGCTAGCCTTCGCTCTTGCGCGGCGTCAGCCGCCCATTCCCGGCGAGGTAGCTCAGTTGGTAGAGCACACGACTGAAAATCGTGGTGTCGTGGGTTCGATTCCCACCCTCGCCATCAGCTTTTCCCTGTAAATCGGTACTAAAGTGGATTAAGCGAGAGTGATCGTTTGGGCGACGGCCAGCCGCTCATCGCCCAAACGTCGCCCAATAACGAGACTTCTGACGCACTCGAGGCCAAAGCTGCTGCTTGCTTTTCGAAAGAATTTGGCTTCCCAGGCGGGTTCTGCCGAATGAACTTGGCTTCGAATTTTGGTTCCATAAGGCCAGAATCGTGTGGTCCTCAGTTCGATGGAAAGCGCGAAGTCGTCGCACTACAGAGCCAAATTCGCCCGTCAGGACAACCCATGCTCGGCGAGCTTCGCCCTGACTTAGCCCTATTAGTTCACGGGCTGCGCAATGGCATAGAGCTATCTGGATAGCCGAGGCCTCCTTCGCCAAGCCCAATAGGCGGCGCGGTACGTCGAAGCCATTGCATCCGATCAAGGCAAGAGCATTGGGGTATGTCTGCTCTGGAGTTCATTGCCGCAGTCGCGTGGCCCCTAGCGGTGCTCGTGATCGCGGTGATGTTCAGGAGGCCGATTATCGATGCGCTCGCGGCTGCCGCCGGGCGGGTGAAGGCCGGACCATTCGAGTTGGAGTGGAAACGCAGTGTCTCTACCGTTGAGGCTGACTTGGGGCTTCCGCCCTCAATCTCCGAGGGCGAAATCGGGGGCGCGGCGGGCAAGGTGGATGAGCTGGCCGAGGAGTCGCCCGTGGCTGCGATCGTTGAGACATACGGAGGACTCGAGAACACATTGAGGTCTTTCCTTGTCGATCACGGGCAGGAAGCAGACGAAAAATGGAACGTCCCAACCCTGGCGCGCGCTGCGCATCAGCACGGGCTGATCACGGCGGAGACCTTGAAGGCAATCGAGGGCCTCGACATTCTCCGGAATCTCGCCGTTCACGGACGACCGGAGGATCTTTCCTCAAAACGAGCTCACGAGTTCGTTGCTTTGACCCAGGGGGTGCTCTACGCGATCAGCAACAGCGAGCAATTGCCTGCTTCGGGCTAATCTGGGATAGCGAGAGGCGAAACCTCTGCTCTGCGCTTGAACCGCCGCTGCCCAGACATGATTGGGACATGCCGATCAGCCGCTTCTTGGGATTGCCTTCGTCATGTTCGACGATCACGGCTTCCTCCACTTCCATGTCTCGCGCAGCTGCCTGACTCAGTTGTATGGATCGGTCGCAGGGCGATAATGCTCCCGTGAAGATTCGATCGGTCTCGATTCAAAACTTCCGCGGTATCAAGAACTGCGAGTGGAAGCTCGATAGGCGGCTTGCCTGCTTGGTCGGGCCCGGAGATTCGACCAAGACGACGATCCTGGAAGCAATCGGGCTTACGCTCAGCCGAAGTTACCGGCCGCGCTTCGGGGACGCGGACTTCCATCGCTGCAACACCGAGGAGCCAATCAAGATCGAGGTTGCGGTGGCAGAACTTCCGGATGCACTTATCGCAGAGCAGTCGCTGGGCAAGGATCGCTCGGGTATCGGGCCAAATGGCAGCTTCCAGCACGATCCTCAAGAGGGAACTGAGGAATGTCTCATCGTCAGGATGGTTGTAGACCAAACGCTTGAGCCGCGCTGGACCGTGGTTCGGCCGGAGGAGGGAACTGACGAGGGCAAACCGATCAGCGCAGCGCAACGGCGAGCGCTTGGCTTCTTCCGGCTTGGCGAGGACAGCGACTCGCACCTGCGCTGGGGGCGGGGATCCGCACTTAACGAAGTGAGCGAGGACACAGATGAAGCCGGCGGCGTAGTGCTCGCCGCTCACCGCGAAGCTCGCATTGCTGCGTTTGACGCAATCCCTTCACAGTTGCAGGAGGCCGCGGGAAGAGTTCAGAAAGCCTCCCGAAAGCTCGGGGCTGGACCGTATCGGGCGCTTCGCCCAGGGCTGGACCCAGCCGGCTCGTCAGGCAGGTTTCCGCTGCTTCTGCATGACGAGGTGATACCGCTCACCAGCCAGGGCCTGGGAACCAGACGGCTAACGGGAATTGCGATTCAGGAACAGGCTGTTGTCGGCGGCTCGATCATTGCTGTCGACGAGATCGAGCACGGATTGGATCCGCACCGACTCTGCCACCTTCTTCGATACCTGAAGGCAGCGACCAAACGGGAGGATCTTCAGGTCATCCTCACTACGCATGCACCGGTAACTATTGCTGCGCTTGAGGCTGCGGACATTTGCGTCGTGCGCTCGGAAGCCGGTAAGACCACGGTCGCTGCTGTCCCGTCGGACTTGGATGAGGTTCAAGGCGCGGTTAGGCACGCCCCCTCGGCACTCCTTGGTAGGCGCGTGCTGATCGGAGAGGGAGCCACAGAGGCTGGCTTCATACGTCGTCTCTGTGGCTATGGCGACGAGAGGCGGGGAGCGCTTGATGAGCCGACCTCGATCACGGCAGGTGTAGAGATCGTCAATGGCGGTGGCGGCGATCAAGCACTTCAGCGCGCAATCGTGTTCAGCAAGCTGGGTTATCCGAGCGCGGTGCTCGTTGACAACGACGATTCTGAGATCGACGCAAGGGTCGCGGAGGCGGAAAATGCGGGGGTTGTGATTGTGCGCTGGTCATCCGGACGGGCGATCGAGGACGAATTTGCCCACAGCCTTAGCGCCGCAGGCTTGCGCGAGTTCGTCGCGTTGGGGATTGGGAATCGGGGGGAGGAGTCAATACGAGCCCAAGTAGAGGCACAGCTTGGGAAGGCGCCCGGCGACCTAGAAGGTGTCGATCCCTTCACCTGGACTGAGGAGGGCGCGGACGAAGAGGAGGCACTGCGAATGGCGTTGGCAGCAGCCGCTAAGGGAACGAAGGCCAAAGGGGAAGGGAGGGGCGAAGAGGCAAGACGCGAAGAGCGATCTGCATGGTTCAAGCGGGAGGACCATGGCGAACGGCTGGCGGAGCTGTGGAGGGCGCACCACGCCGAGATGCGAGAGGAGTCGGCGTTGCCGGAGGTGCTCGAGAAAATCAAAGCCTTCGTGTATGGCGGCTGATCTTCGACCTTTTGCGCCTCCAGAGGCGCTAGCGACGGGAGAGGACGGCCGCTCAGTTGTGGTCAAAATCTGTGAGTCGCTGCCGTGCTCGATTGAGCTTCCCGCGGGTGCTGGAAAGACTCAGCTGATTGCCGAGCTAGCCAACGATTACCGGCACCGTGAGCATCGAACGCTCATTTTGACCCATACGCACGCCGGAGTCGATGCGCTTCGACGACGGATTCGTGACCTGGGAGGGTCGTCCAAGTGGACGACTGTTCGCACGATCGATGGCTGGTGCTTTGACCTGATCAAGCATTTCCCCGAACTCGCCAACCTAGAGGTAAAGCCCGAACCCAACTGGATGGAAGCGGACAAATACCGCCTTGCAGCCGAGAGGGCGGTTCGAACGCGCGCAGTGCGGCGGATGTTGGAGGTGAGCTATGGGCTGATTGCTGTAGATGAGTACCAAGACTGTGTTCTCACGCAGCATCGGGTTGTTGTGGCGCTTCATGAGGTGGTACCGACGGCTGTCTTCGGTGATCCGCTCCAAGGTCTTTTCGACTTCGGCGACAATCAGCCGGTGGGTTGGGGTGACGTCCTAGAACTCTTCCCTCCCTGTGAGTTGCCGATCAAGGCATGGCGGTGGGTGGGGCAGAACGAGGATTTGGGGCGCTGGCTACTGGAGATCCGCCCCGCACTGAAAAGCGGTGAAGCAATCAGCCTCGAAGGCGCACCCGTGCAGTGGCGCTGCATCAAAGACAGCGAGAGACGTGTTCATACGCAGAGTACGGCGTGCTTCGACCAGCCGGAGGGTGGCTCGGTGGTCGCGCTCGGACACATGCCGCACGACTGTCGGATGGCCGCGGCGAAGCTCAACGGGAGCTACTCGATGATGGAGGAGCTAGAGGGCAAGAGGATGCTGGAATTCGCGGAGATCGTTGACGTCGGGGACGCTTCGGTTGTGGCACAAGCAACCGTTGAGTTCGCCTGTGAATGCGCGGTCGGGGTTGCCGAGTCGATCGAGAAGCGCAAGCGGAAACGCTTGGGTCAGGGCAAGTCGATCTCAAGCAGGAAGATGGAGCTCTCGAACGCGCATTTAAAGCTCAGCGCCCTCTTGGAGGACAGCTCACCAGGGGCTGTGCGCTTGGCGCTACGCGAACTCGCGCGACTACCTCGGTTCCTGCTCTTTCGCCATGAAGCGTGGAGTTGCACCATTGACGCACTCACCCACGCTTCTGTGGACCCGCAGCTCAACGTGGCTACGGCTGTACGTCGCCTCCGCAACCACGATCGGGTGATCGGACGACGAGCAGCAAAGAGAACCGTGTCGCGACCACTGTTGGTAAAGGGCCTAGAGTACGACTATGCGGTCCTTCTCGATGCAGATCATTACAACGCTGCCGAGCTGTACGTCGCGCTGAGCCGTAGCTGCAGGGGCGTCTCCGTTCTGAGCGCTGCCCCGATCCTGAGCCCTGCATAGAGCTCACCCGCTCGAGTTTCCGTTCCATCGCTGCAGAGCGAGTTGTCTGTCAGGCTTCGTTGGTGGGAGCGTCGGACCGCATTCAAGACGCCGAGTTCCTGTGGCAGCAGGGCCGGCGAGGAAGCGGCTTGCTCCTTGCGTGCGCTGCTGTGGCGGCTCGCGCTCGTCGGGATTATCCGACGGCGAAGGACGGAGAGGCTTTTAGGCGGTTGATCCGCGATGCGCTCTCGGTCCAGATCAGCGTTGAGTTTCGTGGTGAGCAATGCCCAATAGAGCACCTTCTCTATAAGTGGGTGCGGTGCGAGTTGATGCACAACGCCGCGGTCCCACTGGACATCGAGATCGACGACCAGCTTGGTCCCGGCCTCACTGTCAGGGCTGGCGGTGCCCCCGAATATCTGCTCAAGCTGTCGCCGGGATGGTTCGACTTCCTGGTTGATTTGGCCTCAGAAGCTCCGTAGCTGGGTCGTGTTGCCTTGGTTGGCCTTACTTCCCTTCGCGTTCCTGTCTAAGTCGTACCAACGTGCCCACCAGGCCGCCCGGTGGGGGATTCAAGCGACTGCACAGCTCAATAAATGGGTCCCCGTCTCGCCAGTGCGTCTCTGCGTCCTGTAGAGCGTTTGCCTCGTTGAGGGAGGTGAGCACATCCTCCTGACCAAACTGCTTGGCGGCGGCGAGGGCGTAGCGCCAGACACTGTGCCCGTGTATCGCCATATCGCACCACCAGAACGACGCAGAAGCCTCCGGGGCGCAGTGATCGGGGAGCAAATAGATGCCCTCGGGAGAGGGATGGCCGCCCTTACCGCAGTGCTCCCAGTAGTCCTCTCCGCGAAAACGACTTCCGGCTCGTTCTCGAATGCGCGCGGGCTTCCAAAAGCGCTGCCGCTCTTTTCTGCTTGACCGCATCCAATCCCTGGCCTCCTCTTCATCCTCGGCAAAGGCCCACGCCAGATACTCAACCTCGACGAGCTGGCGTATGAGAGCAGCGGCCGCGTATCGATTGCCTTCGCCCAGCAGGAGGACGGCGCCGCTCACCAGCTCTCCCGCGATCTGCATAACGGTGGCGAGCCCCACGGTCGCGTCGCTACCGAAGTCGAACGGCGACTGGCCTTCAGCTCGATCAGGACCGATGATGGCGCCGCCGATCCACAGCATCTGACCGCCGGCGCGCAGTGTGGCGGCAAGGCATTCGCCGAATTGCTTTCGAGCGTTTGCTCCCGCCTCATCGCGCGCGGCTGCCTCCAGCGCATCCCGCAAACCGTCGTTCAAAACGCCTCCAGTTCGGTGAGGCAGCCATCGTACGATGAGCCCCGTTCTTCCCCAAGGCGCCCTGGGCCGCTTTTTGGCGCGCCGACTGAGTGAGCGTTCCGCGCCGTCATAGACTCACGCGCCGGTGGCCCGCAAGCGCGACATCAAGCAGTTCAGGCAAGCCTGCAAAGAGGTCGGGCTAACGCCTCGGGAGCGTTATGAAGCAAGCGAGGCACTCCATGCCACGAAGGAAGGCTTGGGCACGCAAGAGCACATGAGCTATGGCGAATTGCTCACTTGGCTGCGACAATGGAAGCAGCGCTAATGGCAACTGTCGTCGCTCTAGATGCTTCTCCCGTGAATGTCCTGCGCTCGATGCGCGGATCGATTGTCGATGCAAAAAAGGCCTATCCCGACGTGCTTCATGTCGAGATCCGCGATTCTGCTGGCGAGTTGTGGCGACTTGCGACCCAGGATGCCGAGTGGTCTCCGGCGGATCCTCCCGAGCTGGTCGGTCAGGCGATTGAGGATGCGGAGATTGATGAGAGCTCGGGCGAGTTGCGCTGCAAGCTTTCCAATGGTTCTGTTCTAGACGTGCGTCCTGGTGGCTCTCACGAGGCGGATGACGACCCTCCGAATTGGGAGCTGATCACCCCCGGCGGTGTCCTCCTCGAGTTCGGACCTGGAGTTCGTTGGCAGATCAGCGGTGCCGACGAACCCGCTTCATCTCGTCGCTAATCGCCTTTAGGGCTCAAGCTCAGAGGCTGTTTCGCTGCTGACCGAGAACCTCGTTTGATTGGGCGACGAAATCGGTTTCATCGCCCAAACCACCCAGAATCCCCCGGAAACTATGGGTAATTGGGGCTCGAAAACGGTCTGCTACTCTGAACGTGAGATCGCCCCGATTCCCCTTGCTAGAGCGATTTTGGGGACATATCCGGGTCGGTGAGTGGCCGGCCCGGACACTTGTCTGAAAATCGTGGTGTCGTGGGTTCGATTCCCACCCTCGCCATCCTCCCGCTGCAATGAACGGCGACGAAAACATGGCGCAAATAGAGATGACGGCAGTCGGCTGGGTGGAGTCGCCGTTGACAGATCGCTCTGCGGTGCCGAAGCAAGGTTACGAGGGCGCACCCGATGCTTGGCTGGTGTTCGAGCAAGGAGCGCTGATGCATTGCACGGCATCCAGGCGGGAGACGAGCTGCTCGTGTTCACCTGGCTCGACCGAGGCGATTGCGACGTGCTTCAGACCCATCCTCGCGACGATCCCGCCAATCCAGTCCAGGGCGTCTTCAACACCCGCTCGCCGGATAGGCCCAACCCGATCGGGCTGCACCCCGGTGGAGGTTGTTTCGCTAGAGGGAGCTCGGATGTGCGTACGGAACCTCGAGGCGCTCGACGGCACGCCCATCATTGACCTGAAGCCGGTTCTCTAGGGCTGATGGAGGCGATTTAGCCAACCGCGGGAGCCGTGCCGCCGAAGTGGCGCCGCAACCGCTTGTGGCGGTGGCGGAAGAACCAGGCGATCACCGGACGCAGTGGCCGGCCCGGGAGCCCGAGGCGGGGCTGCCAGCGCACGCGATCTGTGACCAGACAACCGCCGTGGCTCGGCTCCAAGGTGCGTTCGTGTTCCCAGCAGCGCTGGCTGAGCATTTGCGAGCGCTCGAGGAAGCCGCGACCAGGTTCGAGACGCTCAAGGGTGACGTTGTCGTAGTCGAAGGGGAGCAGGCCGAAGAGGAGGATCCAGCTGCGGCCAATCGGCTTGCCGATCTCGATGCTCTGTGGATCGAGTTGCTCGACCCTTGCGGGAAGCGTCATTCGCAGGAAGGGGCGCATCTCGTCGTTGATTCCCTCGGGGGTGATGATTCGAGCCCAAACCTGCTGGGCGGGTGCATCCACGTGCGAGGAAACGAGGATCTCCGCAGATGATTGAAGCCTTGTGGGAGCCATGGTCCCTATAAAGCCTCAACGAATAGTCGGACCCACGTCGCGCGCTAGGGTCGGCGAGCGATGAGGACGGCGGTGATCACGGGTGCTTCCAGCGGCATCGGCGCCGCTACCGCGAGGGCGCTTGCCGCCGAGGGCTACCGCACGGTGCTCGGTGCCCGCCGCCTCGACCGGCTCGAGGAGTTGGCGGCGGAGGTCGGCGGCGGTGCGATTGAACTCGACGTCACCGATCCCGCCTCGGTCGAGTCCTTCGCCTCCGCGACCGACGCCTGCGACATCCTCGTAAACAACGCCGGCGGCGCGCTCGGCCTGGAGCCGATCGCCGAGGCCGACGAAGAGAAGTGGCTGCAGATGTACGAGTCGAACGTGATGGGGACGATGCGGATGACGCGGGCGCTGTTGCCGCGGCTGATCGAGTCGGGCGACGGGCACGTCGTCGGCGTGACCAGCATCGCCGCGATCGAGCCCTATCGCGGCGGCGCCGGCTACAACGCCGCCAAGCACGCTCAGCGAGCGATCCTGCGCGTCTTGCGCCAGGAGCTGCTTGGCCAGCCCGTGCGGGTGACCGAGGTCGCACCGGGCATGGTCGAGACCGAGTTCTCCCTCGTTCGCTTCGGCGGCGACGAGGCGGCCGCGTCTCGGGTCTACGAGGGCATGCAGCCGCTGCGGGCCGAGGACGTCGCCGAGTGCATCCGCTGGGCCCTGGCCCAGCCGTCCCACGTCAACGTCGACGAGATCGTCGTGCGGCCGCGCGACCAGGCGACCGCCACGGAGGTGCACCGCCGCTAGGGCGTGCGGGCCCCGTCTCAGGCTCCGGCCGGCGCCGCCAGGTAGCCCTCCGGCTCCGGCACCACGCTGTTGGCCAGCTCGCCGATCCGCTCGATCTCGACCCGGACGGTGTCGCCGACGTGGAGGACGTTCTCGCGGATCGGCTTGCGGCCGATGCCGACGCCGGCCGGGGTGCCGGTGGCGATCACGTCGCCGGGCTCGAGGGTGAAGGCTTCGGAGAGATGGGAGATCTGCTGGAAGCAGTCGAAGACCATCTCGGCGGTGCTCGCGTCCTGGCGCAACTCGTCGTTGACGTAGCAGCGAACGCGCAGGTCCTGTTGGTCGCCGATCTCCTCCGGAGTCACCAGCCAAGGGCCGAGCGGGCCGTGCGTGTCGAAGGACTTGCCGATCGTCATCGTCTGGGCGCGTCCCTGCCAGTCGCGCACGCTGAGGTCGTTGGCGCAGGTGTAGCCAGCGATCACCTCGTGGGCGCGCTCGACTGGGACGTGGCGACAGCGCTTGCCGATCACTAGCGCCAACTCGGCCTCGTAGTCGAGCAGGGTCGAGACCTTCGGCATGTGCACCTCGGCGTTCGGCCCGACGACGCAGGTCACCTGCTTGTTGAAGAAGACGGGCACTTCGGGCGCCTCCATCCCCATCTCGGCGATGTGGTCGGCGTAGTTGAGCGCGATCGCCAGGTACTTGCGGGGACGGGCTGGCGCGAGCAGTTCGACCTCGCCATGGAAGAGACGCGGAGCGTTGTCGGCAAGCTTCTCCAGGCCGCCGCGACCAAGCTCGGACAGGGCCGCGGCCGGTTCGGCGGGGGCACCCGTGGTGGAAAGGTCGAGGATCTCCTCGCCATCGACGATCCCGAGCGCTGGCGCGGCAGCGTTTGCGGTGAAGCTGCACAGTCTCATCGCGCTCGACTCTGCCAGATCGCGGTCCGGAGAAGGTTCGAAGTTCCGGCAGGGGGCAGCTAGTCGTCCAGCTCGCCGATCAGCTCGACCACACGGCGCTCGATCTCATCGCGGGTGGCGCGGACCTCCGCGAGCGGACGGCCCTTGGGGTCCTCGAGCTCCCAGTCGAGGTAGCGCTTGCCGGGGATGTAGGGGCATTTGTCGCCGCAGCCCATCGTCACCACGACGTCGGCCCATTCGGCGTCGGCCGTGGCCAGCTTGCGGGGAGCATGGGAGGCGAGGTCGATGCCGAGCTCGCCCATCGCCTCGACCACCTCGGGGTGGACCCGCTCGCCCGGTTCGGTCCCGGCCGAGCGCGCCTTGTGGTTGCTGCCCGCTGCCCGCTCGAAGAGCGCCTCGCTGATCTGCGAGCGGCCGGCGTTGTGAAGGCAGACGAAGAGGACGCACGCCATCAGGCCGGGTGCTCGCCGCGCACCAGCTGATAGGCGAGGGCACCGAGTGCGGCGCCGGCGATCGGCGCGGCGATGTAGATCCAGAGGTCGTGCAGCTCGCCGGAGACAAGCGCCGGGCCGATCGAGCGGGCCGGGTTCATCGAGGCGCCGGTGATCGGCCCGCCGAAGAGCGCGTCAAGGCCGACGGCGCCGCCGATCGCGATCGCCGCCCCGGCGCCCACCGCCCGCGTATCGGTGGCGACGGCCATGATCGTGAACATCAGCAAGGCGGTAAGCACCGCCTCATAGAGGAGCGCGCTGCCCGCGCCGACCGAGGGTAGGGTCGTGCCCAGCTCGGCCGGCTGGCCCGGCCAGACCGCGAGCAGCAGGCCCGCGGCGGCGAGCGCTCCGAGGACCTGGGCGACGATGTAGGCGAGGGCCTCGCGGCGCGGGAAGTGGCGGGTGAGGGCGAAGGCAAGCGTCACCGCCGGGTTGAGGTGGGCGCCCGAGAGGTGTCCCGTCGCGTAGACCATCGCCATGATCACCAGGCCGAAGACGAGCGAGACGCCCACGGCGCCGAGCACACCGGCGTGGACGGTGTCGGTGACGATTGCCCCGCAGCCGGCGAAGACGAGCGCGAAGGCGCCAAACCCCTCGGCGGCGGCCCGGCGGAGTAGATCGGGACGGCCGCTCAAGGTGAGAAGACCTCGCGCACGGCATCCAGCGCGCCCGGCACGAGGCTGAAATAGCTGTAGGTGCCGCGGGTCTCGCGTGCGACCACGCCTGCCTCAACTAGCTGCTTGAGGTGGTAGCTGACTGTGCCCTGGGAAAGGCCGAGCAGCGGCTGGACCTCGCAGACGCAGACCGGCTCTCCGCCCGCCCGCAGCAGGAGGTTGACGATCCGCAGCCGGTGCCGGTCGGCGAGTGCCTTCAGCACTCCCTCCAGCTCGGCGGCGCGGTCATCGGAGAGCGAGGACCCGGCCAGCGGCGTGCAGCAGGAGATCACGGGAAGCTCGGTGACGCTCACGCAGAGCAGCCTAGCAATTCATCGATAACTATCAATGAAGAGGCCGAACTACGATTCCACGCGATGAGGCCGACTCAATTCGACCTTCGCCGCCTGTCCGCGATCTACACCGGGGGATTGATCGGCGCTCTTGCCCGGGTGGGGCTGGCCCAGGCGACCCCGCACGGCCCCGGCGGCTGGCCCTGGGGCACCTTCGCGGTCAACGTGGTCGGCGCGCTGCTGCTCGGCTACTTCTTCGCCCGCCTGCGCGATCACCCCGAGGACAGCCTTGCCCACCCCTTCCTCACGACCGGCATCTGCGGCACGCTGACCACCTTCTCGACCCTGCAGTTGGAGCTGTTCGAAATGGTCGATGCCGGGCGGCTCGGCCTGGCCACGGCCTACATCGGCACGACCTTGGCGCTCGGCTTTCTTTGCGTTCGCGCCGGGATCGCGCTGGAGCGCCGCCCAGAGGTCGCACGGTGAGCGCGGCCGGTTGGATTGCCGTCGGCTTGCTCGGCGGGGCCGCGGCCGCCGCCCGCTACCTGATCGACGCAGCCTTCGCGGCCCGCACGGACCATCCCTTCCCGCTCGGCGTGCTGGCGATCAACCTCGCCGGCACCCTCGTCCTCGGCCTGGTGGCGGGCGCCGCCCTGCACGGCGAGGCCCTGATCATCGTCGCCGGCGGTGCGATCGGCTCCTTCACCACCTTCTCCACCTGGATGCTCGACTCACACCGTCTGGCGGACGCCGGACACGCACACCTGGTCTGGCTCAACCTCGGCCTTTCACTGGTTGCCGGCTTCGCTGCGATCGTCATCGGTCACTGGATTGGCACGACTCTGTAACCGTCCGCATCCCCCATTACTTTGGATTGCGATGGAACAGCAGGCTCTTACCGACACACTGATCGCGGCGAGGGTGCCCCTTGCCGAGCTCGAGGACGGCCAGCGCATCGGCGGCGTCTACGCGGTGCGCGAGCGTGAGCTGCGGCGCAAGCGCAACGGCGAGCCGTGGCTGCGGATGGTCCTCTGCGACGGCAGCGGCAGTTGCGAGGCGGTCGCTTGGGAGGAGGCCGAGGCGCTTTACGCGCTGGCCACTCCAGGCACCGCGGTCTACGCCAGCGGTCACCTCGAGACCAGTGAGCGCTGGGGCGCGAAGATCAAGCTGACGGCGCTGCGCCCCGCCGCTGACGATGAGTACAGCGCGGAGGACCTGGCACCTGCCTCCGAGGCCTCCTTCGAAAGGCTCGAGGGCGCGCTGCGCGAGCTGCTTGCGACGGTGCAGGACCGCCAGCTCCGCTATTTGCTCGACCGCTTCTTTGGCGAGGACTCAGAGATCTGGGCCCGCTTCCGCGATGCGCCAGCGGCGAAGGTGTACCACCAGGCCTACCGCCACGGCTTGCTCGAGCACACGATCTCCGTGGCGCAGGCGGTCAGTGCCGCTGCCGCTTACTTCCCAGGGATCGACCGCGACGTCGCCGTCACCGGGGCACTCCTGCACGACATCGGCAAGACCGAGGCCTACAACGAAGACCCACTGGCGATCGACCTCACCGACGCCGGCCGCCTGCAGGGCGAGATTCCGCTCGGCTACTACAAGGTCCGCCGCCAGATCGAGGACATCCCCGGCTTCGATCCTGCCCTCGCTCAAGCCGTCCTGCACATCATCCTCGCCCACCACGGCTCGCTCGAGCACGGCTCCCCGGTCCTCCCCGCAACCCGCGAGGCCGTCCTCGTCCACATGATCGACAACCTCGGCGGCCGCCTCGGCAGCTTCGACCGCCTCGAGCGCCAGCTTCCCGCCGGCGAGTCCTGGTCCGGCTTCGACCGCGCCCTCTCCGGCTCCGCCTACTTCGGCCAGCGCGCCGCGGCCTGACGGCGAACATAGACTGCGCCGTCCGATGGCTTCGCCGAAGTCAGAGCAGGGATCCGGCGCGCCTCCCGCCGTGGACCCGATCCGCACGCTTGGCAGGGCGCTCGATCGCTTCGCCGTGTGGCTGCGCCGCGCCGGCGAGTCGAGGGTCGCCTACGCGGCGCTTGCACTGTCCTTCCTCGTGGCAGCTGCCCTGATCCTCGACTGGGGCAAGGGCCAGACCTTCATCAACGACGAGTGGACTTACTTGGTCGTCGACCAAGGCTGGTCGCTCGAAACCGTTCTGAAGCCCCAGAACGGCCACCTGATCGCGGTTCCGCTGCTCATCTACAAGGGCCTCTTCGCGACGTTTGGTGCCGAGTCTCATCTGCCGTTCCAACTCGTCACCGTCATCCTGCACCTGGCGGTTGCGCTGCTCTTCTTCCTCCTCGTCCGCAGTCGAACCAAGCTCGGGGTCGCGGTTGGCCTCACGGTTCTCGTCGCGTTCTTCGGGGCCGGCTGGGACACCCTGATGGGGGCGTATGAGCTTCCGAACCTGACCGGCATGGCAGCCGGCCTTGGAATGCTGCTCGCGCTCGAGAGGCGCACGCGATCCGCTGACATCCTCGCCAGCCTGCTGCTCGCGACGGCACTTGCCTCGTTCAGCATCGGCATCGCGTTTGGGTTGGGGGCCTTGCTCTCGATCTGGCTGGGCGGACGCGCACAGTGGAGGCGTGCCTGGATCGTCCTTTTCCCCGCCGCCCTCTACGTGGCTTGGTTCGTCTGGGCACGCAAGTTCGGCCAATCCGAGGTGACCGCGGAAGCCGTGAGCGGCCTCTTCAGCGGCATCGCCGACCAGGTGGCGGCGATCTGCGCCGGGATCACCGGTCTCTTCCGTGCGCCCGGCAGCGCCGACCTGCCGACTCTGGTCGCGCTGCGGCCCGAATGGGGCTACCCGCTGGCCCCAATTCTGCTCGGTCTCACAGTCCTTCACGTGCGGCGGAATCCGCCACGTTCGATCCGCTTCTGGACGATCGTCGGCACGCTGCTCGCCTACCTGGCGCTGGTCGCGGTAGGGCTCGACCCCGCCCGCGCACCCAACGCGAGCCGTTACGTGTACATGGGCGGCATCCTCATCCTGCTCCTCGTCGCCGAGCTCAGTCGCGACGTTCGCTGGTCGACGGTGGCGGGGCTGCTCGCCTTCGTGGTCTTCGGCCTTGCCCTGATGGCCAACGTATCCGAGCTGCGCGCGGGGGGCCGCCTCTTCGAAGCCGAGGGGGCGACAAATCGTGCCACGCTTGCGGCGTTGGAGCTGAGCCGCGATCGTGTCAAGCCGGACTTCTTCGTCGAGGACGAAACCGCGGCGCATTCTCATCCCGACATGTTCTTCCCGGCCTCGGCGTATTTCGATGCGACGGCCAAGTTCGGTTCGCCAGCCTTCAGTGTCGATCAGCTGCTCGCCAGCGCCGAGCAGGCTCGCGAAGCGGCGGATCAAGAGCTGGTGCGGGCGCTCGAACTGGCTGTGGTTCCGCTCGCGCAACCGGCCGTCCCGAGCGACGGAATGCCCCCGAAGCTGCTCGACATGAGCAACGGACATGACGTCGCGATGGGTGCCTGTACCGGCTTGGTTCCCGAGCCAGGGCGCGCCGCCTCCTTTCGCTTTGAGATCCCCGCCGGGGGATTTAGGTACCGGACCGCTCCGGACAACGAAGTGGAGCTGAAGCTGAGCAGGTTCGGCGAAGCCTTCTCGACGGCGCTGCCGCCGGTTGTGGGATCCGGCGAAGTGGCGATACCGCCTGACGCCAGCCAAGTTCCTTGGCGCGCAGAGCTGCGAACGACAACGAAGACCCTTGCCTGTCGGCGCTGAGCAAGAGACGCAAGCCGCCCTCCCCACAGCGCCTGGGCATCGGGGGCGACGGTTCGATCCCGTCCGGATCAAGCGGGTGCTGCTCTCCTCGCCGTTTCTCGGGGCGCTGCTGGCCGTGCTCACCTGGCCGTTCCCCAATCTCACACCGACATACGGTCTCGATCCTTCCTGGGTCGCGGGCCTGTACATGGCGGGAGAGCGGGGATTGGATGCAGGGACCCAGATCGTCTTCAGCTACGGGCCGCTCGGCTTCCTCGGCCTGCCAAACCTCTTCGAGATCGGGATGGGCAGGTTGGCCTTCGCCTGGTCGGCCCTCGTTCAGATCCTCTTCTGCACCGCGTTGCTGTGGGGATCGCGCCGCGCCTTCGGGCTCCTCGTCGGCTTGGCGGTAACTGCGTTTGCGGCGGCGACACCGATAGGAGACCCGATTCTGATTGCCGCCGCCGTGATCGGCGCGGCGGCCCTGCTCGGTGAATGGAGCGCACGAGCCCGTCTCACGCTCGCCGCCGGGGCCGGCGCCCTCGCCGGGATGCAACTGCTGGGCTCGCTGCGGGCGGGCCCGACCCTGGTGGCGATGGCTGTGGCCGTCTTGCTCGGACTGCCCGACCGGCGGCGCACCTTCCCGGTCTTCTTCGCGGCGCTGGTCGTCACCTTCATGGCGTTCTGGTTCATCACCGGCCAGGCGCTCGCCAACATCGACGACTACGCGGTCAACACCGCCAATGTCGTCGGCGACTACTCGGCGGCGATGGTCGCCGTGTATCCAAGCCGCTGGTGGCAGACTCCGGCAACGGCCGTGGGACTGGCCACGGTGGCCGCGCTCTGCATCGCAGCGGTCTGGCGCCGGGACAACATGCGCCGGCTTGGCCTCGTGTTGATGGTCGCTGCCGTCTCCTTCCTCATGTTCAAGCACGCGGTCGTTCGCTACTCGCCCGGTAACAGCGGGGTCTTCATGGCGGCCCTGCTGGGCATAGGGCTGGCGCTCGTGCCCTATGTTCGCCGCCCGCTTGCGATTGCGGCGGTCATCGTCCTCGCCGGTATCACCTACGTCGGCAACGAGGAAGCGATCGGGACGAGGCTCGATTTCCGCCAACGGGCCGAAACCTTCCAGGCCGAGCTGGAAACGGTTGCGCTGCCGGGCCATGCCGAGGACGCCCAGCAGCGAGGCCGCGAAGAAATGATCGCGACGTATGGCCTCAGCCCCGCGGAGGTGGCGCTGTTGCGATCCGGCACGGTTCACGTCGCGCCGTGGGAGGCTGGCGCTGCCTGGGCCTACGATCTGAATTGGGATCCCCTGCCGGTCTTCCAGCAGTACTCGGCGTTCACGCCCCGTCTCGACCAGCTGAACGCGGCGAAGCTCGAATCTTCGAGCGCGCCGGAACTGATCCTCTGGCAGAACACGACCACCTTCGATCCAAACGCGATCAATGTCCCGGGCGCGATCGACGCTCGCTGGCCCGCCTTTGAGTCGCCGGCGCAGATGGTCCAGATGTTCTGCCGCTACCGGGTCGTCCGTTGGGACGAAGAGTGGGCGATCCTGCGCCACAGCCCCAACCGCTGCAGTCGCGAACGACCGCTGGCGACGGTGACCACAGGCAACTCCGAGGGAGTCCATCTTCCCCCGACACGGCCGAATGAGGCGTTGATAGTTCGGGTCGACGGCCTCGCCGTTTCTGGGCTCGAACGGCTGCGCACCCTGCTCTTCCGCGCTTCGGGCCGGATCGCGGTAATCGAAGGAAACCCCTGGAACATGGTTGGGGAGACCGCGGCTGACGGCTTGCTGGTGCGGGTACCGCGCTGGGCCGACTACCCGGGCCTCTACAGGCTAGGCCGGGATATCAGCGAAATCGGCTTTGGCCGCGCGCCTGGATTCCTCACCGGCGTCGACGGGTCGACCAAGCTGACACTCCACTTCAGCGCCCTGCCGCTGGATCGGTCTGCCGTTCTCCCGCGCGCCGCCGCTCAGAAGCGCCGCGTGCAGCGTTCGATCCGCTGAACGTCGTCGCCCGCCGCCTTCACGCAGTGGACCAGCTTCTGCGGGTTGGCTCCGCGCTGCTTAGTCACCTCGAACGAGCGGTGAACCTCGCGTTTGATCTGTGTGCTCATCCCTTCCAACGACTTGCCGATCTGGTCGAGGCCGGTCGAGTGGAAGGCCTCGTTGGTCGTGTCGAGAACCGGCTTGACGATGAAGAGATAGGCGAGAAAGAGGACTCCGGCGGTGACCGCAAGCCGGATAATGCCCGAAGTCACGTTGCCGAAGAGGTTGCGCAGGAGGTCCATGAGAGTGGCCGCACACTATCCTGCGGGCCGTGGCGAAGGACACCGAGAAGCTGATCCGCCAGCTCTCGCTGATCTCGTTCCTGATGGCTCAGGGAAGGCCGGTTTCGGCGCTCGAGATCAAGCGCGAGGTGGAGGGCTACAGCGACATGAACGACGACGCGTTCGCGCGGCGCTTCTACGCGGACCGGGCCGAGCTGGAGAGCCTCGGCATCGAGCTCGGGGTGGAGAAGCCGGGCGAGGGGTTCTTCGAGGCGGAGCTCTACTCGCTGCCTCCCGAGAACTTCTACCTCGATGCGATCGAGTTCTCCGACGACGAGCTGGCGGCGATGAGCACGGCGCTGCTACTGCTCTCCGAAGGCGAATTCGCCTACGCCGAGCCTTTGCGGCTGGCACTGCAGCAGGTCGCCTGGGGACATCCGAACCCGCTCAAGGAGGGCGAGCGCGCTCCCGTGGAGATGGCGATGACGGCATCCGCCGGTGGCCGCGAGCTCTCGCAGCGCCTCTCCAAGATCGAGACCGCGATCTCGCGCCGCAAGACGGTCGAGTTCACCTACTACACGATGGAGCGCGACGAGACCGAGAAGCGCAAAGTCGATCCCTTTCACCTGGTCTTCCGCGGCGGCCAGTTCTACTTGATCGGCTACGCCCACGAGCGCGAGGCGGTGCGCGTCTTCCGCCTCTCGCGGATCCAGGGCAAGGTCGGCTACGCCTCCAAGGCCGAGCACGACTTCTCCCCCCCCGAGGACTTCGACCGCCGCGACTACGGCCAGCGCGCCGACTGGCAGTTGGGTGAGATCCGCGGTCCCGCCCAGATCTTCGTCCGCGACCGCATCGCCTGGCTGATCGCGCGCGACTTTGGCGACTACGGCGAGCTGCGCCCGGCGAAGAAGTCCGATGGCGCGCCGGGCAAAGGCTCCATTTTCGAGACCGACTATGCCTCGGCCCGCGAGCTGATCGCCTGGGTCCTGCGCTGGCGCCAGAACGCCCAGGTACTTGGCCCAAAGGAGCTCCGTGACGAGGCCGAGAGCCGCCTCGGCTTGCTCCACGAGCGCCACCACAACGGCTTCCAATCGGCCGAGATCGTCGATCGCCCGTTGCGCGAGGCGCCTCGCCGCACGCGCACCAACGGTCGTGGAGAGGCGGCGATCCGGCCCGAGCGCTTTGCCCGCCTCGTCACCCTCGCCGGCATGCTGATCGAATCGGCCAAGGGGGACGAGCGATTGCGTGTCAGCGAGCTGCGCCAGCGGCTCGAACTTACCGACGAGGAGCTGCGGGAGGACATCGACCTGCTCAATGTCGTCAACTTCGGCGGCGGCACCTACGTGCTCTACGCCGAAATCCAGGGCGACGAGATCGAGGTCGACTCCGAGCCATATGGAGACAACTTCGCCCGCCCGGCGCGCCTGCTGCCGCTCGAGGCCAAGGCCCTGGTCGCGGCGATCGACCTCTTCGGCGACCACCTGCCGCAGGGCGGGTTGCAGAGCGCCCGCGCCAAGATCGTCACTGCGCTCGGCCACGACCCCTCCGAGGAGGGGCTCGAGATCGCCTCCAGCAGCGGCGGCGACGCCGAGGTGGCGCGCACGGTCAACGAGGCGATTGGCGCCAGTCGCGTGCTCGAACTCCAGTACTACAAGGAGAACGAGGACCAGTTCACCAAACGCGCGGTCGAGCCCTACCGCCTCGAGAACGGTCGCGAGGGCTGGTATGTCGAGTGCTACGACCTGACCAAAGACGGAATCCGCCACTTCAAGCTCGACCGGATCAAGGAAGCGGTGCTGTCCAAAGACACCTTCGAGCCCCGTCCCGAGGTCGAGGAGCTGGCCGGGGTGGAGGGCTGGATGACCCACGGCGAGGTGCCTACCGCCCATGTCGCCCGCGTCTGGGTCTCGCCCGAGCGGGCCCGTTGGTTGCGCGAGGAGCGCACCGTGGTCGAGGAGCTTGCCGACGGGGCCGTCGTCGTCGAGTTGCCTTATGCCGGCACCTCCTGGCTGGTGCGCGAGATCCTCCGCGGCGCCGGCGACCTCGTCGTCCTGGAACCCGAGGACGCCCGCGAGGCGATCGCCAAAGAGGTCGGCGACTGACCGAGCAGGCGCCGGGGCACGCTGAGATCCTGCGCCTCGTCGCTCCCAATCCGGGGCCGATGACGCTGGAGGGGACGAATACTTATCTCTATGGCTCTGGTCCCTGCACGGTGATCGATCCTGGGCCCGACCTCGAAAGCCACCTGAACGCGGTCCGCTCCGCCGCTGCGGAGCGTGGCGGGATTGGCCTCGTCCTGCTCACCCACGGCCATGGCGATCATGCTGACGGGGCGGAACGGCTCACGGAGATTGCGGGATCCGGCGATGTCGACGTGCCGATCGTCCTGCCGGCCGAGGGCGAGGAGCATGGCGGCCTGCGTGCGATTGCCACTCCCGGCCACGCACCCGACCACGTCTGCCTGATGACGGACGACGAGGTCTGCTTCAGCGGCGACCTGGTTCTCGGCGCCGGCTCCACCTTCGTGCCGCCGGACGGCGGCTCGCTGACGGCCTACATGGACTCCCTGAGCCGTATGCAGGCGGAGCCGATCGAGCTGATCTGTCCCGGCCACGGCCCCTGGATCGAGGACCCGGCGGCGAAGCTGGCCGAGTACGTCGAGCACCGCGAGATGCGCGAGCGCCGCCTGCTCGCCGCTCTAGAGCGCGGCGAGCGCTCCCGCGATGCCCTGCTCGCCGAGGCTTGGGCTGACGTCCCCGACCAGCTCCGCCCGGCGGCGGAGCTGGTCATGCAGGCCCATCTCGACAAGCTCGGGACCGAAGGGAAGCTTCCTGGCCAGCTGGCCAAGTGATACATAGTTCAAATGAGTTCGAGCAAGGCGGGGAGTGCAGCACGGGTTGGGCTAGTAGTCGGGGTGGCCGGAACAGGCATCGCTGCCGCCGTGACGGCAGGCGCCTGGCACTGGCTGGCCCGGCGGCCCCTGCCCAAGCAGAAGGGGACGATTGCGCTCGATGGGCTGGACGGGCCGGTGAACATCCGCCGCGATCGCTGGGGGGTGCCTCACGTCAAGGCCGATCACGCTCGGGACCTCTGGTTCGCCGAGGGCTTCTGCCACGGCCAGGATCGGCTCTGGCAGCTTGACTTCTACCGCCGCGTCGTCTCTGGCCGCGTGGCCGAGATGGCCGGCGCCGAGGGGCTTCCAATCGACCGTTTGATGCGCACGTTGGGGATCCGTCGCACGGCCGAGCGCGAGGCGGCGACGCTCGATCCGGAGCTGCTCGCCTTGCTGGAGCGCTTCTGCGAGGGAGTCAACGCCGCGGTCGCCGAGGTCAGCGCGCTGCCCTTCGAGATGCAGTTGCTGCGGCTCGAGTGGAAGCCCTGGCGCCCGGTCGACATCCTCAGCCTCGGCAAGCTGCTCGCCTTCGGCCTCTCGACCAACTGGGAGCGCGAGCTGCTGCGCGCCGATATGACGCGAGCGCTCGGGCCGGAGCTGGCGGCACGCCTCGACCCCGGCTACCCCGCCGACAACCCGGTGGTCACCCAGGAAGCGTGGTCGGGTGAGGGATTGCCGATGGTCGAGCAGATCGACGCGGTGCGTCGCTCGATCGGCCTCGCCGCCGAGGCGAGCGGCTCCAACAACTGGGCGGTCTCCGGCAGGCTCAGCGCCAGTGGCTCGCCGCTGATCGCCGGCGACCCACACCTGCCGCCGAGCATGCCGGGCATCTGGTACCAGGTCGGCCTCACGCTCGGCGACCGCTTCGTGCGCGGTGCCTCGCTGCCGGGCATGCCGGGCGTCTACATGGGCCAGAACAACGACGTCTGCTGGACCTTCACCAACGTTATGGCAGACGTCGAGGACCTCTTCGTCGAGCGCCTCGACGGGGACCGCTACCTCTTCGAAGGCGAGTGGCGCCCGCTCGAAGTCGTGCGTGAGGAGATCCCGGTCAAGGGCCGCGACGCACCCGAGGTGCTCGACGTCCGCATCACCCACCACGGGCCGATCGTCAACGAGGCGCTTGGCGCCGATGCGGCGGAGCCGCTTGCCCTGCGCTGGCAGACCCTCGACCAGCCCACGGCCTTCGGTGGCATGTTCGAGATGCACGAGGTCAGTTCCGGGCCGGAGCTGGTGGCAAAGCTCGCCGATCACAGTTCGCCTGCCTCCAACCTGATCTGGGCCGACCGCCACGGCTCGATCGGCTACAAGCTGATCGGCCGCCTGCCGCTGCGCCGCGGCGGCTGCCCGGACTTGCCGAAGCCGGGGTGGACGGGAGAGTTCGAGTGGGAGGGGACGATCCCCTATGAGGAACTGCCGGAGGAGGTCGATCCCGAGAGCGGATTCCTCGTCACCGCCAACAACCGCATCGTCGGCGACTCCTACCCGCATCACATCACCAGCGAGTGGCTCGACGGCTTTCGCGCTGAGCGAATCGAGCAGCTGCTGCGGGCAAGCGACGAACACGACATCGATGGCTTCGAGGCGATGCAGTCGGACAACCTCTCGCTGCCAGGCCTCGAGGCGGTGCGGCGGCTGAGCCGCTTGAAACCGCAGGGACAGCGTGAGCGCAGCGCGCTCGAGCGGCTGCGCAGCTGGGACGGCAGGCTCGACCCGGACTCGATCGCCGGCACGATTTACCAGGCCTTCCTGCTGCGGCTGGCGCGCGAGGTCGCCCGCGCCGCGATCGGCGACCGCGATCTCAGCGAGCGCTGGCTCGACCGCGCCGACAACGGCTTCACGCCGCACGTCACCTCGCCCTGGCGCTGGCACTCGCACCTGATGAAGCTTTGGGAGGAAGCCGACGAAGAGCTGATCGGCAGGCCTTGGAACGATCTCGTGCTCGAGGCCTTGAGCGGCGCCCTCGACGATCTCAGCGATCGCTTTGGCCCCGACGCCGAGGCATGGCGCTGGGGTCACGTGCACGAGATGGAGTTCCCTCATCCCCTGGGCGAGGCCAACCCACTGCTGCGCAGGCTGCTCAACCGGCGGTTGAAGGCGGGCGGTGCCCAGGAGACGGTCAGTCAGATCGCCTACGACCCCAACGACCCTTACAAAGCCGTCTGGGCTCCGAGCTGGCGCATGGTCGCCGAACCGACCGCGCCGGAGCGCTCGCGCTGGCAGATGTTCACCGGCCAGTCGGGTCATCCCGCTAGCCGCCATTACGACGACCTGCAGGCCGACTGGCTGCAGGGCCGCACTCAGCCGATGGCCGGTGAGGCCCCCTGGCGCGAGCTGAATCTCATCCCTATATAGAGGCCGCGTCCTCGAGCGAACTGCATCGACTTTCAGGTCTCTCGGGCGGAAAAGTTGATGCAGTTCAGGATTGAGAACCGCCGAATCGATTAGTGGCTGCAATGGTTGGGAGGGGTATGCGCCTGCTTCGTCCAGCTATGGCGGCTTTCGTGCTGCTCGCGATCGTCGCTTCGCCCGCTGCTGCGCGGACCGTCCACTTTGGCGGGCGCGCCGTCGACGCGCCTGCCCATTGGCCGGTCTACCGATTGGCTGAGCAGCCGCGAATGTGCGTGCGGCTCGACCGGCGGGCGGTCTACCTGGGTACGCCTGGCGCCAACCAGCGCTGTCCCGCCGAGGCGATCGGCCGCCCACGGGCGATCCTGGTCGAACCACGTTCAACGGCACGTGCACAGGCTGGAGCTAGCGCTGTTGCGGCACCGGCTCCAGGCCCAGTCTCCGCACCTGAAGCCTTCACCGGCCTCGGCTTCGACGCCTGCGCGGCACCCTCGTCGCGGATGATGACCGCCTGGGGGGCCTCGCCCTACCGTGGGATCGGCGTCTACATCGGGGGTACCAATCGTGCCTGCTCGCAGCCAAATCTGACCTCGACTTGGGTCGGCGAACAGGTCGCCGCGGGCTGGCACCTGATCCCGACCTACGTCGGCCTGCAGGCCCCGACCAGCGCCTGCAGCAGCTGCGCCAAGCTGAGCTCCAGCCTCGCCAAAGCGACCGTGCAGGGCGCCGAAGAGGCCCGCGACGCGGTCGAAGAAGCGGCGGCGATCGGCATCGGCCCAGGCAGCCCGATCTACTTCGACATGGAGGCCTACACCCGCACCTCCAGCGCCAGCGCGGCGACGCTCACCTTTCTCTCCTCGTGGACCGACCAGCTGCACACGCTCGGCTACGTCTCCGGCGCCTACAGCTCCAGTGCCTCTGGAATCGCCGACCTCGGCCGTGCGACCGGCAGTAGCAGCTACACCCTCCCCGACCACGTCTGGACTGCCAACTGGAACGGCCAGCAGAACACGCTCGATCCCTACCTACCTTCGACGGCCTGGCCCTCGCACCAGCGCATTCACCAGTACCGCGGCGGCCACAACGAGAGCTACGGCCTGACCACGATCAACATCGACAACAACTTCATCGACGGGGCAACCGTGGGCGCCTCGGTAGCCGCGCCGGAACTGCCCCCCCTCACCGTCAAGCACGTGAGCGCCGCTGGTGGCACCGTGCGCGTCTGGGTCCGCTGCGGCTGGCCGGAAGGCGAAAGCTGTCCGGGTCAGATCATCCTGCGCACCCACGCGAGGTTGCCGGCACGCGCCCGGCACGGCGTGCCCACCCGAGTCGTCCGCCTCAACGTCAGCCATCGCACTTTCCGCCTCGCCGGTGGCAAGGCGCACACCTTCCGGGTTCCGCTCGACTCGCGCGGACAGCCGCTGTTGCGCTTGCGCGGGTCCCTCAAAGTGCAGCTTCTCGTCGCGATTCCCGACGCCCGAGCCGTGCGGGCGATCGAGCTCAGCCGTTAGAGCCGCCGAGCCACTCGTCGCCTGCGCCCGCTGCCGCGGTAACGAGCTCGACGATCGGCGCCGCCGCCCTGTCCGGAGACCCGGAATCGTGCGGAGGCTGGGGGTCGTACTCGATCCCGAGCTGCACCGCCTGGGCAACCTCCGGTCCCGCCTCGAGCCCAACCAGGTGCAATGCCATGTCGATTCCGGCGGAGACACCGGCGGCCGTGATGACCTTTCCGTCCTGGACGTAACGACCGCCGACGGGGTCGGCGCCAAACTCCCGCAGCTGCTCGAGGAAGAGCCAGTGGCTGGTCACCCGCTTGCTCTCGAGCAGTCCGGCAGCGCCGAGCACCAATGACCCAGTGCAGACCGATGTGGTCCATTTGGTTCGCTCGTCGATCCGCCGCAGCCACGAAAGCACCGCCTCGTCCTGCAGCAGTGGCCGGTTGCCTTCCCCGCCGGGCACCAGGACGATGTCTGCCTCCGTCACCTCCTCGAGCGAGTGATCGACGCTCAAGCCCAGCGCCCCGCTATCGGTTCGCACCTCGCCTTTCTCGGGACCGACAAACATGACCTCCCAGCCGGGGACCGAGCGAAGGACCTCGTACGGCCCAATCGCATCGAGGGCGGTGAGTTTCTCGAAGATGAGGATGGCGATCTGCATACGGGCAGCTTTGCGCGAGCCGCTTGCCAATACCAGTGGCAGGATTGCCAATCTCCGATAGGTTTCTGCCATGCACCGAGTCGTCGCCCTCTGTCTCGAAGGACTGGTCGCCTTCGACCTGGCGGCACCGGCGCAAGCCTTCTCGGTCGCGGCGGACCCCTCCCGCGGCCCGCTGTACGAGTTCTCCACCTGCTCGATAGACGGCAAGCCGCTGCGCACGACGACCGGTTTCGAGATCACTCCCCAGTCGGGCCTCGAGGCCCTGAAGGACGCTGAAACGGTCGTCGTTCCGGCTTATTTCGACCTCTTCTCAGCGCCGCCGCCGGAGGCGACCGCGGCGTTGCACGAAGCCGCGCAGCGCGGTGCGCGCGTGCTGTCCGTCTGCACCGGAGCCTTCGCGCTCGCGCACGCTGGCTTGCTTGACGGCCGCCGGGCGACAACCCACTGGGCATTTGCCGGGGAGCTGGCGAGTCGCTTCCCTGCGATCGAGGTTGATGCGGCGGCTCTCTACGTCGATGAAGGAGCCGTGATGACGTCGGCCGGGCTGAGCGCCGGTATCGACCTCTGCCTGCACGTGATCCGCGAGGACTGCGGCGCCGCGGTGGGTGAGCGGGTTGCCCGTCACATGGTCGCTGCTCCCCACCGCGAGGGCGGCCAAGCACAGTTCATCGAACGGTCCCAGAGAGTCGTGGACGGAGCCATGGGCTCTCTGGAGGAGACCCGGCGCTGGGCGGTCGAACGCCTGCGCGAGCCGCTCGATGTGGCGGCAATGGCCCACCACGCCAGCGTCAGCCCGCGCACCTTCGCTCGTCGCTTCCGCGAGGAAACCGGCACGACCCCCCTGCAGTGGCTGCTCTCGCAGCGCGTGCAGGAGGCCCGTCGCCTGCTCGAGGAGACCGACCTCTCGATCGACGCCATTGCCTGGCGGGCGGGCTTCGGTACCGCTGCTTCGTTGCGCGATCATTTTCGACGGGTTACGGCAACCACGCCGACCGCCTACCGCCGCTCCTTCTCGCCGCTTGCCGCATGATCGCTCGCCTCGCTAGAGGTGAACACGAACAAGCGGCTAGGCGATGGATTGACGCCTGTTCCCGTCCGTAGACTCATGCGGGATGGAGGCACTGGTCGACAGTACTTTCAAACTCCCATAGCAGTGGCTGCCACGGACACCGTCGTAGCCGCTTCTCGTTCCTGTCCCGTTTGCGGCGATCGGGGTCACGAGCTGCCGCGGTACAGAAGCGTGGGGCTCTCGCGCTGCGACGGCTGTGGCTTGATCTTCTACGGCGCACCCGCCGGCACTCGACGGGCGTACGTAAGCGGGGAGTACGTGGCCAGGCACGTTGACTACGTCGAGGAGGAACGCGCCGCAACCCACATCGCCGAGCAGCGGGCGGGCTGGCTGCTGGGCTTAGCCCCTCCCGGGCCCCTGCTCGAGCTCGGTCCCGGCCGCGGGTTCTTCCTCGACGCGGTTCGCCGGCGTGGCTTCGATCCGATCGGTGTCGAGCCCTCGCCGGAGTTGGCAGCCCGCGCTCGCTCGGATTTCGGCGTCGAGGTGAAGCAGGGATTCCTCGACGAAGTCGACCTTCCCCGCGATTGCTTCGACAACATCTGCATGTTTCACGTGCTCGAGCACGTGGAGGAGCCGCTCGCGCTCCTCCGTCAGCTCGCCGGCCGGCTGCGGACAGACGGGTTGCTGGTCATCGAGGTGCCGAACCTCGCCAGCGCGATGGCTCGCCGGCGTGCCGACGGTTGGGGTGCGGTACAGCCCAGCAACCTGCACATCTCTCACTTCACACCGATGAGCCTGCGGCGCGTGATCGAGCGCTCGGGCTTCGAGGTGCTCGAGAGTGACACGCTTGCGCCGTGGTACTACATTCCCCCTGCCGATCGCTGGCGCCACCGGGCCCTGCTCGGCTACGCCTACCGCGCGGCCAGCCTGCGGACCCTACGGGTCACGCACGAGAGCGGCTTCGATCACCTGCGTCTCGTTGCTCGTCCATTGCGTTAGCGGGCCTTTTTGGCGTTCTCGAGCGCTTCTCGGATCACCGTGGCGCGATCCAGGACATAGGAATCGTCAGCGATCACCCACCGCCCGCCTTCATGGATCAGGGTGAATGCCTGGGGAGTGCTGCTGGTGGTGAAACGTGAGGCGCCAACCGGTTGGCGGGTCTCAATCCGGGTAAACAGCGTGACGGCGTTGGCTTCGCGCTGGGAGCCGCCGAAGCGCGGCTGCGAGCGGAGCGAGTCACCGGAGACGAGCAGGAGGTTGCGCCTCGTCTGGCCTTCGGCTTCCCGCCGGTGGCGAAGTGGCGTGGCGATGTCGCTCAAGTAGCCGTGAAGGTCGTTGTACTGAATGTGCATCCACCACCGCAGCAGCGCTTCTTCGGGCGACCCCTGTGGCTGCTCGTGCACCTTCGCGAGGGTCAGCAGGTTCTCCGCAGCGCTCGGCGTCCCCGGTGGCGGCGGATCCCCCCCACCGCAGCCTGTGACGAATAGAAGAGCCGCGACTGTCGCGGCTCCAAGAAGTTTCCTCAGCACCGGCGTCATGCTATTCGAGACCGGAATCGTCGTAGCGGCTCGAGGATGAAGGGGAGGGCCGACGATCCGCTTGCCCCAAGGACCGCAATCCCCGCCCCAACCAGCGCAATCGCGGTGTTGGCGGTCATCGTGCCGAGGGCGCGAGTGAGGAGCGCGAATACGCTGGCGTAGAGCACCGCGTAGAGGACCAGACTGAGCGCGCTGCGCCTGAAGAACAGCACTGTGGACCAGCCCATCAAAAGGCCGATCGCGAGCGAGCCCAGGGCGACACCCGGCAGGCCGAAGTTCCAGTACAGCTCACCCTGCATCGTGATCGGCGTCCCCGCCGTGGCCCCTGGATAGAGGTATTCGCTGACCAAGTTGTCGATCGGTTGCGGCTTGCCGGGCCATAGGGCCCGGGGCGCGAGCGCAGCCGGGATCTGCAGCAGGCTGCTGCCGTCCAGTCGAGAGATCGAGGAAGGCACCACCCCCTGCATTGCGACGAAGTCGTCGAAGACGCTGAGGTCCGCCGTCTGGAATGCCGGCACCGGTGTTTGGAAGGTGCGTCCCACCGCCGTGGACAGGTCTGTCGACGCAGCGTTGGTGCGCACGATCGCAGCGAACTCGAGCGCTCCCGCAACCAGCAGCGCTACCGCGACCGTGATTGCCACGGTCCGTGCGCGGGGCGCCCGCAGGCGCAGGTAGACCACTGCCGCTGCAAGCAGGCCGAAGGCGATGAAGCCGCGTGAGCCCAGCGCCAGGGTTGAGAGCACGGCGAGCGGGGCGCTGGCCAGCAGCACCCGTCGGGCCTCACGGGCCGCCGCCCCGCCCTGCAGGATGACGGCTAGGGCGTAGAGCGCCGTGCCCTCGAGCATCCAGATCCCGAGCTGCCCGTAGAAGCCCGAGCCCTGGTTGACGTGCAGCGAGCCAGCCGAGTGGATCAGCGCCGCGGGACCTCCCTGGCGGATGAAGAGAGCACCAGCCAGCATCGCCCCCAGCGCGATCACGATCCAGGGCGCTCGCCGTCGCAGCGTCAGCCGATCGAGGGGGGAGGCGTTGAGTAGATCGGCGCGACGGAGTGCCGCTAGGCCGAGCAGGAAGCCGAGCGACCAGGTGGCGCAGCCCACGCCCGCGATCGCGACGGTGCGGCTGAGATCGCCGACGTCATATCCAAGTTGGATCATCGGCGTGATCGCTTCGCCGGGGTAGAAGTAGAGCTCGACCGGGCGCAGGGCGAAGAGCGGCAGCCAGGTGGCGGCCGCGACCGCCAGCGGTGAGGCGAGCAGCCATCGCCAGCCCGAGAGAGACCGCAGCGCCGCCATCGCCGTAGCGGCGATCGTCATGACGATCAGGCTCACCAGCAGGGCCAATACGAGGGCGGAGCCGTCGCCGACATGTTCGGCCGCGAGCCAGAACAGCGCGGTGCAGAGCAGCAGGGCGGATCGGATAGCGCATCCTAGTAATCGAGGCGAGACCATCGGCCGGCGCCGCACTTAGAGTCATTGCCGTGAGCCGCCGCGACCAAATCGAGCTGAGCGAGGCCGAGCGACTGGAGCTGCTCGAGGGTGAGCGCATCGCGGTCGTCTCCAGCCTCGGGCCGCGGGGCTGGCCGCACTCGATGCCGATGTGGTTCGTGCCGCGTGGGGGAGAGGTCTGGATCTGGACGTACGCGAAATCGCAGAAGGTCCGCAACCTCGAACGGGACCCGCGGGCGACCGTGCTGGTCGAGACAGGGCACGAGTACGGCGAGTTGCGCGGCGCGATGATCGAGGCCGAGGCGGAGCTCCATCGCGATGCCGAGGCCGTGCTCACCTTCGCCGAAGAACTGACCCTGCGCTATGCGGAGGGGATCTCGGCGGTCGAGGGCGACGCTAAGACCGCGCTCGAGGCCCAGGCCCCAAAGCGTGTGGCGATCCACTTCAAGCCCGTCCGGGTGGCGACCTGGGATCACCGCAAGCTGGGTGGAACCTATTGACCCGTTAACGTCCTGGCGCTACCGCCGTCGGCTTGGCGTGTTAGGAAGTGACCTGCACGCGCACCGTCGCCCTCCCGCACCGAGTTGAGACCCGCCAAGACCACCGCCCTCTTGCTGGCGCTTGCCGCCGCCCTGCTCGCCCCTGCTGGGGCGCAGGCTTTGCCGCCGGCATTCTTCGGCATCGCGCCACAAACGGCGCTCACCGACCGTGACGCTGCCTACATGAAAGCCGGTGGAATCGGCAGCGTGCGCTGGCCGGTCAACTGGGCCACGGTACAGCCGAAGGCCCGGGGCGGATTTGACTGGAGCAGCGTCGATCCGGCCGTCGAGGCAGCGGCGCGGCGTGGGTTGAAGTTCCTGCCCTTCCTCTACGGAACGCCCCGTTGGATCGCCAACAAGCCAACCACTTTGCCGATCGACAGTGGCCGTGCCCGCAAGGCTTGGCTCGCTTTCGTCGACGCGGCGGTCAAGCGCTACGGCCCCGGCGGCGAATTCTGGAACGAGCACGCGCCCGGCCAGGCGGCGGTCGACTACGTGCCCGCGATTCCTCGCCCGATGCCGATCCGCACCTGGCAGGTCTGGAACGAGGCCAACTTCTTCTATTTCGCCTACCCGGTCTCGCCGAGCCGCTACGCGCGCCTGCTGAAGTTGACCTACGCCACGATCAAGGCCGACGATCCGATCGCCAAGGTCGTCCTCTCCGGCCTCTTCGGCAATCCCGACGAGGGCGGCAAGCGTGGCATGGACGCGGCGAAGTTCCTCGATGCCCTCTACCGCATCCCTGGCATCGAGCGCTATTTCGACGCGGTCGCCCTGCATCCGTATGCCTTCCACGTCGAAGACCTGGAAGAACTGACCGAGGAAATGCGCGAAGTGCTCACCGAAAACCACGATCCGGGCGCCGCCCTCTACATCACCGAGATGGGTTGGGGGTCGCAGAACGACCCCAACGTCGTCGCTTTCGAGCAGGGCATCCAGGGCCAGGCCCGCGAACTGCGCAAGGCCTACGCCTACCTGATCGCCAACCGCCACCGGCTCAATCTCAAAGGCGCCTACTGGTACTCCTGGAAGGACAATCCCGAATACGCCGCCTGCAGTTTCTGCGACTCCGTCGGCCTCTTCCGGTCCGGCAAGGGCTTCAAGCCGAAGCCCGCGTGGCGCTCCTTCATCGCCCTCTCCGGCGGGCGAGCGCGGCCGTAGGCGCGGGGCGGTTGTTCAGGCCCGCGCCCTGGAGCTTCTGAAGGAGTCCACCGTTCGCCGCAGGCCATCGTCGAGCGGGACCTCGGCGCGGAAGCCGATCGTCTCCGCCGCCTTGGAGACGTCCAGGTAGCGAACCGGTTGGCCGTCTGGGCGCGAGGTGTCCCAGACGGTCTCGCCGTCGAAGCCGGCCGCTGTCGCGACGAGCTCGGCCAGGTCGCGGATCTTGGTCTCGACGCCGGTGCCGACGTTGAAGGGCGAGGAGAAATCGGCGTGCTCGGCGGCGAGGATCATCGCGCGGGCGGCGTCGTCGACATATAGGAACTCGCGCGAGGGCTCTCCCGTGCCCCAGAGCACTACCTCGGGATCGCCGTTTTCAGCAGCGCTGACGTACTTGTTGACCATCGCGGCGATCACGTGGGAGTCCTCCAGGTCGAAGTTGTCATCCGGCCCGTACAGGTTCGCGACCACCGGCACGCACGAGTCGACCCCGTACTGGCGCCGGTAGGCGTCGGAGAGCACGATCAGCATCTTCTTGGCGAGCCCGTAAGGGGCGTTTGACTCCTCGGGGTAGCCGTTCCAGAGGTCGTCCTCCTTGAATGGCACGGGAGTGTGCTTGGGGTAGGCGCAGACCGAGCAGGCAGCGACCAGCTTGCCGACCCCGAGCTCGCGACAGGCCTCGAAGACGTTCAGGCCCATCGCCGTATTGTCGCGTGCAAGCGGGCCGGGATTGCGCCGGTTGAAGCCGATGCCGCCGACGTTGGCCGCCAAGTGCACGACGACGTCGGCACCGTCGAGCGCCTCCTTGCAGGCCACCGGGTCGGTCAGGTCGTGCTCGGCGGAGCGCGGCACGCGAACGCCGGCGCCCAGCTCGGAGAGCATGCGCACGGTCGGCTTGCCGAGAAAGCCGCCGCCGCCGGTGACGACGACGTCCTTGTCCGCCCAGAAGGCGGGGTCCGGTGAGCGCTCGGTGCTCACCGCGCCGCCTTGCCAGAGAGCTGTTCGTCGAGCGCCGCGATGTCGGCATCGACCATCAGCTCGATCAGCTCCTGGAAGCGGACCTTCGGCTCCCAGCCGAGCTTCTCGCGCGCCTTGCCGGCGTCGCCGAGCAGTGAGTCGACCTCTGCGGGGCGGAAGTAGCGCGGATCGATCTCGACGTGCTGGTCGGGATCGAGGCCGGCGCGCGCGAAGGCGACCTCGATCGCCTCTCGGACCGAGTGCTTCTCGCCGGTGGCGACGACGTAGTCGTCGGGCTCCTCGGCCTGCAGCATCAGCCACATCGCCTCGACGAAGTCCGGTGCGTAGCCCCAGTCGCGTTCGGCGTCGAGGTTCCCCATGTAGAGCTTGTCCTCGAGGCCGACCTTGATCCGCGCCACCGCACGCGTGATCTTGCGGGTGACGAAGGTCTCGCCGCGCCGCGGCGACTCGTGGTTGAAGAGGATCCCGTTGACGGCGAACATGCCGTAGGCCTCGCGGTAGTTGACGGCTGACCAGTAGGCGGCGACCTTGGCCACGGCGTAGGGGCTGCGCGGGTGAAACGGCGTCGCCTCATCCTGGGGCGGGGGCGAGGAGCCGAAGATCTCAGATGAGGACGCCTGGTAGAAGCGCGTCTGCACCTCCGACTCGCGGATCGCCTCGAGCAGGCGCAGCGTGCCGCCGCCGGTCACGTCAAAGGTGTACTCGGGGATGTCGAAGGAGACCCGAACATGGCTCTGCGCTCCGAGGTTGTAGATCTCATGGGGCTGCAACTCATAGATCAGGCGCGTCAGCGCGACCGGGTCGGAAAGATCGCCGTAGTGCGAGAAGAGCCTTGTGCCCTCCTCGTGGGGGTCGCGATAGAGGTGCTCGATGCGGCCCGTGTTGAAGCTCGAGGAGCGGCGGATGATTCCGTGCACCTCATAGCCCTTGTCGAGCAACAGCTCGGCGAGGTAGGAGCCGTCCTGCCCGGTCAGGCCTGTGAGCAGCGCGCGCTTCGGTGTCTCTACGCTCATCGGGCGGGAATCCTTGCAGGTATGGCCCCCGGCTCTCTCGCCAGGCTGCGCGGGCTAGTGCGCCCGGCGGTCAGGCAGGGACCTGCGCTCCTGCCGGCCCGCGCGCCAGGTGCCGCGCGGGCGTCGCGCAGGCGTGCCGTCGCGACGGTAGTCGCCGCGGCTGAGGTGGTGCTCGAGGAAGACGTAGAGGACGATGAAGAGATAACGGCTGCCCATCTCGTTGAGCGAGAGCTTGGAGACGCCCGCCTTGCGGTTGGTCCAGGAGATCGGCACGATCCCGTAGCTGTAGCCGCGCACGACGGCCTTCAAGGGCAGCTCCACCGTGAGGTTGAAGTGGTGGGAGAGGAAGGGCTGGACGTTCTCGATCACCTCGCGGCGATAGGCCTTGAAGGCGTTCGTGGTGTCGTTGTAGCCGTGGCGGAAGAGGACTCGGATGCCGAAGTTGACGATCCGGTTCATGATCAACTTCGAGCGCGGGTAGTCGACGACGTTGGCGCCGTGGACGAAGCGGGAGCCGAAAGCGCACTCATAGCCCTCTTCGAGCAGGCGCTGGTAGGAGACAAGGTCATCGGGACTGTCCGAGCCATCGGCCATCACGATCGCCACCGCGTCGCCCTCGAAGGTCTCGAGCCCGGCACGGACGGCGAAGCCGAAGCCGTTGGGGTAGGGCGAGGGCAGGCAGCGAACCTGAGGGTGTTCGACAGCGATCCGTTCGACCGCTGCGGCCGTGTCGTCGGTGCTCGAGTCGTCGACCACGATTACCTCGTGCTCGATCTCCTCGCGCGAGAGGGTCGAGACGAGCCCCTCGACGGTCTCGGTGACCGTCTCCGCCTCGTTGTGAGCGGGGATGACGACCGAGAGCTTCATGCCGGCGCCGAGGCCCAGCGCTCCGCGTTCGCCTCGTAGATCTCGCGCAGGATCCGTTCCAGGTCGCGCTGCGGCCGCCAACCACCGTATTGAGAGCCGAACTCGTCGAGGTCGCTGATCCACCAGCGGTGATCGCCGATCCGAGCCTCCTCGCTCATCTCCCAGTTCAACTCGCGATCCGCGATCCGCTCGCAAAGCTCGATTGCCTCCAGCATCGAGCAGGCGTTGCCGCGGCCGCCGCCGATGTTGTAGACCGCGGCGGGGCGGGGGCTCTCGTGGAAGAGCAGGAAGGCGTCGACGAGGTCGGCGCTGTGCAGGTTGTCGCGCACCTGTTTGCCGTCATAGCCGAACACCGTGTAGGGGTCGCCGGTGACCGTGCACTTCATCAGGTAGGCGAGGAAGCCATGCAGTTGGGCGCCGGCGTGGTTCGGGCCGGTGAGGCAACCGGCGCGGAAGCAGACGGTGGGCATGTCGAAGTAGCGCCCGTACTCCTGGACGAGCAGGTCGGCAGCCGCCTTGGAAGCACCGAATAGCGAGTGCAAGGTGGAGTCGATCGACATCGTCGTGTCGATGCCGCCGAACCAGGCGTGGTCCTCGGGCAGCTCGAGGCGCGTCTCGAGCTGCTGTAGGGGCAGTCGGTTCGGCGTGTCGCCATAGACCTTGTTGGTCGAGGTGAAGACGAAGCTGGCATCCGGGCAGTGCTTGCGCGTCGCCTCCAGAAGGTTGAGCGTGCCATTGGCGTTGATGCCGAAGTCGGCCTGGGGATCGCTTGCCGCCCAGTCGTGCGAAGGCTGCGCGGCAGTGTGGACGATCAGCTCGATCTCCTTGCCGGTCTCGGCAAAGACGCGCTCGATGCCCTCGGAGTCGCGGATGTCGAGGTCGAGGGTGCGGAACGTCGTCAGCTCGCGGTTAAGCCGATCGGTGACGTGGGAGGTCGAGGCCTCGGGACCGAAGAGCACGGCCCGCGTGTCGTTCTCGATTCCCACGACGTCGTAGCCGGCCGCGACCAGCCTCGCCGCTGCCTCGGAGCCGATCAGGCCCCCCGATCCAGTGACTATCGCCTTTGGCATCGCTTCTGGTGCCCCCTTTGGCTATCGCTCGAAACCAAGTGCCGCGCGCAACTCGTCCTCGTGCTCAGTCGACCAGGCGAGCAGGTCGGCGAGGACGTCACGCGCCCCGCGGCGCGGGCGCCACGAGGTTAGAGAATGCAGCCGCGCGCAGTCGCTCAGGTAGATGGGAACGTCGCCCGGACGGGTCTCGGCCTCGGTCCCGATCGCCACCTCGTTGCCGGTCAGTTCGCGACAAAGGTCGGTTGTCTCCAGTAGCGAGAGGCTGCACTCGCGACCGCCTCCCACGTTGGCTGTCACGCCGCTCCAGGTGTCCGGCTCGACGAGCTGCAGGTCGACGAGATCGATCAGGTCGTCGATATGGAGGAGATCGCGCACCTGCTTCCCCGAGCCGCCGTAGCCGATGTAGGTCAGCGGCCGGCCGAAGAGATGGCTGAGCAGCCACCAGGAGAAGACGCCCTGGTCGACCTTGCCCATCTGCCAGGGACCGGCGATCACACCACAGCGGTTGGTGACTGCGCGCAATCCGAAGGCGTCGGCGTACTCCTCGATCAGCAGCTCAGCCGAGAGCTTGGTGGCCCCGTAGAGGGTGCGCGCTCCCGCCATCGGAAAGCCCTCCGAGATCCCCGCCGGGCCGGCGCCAGCAACCGGTTGGGATTCAGCAAGCTCGAAGCGGGTCTCTGCCTCGTCCAGCACCAGGTCGAGCTGAGGAGCCACCGGGTAGATGCGGCTGGTGGAGAGGAAGACGAAGAAGGCCCCTTCGGTTCGGGCTCGCTCGAGGCAGTTGAAGGCACCGAGCAGATTGGTCTGGACCGAGTAGGAAGTGTCGGCGAAGCCGGCCAGCACGGAGGGCTCCGCGGAGCCCTCGACCAGCGCGTCGAATGACCCTGCGCCCGCCAGGTCGGCCGGCTCGCGCACGTCGCCGTGGACGAACTCGACCCCGGCCTCGCGTAGGCGCGGCAGGTTCAGCTCCGAGCCCCGTCGCATCAGGTTGTCGAGCGCGACGATCTCCCAGTCGGGATGGCGTCCCGCCAGCGAGACGACGAGGTTGCCGCCGACGAAGCCGGCGCCCCCTGTCACCAGGACTCGCACCGTCAGCGGCGCCCGATCACCAAGAACTGCTTGCCGAGCAGCTTCCAGGCAAGGGGGGCGCGCAGGTAGAGAGAAGTGAGGCGCGGGGAGGGGGGGAGAATTCCCCGGAACGAGTAGGGCAGGTAGCGGGGGATGACTTGTTCCGGCTCGAACCCGGCGGCGTAGAGGTGCTCGGCAATCGCCACGTGGGTCAGCGCGACGTAGTGATCCGCGCAATCCCAGTACTCCTTTGAGCAGTAGCGGTAGTTCGGCCCCATGATCGCGATTCGACCACCCGACTTCATCGCGCCGCGCATCCGTTCGAGGAACTGCGAAATCGCCTCCTGGTCGTACAGGTGCTCGAGGAAGTTGGAGGCGAAGACGCCATCGAAGTGCTCGTCGGGCAGGTCGGCGTCCATGATCTTCGAGGTGACGAATTTGACGCCCGTGGTGCGCTCGGCCTCCGAATAGGCGACCTCGTCGACCGCCCAGCGCTCCGTGGCCGGGATCGAGCAGATGAACTCACCGCGCCCGGCGGCTGCGTCCAGCACCGTTCCCGGCGAGCCCATCAAGCCATGGACGTGGGGCGCGATCTCCTCCCAAACCCGCAGCCTGGCCGCCTGGTCGATGTCGCGAAAGCGGTATTCGTAGAGGCGTTGGTAGTTCATCTCAGACGGTGTTTCTCGCCAGGTTGCGCGCCATCTGCTCGTAGACCCAGGCATAGGTTTTCTCCAGACCGTCGCGCAGTGAGATCGACGGCTCCCAGCCATAGCTCTCGCGGATCAGCGTGTTGTCGGAATTACGCCCGCGCACGCCCTGTGGCGCGTCGAGCCGATAGCGGCGCTCGAGCTCGACGTCCGCGATCTCCTCGACGAGGTCGACCAAGCCGTTGATCGTCACCAGTTCGGAGCTGCCCAGGTTGATCGGCTCGACCCGCGGGCCTTCGGCGATCGTCAGCGTGCCCCGTACGCAGTCGTCGATGTACATGAAGCTGCGAGCCTGCTCGCCGTCACCCCAGATCTCGATCGTACCGTCGCCGCCGAGCACGGCCTCGGCGACCTTGCGGCAAATTGCCGCCGGCGCCTTCTCGCGGCCACCGGTCCATACCCCCTCGGGACCGTAGACGTTGTGGTATCGCGCGACGCGCGTCTCGAGGCCAAAGTCCTCCATGAAGTGCCTGCACATGCGCTCGCTGAAGAGCTTCTCCCAGCCATAGCCGTCCTCGGGCATTGCTGGATAAGCGTCGACCTCGCGCAGGGGAGGGACATTCGCGGTCTCCTGTCTGCCAGCCGCATAGACGCAGGCCGAAGAGGAGTAGAAGAAGCGCTCGACGCCAGCGTCGCGGGCAGCCATCAGCACGTGAGTCGAGGTGAGCACCGAGAGCATGCAAAGGGCCCGGTTGCCCTCGATGAAGCCTATGCCTCCCATGTCGGCGGCAAGGTTGAACACCTCGCTCACGCCCTGCACGGCCTCGTGGGCAGCTTCGAGAAGCGAAACGTCGAGAACCCGATTGTCCGCGGCATCGAAGACCTGATGCCACTTCTCAAGTGGCTTGCAGTCGACCGCGCGCACCTCCCGGTCCTGGCGCAGCAGTCCGGCGACGAGATGCCCGCCAATGAACCCGCCACCACCGGTGACGAGCACCGGCCTTGCCGAACCCGTCTCAGGCATGTGCAGCATCCGGCCTTATGAAGAGCGCATCGACCTGCAGGAGCTGTCCCGTCTGGCGGTCGTTGAAGGCGGGCTCGACGTCTGCCATTACCAGGCCCTGCTGCTCGAGCGTGCTGACCAGTTCGCCAAAGAGCGCTTGGCCTTCATATAGCTCGACGAGACCAAGCTCGAGCTCGACGATGCGGCAGCGCGCCAGCGTCGAGGCCGCACCGGCGAGCGCCTCCGCCTCGTGGCCCTGGACATCGACCTTGAGGCAGAGGCGCCGCGCACGCGGGCCCGGATCGAGGGCAGCGTCGAGCGTCGTGACCTCGACCTCTTCGGTATCGACGTAGGCGGAGCTCGGCTCGCCCTGCTGGTGGGCCTCGGTCATCGGCAATAGCGAGCTGCTGAAGCCGTCGTTGCCGGCGATGTGCAGCGTCATGCTGCCGGGACTGGACCCGACGGCTTGGCGGCGGCACTCCCAGCCGGAATCGCTTGTCGCGGCTTGGCGCAGGCGCTCGAACATCTGCGCCTGTGGCTCAAAGGAGAGGATCGGCCCCTTGTAGCCCTCGTGCCGCAGCGAGCCGGCGTACTCACCGGCATGGGCGCCGACGTCGACGACGAGGTCGATCGACTCTGCTGCGATGCGTTCCATGCGCCGCGCCAGGTAGGTGGCGCCCGCTCGATGGCGGCGCAACTCGAAACCGCTCTTGCGCAGAGCGCGCTTGGTGGCCTGGCGGATCATCGCGTCAGGGTTGATATCAGGAGCCGTACCGGCGCTGGCGGAGCGCCAGGGCATCGCGCACGGAAAGCTCGCTGAGGCCGGTGGTTGGAGCTTCGCGTTGTGGCAGGCCGCGGCCGGCGCGCCAGCCGGCGATGCGACCGCGCAGGCCGCTCAGGGTCCGCTCACGGGCCAGCTGCCCGGCACAGATCGCGCCCTCGCAGAGGAGGGTGCGGGCAGCGAGCGATGGCCGTCCCATGACTCCGTAGCGCCGCAGCATGTAGCCGCGGCTCCAGCCGGTCCGCCCGTACTTGGCGCTGCTGCGGGCGCCCAGGGTCTGCGAGTAGTCATGGATCGCGCGGGCTTGTGGGGCGAGCCGGCAGTCCGCGCCCGCCGCCCGCAGTCTCAGCGCCAGGTCGAGGTCCTCGTAGTAGAGGAAGATCCGCTCGTCAAAGCCGCCTACTCGCTGGAACGGCTCGGCGCGGATCAGCGCGGCGCCGCCGGTCGGGCCAAGCGGGTCGGGAGCGTCGAAGGCCCGCTCCGCGGGCTCGCCGTTGAGGTAGTCGAATCCCATCAGGGCCGGGTCGGCAATTACACCGGCCGAGTCGATCCGGCCGGAGCCGTCGGGCCGCAGCAGCACCGCAGCCACCATCTGCGCCCCGGCTGCCGCCGGCTCGAGCAGAGCCTCGACGAAGGTCGGCTCGCAGACGACATCGTTGTTGAGCAAGACGATCGGGTCACCGGGCTCGCGCTCGATGGCCAGGTTAAGAGCACTGCCGAAGCCGATGTTCTCCTCCAGCGCAATCGCCGTCACTTCCGGGAAACGCTCCCTCACCATCGCCACCGAGTCGTCACTGGAGCCGTTGTCGACGACCACGACGCGAGGCGTCACGGTCTGCGCCGCGAGGCTTTCGAGGGTGCGGGCGAGGCGCTCGGCGCCGTTCAGGTTGGGGATGTAGATCGTCGGCTGCACTGGGTGTCCCTAGGTGAGCCCGACCCCGGCTCGAGCCGCGTTGGCGAAGGCCTCGGCGCTGTGCGCCTCGAGGTAGCGGCGCATTCCCCGCTGGAAGCGGTCACTGCCGCCCGCTTGGTTTAGCTCCAGGATCGCGGCCCGCAGGGCAGTGGCGTCAGTGGGGTCGACCGTCAGCCCGAGCTCGTACTCGCGCACGGTATGGCCGAGCAGACCCTCGCCGGTGCTCACCACGGGAGTCTGCAGCGCCGCGGACTCGGCGAGGACGCCCGAGGAACCGTAGTGGTCGACGTAGGGAAGGACGACGCAACGCGCCGCGGCGAGATTGCTCGCCACCTCAGCGTCGGAGATGCGGCGCAGCTGCGCATCGACCTCAACGCCAGCCCCCCGCATCTCCTCGAGCTCCTCCTCGAGCTGCTCCCGGTACTCCGGGGCGGGGCTGCCGGCGATCGTCACGCGCAGGCCGTTGGCACCTTCGCCAAGCGCGCGCGCCAGCAGGCCGATGCCCTTGCGCGGCTCGAGGTAGCCGAAGAGGAGGCAACCCTCGCGAGGGCTTGGTGTTGCCGCTGGGAGAGAGGGGGGCGCGTCGGGCAGCCAGATCGCCGCGCAGCCGCGCCGTTGCGACCAGCGCCTGGCCGCACCGGGGTCCATGGTGAAAACGGCGAAGGCGTCGTCGCGTCGGCGCCAGCGGGCGACGAGACGGTCCTGGAAGACCGCGCTGAGGCGATCCTTGGGCCCGAGCCGAGTCCGATAGAGCGTCTGGTAGTGCACCCGCGGCTTCATCACCAGAATCGAGTGCGGGCAGGGGAGCGGTTTCCAGCCGGCCAGCCAGCGAAGCACCGGGTCGGCGTAGGTCAGGACGAGATGGTCGGCCTCGGTCTCCCGGCAGGCGCGCTCGGTCATTTCCAGCTCCTCGCCGGCCATCTCCCGCTTGTGTAGCTCCTCGCCGTTGCGCAGGTAGCGCCCCGGCCGTGCTGGCCGCGGCCGCGCGTCGCCGAGCGGGTGGCACTCGAAGCCCCGCGCGTCAACCTGCTCGAGCTCGCGATCGGGTGCGGCGAGTACGACTTCCGCCTCGGGGGTGAGCGCCTCCGCGAAGCGGAGCATCAGGCCGGGGTTGTGGCCGCCCCCGTTCCAGTCGAATATGCAGACTCTCATCTAGCTTGCCGCCCAGGCGTCCGGGCAGGTTACGCGGTACGTCGCCGCAGCAACGGTCGTGCCAGGTTGACGATCCGCGCCAGGTCAGCTCGGGAGAAGATGGCCTCGAGGCCCAGCCAAACGAACGAGACGACCGCTAGCGAGACGATCAGCCCACCGAGGTCGTTGGCGACGTCGAGGAGCTGGCCGGCGCCGGCGGCAGCGGCAGCGATCAGGCTCGTCTTGGCGACTGCGATCAGGGCCCGCCGCATAAGCGGGTGAGTTCCGATCGCGAGCACGATCGTCGCGGCCAGGGTCGAGACCGTGATCGCGAGACCGATGCCCGCCTCGCCCATCGGCTTGGTCAGGGCAGCGGCCAGGGCGAAGGCAACGCCGGCTTCGGCAATCGAGGCAACCATCGGGTAGTTGGGTTTTCCCTCGGCGAGCGCGAAGCTGAGCAGCGTCGCGTTGGCGCTCGCGGTCAGCATCATCCCCAGCGAGCCGATCAAGACGATGTCGGTGGTTGGCATCCATTCGTCGCCGAGCACGACGCCGATCAGCGGCTGGATTCCCCCAGCCACCAGGGCCAGTGGCAGCCCCGCCGCGATCGCGGTGTAAACGGCGACCTTTGCGGCGCGGGCCGGGCGTGACGCCGCGTCGCGCGAAAGCGCCGGGAAGGAAACGCGGAAGACCGCCGAGGTGAGCGCGATCGGGAAGGAGAAGAGGCGTTTCGCCATGCCGTAGAAGCCCGCGACGGCAGAGCCACCGATTGCCGCCACGATGACGACGAAGCCGAGTTCACGCATCAGGTTCACTCCCTGCAGCACGCTGACCCGCAGGCCGAAGCCGGCAAGCGGGCGTACTGAGCCAAGATCGACGCTGGGACGCCGGGTAAAGGGCTGGATCGCCCAGGCCGTAACCACACCGGCGATCCCACCTGCGGGGACCGCTCCCGCGAGGCTGAAGGCCCCGAGCCCGGCGATCGCCCCGATCAAGGCAAAGCCGTTGAAGGCGAGGGTGTCAGCGGTCTCGACAATGGCGACGCGACCAAATCGCAACTGCCGCTCCATCAAGACCATTGGCATCGCCCGGGCGGCGTAGAAGGGAATCGCCGCGCAGGAGACTGCGATCACCTCGAGCGTGCGGCTGCTGGCTCCCGCCGCGGGTGCGAGCGCAAAGGCGGCAAGCAGCAACAGCCCCGCCATCGACGCCGAGCTGAGGAGCAGGACACCCGCGACCGCCGATTGCAGCCGCGGCGGCGGTTCCTCTTCCATTTGGACCAGCACCGCCGGCAAGCCCAACTCGGCCGCGCGCTGTCCGACGAGTTGAACGGCGAGGGCGATCGCGAAGAGTCCGTAGTCGGCCGGGGTGAGGATCCGCGCGAGAACGACCGTGATGCCGGCCGTGAGGAGCTGTAGCCCCAAGGTGCGACCGACGAGCACGCCAACGCCGCGTGCGGCCGTGACGCCGAGCGGCCCCGGCTGCGCAGGTTGAGCCGCCTCGAACTGCTCTGCGTCTCCTCCCGGAGTCTCTATAGGTAGCCCGCCGGCGGCTGGATGTTGAAGATCTTCAACAGCGGACCGCCGGCTGCTTCCGGGGCTACCTCGAAGACCGACGGAGCTCCCAGCCACGATCCCTGCAGGAAGATGCGACTCGCCGGCAGGTTGCCGGGCTCATCGATGTCGCGCTGGTAAGCGAATCCCTCGTAGGTGTCCTCGCCGGCCAGGACCTTCAGGTTGGTGTGCTCTCGGCCGGGGTCGCGCTCGAATAGGACGATGTCAGGCCGCGGGGTGACTTCGCGACCGGCGGCGTTGGCCTTGCCGGCCAGTTCGCCGATCTCCAATGACCAGCGGTTAGGCCGTAGCCCGCGCAGGGGAAGGTAGGTCCCGTAGGCCTGCACCTGGAACCCGGACTCGCCCGAGAGGATGCTGAGGCGCACGCGAGACGTCGCCGGCCCCCGATCGATGATGAAGAGGTCGGAACGCGGCGCGTTGTAGGAGGCGATCGAGAAGCTGCGATCCACGCCTTTCCCGGGAGCCTCGAGCGCCCGCGAGTAACGGTGGATCACCGTGCCGCTATCGCTCCGTCTCACGGCCACGTAGAGACGATGGGCTCCTTGCTGGATTTCGAACAGGGCCGGAACGCGCAGCGGCAGCCAGTAGCCGATGTCGTAGTAGGTCTTCCCGTGCCGAGCAGAGGGACGAAAGCGGGTCACCGTCGTTTTGCGGGTGACTATGTCGAAACCGCGCAGTTCCGCCGTGCTCCCGGACCGGTTGACCCAGTAGACCGGCGTGTTGTCGGAGACGCGCTGGCTGTCGGTGAAGACCGCCTCGGCGCTGGCGACGGACGCGGGCAGCCGCACCGTGCGTACCAACTGGAACGGTTCAGGAAGTGTGCGCTGGACGATCAGGCCGGCGACGACGAGGACGGCAATCGCGATGACGCCGGACAAAATCGCCGCCCGGGCCCCTTTCCCCGGACCGCGCCGCGGAGAGGACGCTGGAGCCGACTCTGGGCGCTCGGGCGCTTGTGGCGCCGGTGCCGATCCTGCCGCGGTCATTCGCCGGATCTTCCCCCATGCGCGACCGACGATGCCTGGCGGCGCCTCCGGGTTCTCGACGAATGCCCCAAATACGAGCAGCAGCGGCGCTACGACGAGCCAGTCGATGTGCTGGGTCCAAAAATTGGTGTAGAGCCCGAATAGGGCGATGAAAAGCAGATACGCAGAGACGAGCGACCAGCGGAAGGACCTGGTTCTTACGGCAGCCGCATAGGCGCCGGCTGTCAGGACGCCGGTGACGGCGACACCCGGAACGAGCACCGCGAACCCGCCGTCTGCCCAGAACGTGCCGGCAACAGTGCTCGTTACCCACGGCGGAGTAAGCGCTTCGGAGATGCCGCTGACGCTCTTCGAGATCGAGACGAAGCGATCGAGGGCGACGGCGTCGTATGCACCGTGACCAAACGGAGAGACCGTGGGGAAGTGTTCGACTATGCCCTGCAGCGCGACGAAGTTGGTGGTCAACGCCAGGTAGACCGGGATCAACGGCTTGAGCACAAAGGGAAGCGGCGGCAGGATTTCACCGAAGAGTTCGGCCTCGAACGGGGTCGTTGGATGCTGGTAGGTGCGCAGGTAGAAGCCGAAGCAGATGGCGAGGAAAGCGATGAGCCCCCCGGCCGTGAGCAGGTAAGGGCTGGGGCGCCCCCAGTAGAGCCAGCGGGCGATGATCACGACCACGATTGGCAGCACGACGTTGCCACGGCCAGCCTGCAGGCCGAAGGCGCCAAGGGCGACGATGGAGGCGATCAGCTCGAAGCGCGACTCTCGGGCAAACGGGTTGCGAGCCCGTGTCATCGCCACGATCACCGCCACGGTGAGCAGGTCGGTAAGCAGGATCGTCGGCCCGCCCTCCGAGAAGCGGGCGGTGTCGATGCTGCCGCTGAGCAGCGGAATGGTTCCGGCCCGGGCGAACTGATGGGCGATCTCGAGCAGCCCGATCGCGACGACCGCGACCAGCACCCGCCGGAAAGTGCGGTCGGACATGCGCGTGTCGGAACGGGCTGAGGAGAGTGCCGTCGCCATCTGGGCGATCCCCTCGCCGATCAAGCCGCCGGCAAGGAAGGCGAGCGGTACCGCGACCACCACTGCGACCATCACCGTCGACCAGGAGCTCTGGACGTGGAGCAGGTGGAACTGGGCAAGGAGCGCCGTCAGTGCCCAGACGAGCGGGAAGACCAGCAGGGGCGAGAGGACCGAGGCGTTGAGACGGCGCAGGGTCACTTGACGGGACCCATCCTGTAGCCGCGAGCGTAGGCGGCGCGGGTCATTGCCAGCCAGATGCCCTCACGCATGCGGGACGGCAGCGGCAGGCGCGCCAGGGCACCGAGCAGCGGCGTGGCGACGCGGACCGCGGACCAGGCGAGGCCCTGGGGTGGTTGCACCGCGGGATGCGGTCGCTCGGGCCACAGGCTGTTGTAGAGCGCTGCCGAGCGACCGACGGCAACGGAGCGGCTACGCGACTGTCTCGGCGTGGTCGGGTGGTCGTGGAGGACGAGCAGCTCAGGGTGGTAGTCGAGCTGCAGGCCAGCTTCGGAGAGGCGGACGCCCAGCTCGGTGTCCTCGACTGCCGCGGTGGGGAAGCGCACGTCGAAGCCGCCGACGCGGTTGAAGGTCGAGCGCTTAACCGAGACGTGGGAGCTGTAGAAGTAGCTGGCGGCGTCGACGGCGCCAGCACTGATGTCGCAGTAGTGGAATTGCGGCCCGCCGTTCTCGAGCCAGCGCATGAAGGGGGTGATCTCGTTGCGGGGGCTCCAGGTGATCCGTCCGAGCACGCCGTATGCACCCTCCGTCCGAGCCCGGTGAAGGTCGAGGTGAGCGCGCAGAAGGTCGGGACCGTCCGGCTCCGTGTCGTCGCCGAGGAAAAGGACGATTTCGCCGCTGGCGGCCGCCACGCCGGCGTTTCGTGCTGCGGCTGGCCCGCCGCTCGGCTCCTCGAGCAGGCGGATCGGAATCGTCGCGCCCGCCGCCCTCCCCCGCACCTGCTCGACCGTGCCGTCATCTGAGCCGTTGTCGACGACGATCGCCTCGACGCTCGCGTCTCCCACCCGCTGGGCCTCCAGTGCGGCAAGGGTTCTCGCCAACGCCTCGGCGCGATCCTTGGTTGGTATGACAACGGAGAGGGAGTTCATCGGGCGCCGCCCGCTCTAAGGCGCCGGGAGAGCCTAAGTAGCGGAGCGGCTATTGGCATTGCCAAGCCGTGGTGGAGGCGAATGTAGCGCTCGACCGAGCGCAGGCGGATCGCCTGTTGGCGTCGCCGATCGATCTGGACAAATGCCTCGGCCCCCGCATGACCGACCCGTGCCGAGCCGGCGATGAGGTTGCGGTAGCCGGCGTCCTGTAGCCGCTTGGCCAGGTCCACGTCCTCGTACCAGAGGAAAAAGCCCTCATCGAAGCCGCCGGTCTTCTCCCAGGTCTCGCGGAGGACGACGAAGCAGGCGCCCGAGGGCTGGTCGACCTCCGCCACTGCGCCGTCGCCCGGGCTCGGCTGCGGGCGCTCGCCGAAGGAACCGGCAAAGATCCGCGCCAGCATCGTCGCTGTACCGGGCAGGGATGCGTGGTAGCGATCGGTATCGCCGCCGAACACGGGCCCCACCATGCCGGCCCGCGGCTCGGCCCTTGCCACCGCCGCAAGGGCCGTCAGCGCCCCCGCCTCTGGCAGCACGTCGGCGTTGCTGACGCAGACCAGTTCGCTATCGCCGTCGCGCAGGGCGTGGTTGGCGGCACGCCCGTAGCCGAGGTTCTCTTCGCTCAGGTCCAAACGCACCCCGTCCGGGCAGCCCTCGCGCAGCAACCGGCGTTGCTCGGGCCGCGAGTCGTTGTCGACGATCGTCACCCTTGCGTCCACGCCTTCGGAGGCCCGATAGGCGCGTGCGGCGGCCAGCGCCGCCCTGGCCGTGTTCCAGTTGACGATCGCGACGTCGATTGCGGGCGATGGGGCGTCCGGGCTCATCGTCGGCGCGACGATAGCCTTCCGGCGACGTGCAAGACCTCAAAGGCCTGATCCTCTCCGGCGGGGCCGGGACGCGCTTGCGCCCGATTACGCATACCTCCGCCAAGCAGCTGGTCCCGGTTGCCAATAAGCCCGTGCTCTTCTACGGGATCGAGGCGCTGGTCGATGCCGGGGTGACCGAGATCGGGATCATCATTGCCCCGGAGACGGGCGATGAGATCCGTGCGGCGGCCGGAGACGGCTCCGCCTTCGGCGCCGAGATCACCTACATCGTCCAGGACAAGCCCGCCGGCCTAGCCCACGCGGTGCTCACCGCCGAGGAGTTCATCGGCGGCTCGCCCTTCGTCATGTATCTCGGCGACAACCTGCTCGCCGATGGCCTGCGCGGGCTGGTCGCCACCTTTCGCGCCGAGGAACCGGATGCGCTGATCCTGCTCACCCCGGTTGAGGACCCCCAGTCCTACGGCGTCGCCGAGCTCGACGGCGAGCGGATCGTGCGCCTGATCGAGAAGCCCAAAAACCCACCCTCGAACCTCGCTCTGGTCGGTGTCTACCTCTTCGCGTCGCCGATCTTCGACGCCGCCCGTGCTCTGGAGCCGTCTTGGCGTGGCGAGCTGGAGATCACCGAGGCGATCCAGAGCTTGATCGAGCAGGGCAAGGCCGTTAAGTCCGAGGTCGTCAGCGGCTGGTGGAAGGACACCGGCCAGCTCGCCGACATGCTCGAGGCCAACCGTCTCGTGCTCGAGGAGATCGAGACTAGGATCGAGGGGGAGGTCGACGAGGCCTCGCGGGTCGAGGGCCGCGTTGTCATCGAGGCCGGGGCGGTGCTGAAAGGCTCGGTCGTGCGCGGCCCCGCCGTGATTGGCGCCGGCGCGCGCATCGAGGACGCCTATGTCGGCCCCTACACCTCGATCGGAGAGGACGTCTGCGTGCGCCGCTCCGAAGTCGAGCACTCGATCATCCTCGCCGGCTCCGTGGTCGAGGACCTCGGCACTCGCATGGAGGCCAGCCTGCTCGGTCGCGAAGTCAAGCTGACGCGCAGCGACGGCATGCCGAAGACGCTGCGCATGCTGGTCGGCGACAAGTCTGAGATCAAGATCATCTGATGGGCGTACGGCGATGAAGGTCCTCATTACAGGTGCCGGCGGCATGCTCGGCCGGGACGTAGTGCTGGCCGCCGGCAACGCCGGCCACGACGTCGTCGGCTTCGGCCATACCGAGCTCGATGTCTCAAACGCCGCCGCGGTCTCGGCGAAGTTCGAGCTGGAGCGGCCCGACGTGGTGATCAACTGCGCCGCCTGGACCGACGTAGACGGTGCCGAGGAGGCTGAGGAGGCGGCGACCGCGGTCAACGGCCGGGCCGCCGGCGACGTCGCTGACGCTGCCGCCGCTGTCGGTGCCAGCGTCGTCTACGTCTCCAGCGACTACGTCTTCGACGGCGCCAAGGGCGCCCCCTACGTCGAGACCGACCAGACCGCGCCGCTCTCGGCCTATGGCCGCGGCAAGCTCGCCGGCGAGGAGGCCACCGCGGCAGCCAACAAGCGCCACTTCGTCGTTCGCTCCTCCTGGCTCTTCGGCATCGGCGGCTCCAACTTCGTCGAGACGATGCTGCGGCTCGCCGCGACCCAGAACGAGGTCCTGGTCGTGCGCGACCAGGTCGGCTCGCCGACCTATACCTGGCACCTTGCCTACGGCATCGTCCGCTTGATCGAGGGGATCGAGTTCGGCATCCACCACATGGCCGCCGGCGGAGCGTGTTCCTGGTACGACTTCGCCCGCGAGATCTTCGACCAGGCCAAAGTCGAGTGTCTGGTCCTTTCCGCCACCACCGACATGCTCGGACGTCCCGCACCACGACCCCCGTACTCGGCGCTGGACAGCCAGCGCGAGCACGCAATCACGCTGCCGCCCTGGCGCGACGGCCTCTCTGCCTACCTCTCCCAGCGCTCGGCCGAGCAAGAGGCGGCCGCATGAAGCTGCTCGTCACCGGGGCCGCCGGCTTCATCGGCTCGACCTATGTGCGCCTCGTTTCCGGCGAACACCAGGTGCGCGCGCTCGACAAGCTCACTTATGCGGGCCGGCGCGAGAACCTGCCGGAGGGAACCGATCTCGTCGTTGGCGCGATCGAGGATCCGTCAGCGGTGCGCGAGGCGATGGAGGGCTGCGACGCGGTAGTCAACTTCGCCGCCGAGTCCCACGTCGACCGCTCGATCGACGACCAGGACGCTTTCGCCCGCACCCACGTGATCGGCACCGGCACGTTGCTCGATGCCGCCCGCGAACTGGGCGTCAGCCGCTACCTGCAGGTCTCCACCGATGAGGTCTACGGATCGATCGATTCGGGCTCCTTCACCGAGTCCTCGCCGCTCGATCCCTCTTCCCCCTATTCGGCGACCAAGGCCGCCGGGGACCTGCTCGTCGCCGCCCACTTCCACACCTACGGCACGGAGGCGGTGATCTGTCGCGGCTCCAATAACTACGGCCCGCGCCAGTACCCGGAGAAGCTGATCCCGCTGATGGTTCTGAACGCGGTGCACGGCGACTCCCTGCCCGTCTATGGCGACGGACGCCAGGTCCGCAACTGGCTCTACGTCGAGGACTTCTGCCGGGGTATCCACACGGTGCTGGAGAAGGGCCGCCCCGGCGAGGCTTACAACGTCGGTGGCCCCGACGAGTGCGAGAACATCGAGGTGGTCAAGCGGGTGATCGAGTTGACCGGCGGCAGCGAGTCGCTGATCGAGTACGTCAAGGACCGCCCGGGCCACGATCGCCGCTACTCGCTGGGCAGCGACAAGATCCGCGAGCAGCTCGGCTGGGAGGCACAGGTGCGCTTTGCCGAGGGCCTCGAGCGCACCGTGCAGTGGTACCGCGAGAACGAGGACTGGTGGAGGCCAATTCGCTCCGGCGAGTACCGCGAGTACTACGAGAAGCAGTACGGCAAGACTCTCGGTTGATGCTGGAGCGTTTGCCCACCAAGCTCGACGGGGTCGTCCTGCTCGAGCCGGCCGTCCACGGTGACGCACGCGGTTTCATGGTCGAGACCTACCGCCGCGACCTCTGGGCAGAGCACGGCGTCGAGGTCGAGTTCGTCCAGCACAACCACTCGCGCTCCTCCCAGGGCACCCTGCGCGGCCTGCACTTCCAGACCGAGCCCGGCCAGGCGAAGCTGGTCCGCTGTCCGCACGGCAAGATCTTCGACGTCGCCGTCGACCTGCGCCGCGGCTCATCCACCTACGGCCAGTGGGAGGGGTATGAGCTGGACGACGAGGCTCACCGCCAGCTCTTCGTCCCGGTCGGCTTCGGCCATGGCTTTGCGGTGCTGAGCGAGACGGCCGACGTCACCTATCTCTGCTCCAGCACCTATGACCCCGCCACCGAGTCCGGCATCGCTTGGGACGACCCCGCCATCGGCGTCGGGTGGCCCGTCGAGGACCCGTTGCTATCAGAGCGCGACAAGACCGCACCTACCCTCGCCGAAGTCGGCGAGACCCTCCCTTTTTAACTGCGCGTCTCTTGTAACGATGTTGCCCGCCGATGGGCACTCTCTGCGCACCACGTGTCGGTCTGGACTCGCCAAGCTCTGTGCATGACCCATCCCACCCTGATCGACATGTCCGCCACATGGCCTAATGTGAGTCACATGTCCAAGATGATCCAGATCCGAAACGTGCCCGATGACATCCACAGGATCCTCAAGGTGCGCGCCGCCGCGGAGGGCCTCTCGCTTTCCGACTACATCAAGCGGGACCTCGAAGGGCTCGCCAAGCAGGCATCGATCGAAGAAATCGGTGCCCGTGCCCGCGCGCGCGGTTCGTCCTCGATCTCCACCGAGGAGATCGTGGCCGACCTTCGTGAAGCTCGCCAGGACTAGTCGTCTGTGCCAGTCGTAGACGCATCGGTCCTCGTCACCGTCCTTGCCGGAGCCGAGCACGCGCGCTGGGCGGAAGCGCAGCTCTCGGAGAACGGCGTGCGTGGCTCGCTCTGGGCGCCTTACTTGATTGACGCCGAGGTGGGCCATTCTCTGCGTCGACGAGTAGGGGCTGATCAGTTGCAGGCGAATGACGCCCGTGCGGCTCTATTTGACCTCGCCCGCTTTCCCCTGCGCCGAATCGCTCACTCGGAGCTGCTCGACAGGGCATGGGCCCTGCGGCACAACCTCAGCTTCTACGACGGTCTCTACGTAGCGCTTGCCGAGCGGCTTGAAATCCCACTTCTGACTCTCGACAGTCGCCTTGCCAAAGCCGCCGGCGCCGCGACGCCGATTACGGTGTTGACCGCTTCCTGAGCTGCGAGGCCTTGGTGATGCCGAGACTGACGGCGAGCTTGGCGCCGATGCCGGCGTAGACGGCTGCATTGACGATTGGGTTGTGCTCGGGGGCATCAAAGTGGCGGTAGAAGCGGCCCATGCCGCGGTGGAAGGCGATCTCCTGTTTTGGCGCACGGCGCTTGCCGCTGGAGCCGCCCTTGACGTGCAGGGCCACCCCGGCTGGCTCGTAGAAGACCTTCCAGCCGGCTTGCCAGAAGCGCCGGCACCAGTCGAGGTCCTCCATGTAGAGCCAGTAGCCCTCGTCGAGCAGGCCGACCTCGCGCACCGCGTCGGCGCGACAGAGCATGAAGGCGCCGTTGACGGCATCGACCTCGCCGGCGTCGTCATCGCCGAGATGGGTCGCCCGGTACTGGCTCAGCGCCTCCCCGGCACCGTTATTGCGGCCCAGGCCTGTGAAGTGGGCCAGGGCGCTGAGCGGGGTGGGAAAGGAGCGCTTGCAGGCGTGGTCCAACTCGCCCGACTCGGTCACCAGCTTGCAGCCGACCATGCCGATCCGCTCGTCGGAGCGCAGCCGCGCCAAGGCGGCATCGAGCGTGCCCGCGTAGACCTCGGTGTCTGGATTGAGCAAGAGCACGGCGCCCGCCTCGTCCTCACGCAGCACGACGTTGTTGGCTGCTGAGAAGCCGATGTTCTCCCGACGGATCAGCCGAACGACAGGGAACTCACGCTCGACCATGTCGGGAGTCGAGTCGGTGCTGCCGCTGTCGACCACGGTCACCCGCATCGTTCCCTTTGCCGGGTGCTCCTCGAGCGAGCGCAGGCAGCGGCGTAGCAGCTCTTCGGCACCATGGCTGACAATGACCACCTCTAGGTCGAGCGGGACGGACATTGCTGGATTCTCTAGTAGGCGCCTTCGCCGCGGACGATTGCCCGCGGCGTGCGCAACAAGATCGCCAGGTCGCCGGCGACGGAAAGGTTGTCGAGGTAGTCGCGCTCCATCGCCAGCCGCTCCTCGAAGGTGAGGTCGCCGCGGCCGTAGACCTGCATCGGCCCGGTCAGACCCGGCTTCACTGCGAGTCTCGCCCGCTGGCGCTCGTCATAGAGGGCGACAACCGCCTCCTCCTCGGGTCGTGGCCCGACCAGCGACATGTCGCCCTTGAGCACGTTGATCAGCTGCGGCAGCTCATCGAGGCTGGTCCGTCGCAGGAACCTGCCCGCGCGGGTGATGCGCGGGTCGTCGCGGATCTTGAAGGCGGGCTCGTCGAGCTTCTCCAGGTCGACCAACTCCCCCAGCTTCTCCTCGGCGTCGGCGACCATGGTGCGGAACTTCAACATCGTGAACGGTACGCCGTTCTTGCCGGCGCGTTTCTGGCGGAAGAAGACCGGCGTGCCGGAGTCGAGCACGATGAAGAGCGCGATCGCGACCAGCAGCGGCGAGAGGATCGTCAGCATCAAACCCGAGATGAGCAAGTCCAGGCCGCGCTTCAAGGCCAGGGTCGAGCGCGGCGGGTCGGAGAAGCGGAAGTCGAGCACCGGAAGCTCGGCCAGTCTGTTGAGCTCGATGCCGGGGCCCAGCAGCCCGTAGTGCTTGGGCAGGAAGGTGAGGCCGAGGCCCGCCGCCTTGCACTCCTCGATCAGGTGCTCGACGTCACGCTCGCCCATCTCCTGCTCGGCGACGACGACGCGCTCGACGTTGTGCTCCCGAGCCACCCGCGAGATCTCTTCGATCGAGCCCAGCCGCGGCAGCGCGGCACGGTGGTCCTTGTCCCGCGGCGCTGAGAGATAGCCGACCAATCGCAGGCGTGCCTCCGGATGGGTGGCGATTCGCCGGGCGACCACATCGGACAAGTTGGCTGGACCGATCACGAGGCCGATCGCTACGCCGGTCACGCGTTGCCAGGCGAAGCGCAGAACCGCGCGGGCCACGAAGCAGGCCAGGACGGCGCCGATCCCGACGATGATCGCGCTCTTCGCCGAGAGGGGGCCGGCTGGACTCAGCCACAAAAGGCCGTCGAGCACGATCGTGCCGAGGGCGCTGGCGGAGATGAGCGAAGGCAACTCGTCGAGTGTGCTGTGGCGGATGCGACGGTGATCGTTGTCGTAGAGGCCGTGCAGCTTCAGCACGAGCAGCCAGGCGGGTGTGAAGAGGACAGCCCAGAAAAGCTTGGCCACGTCCGTGGTCGACGTAACGGCTGTGGCAACGCAGAGGGCCGCGAAAATCGCCACCCAGTCGCCGGCTGCGAGCAGGCGTCGCAGCATGGCGCCGCGCCGGCGCGAGCCGCTCGGCCCGGTTAGCCCCAGCCGGCTCGCCATCTCGGTCGGGGCACGGGGGGCCGAGTCGAGGGCGGTCGGGATTGCCGTGGCGCTCCGTGCCTCGCCTGTGGCCCTCTCATTCATCAGCATGTCCATTCCCCGCGCAGGCATTCGGCCTGGGGGTTGAGTTCGCGCGCCTTTTCGAGATCCGTCTTCGCGGCGGCACCTTCTTCCGTCTCATGCTCTACTCGCGAGAGCAGGTAGTACCACTGCCAGTTGCGGTCCTCCCGTTCGATCGCATGGCCGAAGTGTTCGACGGCGGCGGGGTAATCGCCCTGGCGCTCGGCGAGCAGGCCGAGCTGCACGTAGGGCGAGGCGGCCCAGGGCTCGATCGAGCGAGCGGTTTCGGCATGGTCGACGGCGGCGCCGAAGTCTTCCGTGGCTGTGGCACTTTGACTGGCATTGATCTCTCGTTCGACCAGCAGCGGCCCGACCAAAGCGATCGCGGAAATCCAAGCCAGGACTACAGCGGTAACGGTCAGCCCGAAGCGTCGGCCCTCGGCTTTCGAAGCCCCCTGGCGGCGAGGATTGGCGGCGATCTGATCGCAACGTGCAGCGACGACGACGCCAGCGGCGAGAAAGAAAACCGCTCCGAACCCAGCCATCTCCCAGAACCAGTCGAAGGCCGCGCCGACCGCGAAGGCCAGCATCGCGGCGAGCAGGGCGGCATAGCGGTCGCGCTGCGGCTCGGGAGCGTTGCGCCAGGCAGCGAAGGCGCACCAGAGCAACCAACCGACCAGGCCCAGCACGAGGAGGCCGCCCACCACGCCAAGCTCAGCAAAGGACTCGAGATAGAGCGAGTGCGCATCGTGAACGGGCAGTTCGATTGAACGCAGCTGCTCCCAAGAGAATTGATAGGTGCCCGCCCCATGGCCGAGGAGCGGCTTTTCGTCGAAGGCTTCGATAGCGACCTTGTAGAAATCGTGGCGTCCCGCACCCGAGAGGTCGGCGAAATGTTCCTGCGGGTTACTAGGGAACTTGATGTCGGGGCTTGAGAACTGGTCCCAGGCCCGACCACCCACGGCAGCCACCACGGCAATCGCCAGCAGCGCCGCCGCCAGCGCGATCCCCTTCAGGACCCACGGATTGCGGGAGATTGCCAGGGCCCGGCCGCTCAGCAGGCCCTCCCGACGCTCCTCCCAGCGCAGCGCCGCGAAGAGGACCAGCGAGAGGACGATGCCTGCGAGCAGGATCAAGAGCACGGTGACGCCTTGGTCGATATTCGCCTGGTTGCCGAGGTTGTCGGCGAGGCTGTGCCGCGCCTGTACCGCCAGCACCGCTGGCAGCGCTCCGAGGCCGCCGATCGCAAGGGTGGCAAAGAGCCAGAGCCGGTCGTGGGAGAGCGCGATCAGACAAGTGCAGGCGATCACCAGGGCGAGCAGGCCGCCGCGCGAGTATGTGAAGTAGAGGCCCAGCAGGCAGATCGGGATCGCAGCGACCGAAAGCCAGCGCATGGCCGACCAGGCGGCACGCCTGCTGGTCCAGAGGAGAAGGGCAACCCCGATGCCGAAAAGCGCGCCGTTTGCGTTCCAGTAGCCGAGCGGGTAGTCGAGGCGAGGACCGCTGCCAAGCGAGTTGGCGATATTGAATACGTGCGGCAGCAGGCGGCTGCCGAGCCCGAGCACGGCGACAAGAACAACCGCAACTGCAAGGCCTTCAGCGAAACGTTGGCGCCTTTCGTCGGTTTGGGCGATAAGGAACGCGGCAAGGAAGAAACCGAGGTAGACCGCAACCCGGTCCGCCTCGATCACGCTCAGCTCAACCGACCCCGACCAGAGGGATGAGATTGCACAGAGAAGCGACAGACAGACGATCAGTCCGCCTGCCCAGTACAGCGGTCGCTCTGGCTTCACAGTGGAGCCGGCGCCAAAAACCAGCAGGCCCACAACGACCAGCCACACGGCGAGTCCGGCTATGTGACGTCCGCTCACGTCGAAGCCGCCTCCAGCCAGGGCCAGGGCGCCGATCAGAGCAACTGGCGCAAGCAACGCCGCCGTTTGGTCTAACCTTGCGCGCGATGAACGTCGGGAAGCGCCATCGCCCGGCCCCAAAGCTGGGCCACCTCGCCGCGTTGATGTCAGTGATTGCTCTGGCATTGGCTTGCTTCCCCGTGCTCGCTCAGGCTGAATGCACGAGCTCGAGCTGTGTCCAGTACACGGACGCTATCCCGAAGGCCGAAGGCGGAAACACTCCCACGCACCACCATCCGCAAACCCCGGCGAAGGCTTCGAATACCGGCAACGGCGGCGGAGCGGAACCGTCCCATTCGCCGGGCTCGAAGGAAGCTGGTAGGTCTGAAGAAGGTTCATCTCCGAAAGAAGGGGCGGTCGCCCCGGGCCAGGGTGGTGGCAACACCGGGCAGAGTAGCCCAGGCACCAGCGCCAAAGGTGGGGCTGAGAAAGCCATGCATCCCGGCAATCAGAGCGTCCCGACTTCGAAGTCCACCGACGGTGGCGGTTCCTCTCCGCTGGTGCCGATTTTGATCGCGATCGCTGTTTTCGCCGCCATTTCTGTGGCTGCTGTGATGGTCAGGCAGCGGCGCCAGCGCCGTGGGCCTACCGCGACAGCCTCCCCCGAGGCAAACTGATCGTGGCTCAAGAGCGGAAGCGCCTACATGGGCGAGCGCGTACCTGGATAGCCGCCCTTACGGTCTCCGTCGTCGGCCTTGCATCGATGGCTTCGGCCGCGTCAGCGATCCCAGGCGATTTCTGGGGAGTGTCGCCGCAGGCAACGCCAACCGGCGAACAGTTCCAGCGCCTGCGCGCTGGCGGAGTCGACAGCGTGCGGATTCCGATCCCGTGGAGTTCGGTTCAGCCCTCCGCCGGCACCGAAGCCAATTTCTCCAACGTCGACGCGCTCGTCACCGGTGCCGTCTCGGCTGGCCTCGATGTGCTGCCCTTCGTCTATGACGCGCCCTCGTGGGCGGTTACGCTCGCCACGGTCCCCGGTTCGGGTGGCCGCTCAAAGGCACCGCGGACACTGCCGGTGAAGACGGGTGCCCAGCGCACCGCGTGGGCCAACTTCCTCAAGCTGGCGGTTGGCCGCTACGGCCCTGGAGGCACTTTCTGGACGGCAAACCCGGGACTGCCGGAAAGCCCAATCCGCACCTGGCAGATCTGGAACGAGGAGAACTTCAAGTACTTCGTCGTGCGGCCCAGCCCGTCCGACTACGGCAAACTCATCAATGTCTCCTATACGGCGATCAAAAGCATCGACCCCGGCGCCAAGCTGATCCTCGGCGGCATGTTTGCCCAGCCTAGGGAGGCGCAGTTCAAGAGCAAACCGCCACAGGCCTACTTCGCCACCGACTTCCTCGAAGGCGTCTACAAGACGACGCCGGGGGTCAAGAGCAAGTTCAGCGGCGTCGCCCTGCATCCCTACACGGCGAACTACCAGCAACTGACCCCGGATATCGAAGCCTTCCGGCTCGTGCTCAAAGAGAACCACGATGCCGGCAAGGGCCTCTGGATCACTGAGATTGGCTGGAGCTCGGAACCGAAATCCGCAGGTGACTCCTTCGCCAAAGGGACGAAGGGGCAGGTCACGCAGCTCAAAGGGGCTTTCAACCTCTTCGTCCAAAAGCAGGTGAAATGGAAGCTGCGGCGGATCTACTGGTTCTCGGTCGACGACCAGCGCGGAAGCTGCAATTTCTGTGGTGGCTCGGGCCTCTTCGGCAGCGGCTTCGTGGCTAAGAAGTCCTGGTTTGCCTACGTCAAGTTCGCCGGCGGCAGTCCCGGTTGATCAGCGCCTAGCGATAGCGGGCGCGTAAGATCAGTGGGTTGGCCACCGATGCGAAGAAGAGCGAAGAACTAGGTTCACCTGCTGCTCGCGCCGCCTTGCGGGGGCCCACCCAGGCATCTGACCCGCTAGCGCCGTTCAGTGCCCCAGTCAGGCGCTGGTTCGAGGCATCCTTCGAGGGACCGACCCCGGCCCAGGTCGGCGGCTGGGAGGCGATCTCCAGCGGCGCCAACACGCTGATCTGCGCCCCTACGGGTTCGGGCAAGACGCTCGCCAGCTTCCTCTGGGGCATCGACAAGCTCTCGCGCGAGTCCGATCGCGGCAACGGCGTCCGCCTCGTCTACGTATCGCCCCTGAAGGCGCTCTCTTACGACATCGAGCGCAACCTGCGTGCGCCGCTGCGCGGCATTGGCGCCGATATCTCGGTTGGCCTGCGCACCGGCGACACGCCACAAAAAGAGCGCCGGGCGATGCAAAAAACTCCCCCCGACATCCTCATCACTACCCCCGAGTCGCTCTACCTGATGCTCTCCTCCGGGGTCCGCGAGATCTTCGCCACCGCAGAGGCGGTCATCGTCGACGAGATCCACGCGGTGGCCCAGAGCAAGCGGGGGTCTCATCTGGCGCTGACGCTGGAGAGACTCGAGCACTTGGTTAGGGCCGCGGGGGAGGACTCATCGGAGCAACAGCGGGGAGGCTCCGCCGAGTCCTCCCCCGCGTCCCTTCAACGGATCGGTCTGTCTGCAACGCAGCGGCCGTTGGAGCGGATCGCTCAGTTCCTGGTGGGTCCGAAGCGCGAGTGCAAGATCGTCGACGCCGGGATTGCCAAGGAGCTCGACCTGGAGATCGTCGTCCCGGTTGAGGACATGGCCGAACCCGGGGCTCCAGCTTTCCCCAGCGAAGACGGCAACCCCACGGATGGCGAGCCCCTGGCCCACGTCCGCTCGATCTGGCCCGCGATCTATCCCGAGCTACTGAAGCTGGTCCGCGAACACACCTCCACGATCATCTTCGTCAACAACCGCCGCGCATCAGAGCGCCTGGCAAAGCGCCTCAACGAGCTGCATGCCGACAAACCCGAGCAGGAACTCCCAGCGACCGAGCACGCTGGGAACTCGGCTTCGCCACAGGAAAACGCCGCGGGCATTGACTCTGGTCTCGAGGAGATAGCCCGAGCGCACCATGGATCGCTCTCACACGAGGAGCGCACCGTGGTCGAGGAGCTGCTGAAGTCGGGGCAGCTGCCGTGTCTGGTCGCAACTTCCAGTCTCGAGTTGGGGATCGACATGGGGGCGGTGGACCTAGTGATTCAGGTCGAGTCGCCGAAGTCGGTGAGTCGGGGCTTGCAGCGCGTGGGTCGGGCCGGGCACTCGTTGGGGGAGGTGTCCCGGGGACGGATCTTCCCCAAGTTCCGCGCCGATCTGCTCGAGTGCACCGTCGTCGCCAAGCGCATGCGCGAAGGGGCGATCGAGGAGACGGTGATCCCGCAGAATCCACTCGACGTGCTCGCCCAGCAGCTCGTCGCGATGGCCGCCCTCGACGAGTGGGAGATCGACGAGGTCGAGCGCCTCGTCACCGCCTCGCAGCCCTTCCACGAGCTATCGCGTGAGCAGCTGGAGAACGTCCTCGACATGCTCGACGGCCGCTATCCCTCCGATCGCTTCGCCGAGCTGCGCCCGCGCATCGTCTGGGACCGCACCGCCGGGACAATGCACGGCCGCAAAGGCGCCCGCTCGCTTGTCGTCACCAACGCCGGCACGATCCCCGACCGCGGCCTCTACGGCGTTCACCTGCCCGACGGCCGGCGAGTCGGCGAGCTCGACGAGGAGATGGTCTACGAGGCCCGCCCGGGCCAGACTTTCCTGCTCGGTGCCACCACCTGGCGCATCGAGGAGATCACCCGCGACCGCGTCATCGTCACCCCGGCACCCGGAGTCCCAGGCGCCGTTCCCTTCTGGAAGGGAGACGGAATCGGCCGCCCCGCCGAGCTGGGCAAGGCGATCGGCGCCTTCGCCCGCGAGGCGGTCTCGCGCGAGCCCAAGGAGCTGGCGGCCGAGTACGACCTCGACCGCCGCGCCGCCGAGAACCTGGTCGCCTACCTGCGCGAGCAGCAAACCGCGACACGTGTTGTCCCTTCCGACGAGACGATCGTGGTCGAGCGCTTCCGCGATGAGATCGGCGACTGGCGCCTCTGCATCCTCTCGCCCTACGGGGGCCGGGTCCACGCTGCCTGGGGCCTGGCGCTCGCGGCCAAGATCCGCGCCGAGCGCGACCTCGAGGCCGACGCGATCTGGTCCGACGACGGCATCGTCATCCACCTCCCCGATGCCGACGAGCCGCCGCCGGCCGACCTCGTCCTGATCGAGCCCGACGAGATCGAGGACCTCGTCGTCGGCGAGCTTGCCGGCTCCGCGCTTTTCGGCTCCCACTTCCGCGAGAACGCCGCCCGCTCGCTACTCCTTCCCCGTGCCTATCCGGGCAAGCGAACGCCGCTCTGGCAGCAGCGGCTGAAGTCGCAGAGCCTGCTCGAGGTGGCGCGTGACTTCCCCCGCTTCCCGGTCGTGCTGGAGACATACCGGGAGGTGCTGCGCGACGTACTCGACCTTCCGTCCCTCGCCGAGCTGCTGCGCGACCTGCACTCGCGCCGCATCAGCCTGGTCGAGGTCGAGACGCCGACCGCTTCGCCCTTCGCCTCCTCGCTGCTCTTCGACTACGTCGCCACCTACATGTATGAGGGGGATACCCCGAACGCCGAGCGGCGCGCGGCGGCGCTGGCGCTCGACCGTGATCTCCTGCGTGAGCTGCTCGGCCAGGAGGAGCTGCGCGAGCTGATTGATCCGGAGGCGCTGGAGGAGGTAGAGGCCCAACTCCAGCACCGGACCGAGGCGGGACGGGCAGGCGATCGCGACGCCCTGCAGCAGGTACTGCGCAACGTCGGCGATCTGACTGCTACCGAGTGCGAGGAACGCGTCGCCGAGGGCTACTCGGCCGCATCGATGCTGGAGAAGCTGGTCGACGAGCGCCGCGCCGCGCTGGTGCGGATCAACGGCGAGGAGCGCTACATCGCAGCCGAGGATGCCGGCGTCTTTCGCGACGCGCTGGGAGTGCCGCCTCCGGCCGGCTTGCCGGAGAGCTTCCTCGAAGAGCACCCGAACCCGCTCGTCACCCTGGTGCGCCGCTACGCACGCACCCACGGCCCGTTCCCGACCGTGCAACTGGCATCGCGCTACGGAGTCGATCCGACCCCCGCCCTTCGCGAGCTGGAGCGCTCCGGCGTGCTCGTTCGCGGCGAGCTGCTGCCTGGTGGCAGCGAGCGGGAGTGGTGCGACGCCGACGTGCTGCGCCGCGTGCGGCGCTCCAGCCTGGCCCACCTGCGGCGCGAGGTCGAGCCGGCTGGCCGCGACCGCTTTGCCCGTTTCCTGCCGAGCTGGCAGAACGTCGATGCCCATCGCGCGGCCGGCGCCGGCCCCGACCGCCTGCGCGAGGCGCTGGTGCCGCTGCAGGGCGTCGCGCTGACGCCGAAAGTCTGGGAGACCGACGTGCTGCCGCGGCGCCTCGGCGCCTATTCGCAGAACTGGCTCGACCAGCTCTGCACCAGCGGCGAGGTGATCTGGATCGGCGCCGGCAGCCTCGGGCGCAGCGACGGCCGTGTCGCGCTCTACTTCCGCGAGGACGTGCGCCTCGCCGGGCCGCCGCCCGCCAACGGCAAGCTGGAGATCCCGCAGGGGGAGGTCGCCGACGCGATCCGCGAGCGGCTGGCCGCCGGGCCGTCCTTCTGGCTCGACCTCGTCGCCGACATCGCCCACCCGGCCGAGGAGCTCCACAACGCGCTCTGGGACCTCGCCTGGGCGGGCGAGGTGACCAACGACGCCTTCTCGCCGCTGCGGGCGCCGCGCCTGCGGGCGGTGCCGAACGCCCAGCGGGCGGGGCGCCGTTTCTCCCGCCGCCGCTCGACCGCGGGCGCCGCCGTGCAGGGGCGGTGGTCCCTAACCGGGCCGATCTTCGCCGGCGCCCCCGGGCCCGGCGCGCGCCTGCGCGCCCAGGCGGAGCTGATGATGGAGCGCTACGGGATCGTCACCCGGGAGACGGTCCTCGCCGAGGGCGTCCCCGGCGGCTTCTCGACCCTCTACTCGGAGCTCGGCAACCTCGAGCTGCTGGGGACGGCGCGGCGCGGCTACTTCGTCGAGGGGCTCGGCGGCGCGCAGTTCGCGCTCCCCGGCGCGGTCGAGCGCCTGCGGTCCCTGCCCGAAGCCAAGGGCGAGTACCTGGTGCTGGCGGCGACCGATCCCGCCAACCCCTACGGCGCGTCCCTGCCGTGGCCGAAACTCGAGGGCGGGCGGCGCCCCGGCCGCACCCCCGGCGCCTACCTCCTGCTGCGCGACGGGGAGCCCGAGGTCTTCATGGTGCGCGGCGGACGCGGCCTGCTGCGGCTGCGCTCGCTGCCGGAA
>JAWVFJ010000027.1:0-86837 GCA_033856275.1 Solirubrobacterales bacterium
CGGGGCCGTTGGGGGCGGTGAGGCCGTTGGAGGCGCCGTCCTGGTTGACCGCGGAGCCGCGGATCATCGCGAGGACGTTATGGCCCTTGGCCTGGGCCTCTGAGAGGCGCTCCAGGGCGAGAACGCCGACCCCCTCGGCGAAGCCGACCCCGTCGGCCGCCTCGGCGAAGGCCTTGCAGCGCCCGTCGGGGGCGAGGCCGCGCTGGCGGGCGAACTCGGTGAAGACGGTTGGGGTCGAGAGGATGGTGACACCGCCCGCGAGGGCGAGTGAGCACTCCCCCGCTCGCAGCGCCTGCGAAGCCAGATGCAGCGTCACCAGCGAGGACGAGCAGGCGGTGTCGACAGTGATCGCCGGGCCCTCGAGGCCGAGCGTGTAGGCGACGCGGCCCGAGATGACGCTGGCCAAGCCGCCGGTGAGGCGGTAGCCATCCAGCTCCTCTCCCGGCGTGCCCATGCTTGCGGCGTAATCCGAAGAGCTGACGCCGGCGAAGATCCCGGTCGAGGACCCACGCAGCGAAAAGGGATCGAGACCTCCATCTTCCAGCGCCTCCCAGGAGGCTTCCAGCAGAAGCCGCTGCTGAGGATCGGTGGCGAGTGCCTCGCGGGGGGAGATGCCGAAGAAGCCACTATCGAAATCCGCGGCATCGGCGATGAAGCCGCCTTCGCGGGTGTGGTCGGCGTCGGGACCCTCCGAGTCGTAGAGGCGCTTTAGGTCCCAGCCGCGGTCGTCCGGAAACCCGGAGATCGCGTCGCGGCCTTCGGCCAGCAGGCGCCAGAGCCGCTCGGGCGAGGCAGCTCCTCCCGGGTAACGGCAGGCAATTCCGACGATCGCGATTGGCTCCTCGGCGAGGACTGCCGCCGCGACCGTGCTCGCGGCCACAGCGGGGCCGCCGGTCGCCTGCCCGTGCAGAAAGACCGCCAGGGCACCGGGGGTCGGATGGTTGAAGACCACCGCGGTGGGCAATCGCAGGCCGGTCGCCTCGCGAAGCCGGTTGCGCAGATCGACCGCGGCGAGCGAGTCGAAGCCGAGCTCCTTGAAGGCCCTGGTGGGGTCGACGTCCTCCGCGGCGGCGTACCCCAGCACCGACGCCGTCTCGGCACGAACGAGCCCGAGCACGTGGGCCTCCTGCTCGAGTTTGGACAGGGCCGCCAGCGTGCTGGCCAGCGTGCCGCGCCGATCCTCCGCGCCCGTGCCGCCCGCTTGCTCGCCCGTGGGCGGTGTGGGCTCGACAGAAAAGGTCGGCAGGCCGACCTGCCCGGCCGCGGACCAGTCGACGCGCACGCCGGCGAGGTGGGACTGCGCCAATGACTTTGCGAAACGATCCGGACCGCCGTCGCCCCGCCGCAGAGTCCCGACCACGGCGGCGCCGTTGGCTCCGTCGCCAAGGACCGCGTCGATGGTTTCCTCGAGGCCGAAAGCGAGAACCGGGTGGGGGCCGATCTCGATGAAGACCTGCGGGCCCCGCCCGAGCAGCTCGCGAATGACCGGATCGAGCTGGACCGTCCCGCGCAGGTTGCGGTACCAGTACTCAGGGCCAAGATGCTTTGTATCGATCGCCTCTCCGGTCACGGTGGAGTGGAACGGGATCTCTCCAGAGCGCGGTGAGATCGGGCCGAACGCCTCCAGGAGGTCGCTTCGCAAGGCCTCGATCTGGACGGAGTGAGCGGCGTAGTCGACGGCGATGCGATGGGCGCCGATGCCCGCGGACGCGAACTCCCCCAGCAACTCGTCGAGCGCAGCCGAATCGCCCGAGACCACCACCGATGACGGCCCGTTGATGCCGGCGAGCGAGACGCGCTCGCCCAGGTCCGCCAAGCGCAACCGGGTCTCGGCGACCGGCATGTTCACCGCGACCATCCCACCTCGGCCTATGAGCGGCAGCGAGAGCTTGCTGTGCAGTGCGCCGATCCGCGCCGCATCATCGAGGCAGAGCCCGCCGGCGATGTGGGCGGCGGCGATCTCGCCCTGGGACTGGCCCAAGACCGCTGCCGGCTCCACCCCACAATCCCGCCACAGCCTCGCCAGGGCGATCGTCAACATCATGAGGGTGGGTTGAACGACGTCGAGCCGCTCGAGCGACCCGCCCCCCCCGTCGCGCAGGACCTCCGTCAGAGACCAGTCGACGAAAGGCTCGAGCGCCTGCTCGCAGGCGTCCAGGTGCTTTGCGAACGCCGGCGAGGAGGCGAGCAGGTCGCCCGCCATCCCGGGCCACTGACCGCCCTGGCCGGGGAAGACGAAGACGGAAGGCCGCCCCGCTCGGCGGACGCCTTCGGCCAGGTCGCCTGGCCCTCGGGAGCCACCGCTCAGATTATTTTTTCTGGATCGACCCATTTTGCCCTCGCACGGAACCCCGCATCCCTCGAAAGCCCCGGGGACCGCACGCCCCAGGCAGGCGGCAACCGATTCCGGCCGCCGCAATCAGAGAGCCATCCCAGAGGCCCTGGTCAAAATTTCCCCTCCCTAGCCGAGTCGCAGGTGCAGCGGAAAACAGCGTAGTACGCCGAACTCAGGGACCCAAAAAGTCAAAACCCCTCCATTTGCGCGCCGTTTGCGGGGACGGCTATAGCGCTGAGGAGCAGCCGGTCCGCGGCGAGCCAGCGGCCCGAGAAGCCGTCGAGGTGGCGCCCCCCCAGTGTCGGACCGGGAACGAGGAGGCTGGCGGAGAAGGTGCCCCGGTCGCGATCGATCGCGACGCTGGCGTCCTCGAAGCCGAGCCAGCTCCTCGCCAGCGGGAACCAGGCCTTGTAGATCGACTCCTTGATGCTGAAGAGCAGCCGGTCCCAGCTGATACCTGGGTCCGCCGCTGCCGCCGCCTCGATCCAGCGCCGCTCCTCGGGCAGGGCGATGTCGCCGATCAGGCGCTCCGGGAGGGGATCGTCCACCTCCGCATCGACCCCGAGCGCGAGCAGTTCGGTCGCCGGGGCAACGGCGCAAGCTCGATAGCCGGCGCAGTGGGTGATGCTGCCGACGATCCCCGTCGGCCAGACCGGCTCCCCCCGGGCTCCGCTCGGTATCGGCTGCGCCGGGTAGCCAAGCTGCGACAGCGCCCGGCGAGCGCAGGCTCGGGCGGTGACGAACTCGCGTCGGCGCTTCTCGACGGAATGGCCGACGGCTGCCTCCTCCTCCGGGAAGAGCTCGGCGCCGAGCTCCCCGGTGGTGGAGACCACCGCCGTGCCGCTAGGCAGGATGCGCTCAAGCATTCAGGGCTCCTGGCAGGATCGCCCGCGGCCCCGCCCGCCACCCCGGCCAGCGCCTGCGCTCGCGCGGGTAACCGAGCGAGACCTCCTCGAAGCGGACACCGTCGTGGAAGGTCGTGCGCGGGATGTGAAGGTGCCCGTAGACGACGGCCTTGGCGCGGAAGCGAAGGTGCCAGTCGGCGGTCCTCTCGGTTCCGCACCACTGTGCGAACTCGGGATGGCGCAACGCCTGTGTGGGCTCAGCCAGCAGCGGAAAGTGGTTCACCAGCACGGTCGGCAGCGACGGGTCGAGCGCCGCCAACCGGCGTTCGCTCTCGGCAATGCGTGCTTCGCACCAGGCCTCGCGGCTGGGGAAGGGATCGGGGTACAGCAGGTACTCGTCGACGCAGACGACGCCGGCCCGGTGCGCACGACGCAGCGCCTCCTCCTTGCTCGCGGCGACGTTGCGGCCGAAGGAGTAGTCATAGAGGACGAAGAGCGGCGCCACGACGGCGGGGCCCCCGGGGCCGTCCCAGAGCGGGAACGGATCCTCCGGCGTGAGCACGCCGATACGCCTGCAGAGCTCTACCAGGTGGCGGTAGCGAGGCTCGCCGCGCAGCTGCAGGGGATCGTCCTTATAGGTGAGCAGCTCGTGATTTCCCGGTGCCCAGATCACGCGGGCGAAGCGCTCCCCGAGCAGGCGCAGCGCCCACTCGGCCCCGGCGTGATCGTCGGCCACGTCGCCGCCGACGATCAGCCAGTCCCCCGCGCAGTGCGGCTGCATGCGCTGAACGAGTTCGCGGTTCTCGGCATGATCGACGTGCAGGTCGCTTACCGCGAAGAGGCCAGCGCTCACCCGCGGCCCCGCGACGCCGTCACCCGCCATCGCTCCCCAGCGCGCTGAGCGCGCCAGCGAGGCGCTCGCGCGTCTGCCCCGGCTCGATCACCTCGTCGACGAAGCCTTCGGCGGCGGCCACTTCGGCGCCGAGGTGCTCACGCGCGTAGGCACTCGCCAGCGCCTGGCGCAACCCGACCGGGTCCGAGGCCGCGGCCAGCTCTCGCCGCCGCACGATCGTCGTCGCCGACTCGGCGCTCATCACGCCGATCTCGGCTCCCGGCCAGGCGAACACCAGGTCGGCGCCGAGGTCGCGCGAGTTCATCGCGATGAAGGCGCCGCCGTAGGCCTTGCGCAGGACCACGGTCAGGCGCGGCACGCTGGCGCGGGCAAAGGCGCGCACCAGGGTGGCCCCGAAGCGGATCACCCCGGCGCTCTCCTGCTCGACTCCCGGCATGAACCCCGGCGTATCGACGAGGACGACGAGCGGCAGGCCGAAGGCGTCGCAGCGCTCGACGAACCGGGCGCCCTTCTGGGCGCTCTCGGCGTCGAGGATCCCGCCGAGGTAGCGAGGCTGGTTGGCAACCACTCCAACGGCGCGGCCGTCGATACGGGCAAAGGCGGTGAGGATGCTGCGCGCCCAGCGCGGCGCCACCTCGAGCAGCGAGCCCTCATCGACGATGCCCGCGCAGACCGCCCGCACGTCATAGACGCGGCGCGGCGAGCTCGGCAGCGCCGCGCCCGGATCGTCGACAGCGGCTGGCCTGCCGATCGCGCGGGGCGACTCGGCCGCGGCGTGCTGAGGCAGGTAGGAGAGCAAGCGGGCCGCCAACTCGGCGGCCGCGCGATCGTTATCGACGACGAAATGACAAACGCCGTTGCGCTCGTGCACGCGCGGGCCCCCCAGCTCCCGCATCCCGATCGCCTCACCGGTGACCTCGCCGACGACGGCGGGTCCGGTGAGGAACATCGTCGCGTCCTCGGTCATCGCCACGAAGTCGGTGAGGGCAGGCGAGTAACAACCACCGCCGGCGGCGAGGCCACCGATGATCGAGATCTGCGGGACCACGCCGGAAAGCAGTGCGTTGCGGCGGAAGACGCGACCGTAGCCGCAAAGCGCGGCGGTGCCCTCCTGTATTCGGGCGCCGCCCGACTCGATGAAGCCGATCACGGGGATCTTCGAGCGGGCAGCAAGCCGCAGCAGCCGGTCGATGGTGTCGGCGTGAGCTTCGCCCAGGGAGCCACCGAGGTAGCTGACGTCCTGGGCATAGCAAGCGACCGGGCGCCCATTGACCCGACCGATCGCGGCGACGACGCCATCGCCGGGCGCCGGGGCGGAGCGAAGGCGGCGCGAGACCACGCCCGAGCGGATCGCTTCCAGCGATCCCGCGTCGCAGAGCAGCTCGAGCCGCTCCAGGCAATCGCCGCCGGTTACCCGGTCGATCCGCTCAGCTTGTGCCCGCAATGCGGACAAACTTCGGCCCCCCGCCCCTGACTCCCGTTATTCACGGCCGCCTTCTCCCCGCGGCTTCCGTGACCCCTGGCGCGCAGTTCGAGCCGCAGGTCGGCCACCGAGAGCCGCTCGTCGACCGCCGTCTCGATCCAGCATCGCTGCTCCTCTTCTGACAGCGGCGCGAGCAGAACGTGATGGCTCCAGCTGAGCTTGTCACTACGTAGTGACAGATCGAACCGCGAAGACACCCAGGCCATGTTCCTCAGGCTGGCGACGTCATAGCCGGTAACCCTCGCCGCCTCGACGTATTTCTCGCCCCAGCGAGTCGCGCCGTAGCGAACCCAGTCGCCGATCCACCACTGGCTGCAGCGTCCTATCGCCCCCAGACGGCGGCCCGCCGCCAGCCACTCGGCCTGTTCGAGATCTTCCTGCGGCACCCAGGCGACCTTGGAGATCGCACGGCCCGAAGCGGGTGGCGCAGATGACGGACGTGTTTGAACGACTTCTGGGGACCCTGGCATGGAATGCCTCGCCGGTTGGGTAAATGAGGTGCCCGCACATTCGCGTTGCGGATGCAGCGCGCCTCCCTCGCTGACACGATTATGTGTACAGGACAAGGTTCATTGCATGCTGCACCAATGTGGTGCGCTAGCTGACTCCAGGACGCCAAAGTGTCCTATCTATCGGTCAAATGCGGAACTTTCAGCTCTCGCCGATGGCGCGCAGGTGTGACTGGGGTTGCTCGCCATCAAGTTCCTCGAGCACAAGCGCGACCTCGATCTCGGCATGGCAGGTGTGAAGCAATCGGCCCAGCGCCTCCTCGGCCTTGCGCAGCCGGCGCTGGACCGTATGGCGGTCGACGCCCAGCGCCGCGGCGGCTGTGGCGGCGTTAAAGCCGGCGTCGATATAGGCTCGCAGCGTCTCTCGCAGGCCCACGCCGGCGTCGCCCTGATCGTCGAGCGGGGCGAGGTAGGTTTGACGCAGCGATTTGGCCAACAACTCGTCGCGCAGGACCGCGGCAAGCAGGACCACGTCACTCGCCCGCGTCAGGGGCTGGGGATGGCGCAGCATCACCTGATGGGCGGCCCTTGCCTCGTGATGGGTCAGGCGCCAGCCTTCCAGCCCCCGGCGGGGCTCGCCGACGGCGAGTTTGACGTCGCCGAGTACGCCAGCAGCCAGGTATTGCTCGATCTCGCTGGCCGCAAGGCGACGGCGCCCGCCCAGCCAGGCCCAGGCATTGTCGGGGCCACGCCCCACCACCAGCGGCTGGCGATTGAGGCCGGCCGCCAGAGTGCGGGCGGCAACATCAGGTCGGGAGCCCGTTAGGACCAAGCCAAGGTGCCAGGCGTCGAATTCATAGTCGAGGCCGGCGGCGTCGAGGGGGGCGTTTCCCTCCAGCAGTCGCTGTACCCGTTCGGCCAGCCGCTGCGCCGGCGAGCGACGCATCCGCTCCAGCTCCTCCATGTAGAGGCTGGAGACGCTGGCCATGAGGCGATCGACGTGCGGACCCAAGCTGCGCAGCAATTGCCGCATCGTCTCGTTGGGAAGCTGGGATGCCTCGTCGAGGATGAACTCGCCGACGATTCGGTCCCCGGCCGCATAGCGCCGCAGCACGGTGTCGAGTTTCACCCCGCTTCGCGCCGCGCGGCGCGCCTGGGCGGTGGCCGCCTCCGGAATCGGGCCTTCCCATTCCTCGCCGCGCTCGATTCCCAGCAGCGCGTAGTCGAGCGCCTCGGCCACGGTGGCCCGCAATCCCGCCCTGTACTCGGGATCATCGCCTTCGGCCGGCGCGCTGAGTTGGCGCACGTGATTGAAGATGGTGTCTTCGATCTCGCCGGATCGCGCCCGCAACCGGACCAAGAGCTCAGCCCGGATCTCATCCAGCACCTCTAACTGCATTGCCCCCCTCTCCGCGGTACACAAGCTAGTACGCAAAGTTCCGTGATGTCAACTCATAGGCTCGTTTAGGCTGCCCCGGCGATGAGCGTCATCGACGAACTGCTCGCCAAAAACAGGGACTTCGCCGCGGCGCTGCCCGACAAGCACCTCGACGTCCAACCGCGCCGGAGACTGGCGATCGTCACCTGCATGGACTCGCGGCTCGACGTCTTCGCCTCCCTTGGCCTGGCCGACGGTGAGGCGCACGTGCTGCGCAACGCCGGCGGGGTGATCACCGACGATGTGATCCGCTCGCTGGCGATCTCACAGCGGCGACTCGGCACCCGCGAGGTGATGCTGATCCATCACACCGACTGCGGCATGGAGAAGATCAGCGACGATGGCTTTCGGTCTGAGCTGCAAGAGCAGACCGGCGTCGCTCCCGCCTTTGCGATCGAGTCGTTCGCCGACGTCGATGCAGACGTGCGCCAATCGATCCTGCGAGTGCGTCGCTCCGCCTTCCTCCCCCACCGCGACTCGGTGCGCGGCTTCGTCTACGACGTCGACACCCACCGCCTGCGCGAGGTTACGCCCTGAGATCCCCCCCTGTCCCGCCCGCAACCGAGGGCGAAGGCACAGTTGAACGGACTAGCCGCCGAGGCGGTAGGCGACTATCTGCGGGACCTGGCCTTCCGCCGCGGCGACGCCGGCCGGAGCGATCAGCATGTCGTCCGCGACCGTGACGCCGCTGTTGGTACCGGCCGGGAGTTTCTCCCGCCAGACCACGGTGCCGCTCTTGGTGTCGAAGGCGCTCACGGTGCCGTCGTAGGTGGTGGAGAAGACCAGGTCGTTGACCGCGGTCATGTAGCCGAAAGCCGGGGTGGCCATTTCTTCCTTCCACTTGACCTTGCCGGTCGTCGCGTCGAGGGCGACCACTTCGCCGTTGCCGGGTCCGCCTTCTGACTTTTCGCTCTGGCTGGAAATGGTCAGCGAGGAATTCACCACCGGGACGAAGACGGTCGTGCCGTCGCTCGCCATCGGCGCAATCACCCCACCGAGCGAGCCGGGTAGGACCGTGATCGGCAATTTTGGCGTCTTGCCCTGCATCGCTTCGCGCCCGATGTCGTCCCAACCGCTGTGGATCCCGACCGGACGTTTCCAAAGGAGCTTTCCGCTCGAGCGGTCGAGGGCGATCACGATGCCGGACTTGCCGGCGCCGATCACCATGTCCTTGCCGCCAGATTTGATCAGGATCGGCGGGTCCTGTAGGTCCCAGTCGTTGACGTCGTGCGGGGTGAGCTGGAAGTACCAGTCCATTTTCCCCGTTTTCGCGTCGAGCTTGACGATCGAGTCCGTGTAGAGGTCGGGCCCGGGCCGGCTTGAGCCCCAGGGGTATTTTTCGGTGCCGGGAATCGGGCCGGGGTTGCCCACCGCGACGTACATCGAACCTTCCTCGTCGAAGGCGGGCGGGTACCAGAGCCCGCCTCCCGAGTTGAGATTCCTGGCCGCGCTGCTGTTGGTCCAAAGATCGTTCGGCACGGTGTTGAAGTGCCAGACTTTTTTGCCCGTTTTGCCGTCGAGCGCCCAGAGGATCCCGACTCCGTCGCCGCCGTAGAATTCTTCGACGTTCACCGGTACGGTCGAGACGTAGACGAGGCCGTCGCGGAAGCCCGGGGCCATGTCGATGCCCTCTTTTCCGTTGCGAGCGAGTTTGACCGACCATTCCTCCTGCCCCGTTGCCTGGTCAAGCGCGAACGCTTCCGTCGGGGTCGCGCCGAAGACGAGGCCTTCCGCCACGACGACACCATTGGGCCCGTGATCCGGCTGTTCGAAGTTCGCGGTCCAAAGCACTTCGCCGCTCTGGACGTCGATCGCCTGGACGTTGGAGGCAAGGTCCTGCGAATACATCACTCCCTTGCTGATGATTGGTGTGGAGGCGTAACTGCCGAAGGCGCTCGTCGCGTGCAGCGGCAATTTCCACGCCACCTGCAGGTCGCTAACCGTGGAGCTGTCGATCGGGCCACCGCTCTGATGGCGGGTGTTGGCGACGTCGCCGTTGGGCACACCTGAGCCGGTGAAGCTGGCATCTTCGCTGCTGCCGGAGGAAGAGGACCCGCATCCGGCGAACACAGCAGCTGTCACCACCATGATCGCAAGCAATCCAATCGCCGCCCGCGCGGCCTTCGACACGCTGCTCAGGTTCCTCATCAACTCCCTGCCTCCCTCGTCGTCGCCGCGACCCTATGCGACCGATTTATAGCTGTCAAGTAATTCACTATTTGCGACCATAAACGGCTGCAGCACCCGATTTGAGATCAGCCCGAGCGCACCCAGGTTGGCGAAACCCGGACCTTGGCTGAGCCCGGCAAGGCCCGGGATGTGCAGCAGCGGCCGCATCCCCTTCAATTCCAGGTTGCGGCCGATCGGCACTTCGCTGCCGGCCGGCTGGTCCCAGATCGGCCCGCTGCGACGCTCGATCTCTTCACGCACCGTTGCCGGGAAAAGTGTGCGCAGTTGCGCCAGCAGGTCAAAGCCGGTGCAGTTGGCGACGAAGTCGTGCTCACTGCTGGTTTGTCCTTCCGGTGACTCGTACTCGAGTCGCACACCCTCGCCGCCCTCGGCCGCGCCGACGTCGGTGACGCGGCCGGTGACGAAGCGGCAGCGCTCGTCATAAGCGATCGCCGCCAGGCTCGGCGGGTCGAAGACGCCGCGGTCTGAGTGCTTGACGAAGTCGCGCCTGGTCTGCAGGTCCAGTGACTCCCATTCGACCGTGTCGGGATTGGAGAAGACACGGTTCTCGAGGAAGCTCTCGCCGCGGCTCATCGGCAGCATCGGCGTGTAGATCGTGTAGCTGCACTCGGGCCGCATGCCGCGCAGGAACATCGTCGCGCTGAGCGCGCTCTCACCGCCGCCGACGATCGCTACGTCGCAGCGGCTGTCCTCCGGTATCCGCGCGAACTCCGCTCGCTTGCTGTCACAGTGGAAAACGCGATCGGCGACGGCGGGCTCGTGCGGAAAGGCGCGGTGGATGCCGGGGCCGGTCAGCACCAAGGCCCCGCCGACGTACCGTGACCTTCCACCGTCCTCTTCGGTTTCTACCACCCAGCGCTCGCCCGCCTGGTCGAGGGCCACTTGGCCGACGCGTGCGCGCAGGTGCTCGACGCCCGCTGTCGCCCGCGAGAGCACCCAGGTCAGGTACTCGCCGTAATCGCGGTGGCGCACCTGCGGTGAGCCGGCATCGACCCAACGGGCGTAGCGGCGGGTGCTGATCATGTACTGCTGCCAGGTGAACTGAGCGAGGGCGGCGTCGATCGCCTCGCCCGCCTCGCCGAACTCGACGTGACTCTGGTACGGGAAGCCGACGTCCTTGATCGGCGTCACCGCCAACGGCTCCTCGCCCGAGGTCATCCCGTTTCTCCCCTTCCAGGAGGCGGCGACCTCGGTGCCCTCGATCACCAGGATCGAGAGCCGGGTGAGGCCAAGGCTGTTGAAGATGTGCACCTTGGTCGCGATGCCGGCGGCCTTGGCACCGGCGCCGACGATGATCAGGTCGTAATCAGCCATCGCCGACCTCCACTGGTGCAACGCTTTGTCCCCTTGCGAGGGGACTAATGCGTTGCACCATGCAGGCTCCCGTCACGGTGAAACGTTTTCTCCTCCTAGGAGGGGGACAAAGCGTTACACCTCTCATGATGCGTATGCGGGGGTCCGGGGTCTGGCGACGACGAGGCCGTGCTGGGCGGGGCTGAAGGCGATCGCGCCCCGCCTCACCCGCTCCGAGCGTGACTCGACCGGTTCCAGTTCGACCTCCTCCAGCACGGTGCGCAGCACCCGCTTCATCTCCTGTTCGGCGTAGCTGGCGGCGAGGCAGCGGCGGGCGCCGCCGCCGAAGGGGATCCAGGTCGGCACCGCCGCGCGCTGCTCGAGAAAGCGCTCGGGAACGAAGGCGCCGGGTTCGTCGTAGACGTCCTCGCGATGGTGGATCAGGTAGACGCAGGGCGCGATCAGCGTGCCGGCGGGCAGGTCGTAGCGGCCGAGCGTCGCCGGCTTCAGCAGGCGCCGCACGACGACCGAGACAGGCGGTCGCAGGCGCAGGGTCTCCTTGATCACTGCGTCGAGGTAGGCCTCCCCCTCCCCGGCGAGCAGTTCCTCCCGCAACCGCGCCAGCTTCTCGGGGTGGCGAAGCAGGCGCTCGAAGACCCAGGCCAGCGAGCTCGAAGTCGGTCCGTCGGTTAGGAGCGTCAGCAGTTCGTCGCGCAGATCCTTCTCGCTCAGCGGCGAGCCGTCCTCGTTGCGCGCCTCGATCAGGATCGAGACAGCGTCGCGGCGGCCATCCTGCCCTTCGACGCGGCGGCGCTGGACCTCCGCCAGCACGGCCTCTTCGACCGGCGCCATAGCTTGCCGCCAGCCGCGGCTGCGTTCGAGCCAGCACGGGCCGCGGAGCGCAAGCTTGCGCAGCCGGCTGTCGTCGTTGACCGCCTCGGTCAGGTTGGTTAGGAGGGTTCGAAGCTGGTCTAGGCGCCCACCGTCCTCGCCGAAGACGGCCCGCATCACGACCTCCTGGGTGAGCGCCTGCATGCGGGGCCAGAGCCTGAACGGCTCGCCGACCGGCCAGGACCGCACTTCGCGCCGCGCCAGCTCAGTCATCATCTCGGCGTCCTCGCGCATCCGCTCGCCGTGGAAGCGCGGCAGCATCAGCTTGCGACGAGCCATGTGCTCGGGCTCCTCGCTCAGCATCACCGAGTGGGCCCCCAACACCGGCCGCAACGCCAGGTTCGGCACCCCCACACCGAGATCGTTGGTATCGGTGGAGAAGACCCGTTTGACGTCCTCTGGGTCAGAGAGCACGACCCAGGTGCCGAGGTGGCGCAAGCGCAGGGTGAAGGTGTCGCCGTAGCGCCCACGGCACTGCTCGAGGAAGGGCAACGGCTCGCGCGACCAGCGGATCGACTGCACGAGGCGTGGCGCGCGCGGGCCGGGAGGCAGCTTCGCCATCATGCCTCCCGCCCCTCAGCGGGCGTGGCCTCCCGCCCCTCGGGCGATGGCGTCACGCCCTCCATCAACTCGTCCTCGAGCTTGCAGGTGGCGCCGATCAGCAGCTCGAACAGGGCGGCTGTGAAGTCCTCCGGCAGGTCGGCCTCGGCCCCGCGGGCGAGGTAACGGGCGCGCACTTCAGCGACGCGCTCGGGCTGCATCATCGGGATCTCGTGCTCGCTCTTGTACTCGGCGACTTCGCGGCAGATCTGGAAGCGCTCGCCGAGCAGGCGGGCGATCTCGGCGTCGATCGGATCGAGCCGGCCGCGGAAGGACTCGAGACCGTTCGCATTGCTCATGCGGGGCGGCCCTCCAGCAAGCCGGTGGCGAAAGCCTCGCTGCATTCCGCCAGTGAGTCGAGCGCGTAGCCGCCCTCCTGGATCACGCAGACGGGGCGGCCGCAGGCGGCGAGCAGCCTACCGATCTCAGTGAAGATCTCCGGCGCAAAGCCCCAGGAGCCGTGCGGGTCGCCGGCGACGATGTCGTAGCCAAGCGAGACGACCAGCGCGGCAGAGCTCTTGGCGAGCGCGTCGATCGAGCTGGCGACCGCCTCGAGGTAGGTCGCCGCGTCGGGACTGCCGGCGAACTCGACCACGTGTTCGCGCTCGCTGCTCGGCTGCACCGTGCCGGCAGCGACGTTGGTCACCGGCGAGGCGTGCAGCGAGTGCAGGCTGGCGTCGGCCATTGTCGCGACGATCGCGGCCGTGCCGTTGGGGTAGTGCAGGTCGATGTCGAGGATGCCGACCGGGCGCACGCCGCCATTGCGCAGGACCTGCACCGCGGCCGCGGCGGTGTTGAGGTAGCAGTAGCCGGCAAACCAGGCCGGGCCGGCGTGGTGGCCGGGCGGCCGGCAGAGCGCATAGGTGAAGCGGGCGCCGCCGACCAGCCGCTCGGCCGCGGTCATCGCCGTTCGCACCCCCTCCCGCGCCGCCTCGACCAGGCCGGCGCAGACCGGAATGTCCGGCGGCAGGCCCGGCGGGGTCAGCTCCGGCATCACCACCGGATCGGCGGAGACCTCGGCGAGCGCTTCCAGATAGTCGGGCTCGTGCAGGACGCTGAGGGTCTGCTCGACGTCTTCGCTGTCCGCGTCCGCCTCAGAAGCGCGAACCCGCGCATGGCGCAGCAGGCCCCGTCGCAGCTCCTCCATGCGCCGGTTGTCATCGACGCCCGGCAGAATGCGGCCGCCTTCGAGGATCCAGTGCGCCGCGTCGTCCTCGCCGGCGCCGCGTTGCTCGACCAGCAAAAGCTCGAAGCTCACAGCGTCCTCCGCCTGGCGATCAAAGCTTCCTCCGCATCCGCGGCCCGAGGTGCTCGAAGCCGTTGGCTCGGTAGAAGGCCTCGGTGGCGCCGATGTGCTCGAAGTCCTCGCGCGGCAGTCCGACCTCGATTCGGTGGGCGCCGACGTCGCGAGCGAGCTCGCAGAACGCATCGACCAGCTGATGCCCGATCGCCTTGCTGCGCCACTCCGGGTGGACCCAGAGGTCCTGGATCGTGCCGTAGCGCCCGGGGACGTGGATCGCATGCTGCCAGCTGGCAGCGAGAACGCCCACAAGCCCGTCCTCGCCCCCTGTATCCGCCACCAGCAGGGCACCCATCTCCCGATCCCTGACCAGTTCTCTCGTCGCCCGCTCGATGTCGTCGGCGGCCGGGCCACCGCCACTGAGCTCGACCAACAGTTGCCCGACCGCGGCGGCGACGGCGACGGCGTCCTCGGCGACCGCCTCGCGGACCTGCCACTCGGTCCCAGCAGCCCTCCGCGCAGTTTCGGCTTCGCTCGCCGCCGCCTCGCTCATGCGGCCCCCGCCCCCGCTCGGACCGGCTCCAGCTCGACGCTCCATACGTCGGGCGAGTCGCTGCCGGTCACGGTGCGCGCGATCGCCGCCATCGGTGCGTTCGCCTTGAGCAGGATCTCGTCGAACTCGTCGACCGGGTCGGACTGCATGACGATCGCCCCGCCGGCGCCGATCGTCGTCCGCCCGGGACGCAGGACGATCGTGCGGATCACGATGCTGAGGTCGATCACGCCATCGAGACCGAAGTAGCCGATCGCGCCGGAGTAGACGCCGCGCGCCTCGGCCTCGATGTCGTCGATGATCTCCATCGTGCGCAGCTTCGGCGCGCCGGTCATCGAGCCGCCGGGGAAGCAGGCCCGCGCGCACTCGACGGCGCTGCGCTCGGCCGGCAGCCTGCCCTCGACCGTCGAGATCAGCTGGTGCACCGTGGCGTAGTCCTCGACGACCATCAACTCGGGAACGGCGACGCTGCCGACCTCGCAGACGATGCCGAGATCGTTGCGCAGCAGGTCGACGATCATCAGGTGCTCGGCGTAGGTCTTTTCGTCTTCGGTCAGCTCCGCCTTCAGCGCCGCGTCCTCGGCCGGATCTGCGGAGCGCGACGTGGTGCCCTTGATCGGGCGCGCCTCGACCCGGCGCTCGCGGTCGACCGAGAGGAAGCGCTCCGGCGAGGAGCTGACCACGGCTACCTCCCCCAGCTTCAGGTAAGCGGCGAAGGGCGCCGGATTGCTGCGGCGCAGGTTGCGGTAGAGGTCGAAGGGATCGGGTTCGGCCGTGGTCGAGATTTGGTCGGTGAGGCAGACCTCGTAGGACTCCCCGGCGGCCAGTTCGGCCTGCGAGCGGGCGATGTCGGCAAGGTACTGCTGGCGCCCGCGGCCGCAGTCGAAGCGCACATGGGTGTCGCTGGGCTCGCCGAACGGCGGGTCGGCAGCGCCGGCCCGCGGCGGCGGCTCGGCGAGCAGGTCGCCGACCACGGCCTCGGCCGCGTCGAGCCAGGCCGTCGCCTCGACCACCTCGTCCTCGGCGCAGACCGCCAGCACGTGGGTACGGTGCCCGACGTGGTCGACCGCAACTACCCGGTTGGCCAGCATCATCACCGCGTCGGGCACGTCGGAGCTGTGCACGTTGGTCGCGCCGGCATCCGCCTTGCACTCGTAGCCGAGGTAGCCGACGAAGCCACCGAGCAGGTTCGGCGCCACGTGGTCTAGGGCCGGGGCCTCCAGCGCCCGCACGGCAACTTCGCGGTCGAGCAGGTCGAAGATCGAGCCGCGCTCGATCGCGGTGGTGTCGCCGCGGTGGGCCCGCACGGCACCCTCCTCGACGTCGTATTCGAGGACGCAACGGTCCTGGCCAGCGCTGGTGCCAAGGTAGGAGCTCTGCGCGAGCCGGGTCGGGGCGTCGGTGCTGTCGAGCCAGAAGGCGTGCTCCTCGGCGGCGAAGAGCCGTTCGAAGAGCGCCTCGGTCGAGGCCTCGCCCGGAAGCGAGCGCAGGAGCAAGCGCGTGTCGGAGGGATTCGACTTGGCGACGGCAGTGTTGCGCGGGCGGGCCCCATCGGGCCGCTTCGTCGCCCGCACCGGTGGCTCTTTGCGCTGCCGCGCCAGCGCGTAGAAGTTCTCGACCAGCCTGGCGCCGTGCTCTGTGGCGATCGACTCGGGGTGGAACTGCACGCCCCACATCGGCCGGCTGCGATGTTCGATACCCATCACGACGCCGTCGTCGGCCCAGGCGCAGACGTTGCCGTCGGGACCCATGCCGGTGATCGCCAGCGAGTGGTAGCGGACGACCGGGAAGCCCTGCGGGATGCCGTCGAAGAGGCCGTCACCTTCGTGGAAGATGCGGCTGAGGCGGCCGTGCATCGCCTCCGGGGCGCTGCGCACGTCGCCGTCGAGCATTTTGCCCAGGCCCTGGTGGCCAAGGCAGATGCCGAGCACCGGGATCTCACTGAAGCGGAGAATGTCGTCGCAGACGCAGAAGTCGTGCCAGCGCCCCGGCGTCCCGGGGCCCGGCGAGAGCACGATCGCGTCGAAGTCCCAGCGCTCCAGCGCCCGCCAGGAGACGGCATCGTTGTCGACCACGATCGGCTCCTCGCCCGAGACGCCGGCCAGCAGGTGGAAGACGTTGTAGGTGTAGGAGTCGTGGTTGTCGACCAGCAGGGTCCTCATCGCACAACCCTTCGTTCGTGTTCCGATCGCCACGGACTCGAACGACCGGCGATCACCGTGACGATCGGGCCGCTCACCGCACCGTCTCCAGTCCCAGGCCGCGGGCGCCCTGGGCGAGCGCTGCCTGGATCGCCTCCTGCACGTGCGGCTCGCGATCCTCCTCGACGTACCAGCGCGAGAGGTGGGCGACGTACTTCGCCAGCGGGCTGACGTCGAGCCGCTCGACCGCCTGCTGCAGGTGGCGCCGGTACATCTCCGACTGCACCACCGCGAAGCGGTAATCGGGGTCCTCGGCCGGCTCGGCCGCCGCGGCGCCGGAGCCGGTGCCGTTATGGGCGCGAGCGCGGGCCAGGTCCCAGCCCAAGCTCTGCTCCTCGCGCAGCAGCTTTTCCGGTTCGAAGTCGAGCGGTTTGGTGTTGGTGTGCATGAGGAAGTAGCCGAGCGCCACCTGCGGCACGATCGCTTCGGCGGCCGGGTGGCGCTGGCGCACGCCCGCCCGCGCTTCCTCGCCTTCGAGCGCGGTGTCGATCCATTCCGCCAGCTCGTCGATCAGCAGCGCGTTTTCCTTGCTCGAGGAGACCGACTCGCTCTGTTTGGAGACCATCCCGTGGAAGACGTCGTGGGCGGGGTGGTTGATATCGGCCCCGGCACCCTTCGCCATCATCAGGTCCATCAACTGGCGGCGACAGGTGACGTGGGCGACCCACTCGAGGCCGCAGACCTGGATCGACGTCGTCCCCTCGAGGCCCGGAGCCGCCATCCAGTATGCGAGCGCCCGCATGTGCTGGGTGGGCAGGCCATCGGCGCGCAGCAACGGCATTTCCTCCAGCTCCTCACGGTCGGTGAGGTAGATCACCGCGCCGTCGGGCCGCCGCTGCAGCATCCCGTGCTCGAGACCGAGGTTGGAGAGTTCGGCGACCTCGGGCAGGAAGTCGGACTCGAAGAAGACGCGGTCGAAGGAGATGCCGAGCCGGGCGAGCGTCTTGCGCTGCCCCGAGATCACCCAGGCGCGTGTCTTCGACCAGAGCTCAATCGCTGCCTGGTCGCCGTCGAGGACGCGCTGCAGCAGCTCGTCAGCGGAATCTTCGTGGACGTCGAGCTCGCGGGTGAGCGAGCTGGCCGGGTTGTCGTCGCGCCCGTTCAGCGAGGGGCCCGACTTGACGTACTCGGCGTAACAGGCGCCGACGAAGTGATCGCTCTTCTCGCTGCCCTCCAGCGAGGACTGCGTGTGGCGGCCGCTCTTGACGACGCCGGCCATCGCCTCGCCCATGCTGCGGCCGACGTCGCAGATGATGCTGCGCCGCTCGACCTTGCCGCCGGCCTCGGTCAACGCCGAGCCAAGCGCGTTGCCGAGCGCCAGGTTGCGCAGGTGGCCGATGTGCAGCGCCTTGGTCGAGTTGGCGTCCCAGAAGTTGAGCGCGTAACGGCGCCCGGCGGCGAGGTCGGAGTGGGGCGAGTCGCCGGCATCGGCCGAGACGAGGGTCGCGCCCGTCCCCTCGATCCACTCGCTGGCGAGACGCGCCCAGACCTGCTTGCCCTCACGGTCGATGCTCTCGACCCAGGGCTCGCGCTCGATCCGCTCCAGCGCCTCGATCGCGGCGGCGTCCTCCCGCCAGCCCTTCACCCGCGGCACCAGCATCAGGTCGTGGTCGGCCTGCGGTTGGTACGGGGCCCGCGCCGCCCAGAGCGGCCGTCCCTCGCTGCCCGTTGAGATCTCGTCTAGTTGGTCAAAGAGATTGTTCGCCATAGCCGGTCACCGGTTTCTTTCGTTTCCGATGCACCAGCCGGGGCTCGAACCCGGATCTCCGGCTTTTAAGGCCGGCCCTTTGACCGATTAAGGCACTGGTGCGCTATGGGTCGGGCTCCTCCCTAGAAACCCCCGCTGAGGTCCCTCTCCTAAGGACCCTTAATCTCTCTGATCGCTCCAGATTTCTCGGGCATCCTAGCAACTCCGTGCGTACCAAAGGACGGACGTCCGGAGTTCCTTGAGTCAAAGCCGGTACCGGCTCAAGGCGACGACAGCGACAACCGCTGCCTCAAACGGCTTCTAGAAACGCCGTGAGCTCGGCGGTGAGGCGCCGCGGTTTGAGCCGCCACTCGAGGATCGAGCTGGCCTCGACCAGGCGGCCGTTGGCGAGCTCTTCGGCGAGCATGCCGGAGTCGCTGAAGGGGTGAAGGGGGTCACGGGGATGGCCGACGATCAGGGTCGGCTGTTCGATCCCGAGCCGTTTCTCCCGGTGCGGCGCCGTCTCGCCCAGCAGCAGTCCCTCAAGCACCGCACCGGAGGGGCCGGGGCGCTGGCGCACCCAGTCGAGCCCGATGTCGAGGAGGAAGTTCGTGCGGGGAACGAGCGAGGTGACGCGAGAGACAAGCTCAAAGGCGGGGCGGCCGTAGCGCAGGCCGAGCAGCACCGGGGTGAAGGCGCCGGCTACCGCGGGCAGGGCGTTGTCGAGCACCGGCATCTCAATGAAGAGTCCGCGCGCCCGCCGCGGATAGCGCACCGCCAACTCGAGTCCGACGTTGGCGCCGAGCGACGTCCCTCCGACCACCGCGGACGCCAACTCGAGATGATCGAGCAGCGCCACGACCTGCCGGGCGAAGAGCGGCATCGAGTAGAGCCGCAGGTCCTCGGGGCGGTCCGAGCGCCCGTGCCCGAGCAGGTCGAGACAGATCACCCTGTTGCCATGCCGCGCGAGGGCCGGCGCCAGCCCTTGGTACATGCGGCGGTTCATCAGCAATCCGTGGACCAGCACAAGCGCCCGCTCTCCCTCTCCGTAAGAGTCGTACTCGAGCCGGTGCCCCTCGTAGCGGAATTCGCCCATGCCGGAATCAGTACAGGACCGCGAGGCATAACCTCCGCTCAGTGCAACGCTTTGTCCCCCTGCCAGGGGGTCAATGCGTTGCACCACGGCGCGCTGCGGCCCAGCCGCTCAACGCGCCGAGGCCGCCGCCAACCGCGAGCAGGGTGGTGGCGCGGAGAGAATCGCGCTTCAGCTTCGAGGCGGTGCCGTGGGCGGTGTGCTTCGCGGTGGCCTTGGCGGCCTTGCGCACGACTGTGCGTCTCAGCGAATTTGACATGTCGATCTCCTACCCGGCGCGAGCCGCCGTCAACACAAGAGCGGGTCTGGGTGCGAACTAGACCAGAGGACACGACAGTGTTTCAGCACACTCGTCCAGCGTCTTCGGGCGCAGGCTTCCGAGGCGCCGGCTGAGCCGCTCATGGGAAATCGCCCGCACTGCTCTGGCATCGCGAAGCCGTTCTCCCTGAGCCCAGCCCCGGGTGAGGAAATCGACAGGTGCAGGGCGCTGGCAACGGTGGCACGGTCATCGCGAAAGTCGCAGTGACGGACAGCGTCGGCAACACCGTCAGTACCCTTGGCAGCGGCCGCGCAGTCAAAGTCACCACCAACAGCGGCGCACGATCGAGCGCGACGCTGACCGCGAGCAAATAGCTCGCTAGGCGGCGAAGCGCTGTTCCGCGCGCACCCGGCGCTTGGCCGCCTCGACCTCGCGGTCCTTCGGCGGCGCCGTGGTGACCAGGCGACCAAGGAGACGAGCCGAGAGCTCGGCCACCTCCTCGACGGCCTGCTCAAACGCCTCGGCGTTTGCCTGCGACGGCTTCGAGAAGCCGCTGATCTTGCGCACGTACTGGAGCGCCGCGGCGTCGATCTCCTCACCGCTGACCGGCGGATCGAAGTTGTAGAGAGTTTTGATGTTTCTGCACATGCCTCGAATCTTAAGGGAAGGCACCAGTCGCAATAAACGAGCAGTATTGCCTGAGTATTTTGAGAATTATGCTAATGGGTAGTTCTCTACTTCCTATGATCACGACTAAGGAGGAGAAGCGTGGCGAAGAAACGACTTGCCGCACTCGTCTTGACAGTGGCGATCTGCCTGGCGGCGACAGTGCTTGCACCGGCCTCGGCCCTCGGCCAAGACCCGATCCTGTTCGTGCACGGCTACTCAGGTAGCGCTTCGAACTGGAATACGATGATCGAACGATTCGAAAAAGACGGCTGGCCGAAATCGTATTTGAGTGCCTACAGCTACAACACTTCGCAGTCGAACAAAGTCGACGCCGAAAAAGAAGTCAAATCGCACGTCGAATCGCTGCTCAAATCGACCGGTGCGACGAAGGTCGACATCGTCGCCCACTCGATGGGCAGCCTCAACACGCGCTGGTACATCAAGTTCCTTGGCGGGGAATCGACGGTCGATGACTGGGTCTCGCTTGGCGGGCCAAACCACGGAACCGAAACGGCGAACTTCTGCATCAGCACATCCTGCACCGAGATGCGGATCGGTTCCAAATTCCTCTCGGAATTGAACGCAGGCGACGAGACGCCAGGCACAGTCAACTACGGCACCTGGTGGTCCCCGTGCGATGAATTCATCAATCCCGACTCAAGTGTCTCCCTGACCGGAGCAACGAACACCAAAACCGCGTGCATTTCGCACCTCGCGCTGTTGACCGACGAAACGGTCTACTCGCAGGTCCGCGAATTCGTCAAATAGCCGCGGAGGAATCGCAGCGCAAGCAGGGGCGGCCTTTGGAGCGCCCCTGCTTGGTGCCTGAGACGATCTAGCAATGCCCAGCATTGTCACGATCGGGGTCTACGGGTTCGACATCGAGAGTTTTCTCGACACGCTCGAGCAAGCCGGCGTCGAAATCGTGCTCGACGTGCGGCAACGCCGCGGCGTGCGCGGCCCCGAGTACGCGTGGGCCAACTCACAGCGCTTGCAGGGTTCACTCGCCGAGGCCGGCCTCGGCTATCGCCACCTCAAGGAACTGGCGCCAACGACCGAGATGCGGCAGCTCCAGTACCGCGAGGATGACCGCCTCGGCGAGGGCAAGCGCTCGCGGACCAAGCTCGCCCCGGAATATGCCCGCCACTACATCGAGGAGATCCTCGATCCGGCCAACCTCGCACCGATTGCCGCGCTCGCGGAGGAAAGGCTCCCGGCCCTGCTCTGCGTCGAGCGCGATCCCGAGGCCTGCCACCGCTCGCTGATCGCCGACCGCCTGGAGCGTGACTGGGAGCTCGAGTCAATCCATTTGCGACCGGAGTAGGAAGCGAGGATCAATCCCCCGTTCCCAGCCCGCGAACCCCCCGCGCGCGAACGCCGGGGGCCGGCGGGCCGGGGTTCACCCTTCAGGCCCTAATTGGACTTGAAGATGTACGTCATCGGGCAGACCTGACTGCATGGAATGACCTTCATGCTGGCTCACCTCCCTTCCCTGTCCCACAGAGGGGCGCTGGCAGCGTCGTCTCTGCTTTTGGCCGCTCGTGGACGTGACCGGGAAGCCGGGCATGGCCCAGCGAGGGGGCGCCAACCCGCTTGGCCGCCGCCGGTGAGCTTAGGCCAACCGGTGAGAGAGTCCCAACCGGTGCGCGCGGAGATCGCGCCCGGTACGACCAAATCTACTAGCCTTCGGCCACCACTCATGTAGGGCTGACTAAACGAGGAGGTTCTGATGGCGCCGAGGCCCGCGAAGGCAAAGGCGGGGAGCAAAGCGGGCAAGGGGGGCGCCAGAAGAACGGGGCCAGCCGCGAAGGAGGACAGCACTACCGCGCCCGCGGTGCGCAAGGCCAGCCTTGCCTTTCTCCTCTCACACCCGGTCCGGGTCCAGATTCTCGCCGCGGCTCACCGCGAGGCGATCAGTCCCTCCGAATTCGCCCGCGCACACGGCCTCGAGACCAGCAGCGTCGCCGAACACTTCCGCCGGCTCGCCGGCTACGGCGCGATCAAGCTCATTCGCAAAGAACCGGTGCGCGGCTCGGTGCGCCACCTGTACGTGGGCACGAAGCGCGGTGTGATCACCGCGAAGGACTGGCAGACTCTCCCGGAGTCGGTCCAGAGCGACATCGCCGCCGCCGGGCTGCAGGATTTCCTCGTCGTCGCCGCCCACGCGATCGATACCGGCAGCTTCACCGCTCGTGGAGATTTCGTGCTCACCTGGGATGAAGTCGAACTCGACGACCTCGGCTGGGACAAGCTTGCGAAGATGCTCCGGCTGCTCTGGACGAAAGTGCCGGGCCTCGAAGAAGAGGCAGCGATGCGCCGGGCCAAGACCGGCGAGCGGGGGATGAAAGCGATTGTCGGCCTCGCGGCTTTCGAAGCACCGAAGCCGATCAGACCCATGCGCAAGAAGGGCGCATAGGCCCGAGGCAGGGCCGGCAGGAGACCCGAGCAGATCAGGTCGCTTGCTACTCCTTGGGCGCTTCGCGCGGCTCGAGCTGGATCTCACGCTCGGCCCGCGGCAGGCCCTCCTCGATCTCGGCGCTGCGCTCGCGCTCGGCGTTCAACTGGTGGCCGAAGAGGATCGCCAGGTTGCTGATCCAGAGCCAGACCAGAAGGGCGATGAGGCCGCCGAGCGTGCCGTAGGTCTTGTCGTAGGAGCCGAAGTTGGCGACGTAGAAGGCGAAGGCCGCCGAGGCGATCGCCCAGATCACGATTGCGACGAGGCAGCCCGGCGTGACCCACTTGAAGCCGCGCAGCTTCGCGTTTGGAGAGGCGTAGTAAAGGAGGTCGACCATGACGACGAAGATCGACACCATCAGCGGCCACTTGGCGATGTTCCAGACGTCCACCGCGGTGCTGCTGAGCCCAACCGGCCCGGCGATCGCTTCGACGATCGGGCCGGTAAGGACGAGGCCGAGCGCCAGCAGCGCCATCGAGACGATCATCGCCAGCGTCACCGCTAGCTGCAGCGGGCGCAGCTTCCAGAACGGTCGCCCCTCGGGAGTCTCGTAGATGACGTTGGAGGCCCGCATGAAGGCGCCGATGTAGCCGGAGGCCGACCACAGCGCCACAACCAAGCCAAGGACGAAGGCAAAGCCGGCGGCGCTCTTATTCGAGACCACCGACTTGATCGGCCCTTCGAAAGTCTGCGCCGCCGATTCCGGCCCAATCGAGGTGATGATTTCAGTCAAGCTCGCCGTCGTCGTCTTGGGATCGCCGAAGAGCCCGAGCAGCGAGACCATCGCGATCAGGGCCGGGAACAGAGAGAGCAACCCGTAGTAAGTGAGTGCGGCCGCCCAGTCGGTCAGGTTGTCCTCCCGAAACTCGCCGGCGGTCCGCTTCAGCGTCTGCCAGGTCCCGGGATTCTCCGTTCGCGCCATGCCGACTATTACCCGGTGCCGACAAAGCGGTACCCCCCGATTGCTCCAAGGCCAAGCGGGTAGGCGGTTCCCATGGCCAGCGAAAAACAGCGCGCTGCCGCCAAACGCAACGTGAAGAAGGCGCAGGCGGGCGCGAAACGCGAGGGAACGCTGAAAAACATGCCGAAGCGGACGAAGACCGCGCTCGGCAAGGAGGCGAACAAGGTTCGCAAAGGCGAAGCCAAGACCCGCAAGGAACTGAACGAAGAGGCTGCGCGCCTCGACGTCAAAGGCCGCTCGAAGATGGGCAAGGAGGAGCTACGCCGGGCGATCGCTCGGGCCAAGTAGCGATGCAAGCGCTGCTGATCAACTGCACGCTCAAGGCGAGTCCCGAGCGATCCAATAATCCGGCGCCGGACTCGTTCTCCGATGGAGCGGTCTCTCCGGCGGCGGCCGGGTGGGACGCCGGGCTGGGCCTATACGTCCTCGACGAGCTAGGAAAGGCTCGAGAGCGCCGTCGCCACGGCGAAGCCGAGCGTCGTGACGAGTCCGGCGACGCGTCCCGACTCCCTGGTCGCATCGGGGATCATCGAGTCGATCAGCATCACCAGAAGCGCGCCCGCCGCGAAGCCGTCGATGCCGGCGCGGAGCTCACCCGAAGCGGCGTCGGCGATCGCGTAGCCGCCGACGCTAGCGAGGGTGCAGATAACGGCGACGACGCCCCAGAGACGCAGGACCTTGCCCCGCTCGGTGCCCGCGCCGCGCATCTCGGTCGCCGAGCCGATCGCCTCGGGCAGGTTCGAGACGAAGATCGCGACCAGGAGCCCGATCCCGATTCCCTCACCCGCAGCCAACCCGATGCCGAGTACGAGCTGCTCCGGGATCCCGTCGAGGAAGGCGCCCAGTGCCAGCGCGGTCCCGGAATCGGCGCCGCCTGCGCGGCCGGCGCGGCCCCGGCCAGCTGAGAAGCGGCTGGCGATCGCACCGTCAAGGCTGAAATAGGTGAGTGCCCCGATCCCGAGGCCAATTGCGGTGGCCCCGAGGCTGCCGACCCGAAGCCCCTCCGCGGCCAGCTCGAAGCTGACGGCGCTGATCAGCGCGCCGGCGCCGAAGGCCAAGACCAGCCCGACCTGGCGAGTCGGCCAGCTTCGGGAAAAAGCAAGCAGCGCACCAAGCATCAACGAGGAGGCCGCCAACGCGCCCCAGCCCAATGCAGCATCCATGCTGTGATTCTCCCTCAACGGCGCAAGCCAGCGAAACCCAGGGAGTAGTTTCAATCGAAACCGCTGCACGAGCGAAGGGAGCGCGATGAGCACCTCACTGGACGGAACCGTTGCGTTGGTCACGGGGGCCAGCAGTGGAATCGGTGAGGCGACCGCACGGGCACTCGCGGGCCAGGGCGCCAAGGTCGCCGTGGCGGCCCGCCGGCTGGAACGATTGGAGCGCCTGGCAAGCGAGATCGGCGGCGAAGGTCACACCGCCTTGGCAATTCAGTCCGATATCGCCGACAAAGCGCAGGCGATCGCGGCGGTGGATCGCACGGTCGATGAGCTCGGTCGCCTCGACATCCTCGTCAACAACGCCGGTCAGATGCTGCTGGGGCCGATTGGGGATGCCCCAACCGAGGAGTGGGATCGAATGATCGACCTCAACCTCAAGGGCTTGATCGTCACCACCCACGCCGCCGTGCCGCACCTGCTCTCGGCCGCCGAGGACTCCCAGCGCGGTTGCGCGGACGTGGTCAACATCAGCTCCGTCGCCGGGCGCATCGCCCGCGCCGGCTCGGGCGTCTACAACCTGACCAAGCACGGCGTCGGCGCCTTCAGCGAGTCCTTTCGTCAGGAGTTCGCCTCCCGCAAGATCAGGTCGATCATCATCGAGCCCGGCGCCGTCGACACGGAGCTCTCCGACCACATTCGCGACGGCGTGCGAGAGCAGGTGCGCGAACGCTTTGCCGATATTCACATGCTCGATGCCGCCGACGTCGCCGACGCGATCGCCTACGCGGTGACCCGTCCCTGGCACGTCTCCCTCAACGAGGTCCTGATCCGCCCGACCGAGCAGCAGGGCTGAGCGCTCACAGCATCGGCAGTTGAGCCTGTGACCAGCTCGGCTCCGGCGGTTGCCCAGCGGCGCCCCGGCTCTCGAGGTCGAGCAGGGCCTGCTTCCGTTGCAGGCCGCCGCCGTAGCCGGTGAGCGAACCGTCGGCGCCGATCACACGGTGACAAGGCACCAGGATCGGCGTTGGTGTCCGGCCAATCGCAGAAGCGGCAAGGCGAACACGCTTGTAGGGCTCGAGGCCATCTGGGTAGAGCGAGTCGTCGATCCGGCCGGCGAGCTCGCCGTATGTGGTCGTGGCGCCGTAGGGGATCTCGCGAAGCTGAGCCCAGACGAGCATCTGCAGCGGCGTGCCGCGGAGGTCCAGATCCAACTCGAAGACCTCGCGCTCGCCGGCGAAGTAAGCGTCGAGCTGATCGACCACTTCCGGCATCGGTCGACGCGCGGACTCTCGCAGACGCGGCGAGCGGCCCGGGAAGTGCAGATCTCTGACCCCCGCCGGGCCGGCAAGCACGGTCAGAGGTCCGAGTGGGCTTCCGTAGATCGTCCAAGCGAGGCTCATGCTCATCTCTAGCTAAACGCTCGCAGCGGCTGGAATGTGAGAACTACGCGCTGACCGGCTGCGGCTCGGCCTCTAGCGGCTGTCCCTCGACGACGCCCTCGCGCTCGATATCGCCCTCGCGGATCATCCACAGCGCCGCTACCGAGCCGGCGAAGGCCAGCAGCGCGCCGAGCAGGAGGATCTCGTTGAGGCCGTGGAGGAAACCCTGTTCGGCAGCCGACTGGACCTTGTCCTGCGCCTGCCGCGGCACGCCGGCCAGCGCTTGCGGCAGCGCTCCCGACGACGTTGCCTCGACCAACTGGCGCGCTTCGTCGCCGCTGATCGCGCTGCCGGCCACTTGCTGGGTCTTGGCCGCGCCGGCGCCAAGGAAGATTGCGCCCCAAGCGGCGATCCCGACCGCGATCCCGACCTGGCGGAAGGTGTCGTTGATTCCCGCCGCCATGCCGCTGCGCTCCTTCGGCACGACGCTGAGGGCGACGTCGGCGATCACCGGATTGAGCAAGCCGACGCCGACGCCGCTGATCAGGAAGCCGGCGAGCAGCGCGGTCCATTCGGAATTGACGCCGAGACCGCCCATCAGTAGCAGGCCAAGGCCCGTCAGCGCCAGGCCGGCGCTCATCAACACCCGCGCCTGCACGCGAGCCAGTGCGAGGCCCGCCATCGGCGCGACGACGAACGAGGCGAGCGTGATCGGCAGGTAACGGACACCGGCCTCGATCGGCGAGAGGCCGAGGAAGCTCTGCAGGTAGAGCGTCAGGTAGAGGAACAGCGCGAAAAGCGAGCCGGAGACCGCGAAGGCCGCCAGCTGCACTCCCGTGAACGCGCGGCGGCGGAACAGCGACAGCGGCAGCATCGGCTCCGAGACCCGCTGCTCGATCGCCACGAAGGCGGCCATCAGCACGCCGGCGCCGGCCAGCAGGGAAACGATCAGTGCACTCCCCCAGCCCTCGTCGTTGCCGCGCACCAGTCCCAGCACGAGAAGGAAGAGCGCGCTGGAGAAGGTGAGCAGCCCGGCCCAGTCGATCCGGGTCGCGTTGGGATCACGCGACTCCGCGACCTTCCAGTAGGTGACGGCGATCGCCCCGATCCCGATCGGAACGTTGATCAGGAAGACCCATTCCCAGCCAAGACCATCGGTGAGCAGGCCACCGACCAGCGGGCCGATCGCCACGGCGATGCCGATCGTGGCGCCGTAGATACCCATTGCCATGCCGCGTTCTGGGCCGGCCGGAAACTCCTGGGCGACCAGGGCCAGGGAGACGGCGAACATGATCGCGCCGCCGATGCCCTGCAGACCGCGCGAGACGTTGAGGAAGGTCGGGTCCGGCGCCAGCGCGCAGAGCAGCGAAGCGACCGAGAAGACGGCGAGGCCGATCGCGAAGACACGCCGGCGGCCGAGGCGGTCGGCGAGTGAGCCGGCCGTGAGAACCAGGGCAGCGAGCGAGAGCGCGTAGGCATCGATCACCCATTGCAGGTCGGAGAAGCTGCCGCCGAGGTCCTTCTGGATCGCCGGCAACGCCGTGTTGACGACGGTGATGTCGAGGAGCAGCATGAACGTCGCCACGCAGACGGCGCCGAGGGTCCACCACTTGCGTTCCATTTGAATCTCCTACTGGCCGTGTACAATTTGGTCAGGCTGCCTTGTAAGGCAACCTGACTTGACGATCTTATCAGGCTCCCTGACGATATGCGTGACGCGACCCATACAGCGATCAAGCCCGGGACGATCCCGTTGCCCGGCCTGCTGGACATCGCCGCCGAGGCGCTGCTGGCCGAGTTCAGGGAGGAATTGACCGAGAGCGGCTACGCCGACCTCCGCCCCACCCACGGTTGCGTCTTCCGCTTCGTCCGCGAGGACGGCATGCGCCTCACGGAGTTGGCCACCTGCGCCGGCATCACCAAGCAGTCGGCCGGTGAGCTGGTCGACGACCTCGTCGACCTCAGCTACGTCGAACGCATCGCCGACCCCGACGATCGCCGCGCCAAGCTGATCTGCCTCACCGAGCGCGGCCAAGAAGCCCAACGCATTGGCTTCGGAATCTTCGCCGCGCTGGAGCGGCGCTGGGCCGAGCGGTTCGGCCAGGAACGCTTCGACCAACTGCGCGAGCTGCTCGAGGAGATCGCCGCCGAGAAGGCGCCCGCCGCGGTGCCCGAGCTATCGCAGGCCGCCCTCGCGGGCACGCGCGGCGAGTAGCACCGCGGCACTGGATCCATGCCTACCCCGCTCGGCCGTACGCGACAGGGACCTAAGAACCGGGGACGTTGACGTCGACATCGGGATCGAACTCATCGAGGGGATTTGGCGGAGTCGGCTCGTCAATCCTGGCCTCCACTTCGGCGTTCCTCTCCTTCTCATCCTCACTCAATCCGGGGCTTTCCAGAAGTTCGTCGATCAACTCGCCATAGGCAGGCGCCCTATCGTGCTCGTGCCGGAACTGCTCAGCTAGATCCGCGGCCTTGTCGCCGGTCGGATCGATGAGCGCCGCGAATGCCGCGCTCTCGGTGATCCCCACACGAAGGCCCTGTTCCGTCCAGCGCAACGCCTCGTGCTCACGGATCGTTACGCCGAACTGCTCACGCACGGCATTCGCCACGCTGGCTGGACTCAGTCCCTCGCCCGCTGCTCTTCTGAGGATGTCGTCGCGAACCATCCCAGCCATCTCCTCGGTTCGCGCGAGCAAGAGATCAGCACCATTGAGGCTCTCCGCAAGCGACTCCTGGAGCCCACGGATATGTTCGTAACGAGGATCGTCATTGCCGTCGTCGGGGACGTATGCCTCGTCGTGCGTGTGTTGACCAAAGACATGCTGGGCAAGCGTCTTTACCTGGACCTCGAACGGAACGCCGCGGTCGGCCTCCCTGACCCGAACCGTGACGGATCCGTCAATGTGCAAAGCCCTATAGCCCTTCGGGCGCGGGTTTTCGTTGATGTCCTCGACCCTGGCGTCCTCGGCATTGCCGAGCGGATAGAGCAGTTGCTCATTGCCCTCCAAGAGGCCTTCGACGCCCTTCTTCAGTCGCACGACGTCATTGAGCGAAAGGACGAGGACGCGTACACCCAGTAGATCCTGAACGGGAAAGCGCATCCGCCCGCCTTCCTCGCGTCGAGTGAGCAGTTGATCGGACTTCGTCAACCCCTTCCGATCGGCCTTTGCGAGAAGGCGTGGGGCATCCTTGATGCGCACCTTCTCGATTTCCTCGTAGCGAAACCCCCAGACCCCGGCCCAATCCACGATGAAGGCCTTGACCCGCTTCTCGATCTCCTCGATGGCCCGCCGGAGCAGAACGTCCTGGGCCTCGAGCCACTCCTTGACTTCCTGCTCCGTCATCGATGACGGAGCGCCTTCAGAGTTTCAGCCGCGACACCAGGGCCTCCGCCATCTGGTCGCGAGTCTGCCTGGTGTTGGACACCGTTTGTTTGCCACTCTTGGTCGTCTGAAGAACTCCCCGCTCGACCCACAGCGGATTGTCTCGAGCGAGAAAATCGCCCGAGAACTTGGGTGCCCTGTGCGTGTATTTCTGATCGGCCCGAAGCTTTTTCAAGCGCTTCTCCCAAGCCGCGGTCGCAGCCTCCTCGCCTTTCTCGTCGACATCCGCAAGAAAACGGCGCATCAACTCCGCGTAGCCGTACATGGCGACTGCCTGGCCGGCCATCGATTGGCGCCGGGATTCTCGCCGTTCCTTGGTGTCGAGATGCCCCAGCTCCGGCCGGACCGCGACCAGCATCTCCCAGAACGCTGCCAGCAGTTCAGCGGTATTTTCGACCTCCTCTTCGGTCAGAGAATCGGTGTCGAGGACTCTGTTCATCATTTCTCGCAGTGTCGACAGGGTCAATACCTGCGGATTCGAGGCCGCTAGTTGGTCGGTGACACGGTTTACGTTCCCCTTGAGGCTCTCCGCTTGCTCGATGACACGCTTTGCCAAGACGGATGGTGGATCCTGCTCAGTCAGGTCGTAGCTCTTGGAGCGAGCAACCCGCCAGGCCAGCCAGTTCTTCTGAAAGAAGTACTCGGCCTCGTCGCGGCGAGACATAAAGTACAGATCGACGGTAAACAAACGGTTGGGATCGAAGTTGGGATAGTCGCCTGGTGCTTCCTCCCAGAGCCGAAATGCCCTAACTATCCCCTGATGCCTGTGGTGGCCATCCGGGAGGTAGATCCTCCCCCTATACAAATAGAGTTCAGTCTCACCGTCGCCCTCGTCGACGGCCGCCTGAAAAGCCCCTGGCCGCAAGTTCCAGACGAGCGGCGACAACCTCAGCGTGGTGTCCCCCTCGAGCAACTTCTGCGCGATCGCGCTCGCCTTCTCGGATTCGAACACGTAAACGGACGAGTCCGGGTACCCGGCAGCGAGACTGAGTTCCACATCGGGCTGGCCCCCCTCGGCTTCGGGCTTGATTCCACGTTGCACCAATTGATCGGTCCATATCAAGCCGTTGTCCGCCGCGGTTGCGATATCCCTGACGGTGAGTGCCGCTGTCGCATGGAGATCATCGGGGTTCAACATCCACTGTGGGTTCGCTATCTGGAAGCGGCCGGTATACACACCGCCAGCTCTCCGCTCAAGTGGCTTGGGCAGAATGTCTGGGACGTACTCGAAAAGTTCCTGTGGCGGCACAGCGACATCCTATTCAAACGTCGATGGCCGAGAGGACTTCTGCGGCAACCTCCGACGGTCTCTCGGGCTTCCTGGTCGCGTAGGCTTCTTTGACGCGTTCCGTCACCGACGCAATCAGTTGACGGCCTGGCCAGCGAGGGTGAATACCGTCACCTCGCCATAGCAGGCAATCGCTCAAAAGCGACCAACACAGATGAGTCGGTCGCCATACCTCGACACCACGTTCGTAGAGCCAACCACGGTGTCGCCAAAACGTCTTTAGGTCGGTTGTCAGGATGGCGGGAATGTCGAAGTGCAGGGCTTCGCGGATCAGTTGGCGGTCCCCAGGGTCCTGAAACGGCCCCAAGGGTCCCGCGGGCATCGAGCCGAAACCCTCCAGACCGGGCAGCGATGACTGCCCGAGGCCCGGCCAGCCGACCTCCTCTGGCATCCGGGTGAACAGGGGATGTGGCACGCATTCGCCCACGTCACCAAAGGCTTGGGTGCGAGCCCGCCAATGCCTCCACTCTGCCCGCAAAGCGCTCCCACGCTCTCCGGGGGCACGCAGCAACTCCTGCCAGGACGCCAGGGTCACGACAAATGGGCAAGGAGTCGACTCGTCGGTCTCTACCTCTTCTACGGCTACGCGCAGCCCTGCGATTGCCCGCAACTCACGCCCAAGGTCGGCCCCGAACCGTCGGCCCACCGACCGCCACGCGTTGCGGTTACCGCTGTGTGGCGCATGCTCCCTCGCCCAACGGAGGTTCTGTACGACACTGGTGTCAAGCAGAACGTACGGTGGCGCGCGATGGGGAGGGGCCAACAGCGAGGGATAGTCGCCGATCACCGGCAGGCCACCCGGGTGTATGCCTGGAGAACTCTCGTACTCGTCGGGAGCGCAGAGCGTGCACCCGCATTCCTCAGCTGAGAAGGTTTCGTACCTCAGGCTTTGCGCGAACGCCATCGGGTCAAGTTAGCGCCCCAACATGCGTCTCTTTTTCGAGCAGGCCGGTGACGGCACGAGCCAGTTGCCTGCCTTGGCGGGTGAGGACGTACTCGGTGTGCGGCGGGCGGCCGGGGACGAGGCGGCGCTCGACGATCCGGGCGGCCTCGAGCTGCTCGAGCCGCTCGGAGAGCGTCGTCGGCGAGATGCCGGGAAGCGACTGGCGGAACTCGTTGAAGCGGGCGGCGCCGCTGGCGCAGGCGTAGATCGTCGCCAGCGTCCAGCGGCGCTCGAGCAGGCTCGCCGTCGCCCGCATCTCGGCTGGGACCGGAGTGCAGCTACGACATCGCGGCGACATCGGCGCCCTTCTCGGCCGGCTCGAGGGCCTGCTCGAGCACCTCGCCGACGCTCATCACCGGGTGGAAGGTCATCTGCTCGCGCACCTCCTCGGGCACCTCGTCGAGGTCACCGCGGTTGCGCTCGGGCAGGATCACCTCGGTCAGGCCTGCGGCGTGGGCGGCGAGGACCTTCTGCTTGAGCCCGCCGATCGGCAGCACCCGGCCCTGCAGGGTCACCTCGCCGGTCATGCCGACGGTGTGCTTGACCGGCCGTCCGGAGAGCAGCGAGACCAGCGCGGTGGTCATCGCCGTGCCGGCGCTGGGGCCGTCCTTGGGGATCGCCCCCGCCGGCACGTGCAGGTGGAACTCGCGCTGGAAGGAATGCGGATCGATCCCCAGCTCCTCGCTGTGCGAGCGGGCGTAGGAAAGCGCGATCCGCGCCGACTCCTTCATCACGTCGCCGAGCTGGCCGGTCAGGACCAAGCCCTTGTCGCCCTCCATCGCGGTCGCCTCGATGAAGAGCACGTCGCCGCCGGTACCAGTGACGGCAAGGCCTGTCGAAACCCCCGGAATAGCCGTGCGCTCAACCGACTCCTGGAAGAAGCGCTGGCGCCCGAGGGCGTCGTGAACCGCGTCGGCGTCGAGCACGATCGGCAAATCGGCGTCACCGGCGGCGATCCGCGTCGCGGCGCCGCGCAGCAGTTTGCCCAGTTCGCGCTCGAGCTGGCGCACGCCGGCCTCACGGGTGTACTCGGCGATGACGCTGTGCAGGATCTGATCGCCGACCTCGACCTCCTCGGCCTCCAGTCCGTTGCGCTTGAGCTGCCGTGGCAACAGGTAGCCACGCGCGATCGCCCGCTTCTCGGCGGTGGTGTAGCCGTCGAAGGCGATCGTCTCCATGCGATCGAGCAGTGGTGCCGGGATCGTGTCGGTCAGATTCGCCGTGGCGAGGAAGACGACCTCGGAGAGGTCGACCTCGACGTCGAGGTAGTGGTCGCGAAAGGAGTGATTCTGCGCCGGGTCGAGCACCTCCAGCAGCGCCGCCGAGGGGTCGCCGCGCCAGTCGGCGCCGACCTTGTCGACCTCGTCGAGCAGGATCACCGGGTTCATCGTGCCGGCGTCGCGCAGGGCACGGACGATCCGTCCCGGCAGGGCCCCTATATATGTGCGGCGGTGGCCGCGGATCTCGGCCTCGTCGTGCAGCCCGCCGAGCGAGATGCGGACGAACTCGCGCCCCAAGGCGCGGGCGATCGACTCGCCGATCGAGGTCTTGCCGGTGCCGGGCGGCCCGACCAGGGTCAGGATCGCGCCGTTGGCGCGGCTGTCCTCATCGACGCCGCGCTCCTCGCGCAGCTTGCGCACGGCGATGAACTCGGTTATTCGACGCTTGACGTCCTCGAGCCCGGCGTGGTCGGCGTCGAGCACCTCACGCGTGTGCACGGGGTCGAGCCGCTCCTCGGAGCGCTTCGCCCACGGCACCGCGATCAGCCAGTCGAGGTAGCTGCGAATCATCGATGACTCGGGCGACTGCTCGCCCTGGCGCTCGAGCCGGCGCAGCTCGCGCTCGGCCTGCTCGGCGATCGCCTCCGGCATCTCGGCCTCGGCGATCTTGCGCTCGTACTCCTCGATCAGGTTGCCCTCGTCCTCGCCCAGCTCCTTGCGGATCGACTCCATCTGTTTGCGCAGGAAGTAGTCGCGCTGCTGCTTTTGGGCGCCGGACTCGACGTCCTCGCGGATGCGGCTGCGCACCTGCAACTCGGCCAGCCGCTCACGCTGCAGCTCGACCGCCAGCTGCAGGCGGGCGCCGATGTCGATCGTCTCAAGTAGGCGCAGCTTCTGCTCGGTCGAGACGTCCGGGCTGAGCCCGGTGGTGTCGGCGAGCGCACCCGGCTCCTCGACCGAACGCAGGAAGGCGGCGATGCGGCCGTCGTCGCCGCGCAGGTCGAGGATCTCCTCGACCACAGCGCGGTACTCGCGCGCCAGCTCCTGGGTGTGCTCGTCCTCAGGGTGGCCATCGTGGACCTCCTGCACGTCGATGCGCAGGGAGCCCTCCTCCCCCTCCTCGTCAGCGATGGCGACGCCAGCAAGGCCACGGTGCAGTCCAACCACGGTTGCCGCCGGCGCGCCGCCGCGCGAGCGGCCGCGCTCGATCACCTCGGCAACCACGCCGACCCGACCGTACTCGCCATCGCGGCGGGGAAGCAGGAAGACCCGCTCCTCATCGCCGGTGTCGATGGGAAGGGTCGCGGAGACACCAGGGAAAACGAGCGCGTCATCGAGAGGAATCAGGAGATAGGCCATGTCTAAGTCCAATTTCTGTAGTTAGTCTTGTTCCAGGATAGCGCAGGCTCAACGGCCGCTCAAGCGGTAGGAGTGCGGAGATCACCTCTTCACCCGGCTCCGCCCGCCCGCGGTACGGTTGTCGCCATGGAGTCCGAGCGCGCCCGAAAATTGCTCAACCATGAGCGAGAGCAGATAGAGCGCGAGATCGCCGCCATCGAGCGTCAAGGTCCCGAGGAGGGCGACGACCACGTAGAGCCCGGCGACCTCGATTCGGAGAACCTCTACCAGGACGAGCTAGATGCAGGCCGATTGCAGGACCTTCGACGTAGGCTCGCCGACGTCAAAAGGGCCGAAGTGCGGCTCGGTGCCGGCACCTACGGCCTCTCGGTCCAGAGCGGTCGGCCGATTCCCGACGAGCGCCTCGAGGCCTTCCCCACCGCCGAGCTGACCGTCGAGGAGCAGGAGCGCCGCTCTACCTGACCCCGGTGCAACGCGTTGTCCACCTGCCGGGGGGACAAAACGTTGCACCGCATTGCTTTCCGGCTAGGGCGCGATGATGGAGCGGGCACCGGCGGCCCGTACCGCGGCCGAGAGGGTCTCGATGTCATAGGCGCCGTCGTGGCGGCGCTCGTTGACGAAGAAGGTCGGCGTGCCGGTGACGCCGCTGATGTCGGCCGAGTCGACGTCTTCCTCGACCCGCGGGGCGTGGGAATGCTGGCGCAGCTCATCCTGGTAGCGCTCGAGGTCGAGCCCCAGCTGCTCGGCGTACGCGTGGAGGTCGCGCGGGGTCAGATCCCCCTGGTGGTCGAGCAGCAAGTCGTGCATCTCCCAGAAGGCGTCCTGTGCGGCCGCCGCCTCGGCCGCCTCGGCGGCGAGCTCGGCATGCGGGTGCACGTCGGAGAGCGGCAGGTGGCGCCAGACGTAGCGGACGTCGCCGAAGTCGGCCAGCAGCTCACGAATCACTGGCTCGGCCCTGCCGCAATACGGGCACTCGAAGTCGCCGTACTCGACGACCGTCACCGGCGCCTCCGTTGGCCCGCGCAGGTGGTCTCGCTCGGGATCGACTGGCCGGGCCAGGTCGACGAGCGTTTCCGAGGTTCCCAGCAGGGCGCGAATGCGCGCCCGACGGGGCAGCATGGCGGTGACGCGGAAGACCAGCCAGGTCAGTGCGGAGGCGCCGAGCGCGGCACTCAGCACGCCGAGCTTCGCCTCGCGCAGCTCCACCCCTTTGAACGCAAGCGCGGCGATCAGCAGCGAGACGGTGAAGCCGATGCCCGCGATCGCGCCGCCTCCCGCCATCGCGGCCCAGCCGACCGGCGGGCGCAGCCGTCCACTGCTCAATTTGGTCACCAGCAAGGCGACACCGATCATCCCAACCGGCTTGCCGAGCACGTAGGCAACGATGATCCCCAGCGCGATCGGCGAGGAGTAGGCACGCGAAAGGAAGTCGCCGTCGATCGCTATGCCGACGTTGGCCAGGGCGAAAAGCGGCACGATCACGTAGCTGGTCCAGGGGTGGTAGAGCTGCAGCAGGCGGGCGTTGGGCGAGACGGCCGCCTCCAGCCCGGCGCGAGCGGAGCGCGCCAGCTCCGGCGTCGGCTGCTCACGAAAGCTGCGGAAGAGGTCGGTCGCCCGCTCCAGCTCGCTGCGCCCGGCGGGGTAGGCCCAGGTGATCAGGCCGACGGCGAGGCCGAGCACGACGGGATCGATGCCCGACTCGAAGAGCGCCACCCAGGCGACCGCGGCCAGCAGCAGATAGACGAGGCCGGGCCGGATCCGCGCGGCGAGGGCGATCAAGATCAGGCAGAAGGCAGCGGCGGCGATCAGCAGCGGTTCGAGCTCGATCTGGCCGCTGTAGGCGGCGACGATGACCAGTAGCGCGACCACGTCGTCGACGACGATGATCGTCAGCATGAAGCCGCGCAGGCGGTCGGGGAAGCGCGGGCCGACCAGGGCGAGCATGCCGAGGGCGAAGGCGGTGTCGGTGGACATCGCCACCCCCCACCCCTGCGCCGAGGGCTCGCCGGCGTTGAAGGCGAGGAAGATCGCTATCGGCACGAGCATCCCGCCCAGGGCGGCGAAGACGGGCAAAGCAAGGCGGTGGCGCTCGCGCAGCTCGCCGACGTCGAACTCGCGGCGGACCTCGAGCCCGACGACGAAGAAGAAGAACGTCATCAGCCCGTTGTTGACCCACTCGCGCAGGCTTTGGGAGATGCCGGAGTCCCCAATTTTGATCGAGAGCTGCGTGTGCCAGACGCTGTCGTAGGAAGAGAGATCAACGTTTGCCCAGAGCAGCGCCGCAACGGCCGCGCCGAGCAGCACGCTGGCGCTGCCGGTCTCGGTGGTGAGGAAGTCGCGCAGCGGCGCCTGCAGGCTGCGCGCCCAGGCGGTTCGCCCGCTGAACGCCGATCGGACCCGGGAGTCGCTCATTTCTCGGCTAGCTTTTCATTCTCAGCCGCTCGACCGACCATCTAGGCTTGGCCGCGGATGGCCTCTCGTCCGACAAGCCGGGTCCTCTCGAGCTCCCAGCTTGCGACCCTGGCCGAGGTTGGCGAGGAGCGCACCGCCGAGGTCGGCGAGAAGCTCTTCGAAGTCGGCGACGCGAGCTACCCGTTCATCGCGATCCACGAGGGCGAGGTCGCGATCACCGATCCCGCCGGGCACGAGATCGTCCGCCACGGCGCCTCGGGCTTCCTCGGCGAGATGAACCTGCTCTCGGGGCAGACCGTCTTCCTCACCGCCGTCGTCACCCAGCCGCTGCGCTACATCGCCGTCGACCGGGAAGTCCTCAGGCGGCTGCTCTTCGAGGATGGCTCGCTCTCGGACCTGCTGCTCTCCGCCTTCATCGAGCGGCGCGAGCTGCTGCAGCGCCAGCACGGGATCGGGATCGAGATCGTCGGCTCGCACGAATCGGCCGACACTCGGCGCCTGCTCGATTTCGCCAGGCGCCAGCGGCTCCCCCACTCCTGGGTCTCGCCCGAGAAGAACGAGGAGGCAGCCGCGCTGCTCGCACAGCTCGGGCCCGACGAGATCCCGCTGGTGCGACTCCCCGGCGGCACGGAGCTACGCCAACCGAGCAACGGGCAGCTCTCGCGCGCGCTGGGAATCGGGCTGGAGCTCGGTCAGCGGGAGGAGGTCGATCTGGCCATCCTCGGCGGCGGCCCGGCGGGACTCGGCGCGGCGGTCTACGGCGCCTCGGAGGGCCTCGACACGCTGGTGATCGAGAGCACGGTGCTTGGCGGCCAGGCCGGCACCTCGCGCCGGATCGAGAACTACCTGGGCTTTCCGGCTGGCGTCAGCGGCACCGAGCTGACCAGCCGGGCGGTCACCCAGGCGCGCAAGTTCGGCGCCCGCACGGCGACGCCCTATCGCGCCCAAGCGCTCGAGCCAGGTGGGGAGCGGCACCTGGTCAGGCTCGAGGAAGGCAACGAGATCCTCGCCCGCACCGTGCTGCTCTCCACCGGCGCCGAATACCGCCGCCTGCCGGTCGATGGGCTCGACGATTACGAGGGAGTCAGCGTCTTCTACGCCGCAGGCCCACCCGAGGGGCAGCTCTGCGGCGGCCAGCGGGTGGGAGTGATCGGCGGCGGCAACTCGGCGGCGCAGGCGGCAATCTGGCTGGCACGCGGCGGCGCCCTGGTCACCCTCCTGCATCGCCGCGCGGACCTCAACGAGACGATGTCGCAGTACCTGATCGAGGAGATCGATCGCTATGGCGTCGTCGTCCGCGACCGCAGCGAAGTCAGCGCCCTGCATGGGGTCGACGGTCGACTCGAGGCGGTGACCCTGACCGACGGCACGAAGCTGCCTTTCTCCTACCTCTTCCTCTTCCTCGGCGCCACCCCCTGCACCGACTGGCTCGGCGAGGCGATCGCTCGCGATTCCAATGGCTTCGTGCTCACCGGCGCCGAAGCGGGCGCCGACGGCCTGCTCGAAACGAGCGTTCCCGGCATCTACGCCGCCGGCGACGTACGCGCCGGCTCGATCAAGCGCTGCGCGACGGCGGTCGGCGAGGGCGCCACAGTCGTCCGCTTCGTCCACGAGCACCTCTCCGCCACCGCCACAAGCGCCTAGCGTGACGAGCGGTGATCTTTTGCCGCCGCCAGGGATGCGAACATACGTTCCCATCCCAAACTTAGGAGGCGAGAATGCCCCAATTCGACGCATTTGAAGACCTGGTTGGAAAGTGGCGCTGGCGCCTGCTCGGCCCCGACGGCCGCACGGTGGCTACGTCGGGGGAGTCCTTCGATTCCCACTGGCATGCCCTACGGGCAGCCGAAAATGTACGTGGCGTGGCCACGGGAGCCCGGATCTCCGGTACCCCCGCCGACGGAGTCAAGGACGCTTTGGGCCAGATCATCGACCGCGAATTGGCTCAGGCGTAGTTCGAATCGATCTGGCTAGCTCCCGCGGTATTCTCCCCTGACCGGGGGCGCATAGAGCGGTTCGCCCCACCGACGGGCCCCCTTGCTATTCGAGCTCTGGAGGCAGCGCCTTTGGGCCGTCCGGGTAGAGGGCTGCGAGCTGCTCGGGGGACATCTCGAGGGTGTTGGCGGCTTCAGGAGGTGCACCGGTGACGAACCAGAGCTGGTCCGCATCGGTGTCGTTGAAGACCTGGCGGACCGAGTCGGGCTCGACCAAGACGGCGTCGAGCGGCTCGAGAGTAAGTAGATCCTCATCGACACGGATCCGTCCCGATCCCTCCAGCAGCAGGTAGAGCTCCTCCTGGTCGACATGACGGTGCCGGGTCGACGCCTGTCCTGGCTTTAGCCGCCAGAACCTCGCCCCCAACTGCTTCGCCTCGAGCTGGCGGCCGAGATCGGTGTTCTCGATTCCCATCTGATTCGAGGGACGCCAGAATGCCTCGGAGGCCGAGAGCTTGCGGTACGCCACCCGCCTAATTTAGTCGCTGCACTTAGTGAAACTCGATCACGCTGCGGATGCCGTCCTGGGCCTCCATCAGCTCGAAGCCGCGATTGACTTCGTCGAGCGTGATGCGATGGGATAGAAAGGGCTCGATGTCGATCTCGCCGGCAAGGTAGCGGTCAATGAGCACTGGGACCTGGTCGCGACCCTTGACGCCGCCGAAGGAGGAGCCAGCAATGCGTCGGCCAGTTATCAAGAAGCGCGGGACGACATCGAGGGTCTCCCCCTTGCCGGCCACGCCGGCGATTGTGCAAAGGCCCCAGGCCATCCGCGCCGATTCGACCGCCTGGCGCATCACGGCAACATTGCCAGTCGCCTCGAAGGTGTAGTCGGCGCCGAAACCACCGGTCATCTCGAGGATCTCCTCGACCGCAGCCTCGCCGCCTTCGATCGTGTCGGTGGCTCCCTGACCGCGGGCCAGCTCGAGCCGCTCGGACGAGAGGTCGACACAGACGATGCGCTCCGCGCCCTGCAGCCGACAACCCGCGACGGCCCCCAGCCCAACCATTCCCGCGCCGAAGACGGCGCAGGTACTGCCCGGTGCGACCGCCGCGGTGTTGATCGCGGCGCCGAGGCCGGTCGATAGCCCGCAGGCGAAGAGACAGGCGTGCTCGAAGGGCGCCTCGGGACTCACCTTCGCCAGGGCGATCTCCGGCATCACCGTGTACTCGGCGAAGGTCGAGCAGCCCATGAAGTGGCGGATGCCGTCGCCCTCGCGCGAGATGCGCGTCGTGCCGTCGGGCAGGAAGCCCTTGTTCTGATGCTCGCGGATCGCCATGCAGAGGTTGGTGCGCGGGTCGACGCAGTGGACGCACTCTCCGCACTGGGGCGAGAAGAGGGTGACGACGTGGTCACCCGAAGAGAGCGAAGCGACGTCGGGGCCAACCCGCTCGACGACGCCGGCCCCCTCGTGGCCGAGCACGGCCGGCGCGTAGCCCGAAGGGTCAGCACCTGAAGCGGTGTAGAGGTCGGTATGACAGACGCCGCAGGCGACCAGACGAACGAGAACCTCGCCAGCCTGCGGCTCGGCCAACTCGACCTCCTGGACCGCGAGCGGCTGCCCGAACTCCTCCAGCACCGCGGCGCGCATCCTCATCGTCTAGCGGCCGCCGGGATCAACCGCTCTCGAAACGAGCGGCCTCCTCCGAGCCGCCCGTGGCGTTGCCCTCACTGTAGGAGTGGGCTCCGGCACCCGCCAGCGTGCCGCCGTCGACGATCAGGTATTCCTCGCGGATCGGCCGCCCGTCGAACCAGCACTCGAGGATCTCGCGAGCGCCAGCGGCGTAGCGCGCCTGGGCCGAGAGACTGGTGCCGGAGGTGTGCGGAGTCATCCCGTGGTGGGGCATCGAGCGCCAGGGGTGGTCCCGCGGGGCGGGCTGGGGGAACCAGACGTCGCCGGCATATCCCGCCAACTGGCCGCTCTCGCAAGCCCGCGCTACCGCGTCGCGGTCGCAGATCTTGCCCCGCGCCGTGTTGATCAGATAGGAGCCCCGCTTCATCCGGGCGAGCAGATCCGCGTCGAAAAGGTTCTCGGTCTCGGGATGCAGCGGCGCGTTGATCGTGACCACGTCGCAGACCTCCACCATCGACTCCACCGTCGGATGGAAGGTGACGCCCAGCTCCTCCTCGACATCGGCCGGCAGGCGGTGACGATCGGTGTAGTGCAGGCCGACCTCGAATGGCACCAAGCGCCGCAGGACCGCCGAGCCGATGCGCCCGGCGGCGACCGTGCCAACCTGCATTCCCTCCAGGTCGTAGGAGCGCGAGACGCAATCGGCAATGTTCCAGCCGCCCTCGACGACCTGCTGATAGGAGGGGATGTAGTTGCGGACCAGGGCCAGGATCATCATCACCACGTGCTCGGCGACGCTGATGCTGTTGGAGTAGGTCACCTCGGCGACGGTCAAGCCGCGCTCGATCGCCGCCTGCAGGTCGACGTGGTCTGAGCCGATGCCTGCGGTCAGCGCCAGCTTCAGCTTGGGCGCCTTGGCGATCCGCTCGGCCGTCAGGTAGGCGGGCCAGAACGGCTGTGAGATGACAACCTCGGCCTCGGGCAGCTCTCGCTCGAAGACCGAATCCGGTCCATCCTTGTCTGAGGTCACGACAAGCCGGTGGGCTCGCTCCTCGAGGAACTCCCGCAGCCCCAGCTCTCCCGAGACGCTGCCGACCAGCTCGCCGGGCTCGAAGCCGATCGCCTCGGGCGTCGGCCTGCCCTGCCCGTCGTGGTAGCGCTCGATCGTCGGCACCTCGTCGCGCGCGTAGGACGGCGGGAAGCCATCCAGCGGATCGTCGTAGAGCACGCAGAGAACGGTCGCCATCGGTCGGGTCACCCTCTCACATGAGAGGATTGAGTCCAGTGAGCGACTTCCTGGTCAAGCGCGATGATCTGCGCCAGTGTCGAATCGCCGAGTCCGAGCCGCCCGCGGTCGAGTCCGGCCAGACGCTGCTGCGGGTCGACAGCTTCGGGCTCACCGCCAACAACGTCACTTACGCCGTGATGGGCGAGGCGATGTCCTACTGGAACTTCTTCCCGGCCGAAGACGGCTGGGGGCGAGTGCCGACGTGGGGATTTGCCGAGGTTGAGCAAAGCGAGGCCGAGGGAGTCGACGTTGGTGCGCGGGTCTACGGATACCTGCCCCCCTCCTCGCACCTGCTGGCTGCGCCGACGAGCGTCAACGAGAAGGGGTTCACCGATGGATCGCCGCACCGAGCGGCGCTGCCTTCGGCCTACCACCGCTACCTGGTTACCGGTGAGGACCCGTTCTACCGAGCGGACACCGAGGACATCCAGATGCTGCTGCGGCCACTCTTCTTCACCTCGTTCCTGATCGACGACCTGCTCGCCGACGAGGGCCTCATGGGACGCGGTCCGATCGTCATCTCCAGCGCCTCGAGCAAGACGGCGATTGCCGCCGCCTTCCTGCTGGCCCGCCGAGACGGAGTCGAGCTGATCGGCCTCACCTCAGCCAGGAACACGGAGTTCGTCGAGAGCCTGGGCATCTACGGACGCACCGTCGACTACGAGGAGATCGGCTCGCTCGGCAGCGGTCGCGCCACCTACGTCGACATCTCGGGCGACGGAGCGGTGCGCCAGGCGGTCCATTCTCACTTCGGCGACGAACTCGCCTACAGCATGGCCGTGGGGATCACCCACTGGGAGGAGCTCGGAGCAGGCCAGGGGGATCTGCCCGGGCCGGCGCCAGCCTTCTTCTTCGCCCCGAGCCGAGTCGAGAAGCGCTCCGAGGATTGGGGACCAGCCGGCCTCGAGCAGCGCGTCGCCGAGGCCTGGCACCCCTTCTGCGAGTGGACCGCGGGCTGGCTCGAGCTGATCCGCGGCGAAGGCTTCGACGGCGTCAAGAGCGCTTACCTCGACGTCCTCGAGGGCCGAGTCGGCCCAAAGACCGCCCACGTCATCTCGCTCGCCGCCTAAGTCACCCGCGCAAGAATAAGCACGCCGAACCCGAACGGCGGATCGTGCAGGGTGCCGTCGGACCGCCTGAGATAGGCGCTGCGTGCCTCTTCCTGGTCGAGCGCTCGCTCGGCCTCGAGCCCGAAGCGCGACAGCGTCTCTTCGGCACGGCCCTCGGGGATTCCCCAGCGAAATGGCTCACCAGTTTCCGCAACCCTCTTGCGCGCCTCAGCTGCGTAGGGGTAGTCACGCGACCCGTCGACCACCTCAGCCCAGACGGCATCGAAGACAATCGACGCTGGCGGATCTCGGTGCCCGCCAACCCATGAGAGAACCTCCGTGACGGCCTCTTCCGGCAGGTAAGGGCTGACGCCCGACCAGACGAACAGCGTCCGGGCGGAGCGTTCATGCCCAGCAGCCACCAGCGCCGTGTCGAGATTGTCGCTGTTGAAATCAATCGGCACGTAGGTCACATGATCGGGCTCTTGCCCGAGCAGGTGGCGAATACGGCTGCGCTTCGATGCTTGGCTGGCCGGGTGATCGACCTCCATCACCCGCACGCCGACAAGCTGCGTGGCCAGGCGGTAAGGGCGAGAATCGAGTCCGGCGCCGAGCAGGACCAGCTCGTCCAGGCCAGCCGCCACCGCACCGAGCACGACCTCGTCGATGAACTTGGTTCGCGCGATCTCGTAGGTGTAGGCGCCGGGGATCCTCCGCTTGGCCACACGCAAAACCAGTCCCCGGGTGGCTGGGTACTTGGCGAGCGTCGTGACATTGAAACCGCCGAGAAAGCCCGCTGCCATCTCGTCCGGGCAGCGGACCCCTAGATCCTTCTCAAGAGCACCGATGGCCCGAAGCGCCGCCACTGCCTCGGCAGTACTTCGCGGAACCAGTGGATTTCGCCCGCGCTCGCCGAGTGCCATCTTCGGCCGCTAGCTAAGTGGCTTCAGCCGCGTCTTTTCGACCCGGGCGAGCTTGCGTTTGAGGCGTTTGAATTCTTCCTCCTGCTTGGGAGTGCGTTTGTGGCCGCCGAAGGCGAGGTTTTTCCTCTCCAGCGGGTCGTCCTTCAAGTCGTACATCTCCCACTGCGGCGGCTTGCGGCCATTGACGTCGTAGTAGCGGGCCAGCTTCCAGCGGCCTTCGCGGATGCTGACGATGTGGTTGGGCGGTTTCGGGTATGGCCCGTGGGACTGGCCCGACTGGTAGTCGTCGTAGGTGAAGACGACGTAGTCCTGGACACCGTGTTTCGAGGAAGGGTGCAGAACCAGCTTCGAGTAATCGACGCCCTGCCAGTTGGCCCGGGCGCTCTTCGGCGCCGCCGCGAGACTGGCCAGCGTTGGCAGGAAGTCGACATGGGAGACGAGCGCGTCGGTTTCGGCCGGCTTCGGGAAGAGCTTCGGGTTGGAGTAGACGAGGGGCACCCGCGTCGCCTCCTCGTAGAAATTGAAGTTCTTCTGCCGCAGGCCGCCGTGCGTCAAGCCCATCTCACCGTGGTCTGCCGTGCGCACGACCAGCGTGTCCTCGAAGAGACCGGTCTCTTCCAACTTGTCGAGCACATTGACCAGGTAGCTGTCGGAGGAGCGCATCAGGTTGCCGTAGAAGTTGAGGTAGTTGCGCATCTGTTCTTTGTTTTTCGGCTTCCCGGTCAGGTTGAAGATGTTGAGGAATTCTTCCTGGACGGTGGGCTTGGTCGAGAGGCTTTCTTCGGCTGTCGCCGGTGCGTGGATGTCCCCCTGCAGCCAGGACTTGTCGTAACCGGCTTCGTCGAAGGATTTGCTTGGGTAGAAGAGGACGTCGTGTGGGTTGACCACCGAGATCACCATGAAGAAAGGCTGCTGCTGAGCCGCGGTCGAACCCAGGTACTGGAGCGCGCCTTCGGTGCCGTCCGCCGCGGTGCCAACCGAGTCGATGAAGCGGCCGTCGTTGTCGACGTAGCCACCGCCGGCCTCGGGGACGCTCTGGTTGGCGCCGGCGTCGGGCGGGTTCCAGCGTAGGAAACCGTACTTTTCGAGGTCTTCCGGGACCGCGTCTTCTTTTTTGGCCGGCTTCGAACAGTGCCACTTACCCTTGTAGACGACGTTGTAGCCCGCCGCCTTCATCACCGTGGCGAGGTTCTTCAGTTCCACCGGCAGTTCCACCTGCGGGTATTCGGTCTCCGGCATGTCTTCCTCGAGCGTGTACTTGACTCCATGCTGGGCGGGGAAGTAACCGCTCATCAGGGTCGAGCGTGCCGGCGAGCACATGCAGGCATTGGTGAAGGCGCGTTCGAAGCTAAGGCCGTGCTGGCGCAATCGCCGCATCCCGGGCAGGTTCTGGCGCAACCAGTTCGGCGGGAAGTGCTGGATCGCCCGCTCCTGGTCGGTGAGGAAAAGGATGATGTTCATCCCGGCCGCGCTGTGCCCCTTGCCTTTTTTCGCCGCGGCAAGCGCCTGCTCGACGCCGGCGCCCTGGGCAAGCAGCGCCGCAGCCGCGACGCTCGCTCCGGAGCCGATCAGCTCCTTGCGGGTAAGGGCACCTTTGCGCTTTTCCTGCTCGGTCATTTGTTCCTCCGGAAGACGTCCACGGCGTTGCTGCCGAACGAGCTCGAGTAGAGATGGCGGCCGTCGGGGCTGAGCGCGATCGAGCTGACGCCGCGCAGGGCGCGGGCTCGCGTGCAACCGGGAACGCTCTGCGGCGCAAGGCAGCCGCGACGGCCAGGCTTCTGCGTCACCTTGCCGGCTTTCTTGCCGCGATCGAGGACGTCGATCGCGCTGTTGGCGAATGCTGCCACGTAGACGCTGGAGCCGTCGGGTGAGATGGCGAGGCCCTCCGGCGCCCGCAGGGCACGGCCGAAGGAACAGCCGACGGCGCGCAGCCAGACGAGGCAACCCGCGGTGCCTTCCTTTTGGGTAAGCCCGCCGGACGTCCTCGAGCGGGTGAACGCGGTGACGCTGTTGCTGAACAGCGAGGTGACGTAGACGTCGCCGCCCGGGTTGAAGGCGACCGCGTTGGCGCCGCTCAGTTGAACGCCGGCCGTGCAGCCGGTGAGGGCGCTGTTGGCGATGCAGCCGCTGCCGTCGGTCGCCTGGGCGAGGTTGCCGGTGGACTGGTCCCGCGCCAGGGTGACGACCGCGTTGGAGAGGGCGCTGGCGACATAGACGCTGGCCCCATCGCCGCTGATCGCCATGCCCTCCGGTGCACCCAGAGCGAAGCCAAGGGCGCAACCGCCGATCGCTTCGGCGATGCAGCCGGTGCTGTCGCCTGGCTGGGTCAGCGCGCCGCTGGCGGGGTCGCGGTCGAAGACGGCGACCGCGTTGCCGAAGAACGAGCCAACGTAGACGTTCTCCCCTTTCGGGCTGACAATGACCACGTCGGGGCCGACCAGCGCCCGGCCGGCAGCGCAGATCGGCACCGGCACCCCGGCGATGCAGCCGGCGCTGGCCGGAAGCTGAGTCAGCGCGCCGGTCGACTGGTTGCGCTGGAAGACGCTGATCGAGTTGCTCGCCCGTGAGGTCGCGTAGACGTTGCGGCCGTCGGGGCTGACGGCGAGCGAGTTCGGGCCATCGAGCGCGATCGCCGTCGCGCAGTGGACGGCGCCTTTGGCGGCGATGCACCCCGCCGCCCCTTTCGCCTGGCTGAGGATGCCGGTACGAGCATTGCGCTTGAAGATCGCGATCGCGTCGCTTTTGGAGGAGGCCACGTAGACGTTCTTGCCGTCTGGACTGAGCGCAATCGCGCGCGAACCCATAAAGGGCCCAGGGCCCTTTAGCGCGCGGGCAAGCCCACAGCCGCTGGCGCGGGCGGACCGATCGACCAGGCAGCCGCTCGGGCCGGCAAGTTGGGTCAGCGTCCCCTGTCTTGCCTGCTGGGGCTGGTGTTTCGGCGCCGGCGCGGCGAACGCGCCCACCGGGAGCAACAGCGCCGCAAGAGCCACCAGCGTTGCGGACGACCGGCGATCGTGGCGCGACTTTCGGAAGGGGAAGCGCATGCGTGGCGAGCGTATTCGCCCCCGCGGACGCCGACCGCTCAGTGCTGCGCCAGCTTCAGCGTGCCGAGCACGCCGATCCGGATCCCCAGCCAGGGATAGGTGGCGGTGTAGAAGGTGTTGTCCTGCGGCTGCAGGCCAACCGCCGAGAGCCAGAGCTGGTAGACGGGGGCGTTGGCGATGCCGCCGTGCAGCCGTCGCCAGACCCGCTTCCCCTTCACCCCGAACGGCGGCGGCGTGATCGTGTCGGTCCACTCGACCACGTTGCCGCCCTGGTCGAGGGTGCCCCAAGGGGAGACGGTCTTCGCCTGGCCAACCGTGCTGAGGCTGCCCTGGTAGGCCTTGGCGTATGTACTCGGCTTGATTTCGTACGGATTGACGCTGGAGCAGGTTTCGGCGCTGAAGACGGACGGGCACCAACTCGGGGGCGGCTGTCCTTCGGCATGGAAGGTCGCGAGCGGCTGCGTCGAGGCGTTGGTGACGTCGCCGGTCGTGGGATTGAGCGTCGTCGAGTAGGGAGCAGTCGCCACGCCGTCCCCAAACACACCTGGGTTGGTCGGATACTTCCAGTAGGAGTAGGTGCCGCCGCCGCTCGGGTCGAAGTAAGCCGCCTTGATCCACTCGTCCTGGCTGGGCACGACGAAGCCGGACTTGTGGGACCGGGTCATTGCCCGCACGGTCATGTCGTACATCCCCTTCTCCGTCTTCCTGGAGAGCCGGACTCGGTAGGTGACGTACTTGAAGGCGCCGGCGGAGCTGGCCTGCCTGGAAAGCAGCTGGCCGTTGTAGAGCGAGTTGACGAAGCGCGCCGAGCGCAGGAAGTTGGCGAAGCCATAGGGCTTGTCGGCCCATTCCGGAGAGGCCACCGAGTAGCGGCGGCCCGCGGGGGCGCCGGCGGAGAAATCGATCTGCCCGTACTTGGGCCACTCGGAGGCGCTCTCGTTGGCGCTGTAGAGATTGTGCCTGTTGCGGCCCGCGGGATCGACCGTGTTGAGGAATGCCACGTACTGAGCGACGGTGACCTCGAGCTGCCCGATGCCATAGCGGTAGTCGACCCCGCCGACCGGCTGGCAGGGGGGCTGTTTTTCAGTCGCCACGACTTCAGCGCATGACGAGTAGACCGCGTCCATGAAGGGAACGATGCCGACCGAAGGATTACCCGGGGCACCGACCTTGACGGTTTTGAAGCTCAGAACAGGCGGCGCCGGAGCGGCGAGTGACACCGCCGGTCCGGCAAGCATCGACGCCGCCACAAAGGTCAGGCCCAATGCGAGGCGATTTTGCAGGACCTTGAGAACGCTCTGAGGGGTCGGCATTGTTTCTCATCGACGGAGATTCACGATGCTTGAGCTCCGCGCGTCCGACCCCGTCATTTCGGCGGCTTCTCGTCACCTCGGGGGGGTCATCAGCGCAACCGGCAGCGAGAGCCCCGCCGAGCGCCGAAGCGTGGCAATACGGCGACCGGGTTGAACAGCTGGACGAATCTCGCTGACGCGATCGCTGAGGGCGGCGACAGTACCATCGAGGTCGGGAGAGACGAAGGCGAGCCCCCAGAAAAAGGCGGGATGGTCGCCACCGGCACGCTCGATCGCATCCGGAGGCTCCTGCACGACCTCGAGGATGTTGGCGCCAAGCCGGAAGAACGCCTGCCGGGGAGCCCCGGCGGGCGTCGGCTCCTCGCGGATGCGGCGCAGATCGAGACCCGCGTCCTGCAGCACCGCGACCGTCCGGTCGAGCGCCGGCGTGATCGCGACGACATGGTCGAGCGCCGTGATGCCATTTGGATGCGGCGGCTCTGCGCCCGGTGACTGACGATCCGAACGTGCCGTGGCCAGTCCGTCCATCTCAGACGTGTCGATGTCACGCAACGACCAGCCGACCAAGCCCTTGCCCGACTCCGAGCCCGCCAGCCGAATCCGGACATCGCCGACCACGCAATTGTCGCCGTCGACTTCGAATCCGAGTGCCGTCCAGGCCGTCGGCGCGTCGGCGACCGTGAGCTCGTCAATCGTGGGAGTCACCCCGACAAGGTAATAGCCACAGCAAGCTCTCTTAGCCCAAATATCTTTGACTAAACTGCGCCTCCATGCCCAAGTCGCCATCCCTGGTGCTGCTAATCGCATTGATCGCGATCGCCGGTTGTGGAGGTGGCGACAACGGCTCGTCTGCCGAAACAGGGGGCGCTCCCGACAATCTGCTGATCGGTATGGAGAACCTGCCGAAGGGATCGGCGGTCGGCGAAGCGCCTCCAGAACTGTGTGGGCCCCTCCCCGTCCTCGAACGCGACAACGGACGGACGGCGATCTCGAAGATGTACCTCGTCGGCAACGCGAGGATCGTCGAGGCAGTTGGCATCTTCAAGACGCCCGAGATGGCGGCCTCGGCGTACAACGGGCTGAACACACACAAAAGGCTCGAATGCATTGGCAACGCGATCATCAGCCTCAGTTCGTCACCATCGGTCGAAGTCCAACAGGCCGAGGAACTCGACTTCGGCGATGAGGGCACTCGGGTTCGCTATCTGGTCAGCGGTGCCGACTCCAAATCGCAGGGCTATACCGATGTCGTCTCGATCAGAACCGGTCCATGCACGGCCTCCCTCCTCGTCGCCGTGGAAGGTGAAAACCCCTCGGACGAAGCCTCGGACCGAGCGAGCGAAAGGGCTGCCGAATCGCTTGACGACGGCTGCGGATGATGCTCGACTCCAAGGGATGAAGGTCCTCTACGACGGAGCGTGTGGTTTCTGCAAAGTCTGCGTTGCCCTTCTTCTCCGCTGGGACCGCTCGCGTCGCCTCTACCCGCTTGCGATCCAGGACCCCGAAGGCCAGCGATTGCTGGCGCCGATCCCAGAGCCGGAGAGGCTTCGCAGCGCGCACGTGATCACCGCGGGTGGAGAAATTCTCTCCGGCGCCGAGGGCGCTCCGGCATTGCTTCGTCAGCTGCCTGCTGGACGTCCCCTCGCCGCCCTGCTGGCGATCGCGATGCCGCTGACCAAGCTCACTTACCGCCTCGTGACCGCGGCGCGACCGGCCATCGGCTCGATCCTGCCGGCGGCCTGGTGCAGGTGGGCCACCGGCCTGATCGCCGAGCGCCGCCGCGGAACCAGACTGCCCACAGCAATGCTGTAGTCGACGTATTCGCGGCCAAGGACCGCACAGCAGCGCCGGTCCTCGAGGCGAATGTAGACGGGCAGGACGCACGCGCTGACGAGGCCAAGCTCGACCGCGGTCTGGTTGCCAGAACAGATCGCCAAACCGAGCGAGACCAGGGCGCCGCCGAGGAACAGGGGGTGCCGCACGTAGCGGTAGATGCCGGACCGCACCACGTACCGCTGCCCTGGGACGTACTCGTGGACGAACAGCGTTCGGGCCACCCCCAGCGCTGACACGCCGATGGCGATCGCGGTCCCACCGCCGAGGAGAAGCGCGACTCCGATCGCCAGCGCGTCGTCGGGCGCCAGCGATCCCCCGTCGAGGACAAGTCCCGCGACGACGGGGCGCAGGAACTGGCTGAACGCGACGGAGATCCCAAGCAAGATTTCGCGCATAAAAGCGCGCTTGTAAGGCAACTCGCACGGCGCTGCCAAATCGCGGCGCGAGTTGCGCGGGAAGACCATGCCGAGCCAGACCAGCCAGGCCGCCCAGATCGCTGCCTGCACGAGGACGATCGGAACCACAACAGCGAGCACCAGCCCGGCGATCAGGATCGCCGTGGTCGAGGTGGCCGCCAGGGCGATCAGCCGAGCACGGTCGCGAAGGCTCGTTCGCCACCCGAGTGCGCCGAGCAGCTCAGCCATCTCGACGCACCCGCCCCATCATCGGTCAATTCCCAATAAGCGCGAGCGGATGACCGCCAGAGCCACAGCGCCCATCACGAGGCCGAACGCGAGGCTCGCGGCGAGTGCGTCGATCAGCATCTGGCCGTCCCAGCCTTCGATCAGCAGCGAGCGCATTCCTTCGGTGACGTACCGGGCCGGATTGAAGTCGGCCGCCGTCTGCATCCACGGCTTCAGGTATTCATAGGGCACCAGCAGCGGCGAGAGGAAGATCAGCGGGATGAAGATCAGGTTGGCGGCAGAGGTCATCTGCATGTCCCGAGTGACAATCGCGACTGTGACCGAGTAGGCGGCGAACCCCAGCCCCCAGACGAAGGCGAGCGCGAGGACGCAGGCGATTCCGAGCAGGCCGGTCCGCGGATCGGCCCCCAGGGCGATGCCCACCAAGATGACGATGGTCGCCTGCAGGACCACTTGGAAGGCAGAGGTGAGCACGAGGCTGGCGACCAGCGCCGAACGCCGGATCGGCATCGTCAGCTGCCTGCTCAGGTAGCCCGAGCGGATGTCGGAGACGAGGAGCAGGCCCGCGGCGCCGCCGCCGACCGAAGCCGCCAGGATCGCCGCCGGCAGGATGAAGTTGTAGTAGTTGCCCCCGGCGAAGCTGACCAGCAGGGGAACGCCGCCGACGGTGCCGTCGTAGACGACTAGGAACAGCAGCGCGAGCAGGAGGTTGAGGATCAGCACCGGGCTGCGCAGCGATTCGACCATGACCCGGCGAGTCAGCAGGTTGACCTGCAGGAGCCATGACGGCGGGTGCACTGGGAAACCCGACAGCGAGCGTGGCTCAGGGAGCGACAAGGACGTCATCGCTCCCCCAGACGTCGCGAACGGCTGCCACCGGGATGTCGCTGCGCCAGACGGCGCCATCGACCAAAACGGCCACCCGGTCGGCCAGTTGCTCGGCCTCATCGATGTTCTGGCTGGCGAACAGAATGCAGGTGCCCTCGTCCCGCAGTCGGGCGAGCTCCCGCCAGAACTCCCGTCGCGAGAAGGGATCGAGGCTGCTGGTCGGCTCGTCGAGCAGGAGAACGGGTGGGCGATGCAGCAGGGCGAGTCCGAGATCGAGCCTGCGGCGGGTACCGCCCGAGAGGCGATTTACCCGCTGCCCGCTGGACTTGGCCAAACCGGCGAGTTCGATGATCTCGTCGCAGCGCCGGGCCGCCGCCGGGCGGCTGAGGCCAAACAACTGAGCGTGGCGCAGGAGGACCTGGCGGACCCGGCCCGCTGGGTACAGCCCGACTTCCTGCAATGCCACCCCGATGCAGGTCCTGACCTGCGCCGCCTTCCCGACCACGTCAAAGCCGGCGATCGAGGCCCTGCCCGTGTCAGGCCGGGTTAGCGTCGAGAGGATTCGCACAACCGTCGACTTGCCGGCGCCATTAGGGCCGAGCAGGGCCAGCGCCTGGCCCTCATCGACCTCGAGGCTGAGCTCGGACAGCGCAGGGACAACCCCAGGCCCCCTGGCGTAAGCCTTCGAGATCCGGTCGATTTCGATCGCCGCCATTGCTCGCTATTGATAGCAGCAATCGAATTTTATTTTGTAATCGCTAGGAGCTCCTCGAGGGTGCGGCCGCTGATCACGGATTGCGCCTGTTCGGCGACCACGTCGGAGCCTGGGCGCGCCTGCTCGTCGCGGCGCTTGATCAGCAGCCACTGGGGCTTCTCACCGCGGCGGGTGCGCTGCAGGGCGAAGCCGCCGCTGAGCTTCTCGCCGTGCAGGACGAAGACTGCGTGGCCGCGCTCGAGCGCCCCCGGCCATGCCACCCGCCCCCCCTGCTCGTAGGCGCCACGGTCCCAGACGATCACGCCGCCGCCATCGGTGGCGCCCTCGAAGTCGTTGTGAGCGATCGAGTGGTCGTCGACCTCGACGGCGAGACGTTTGACAGCCGGGTCCATCGAGGGGCCCTTGGGGACCGCCCACGAGCGCATCACTCCGTCGACCTCGAGGCGCAGGTCGAAGTGATGCGCCGTAGCGGCGTGCTCCTGGACGACGAATGCACCGGCGCTGACGCCGCGGATCGCGAACTGCTCGTGGCCTTCGACTTTCAGGTCTTCGACCTCCACATCGCTGACCCGCGCACCTTGCGGCCCCTCGCGCAGAAATGCCACCAGCTCGGCGACGGCCCTCTTGGGACCCTCGGCATGGACGAGCAGGCTGCCGTCATCCTCGTTGCGCACCCAGCCCATCGCGCCGAGGCGATGCGCCTCGCGCTGCGTTGCGTCGCGAAACCCGATGCCCTGGACCTTCCCGCGCACGACCGCGCGCACCGACGCCTTCTCTTCTCCTCGCTCAGACACGACCGGAGTCCCCCATCGCTACGGCTTGCTGGCCCTGGCCAGGTACGCGTCGAGCCGCCGCGTCTCTTCGGTGTCCTCGTAGACCTCGTACTCGCGCAGTTTTCCCCAGGCGATGTGACCCCAGATCACGTAGCGGTTGTCATAGACACGCCCCTCGCTGGGGTCGTCGAGGTGGATGTGACCGCGTACGCAAATTGTCTGGCGCCAGGGGAATCCCTTGAGGACCACCTCGTCCGGATAGATCTTCAGCCCGATCTCGACGAAGCGATCGAGCCACCGCGACAGCTCCCGCTTGTTGCTTGCACCCGGCGCGAACGAGCTATCGCCGGGAAAGGCGAACCTGATGTCGTCGGCGTCCATCGCCAGCGTCGGCGCGGTATCCCCGGCACGCATCGACTTCATGTTGCGAGCGATCATCTTCCCGGCCAGCCACGAAAGCATCGGCGCTCCCTCCATTAGTTGACGCTGAGGAGGCTAGCTTGCGATCGATCGGCTGGGCGCTCCGTTGACATAGCCTTTCTCGATGCCAAAAGCCCGCCGCTATCGCGACGCCGCCCGACTGCTGCTCCATCCAAAGCGGCTCTGGCGCGAGCACCGGCGCTGGGCGATCGGCTTGATCGCCGCGACGATCCTGGCGATCGCCGGGATCGCCGTCGCCTACTCGCTGCTGAAGCGCCCGGCCGACGTCCACAACGCCGCGGTGCCCTTCAAGCCCGAAAAAGCGAGGAAGCCGAAAAAGGCGCGGACGGTCAACTGGCCGATGTTCGGCTTCAACCGGGCGCGAACGCGCTACCTGCCGGCAAAGGGAATCAAGCCCCCGTTCCGCCTTCTCTGGCACTACACGGAGGGACCTCTGCTCGAGTTCCCGCCGGTCTATGCCCACGGCAAGCTCTACGCCGTCAACAACAGCGGAACCGCCTTCGCGCTCGACGCGAATACGGGCAAGGTCCTCTGGGAACGCCGCATCGGGCGTCTCAACGCCTCCTCTCCCACCTACTCCAAAGGTCGCCTCTACATCGTCAATCTCGTCCCCGGCCACGTCATCAAGCTCAATGCCAAGACCGGCAAGATCCTCTGGAAACGAAGCCTGCCTGGGCGCGCCGAGTCCTCGCCCCTCGTGCTCGGCAGGACCCTCTACTTCGGCTGCGAAAACGATCAGCTCTTCGCGCTCAGCACCCGCAACGGCAACGTGCGCTGGGCGACTAGCCTGGGCGGGCCGGTCAAGTCTGCTCCCGCCTACCGCCACGGCGTCCTCTACGTCGGCGACTACGGCGGCTACATGAACGCCGTCAGGGCATCCACCGGCAAGCTGCTCTGGCAGAGTGGCTCGCTCGGGCCGGGTTTCGCCGCCTCCGGCGCCTTCTACTCGACCCCGGCCCTGGCCTTCGGCCGCGTCTACGCCGGCAACAACGACGGTCGCGTCTATAGCTACGATCAGGCCGACGGGACGCTGGCCTGGACCCACTCGACCGGCGGCTACGTCTATTCCGGCCCCACCGTGGTGAGCGCCCCGGGCGTTCCGCCGACCGTCTACGTCGGTTCCTTCGACGGCAACATCTACGCGCTCAAGGCGAAGGACGGTGAAACCCGGTGGTCGCACCCCACCGGCGGCCAGGTGATCGGTTCGCTCTCGGCGGTCGGCAACATCGTCTACGTCGCCGAGTTCACCAACACCTCGACCATCGGCTACGACATGCGGACCGGCCATCACGTTTTCCGCTACAAAACCGGCGCCTACACGCCGGTCATCTCCGACGGACGGCGCATCTACCTGACCGGCTACTCCAGCATCAACGCGCTGGAGCCGGTGCGACCGAAGCCGAAGGCGCGATCAAAACGGAAGCGCTCCTCCCACCGCCGACAAGGGCGCCGCGCTGGAGTAGGCGCAGCGGAACCCGCACGGGGAAGCGGGAACGGAACCGGGTCAAGGTGAATTCGTAAGAGACCGGCTTCGATTCCACCCGGCGGAAGGTGGGTGGCAGAAGCCGGCGAGCGTTGCGGCCGGCGACCTGGCCGGAGCCGACCAGGTCGATCTCGCGCAGCGGCGGCAGCGCCCCTGCGGCGAGCTGGGCCCCGAGGTAGTAGCGCAGCGGCTGGCTGCCGGCGTAGCGGCTGGTGACCACGGCGGTGCCCAGCGACAGTGGACCGATCTCGGCCGCGGCGTTGCGCAGGTCCTCTCGCTGCAGGCGCGGCAGGCGGTCGATCTCGAGGGTGAAGACGAGCGAGCAGAGGCAAAACGCCGCCGCCAGGCCGAGGCCGGCCCAACCCGCTCTCCTGACGCCGAATCCCGCCCCCAGGACCAGCAGCAGCGGCACGAACGCCGGCAGCAGGTTGCGCCCGTCGAAGTAGTCGGCGCCGAGCAGACCGAGCAGGAGCGGCATTGCCACGGCCGCGCCAGCGACGAGCGCCGCGACACCGGCGCCGCCACGCTCGTCGCGGTTCCCGCGCCAGAACAGCAGCGCGATAGCGGCCAGCGCCAGCGCAACCGGGATGCCAAGCGGAATCGGTCCGGTTTGCCGGAGGCCGTGCTCGTCGCCGTTGTCGCTGCCGATGAGCTTTGCTCCCGCACGTTCGAGCCGCTGGTCGAGCGGCTGCTGGGAGATCCAGCCGGCGTGGGCGTTCGCGGCCTGCCGCTGGGCGATCGGGACCAGCAGCGTCGCCGCGGCGACGACCGCGAAGACCGCCACGGCGACGCGGCGGCGGTTGCCGCCGAGGATCAGCAGCGCCCCCTCTGCCACGATCACGAAGCCGGCGAAGTAGTGGGTCGCGATCGCCAGGGACGAGAACACAGCCCACCAGGCGAGATCCCACGGCGCGCTGCCGCGGCGAGCCCGGGCGAAGAAGAGAAAGGAGAGCGCGGTCAGCAGGAAGACCAGCGCATAGGCGCGGGCGTCCTGTGAGAACCAGATCAGCACCGGGCTGACGGCGACCGTGGCTGCCGCGATCAGGCCGGCGCGCCGCGGCAGCGGCAGGGCAACCGCGCAGAGGTAGACGACGACGATCGAGGCCGTCCCCGCCAGCGCCGAAAGCGAGCGCATCCATACCTCGCCGGTCCCGAACGGTCGCGACCAGATCCAGGCGACGAGGTAGTACAGCGGCGGGGTCGACTCGCTGTGGGGAACCGCGGAGAGGGTCGAGAAGAGACTGGGATGGAGCACGCGGCCGACGGTGACCGCCTCGTCGTAGCGATAGCTCTGCAGGTCGAGGGTTGCGAAGCGCAGAAGGGCCCCGAGCAGCACGATCCCGGCCAGCGCGACCAGATGCGGCGAGGCGGCTGTTCGGCGGAACGCCGGCATTGAGATGGTGGTTTAGCGGGAAGCCAAAACGAGAGAGGGAGCCTTGACATGAGCCTTGACCTGGCGCCAGGTCAGCAGGCGGCCGCTCGCGGGGTCGATCACCTTGAGCCGGATCGAGCGCAGCCCGTCGCCGACGCTCAGCACCGGGACCGCGTGAAAGATCGGGTTCTCGTCGTGGGCGCGCTGCAGGTTGTAGTTGGGAATCTTGGCGCTGAGGTGGTGAACGTGGTGCAGGCCGATGTTGCCGCTGAAGAACTGGAAGAGCTTTGGCAGCTTCAGGTAAGAGCTCCCCTGCAGGGCGGCGTCGGCGTAGCTCCAGTGCTCCGAGCTCTCCCAGTAGACGTCCTCGAACTGGTGCTGGACGTAGAACATGAAGACGCCCATCGTGCCGGCGAGGATCGCGATCGGCATCTGCACGAGCAGCCACGCCTCCAAGCCGACGAGCCAGACGATCGCCCCGATTACGATCGCGAGGACCAGGTTCGTCGTAATCACGCTGCGGCGCTGACGGGGGCGCATCTTGTTCGACCAGATGCGAGGCCCGATCATCAACGACCAGATCGGACCGATCCCGAACATCACCAGGGGATTGCGAAACAACCGGTAGCCCAGCCGCTGCTTCCAGGGGCGGGACAGGTACTCCTCGACGGTCAGCGTCGGGATGTCCCCGGTGCCGCGACGGTCGAGGTCGCCCGCGGTGCCGTGATGAACGGCGTGGTTGTGACGCCAGTTTCCGAACGGCTGGAAGACGAGCAGGGCCGTGAGCCGCCCGAGCCACAGGTTCGCGCGCTTGCTGGGCAGGAAGGAGCCGTGGCCGCAATCGTGGAAGACGATGAAGGTCCGCAGGAGAAACCCCGCGGCCGGAATCGCAAGCGCGAGGGTGAGCCACACCGAGACGTCGAGGCAGAGGTACATGGCGACGGTCAGGGCCAGATAGGGCGCCACCGAGGTAGCCACGTCGAGGAGGCTGTGCTGGAGCGAGGGTTGCTCGTGCCGAGCCACCAAGTCGCGCCAGTAGGGGGTGGGTGTCGTCATAGCCGGTGAACGTAAATGTGCTTCCTAAAGCCCAGCATCGGACCGGGCGGGCTCGACCTCACTAGTCGCCGGAGCGATCGGGAGCCTAACCGTGACCGTGGATCCGCTCGCCTTGACCTCTCCCCCGTGGCGCTCTGCCGTTGCCTTGACGATCGCCAGTCCGATTCCCGAGCCCGAGCGCCCAGTGGCTTCCCCGGCGCGCCAGAAACGCTCGAAGGCGGCCTCCTCGGCGCCCGGTGGGAATCCCGCCCCCTCGTCCCTAACCGCTACCTCGACCCATCCCCCCACACTCTTCATCGAGATTTCGACCAGACCACCCGGAGGGCCGTGCACGGCCGCGTTTTCGAGCAGGTTCTCAAGGCTTCGCGCCAGCGCACCGGGCTCGCCGATCACCGTCGCCGGCCCCTCGATCCGAGCGACCACGTTGGGATTTCCGGCGCTGACCTCGGCAACGGTTTGCTCGAGAGGCACCGGTTGCTCCGGCGCGGCCGCACCGCTCTCGCGCTCGAGCACGAGCAGGTCGTCGACGAGGCGACGCAGGCGCTCCGCGTCCCCCCGCAGGTCAGCGACGACCTCTCCGCTGGCGCCGTGGCGCGAGAGGAAGTCGACGTTGCCGATCAACGAGGTGAGCGGCGTCCTCAGCTCGTGACTCGCGTCGGCGAGGAACCGGCGTTCCCGCTCGCGCGAGCGCTCGAGCGCGGCGAGCATGCCGTTCAAAGCGCGGGCCAGATCGCCGATCTCCTCCGGCGTCGCCGGCTCGGCAAGCCGCCGGGAAGCGTCGCCCGTGTGCTCGATCGTCGCCGCCGAGGATGAAAGCTGACGAAGCGGCCGCACGCTGCGCCTGGTCAGCAAGGCCGCCGCCAGGCCGCCCGCGACGACCGCGATCGCTCCGCAGAGCAGGAGCAGCAAGCTGAGCTGGTGCAGAGTGTCCTCGATGTCGGCTGTGCTGGCCGCGACCAGCACGACCCCTCCGGCGGCCGGCCCGCTGACGTCGGCGATCGGCGCCGCAAAGACTCGGATCGGTTCTCCGTCTAGTTCGGTGTCGGTAAAGCCGCTCTGTCCGCGCAGCGCGGCGGCGACCTCGGGGCCACGCGGGAGCAGCTTTGCTCCCAGGGCGAGCGAGCGAGCGACGATCGCCTGTTTGCGATCGAGCACCTCGACGCTCAACTGCCTGCCGGAGAGCGGCGATTCGAGGGCGCCGGGAGCGGTGAGGACGGCCGGCGCGGAGACGCTGAGACGCGCCACTTCGATCGCCCGCTGGCGCAGGCTCCGGTTCAGCGATGAGTGCATCTGGCTGCTGACGATGAGCCGGGCGCCGACGCCGAAGACGAGCACCGCCAGCAAAACCGCGGCGATCGAGGCGGCGATCAGGCGAACGCTGAGGCTTCTGCCCCTCACGCGTCGAGTATGAAGCCGACCCCTCGCACGGTTCGGATCATCGGCGGATCGCCGAGCTTGCGCCGCAGCCTGCCGACGTAGCGATCGACAATGTTGCTTACCGCGGCACCGTTCCAGATTCGCTCGATCGCGGCGTCGCGAGAGACGACGGTGCGGGGATCGCGCAAGAGCAGCTCGAGCAGTTGGCTCTCGCGGGCGCTCAGCTCGATCGCGCGCCGAGGCGCCCTTTCGACCGTGTTGGTCGTTGTGTCCAGGGTGAGCCCCGCAAAGCTGAGACGATCGCTACGGTCGCGCCCGCGGCGGGTAAGGGCACGGAGCCGAGCGACGACCTCGTCGATCGCGAACGGCTTCACCACGTAATCGTCGGCTCCCGCATCGAGGCCGTGCACCCGGTCCTCGATCGCGTCGCGGGCCGTCAGCATCAGGACACCGCAGGTAAGGCCCTTATCGCGCAGCCGCCGGCAAACGTCGATGCCGGTGAGGCCGGGCATCGCGACGTCGAGTACAACCAGGTCCGGTGCCGAGCGCTCCGCCATTGCCAGAGCCGCTCCTCCGTCTGGCGCGGAGCGCACCTCGAACCCCTCCGCGCCGAGACTGCGCTCCAACATCCGCCGGACCGGAGCGTCGTCCTCGACGATCAGGACCCGCTCCGCCACGCGCTCAGTCACCCGCCACGTCGCGGCGCAGGAAGACCAAGCTGGCCACGATCAGGGCGGGCACCCCGTAGAGGGCGCAGACCCAGGCCGCGCGAACGATCGGCGCCCAATCGATCGGCGAGCGAAGCAGGCCCTGCCAGGCGTTGAACTGGGTGCTGAGCAGGTATGGACCGAGGCCTTCGAGGCCCGGCAGGATCCCAATCAACTGGATCAGGAGGGAGAACATCAAGGTGCCGACGATCGCCGCGGCACTGTTACGGAACACGGTCGAGAAGAGCAGGCCGATGCAGGCGATGGCGAGGATCGGTATCAGGTAGACGAGCAGACTGGCGCCGACCAGCATCAGGCCTTCGCTGGCCGAGACGGTGGTACCGGAGAGGCTGACGATCGAGTTGAAGCCCGAAGCGAGGATGCCGGCGCCGAGCGAAACGGCGCCGGTGATGGCGATCGCGGCGACCGCGTAGGTGAAGGCGGCGAGAACCTTGCCGGCGAAGACCTGATGGCGCTCGACCGAGCGGGTGAGAATCGTCTTCAGGGTGTCGTGGCGGTCCTCGGAGGCGACGATGTCTCCCGCCACCAGAGCGGTGATCAGCGGGAACATCCATATCGACCCGAACAGCAAGATGACCAGCGGGATCGCCAGCCCGGTGTCGTGCACGTAGCGGCCGAAGGCGACGTCGTTTGGACTGTCGCCGCGGGTGGCCAGGGCGACGACGAAGATGATCGGCACCAGCGCCGCCGCTCCCAGGCCGAGGTAGGTGCGCTTTTGAGCGCGCAGCTTGCGCAGCTCCCAGCGATAGACGGTGAGCACGCCCGGGTTCACGCGGCACCCTCCAGCGCCCGCTCGCGCTTGGCGGTTTCCGCCTCCTCGCCCTCGGTCAAGCGGAAGAAGAGGTCCTCGAGGGTCGCGTGGCGGGAGCTCAGCTCGAGGGTAAGCGCTCCCGACTCGGCCAGGGCCAGCGAGAGCGCCCCGACCGCCTCCTCGCTCTCGGCGCTGAAGGCGATCCCGCGCTCGGGCGCGAGGTGCACCTCGCCAATGCCCGCCTGCGCTTCGGCGACCCTGCGGGCGCGCTCGTCGTCGGTGCTCCGCAGCAGGTAGCCGCTGCCCGCCTCGCGGCGCAGCTCCGCCAGGGACCCCTGGTAGGCGACGCGGCCGCTGCGGACGATCGCGACCCTGTTGCAGAGTTCTTCTACCTCGGTAAGGAGATGACTGGAGAGAAGCACCGTCATCCCCTGGCCGGAGAGGTTGCGGATCAGGTCACGCATGTCGCGCATCCCGCCCGGATCGAGGCCGGTCGCCGGCTCGTCGAGGAGAAGCATGCGGGGCTTGCGCAGCAGGGCGGCGGCGAGGCCGAGCCGCTGGCGCATCCCGTGGGAGTAGCCGCCGACCTTGTCCTTGGCACGATCGCGGAGCCCGACGATCTCCAGCGCCTCCTCGATCCGCCCCTTGGCGCCGTCTCCGTCGAGAGCGGCGAGCAGCTCGAGGTTGGTGCGGCCATTCAGGTAGGGGTAGAAGGACGGGGCTTCGACGAAGCCCGCGACGCCCTCGAGCGCCTTGACGCTGGCCTGAGGGTCGCGGCCGAAGAGCCGAACCGACCCCGCGCTCGGCCTGATCAGGCCGAGCATCATCCTCAGCGAGGTGGTCTTGCCGGCGCCGTTCGGCCCGAGGTAGCCGAAGACGTCACCGCCTTCGACGGTCAGGTCGACGTTGTCGACTGCGACCAGCTCGCCGTATCTCTTGCAGAGGCCACGAACCTCGATCGGCGCAGCCTCGCCCATGCTCAGAGCGCCCTCGCCGCGGCCTCTGCCGCAGCCGGGGGCACCGAGCCGATGACGATGAAGTCGACACCGCCGCGGCTGAACTGGACCACCGTGCCGAGCGCGGTGTCGAGCTCCTGGCCCTGCACCCCGTTGATCGAGACCTTCGGCAGGCCGAGGCCTTCCGAGGAGGTGGCGCCGCCGGCTTCTCCGGGCTGGGCGGCCGACTCGATCACCGCGATGCCACCGAGGCCCTCGCCGTAGGTTGCGAGCGCCGCTGAGTGGCCGTCGACTTCGATGCCGCGAATTTCCCCTCTCGGCAGCCCGGCAAGCGAATCCGGGGCGACCAGCTGGAAGTCGAGCTGCTTCTGCACCGCTTCGGCACCTGTCGTCGAGCTTGGCTCGCCGCCTTCACCGTCGGTTTCGGCCGGCGGTGCCAAGTTGACGATCTTTGCGCCTGCGGGCGGGGATATTTCGAACACCGACGATGGCACTGCTTCGAAGGCGACGTCGGTGGCTTCCAGTTGGAGCACCGGCGAGCTGGCGCCGCTGGCGTAGATCGCCGCGCGCAGCGGCGTCCCGTGCGTGGCGTCCCAGGCGATCTCGGCGCCGCCGAGCAGGCCGCCGTCGTGCTTCGGGGAGACGTGCAGGGTGTAGGCGGCCTGTCCCGCCACGTCGGAGGGAATCGCGCCGCTCAGTTCCGCGTGCTTTTCGGCTTTCCCGATCGCTTCTTCGATCTCCCCCAGCGGCGGCGAGCCCTGCTCGTTCGCGCCGGTGTCCTTGCCTTCCCGTTCGGGAAGCGTGCCCTTATAGACCGTTTCGGAGCTGCCGTCGTAGATTTCGAAGTGGTGTTCGGAGATCAGCACCTGGCTGTCGCCGCCACCGCCCTGCGCTTGCAGCTCGAGCCGCAGCTTGCCGCCGCCTTCGGGTGAGGCCCAGAGGCGACCGCTCGCTCCAGACAGAAGCGGATCCGAGCCTTCGATGCTCGCCGCATCGATCAGGTGGTTGGTGAACTCGATCCGGGCGCTGATCCCTGGAACCGTCGGGGCGCTGAGCGCGTCGTGGACGGCATTCGCCAGGGGCTTCGGCTGTGGCTTCGGGCCGCCACCGGAGGTGGCCATCGCGATCGCGGTAACACCAACCGCCGCGGCCATGGTGGCGGCGGCGAGGACGAGCAACCTGCGGGTGGATATGCGACGAAGAAATTTCACGACAGCCTCCTTTGGTCAAGCGGAATGAGTCCAGGCTAGGCCGCGAGTCTGAAATTACTCTGACACCTTGCGATCGCCGGGTCGCGAGATCGAGGGGCGCTCTCATTTGGCTTTCAGGTAGCTCGGCGACGCTTTCCCGATGCCCCCGGCTCGATCCGAGCGCCACTATGCGCCGATCCCGTTTTGGCGCAGGGCGCGGCGGATCCTCCTGCTCTCAGCGGTTGCCTGTCTGATCCCCGCTGGGATCTCATACGTGGACGCGATGAGCGAAAAGCACAACGTCAGCGCCGGCGTCTCCAGCGTCGAGTGGCTGCGACAGCACGGTGGCAACTCTCTCGTCTCCCAGATCGAGAACTGGTACTACACGCTGACCGCGCCAGAAAAGGGTGGGCCTCCCCTTCGCTCGCTTCCAAGCGTCGGTGTCGCCGACACCTCCGGATCCGACGAATCGGCGCCCCAACCGGCCTACCGCCCGCCCAGGGTCGTCCCGATCATCCACCCGGCGCTGCCAGGCGAGGGCGTTTGGAAGCCAGCTGCCAAGGGCGCCGGGCCGCGGCCTCCGGTCCTGGTGACCACCTTCCGCAGCGATCCCGAATACCCACAGTTCGTCGCGGGAGTCGCCTGGATCGACTCGACTCGCACCCACCTCTCCTATGTCCCTGGCCTGGCCGAGCCGCCCCCACCTCTCTCCCATCGCGGGTCTTCCGAGGTGCCCGATGCGCTGCGCAAGCGCGTCGTCGCGACCTTCAACGGCGGCTTTCCGCTGGAAACCTCGGGCGGCGGCCTGATCTACCGCGGCAGGGTGGTGGAGGCGATGGTCAATGGGGCCGCGACGGTCGTCGAGTATCGCGACGGAAGAGTCGACGTAGTGCGCTGGCACCGAGGCCCACGCGCGCCCGCGAACGTCTGGTTCGCGAAGCAGAACCTTCCGCCGATCATCTACGAAGGGCGCCTCAACCCCAATCTGAGCGACGGGCCCGAATGGGGAGAAACCGTCAACAACGCGGTCCGGGTTTGGCGCTCGGGACTCGGCATCGACCGCAGGGGCAACCTGATCTACGCGGCGGCCGACAACCAGACCGTCGAATCCCTGGCCAAGATCCTGCAGCGCGCCGGCGCCGTGCGGGCGCTCGAGCTCGACATCAACGAAGACTGGACCAGCTTCATCAGCTACAGCCGGCCGAGCGCCATTCGCCCCAGCAACTTGTTGCCGGAAATGTTCCGCCCGGCCGACCGCTACCTGACGCCCGATGAACGCGATTTCTTCGCCGTCTACGTCCGAGCGGGAGAAAAGTGGTGAGCTTGTCACGCAACCCCTCGCCTGGCACCGCCGCCCGCCGATCGCTGCTCGCCGATCTGCTTGCCGCTCTCATCCTCACTCTGCTGACCTTCAAGTTCGCTGCCGGAATCGGAGTTGTCGGCTTTATCGCTCTCCTCTTGCTCCTGGTGCTCCTCCCCTGGATCGCCGTCGAAGCGACAGTTCACAAGCTGGGCCGGCGTAGAAAGGCCCAACGGGCAAGAAGCCGCCGCTGAGCTTGTGCCTGAAAAGATCGAGCGATGCAGGCGCTTCTACTTCGCCACGGCGAGTCCGTCTCCAACGCTGACCCGGAGGCGATCGCATTGCCCGCGGAGACCGGTGACCGGCTCAGCGAACGAGGGCGGCAACAGGCGGCTGCCGCGGCGCAGGCTCTGCTGGGAATCGGCATCACCCGGCTGCTGAGCAGTCCAATGCACCGGGCCTTGGAAACCGCGGAGCCAGTGAGCGAAGCGCTCGATCTGCCGGTCACCGTCCTGCCCTACGTGCACGAGCTCAAAGAGTCCGCCGGCTATGGGCGGCTGAGTGCCGAGGAGCAGAAGCTACGCCGCTGGTCGGCGCGGATGTCGGCGCACCTGGATGACCCGAATCACTCTTCCGATGGGGCCGAGTCATTCAACGAGATCGTCTCCAGGGTCAGGCTTTTGAAGGCCGAGCTGGAATCTCAGCCGGAAGGGGAAAAAGCGCTGATCGTCACCCACGGCATCTTCTCCCGCTTCTTCTGCTTCGACTCGCTACTCGGCGAAGCGTTCGAGCCAAGGATGGTCCCGAGGCTGTGGAACCTGCGTACGCGGAACTGTGGCCTCAGTGTCTTCGAGCATGGCGAGCGCTGGCATCCAGCCGATGTCGAGACGCCCGACTGGACCTGCATCACCTGGATGGCGCAGCCGTGGAATCCGCCGTGACGACCCGAACCGGTTCATCGGGCGAGAGCTGCCACTGCTCGCTCACCAGCGCCCCGGGCGGCGGCGGGACCGGGCCATCGAGCAGCGGGTCCTCGGTGTCCCGCATCCAAGCCTCCAGGCGCTCCCGCAGATCCTCGATCACATCCTGGCGGCTTGCCTCGCCGGCAAGGTTGTGCCCCTCTTCCGGATCGAGAACCAGGTCATAGAGCTGCTCTTCTGGGACCACCTGCTCACCCCACCCCGCCTTGACCAAGAGGTCCTTGCTGTCACTGTCATCGCAGTTGGCGAGTATCGGGTGCTCGTAATCGTCGAAGCGTCTTATGTACTTCCAGCGCTCGGTGCGGATCGCGCGGTGTGGCTGGTAGGCGGCGTGGTAGGTCGTCTCGGCGAATATCGCCTCGTGCAGCCGCTCGGTCTCGCCCCGTACAAGCGACATCAGTGAGGTGCCCTGCAGCCACGGCGGAGCATCTACCCCGGCAAGCTCGCACAGGGTCGGGTAGACGTCGAGATGGCTGACGGGAGCGTCGATCACCTTTCCTCCCGCGAACCCGCTCGGGCCGCGCACGATCATCAGCACCCCGATACCGCGGTCGAACAGGGTTGCCTTGGCGCCGGGGAAGGCAATGCCGTGGTCGGTCGTGCAGATGACAAGCGTGTTCTCGACGAGGCCGAAGTCGTGGAGGGCGTGCAGCACGGCTCCGATTCCATGGTCCAGCGAGCGCGCACTGGTCTTGAAGGCGGCGACGTCGCGGCGGGTGGCGACGACGTCGGGAAGGTTGGCCGGGGGCAGCGAGTAAAGAGTGTCCCGCACCGAGGTCGGTGCGAAGAAGCTCCGGTGCGTCTCGAAGAACCCGACCGACATGAACCAGGGCTCCGACGGGGCGACCCTCAGCGCCTCGATCGTCAGGGGCGCCACGTCGTCGGCCCGGTTGGAGTCGACCTTGACCAGCTCGTCGTAGCCGATCACTCCCGGGTCGACGGAGATGTGCTGCTCGCCGATCATCGTCGAGTGGTATCCAGCCTCGCGCAGCGTGTGGACCCAGTGCTGTTTGTAATCGTTGAGGGCCCAGCCCCGGTGGGCTAGACCGAGCATCCCGTTGTTGTGGCAGTAGAGGCCGGTGAGCAAGCTGGCGCGACTGCCGGAGCAGGTGGGCGCGGCGCAAAAGGCCTCGCGAAAGAGGACGCCCTGGTCGGCGAGAAGTTGGAGGTTTGGGGTCGGGACCTGGAAGCCGTAGGGCTGGACGAAGCGCCCGGTGTCGTGCGAGTGGATGTAGAGGATGTTCGGCGGTGAATCCAAGGGTGAGTTTTCTCCTCGTGCGGGTACGAGCAGAGACTAGCCATGCCACCTCAACGCTCCTACATCGTCTGCGCCACCCCCCGAAGCGGGAGCACGCTGGTCTGCCATGCGTTGGCGGATACAGGCGTGGCGGGAAAGCCGGAGGAGTACTTCGAGGCGCTCCGCCACAGCGGCCGCCCGCGACGGCCCGAGGAATACTTCCTCGGGGTCAAGGACCAATCGATCCGCGATCATCTCGGCGAGCGCGCAATTGGCAGCGAGCCGCCACCCCGCTCGCCGCTGTGGAGCCGTGCCGCCTATGACCGCTACCTCGAGTGGGCCTTCGAGGCCGGCACGACGCCCAACGGCGTCTTCGGCGCCAAGCTGATGTGGGGCTACTTCGGGGACTTCGTCAGCCTCCTGCGCAACATTCCCAACTATCGCGATCTTTCCCTGGCCGACCTTCTGCCCAGGGTCTTCCCCGGCCTGACCTTCGTCCGCGTGATCCGCGCCAACAAGCTGCGCCAGGCGGTCTCCCTGTGGAAGGCAGTGCAAACCGCCACCTGGCGTGAGGATCAAGCCCAGGCCAAGGCGGCATCGGTCGAGCAGGATGGCTCTCCGCCCTACAAGAGCTTCATCGAGGAGCACCGGCCGCAGTTGCGCTTCCACTACCGCGCAATCGGCCACCTGCTCGACCAAATCCTCGTCGAGGAGGCCTCCTGGGATGCCTTCTTCGAGCACTCCGGGATCAAACCCGTGCTGATCCTCTACGAGAACTTCGAGGCGGACTACGAGACCAGCACGCTGCGCCTGCTCGAGCGGCTCGACATCTCCCCCCCGGAGGGCTTCACGTTTGAGCCGCGGATGAAACGCCAGTCCGACGGCCTCAACGACGACTGGGCAGATCGCTACAGCGAACTGCGGCTGGGGACCGAGTTCGATCTTGTGCCGGCGGTGCCCGATCCGGTCGGGCGATAGCTGCTCCCGCTCGCCAGGACAAAGGCAGGCCTAGAGCGGCCTACACTCGTTCCCTCGAATGACCACCGCCTCGATCTTCTCCAGCTTCTGGGACAACCTCGAAGACAACCACGAGCAGGCGGTCTTCCTCGTCCTCGTCGGCTTCCTCGGCGCCTTCGCCTTCATCCGGATGAGCACTCGGATCATCCGCAGCGGAAGCGTGTCGTGGTGGCCGGGCAACATCGAAAGCGATTCCGGGCTTCACCTCCACCACCTCGTCTTCGGGATCGTGACGATGATGGCCGCCGGGACGCTCGGCTTCGTCAGCGACGGTCGCACTCCCTTCACCGAGATCTGCGCGCTCCTCTTCGGCGTCGGCGTCGGCCTGACGATCGACGAGTTCGCCCTCTGGGTCCACCTCGAGGACGTCTACTGGGAAGAGGAGGGCCGCAGCTCGATCGACGCCACCGTGATCGCCGCGGCGCTGATGCTGTTGATCGTGCTCGGAGTCAGCCCCCTGGCGATCGATTCGAGCTCGACCGAGGCGCTGATCACCAGCATCGTCCTCGCCCTCGTCGCCTTCGGCTGCGTGGCGATCTGCTTCGCCAAGGGACGGGCCCTGCACGGCACGATCGGCATCTTCGTAGCGCCAATCGCTTTCTACGGCGCCGGCCGGATCGGCAAGCCGCACTCAGGCTGGGCCCGCTACCGCTACGGCGAGCGACGGCCGCAGAAGCAGGCCAAGGCCGAAGTACGTTTTGCTCCCGAGCGCCGCACGGAGCGCTTCAAGGAAGCCTTCCGCGACATCGTCGGCGGCAAGCCGAGCGAGGGCTTCGCGGCGGTGGGAGACGAGGCCGCCGCCGCGACCCGCGAGGCGGGAGCCGAAGTCCGCGAACGCGCAGAACGCTTCGCCCACCCGAGCGACTCCCCCCCGGGCGACAAAGAGGGCAACTGACCGACTGCGATGCCTTACTTCGACGTCATTCAAGTTCCCCGGCGGTCAGTCGCCGCAGCGTGAAGACGAGCAGCTTGCGCCGGGCGCGCTTGTCGAGCCCCTTGGCGAATGCTCCGTCGACGGTCGCTCGAAAGGCGTCGACGGCAAGGGACAACTCGTCGGCGGGAACGTAGTCACGCAGCACGTTGGAAAGCATCCGTGAGAGCAACGCGTCGAGTTGGGCGACGAAATCGGCGACAGCCGGCGAGGTGCGCGCGCGGTCGTTCATCGCACCCCTCATGCCCGAGATGATCTGGAACCGGTCGGTGAACCAGAGGATTCGCTCCAAGTCGCCGGCTTGCTTGGAGGGCTTGCGGGCCGCGATCTTCTCCAGCATGCGGTTCAGCGTCGCGACGAACAGCTCGTCCTTCGAGGGGAAGTACCAGTAGACGGCATTCTGCGCCAGCCCCAGCTCGCGTGCGAGTGCCGCGACCGAGAGCGCCTCATAGCCGCCGCTGCGCAGGCGTTTCTCGGCCGCGGCGAGGATCTCGCTCATCTTCTTGTCGCGGCTTTGCGCCGGGCGTGTCTTTGGCATCTCTTGAAGGCCTCTCAAGAGGTTGCTAGCTTTCTTGAGAACCTCTCAAGGATAGGACGTAGAGATGACACTTGCCAAGTTCCTGCGGTCGCTGACCCGATACCGCCGCATCCAGCCCCAGGTCGGCCGCCTGCACGCGAAGCTGTTGCGCCGCAGCCGCGGTCGCATCCGGCGCTCCCGCCTGCTCGCCGGCGGCCAGCCCGTCCTGGCGCTGACGACGACCGGCCGCCGGTCCGGAGTCCAGCGCAGCACGGTCCTCGCCTACGTGCGACATGGAGATGCGTACGCCGTCGGCGCTCTCAACCTAGGCAGCGACCGGGACCCGGCCTGGTGCCTGAACCTGCGAGCCGATCCCCGCGCATGGGTCGAGGTGAACGGAGAGCGCATGTCCGTCGAGGCGCGCCAGGCCAGCGGCGAGGAAGCCGAGTGGCTCTGGCGCGCATTCATCGATCGGCTCCCCGCCATCGCCGACTCGCGAGCGCTGGCGCAGCGCGAGGTGCCGATGCTGGTGCTCACTCCCCTCGCTTAGCCCGCAAAGACTCGCCCCCTGCCTGATAACGCCGCGCTTCCAGATCGTCGATGCGGGCGAGCAGTTCACAGGCCAACACGGCACCTGCGTAGTTGAGGCCGAGGTCATGACGCAGCCGCACCAGGCGAGCCAGGCGGGGGGCCGCGTCCCAGGCGAACGGGTCCACGGCGCCGCTGCGGATCAGCCGCCGCACCAGGTCTGGATGCAGGCCCGTCTTGCGCGCCAGCGCTCCCGCGTCGGCAAGCACGACCGCCGTCCCGGGAGTCATCGCCGCCCCTCACGAGGGTCGAACCGAGAAGCCTCCGCCAGCTGCTCGAAGAGCTCGCGCTCCCGTTTGCTCAGTTTCTTCGGAACCGCGATCTCGACCGTCGCGAAGAGGTCGCCCTTCTGTGTGCCCGGTCCCGGCATGCCCTCTCCTTTCAAGCGCAGCCGCCGGCCGCTGGAGGAGCCGGCCGGGACCTTGACCTTGACGGTCCCGTCGAGCGTGGGGACCTCCACCGTGGCTCCGAGCGCGGCCTCCCAGGGGGTGACCGGGAGCTCGACGAAGAGGTCGCGGCCCTCGACCCGGAAGCGCCGGTCGGGCCTGACCCGCACCCGCAGGAAGAGATCGCCCGCCGGGCCGCTTCCCGCCCCCTGGCCGCCCTCGCCGGCGAGGCGGATGCGCTGGCCGTCGCGCACCCCGGCGGGGATATCGACCTCGTAGTCGCGCCCGTCGCCGAGGGAGATTTTGCGGTGGCCGCCGCGAGCGGCCTCCTCGAGCGAGATCTCCAGCGTCGCCTCCTGATCGCCGCCGCGGACCGAGAAGCCTTCGAAGCCAGCGCTGCGGCGAGCACCGCCGCGGCGGCCGCCGAACAGGTTCTCGAAGAAGTCGCTGAAGCCGTTGCCGTCGCCGAACTGCACGTGCACGTCGCCGAAGTCGCCTTGCCCGTGGCCGAAGCCCCCGAAGCCCTCGGCGCCACTGACGTCCTCACCCGCTTTCCAGTTCGCCCCGAGCCGGTCGTAGCGTTTGCGATTCTCGGGGTCGCGCAAGACCTCGTATGCCTCGGAGATCTCCTTGAAGCGTTCCTCTGCCCCCGGTTCTTTGTTGACGTCGGGGTGATAGGTGCGGGCCAGTTTGCGGTAGGCGCTGCGGATCTCCTCATCGCTCGCCCCGCGGGGGACGCCGAGAACCTCGTAGTAATCGCGGAATGCGACGGGCAATCAGCCTTCGACCTCCTCTTGCGAGTCGTTGTTCCCCGAATCGCCGTCTTCCCGGCGGCGGCGGGAGACGACGACCTGGGCGGGACGGAGAACCCTGTTGCCGAGGACGTAGCCCGACCGGGCTACCTCGGCGATCGTGCCGTCCGGGGCCTCATCGCTCTCCCGCACGGCTACCGCCTCGTGCAGTTCCGGATCAAAGGGGTCTCCAGGCGCGCCGACCTGCACTACTCCCTGGCGCTCGAGGATCGCTTCCATCTGTTCCATCACCGCCCTCAGGCCGGCGGCGATCTCGTTCGTAGGGCCCTGCATCTGCAACGCCCGCTCGACGCTGTCGACCGCCTCGAGCCAGTCCTTGACGACCTGCTCGTTGCGTTCCGCGACGCGCCGCTCGACCTCGCGCGCCGAGCGCTTGCGATAGTTGTCGAGATCGGCGAGCGCGCGCTTGTAGCGATCTTCGACCCGGGCCAACTCGGCCTCAGTCTCAGGAACAGCCTCATCAGCCACGCGCTCGGCCTCGTCGACCGCGGGCTCAGAGCCGCCGTCACTCACGGGTGAACTCGGCATCGACCACCTCGTCGTCCCCTTCACCGGCAGCCTCGCCATCGCCTTCGCCCGAGGCGCCGTTGCCGTTGCCGGCCGTATGGCCCGCCGCAGCGGCGCTTGGCAGAGCCTGGAGGATCTGCTGCAGGTCGGAGATCAGCGGCCGCACGCGGTCCAGGTTCGCCTCCTCGGAGATCGCCTGGCGGGCGTCGGCGATCAGCTGTTCGGCCTGGGCCTTCTGGTTGACCGGCAACTGCTCGCCCAGCTCCTCGAGGAGCCGCTCGGCCTGGTGGGCGAGCGAGTCGAGCTCGTTGCGAGCGTCGATTTCTTCGCGCCTTTGCTTGTCCTCACCCGCATGCTCTTCGGCTTCTTTGATCATCCGCTCGATCTCCGCGGTATCGAGGTTGGTGGTCTCGGTGATCGTCACCTTCTGCTCGGCCCCGGTCTCCTTGTCGCGAGCGGAGACGTTGAGGATCCCGTTGGCATCGATGTCGAAGGTGACCTCGATCTGAGGTTCGCCGCGCGGCGCGGGACGGATGCCCTCGAGGCGGAATTTCGCCAGCTGGCGGTTGTCGGCGGCGAGCTCCCGCTCGCCCTGCAGGACGACGACATCGACCGCGGTCTGGTTGTCCTCGGCGGTCGAAAACACCTCCGTGCGCCGGGCCGGGATCGTCGTGTTGCGCTCGATCACCTTCGTCATCACCCCACCCATCGTTTCCAGGCCTAGCGAAAGCGGCGTCACGTCAAGCAGGACGACGTCTTCGACCTCGCCCTTGAGCACGCCGGCCTGCAGCGCGGCGCCGATCGCAACAACCTCGTCGGGGTTGACGGTCTGGTTCGGTTCCTTGCCACCAGTGAGCCTGCGGACCAACTCCTGCACCTTGGGGATCCGGGTCGAGCCGCCGACTAGGATCACCTCGTCGATGTCGTCTGCCGAGAGTTTCGCGTCGGCAAGCGCCTGCTCGACCGGCCCGCGGCAGCGCTCGATCAGGTCTTCGGTCAGCTGCTCGAACTTGGCCCTGGTCAACGAGGTGTTGAGGTGCTTGGGGCCGGCGGCGTCGGCGGTGACGAAGGGCAGGTTGATCTGCGTCGTGGTCGTAGAGGAGAGCTCGACCTTGGCCCGCTCAGCCGCCTCGTAGAGCCGCTGCAGGGCCTGGGGATCCTCCCGCAGGTCGATGCCCTGGTCGTTGCGGAACTCTTCCGCAAGCCAGTCGACGATCCGCTTGTCGAAGTCGTCGCCGCCGAGGTGGCCGTCGCCATTGGTGGCCCGCACCTCGATCACGCCGTCGCCGACGTCGAGCAGGGAGACGTCGAAGGTGCCGCCGCCGAGGTCGAAGACGAGCACCGACTCGGAGCCTTTCTTGTCGAGCCCGTAAGCGAGCGCCGCCGCGGTCGGCTCATTGATGATCCGCAGCACGTCGAGGCCGGCGATTTTGCCGGCGTCCTTGGTCGCCTGGCGCTGGGAGTCGTTGAAGTAGGCGGGCACAGTGATCACCGCCTCGGTCACTTTCTCGCCGAGGTACTTGGCCGCGTCGTCGGCGAGCTTGCGCAGCACCTGGGCGGAGATCTCCTCCGGCGCATACTGCTTGCCGCGAACTTCGAAGCGGACCGCGTCGTTCTCGCCCTTGACCACTTTGTAGGAGACGATCTTCGCCTCCTCGTCGACCTCGCCCCAGCGACGGCCGATGAAGCGCTTGGCGGAGTAGATGGTCGCTTCGGGATTGAGGATCGCCTGCCGTTTCGCCACCTGTCCGACCAGGCGCTCGCCGTCCTCCGTGAAGGCGACCACCGACGGCGTCACCCGCGAGCCCTCGGCGTTGGGCACTACCTCAGCCTGACCTCCCTCCACGGTCGCCGCAACGACTGAGTTGGTGGTTCCCAGATCGATCCCTACGGCCTTCGCCATCGTCCTGCTCCTCTCAACTCGTTCGATTTGCGGCCGGAGCATGGTTGCCCGGCTCCAATAGGACTGATAGGGCGGTGGACCCCTCGTTCAAGGGGTTCCCTGCCGACAACCGGACGAATAGGACGGCGAGATAAAAGGTTCGCTCTTAGCGGCTTTTTATTTCGCTCTTTGGTTTCCGCCTTGGGGGAATGGGTTGAGGACCTGTGTTCATTCCGCGGGCTTTGAAAGGCCTTTCAGCCATATGGCGCGTCGAGCGCATCGCCATCACTCCGAGCTATCGGGCCAGAGCCGGTCCGCCTATGAGAGTGGCTGCGTTTGACAGCAAAGACCGACGCCGGAGGGCCTGCCTCTCCGCTCTCGAGGGAGCGCGAGCGCGACCTGATCGCAGCCTGCGAGGGTGGTGACAGAGCCGCCACCGCGGAGCTGGTCGAAGCCTTCCTGCCGGCGATCAACGGTGTCGCCCATCATTACCGGGGCTTTGCGAGCCTCGAGTCGGCGGAGCTCCGCCAGGAGGGAGTCGTCGGCCTGTTGAGGGCCGCGAAACATTACGACCGTAACTTCGAAACCCCGTTCTGGGCCTACGCTTCCTGGTGGGTGCGCCAGGCGATGCAGCGGCTGGTGGCCGAGTTGTCCGGCCCGGTAGTCCTCTCCGATCGCGCCGCGCGGCGCCTTGTCCAGGTCAAGCGGGCGCGCGGCGAGTATCAGCAGGCCCACGGGCAGGAACCTTCGATCCGCGATCTCGCCGCCGTGACAGATCTACCCTGCGACCAGGTGGAGAACCTGATTGCGATCGAGCGTCCCTCCCGGGGGCTCGATGAGAGGGCGCCTTGGGGAACCGACGCAACCATTGCCGAACGCCTGGAGGACCCCGAAGCCGAGGACGACTACGAGCGGGTGAGCGAGTTAGCGGAGGCGGGGCGCATGCACGAGCTGGCCAATGGCCTCGACTCGCGCGAGCGGGACATCGTCCTCGCCCACTTCGGCATCGGCTCCCGGGCGCTGACCCTGCGAGAGATCGCCGGCGGACTGCATCTCAGCGTCGAGCGGGTGCGCCAGTTGGAGGAGCGGGCGCTGGGGAAGCTGAGATCCGCGGCCCTCGCACCCACCTCGACACAGCGTGGCGATGGCCTACCCATAAAGGAGAGAGCACTGTCGACCAATTCCACCTAAGGAGGAACCATGGCTCTTCCAGTCCGTCAATCCGCGGCCGCTCCGCTGGCGGTCGCCCAATGGGATCCCTTCCGGGAGATCATGGAGGGAGTCCTGGCAAGTCGCCTTGGCGACGGCACTATCCACGTGCCTCGGTTCGATATCGAGGAGAGCGATGAGGCCTGGATCGTCGAGGCCGAGCTGCCAGGGGTAAAACGCAAAGACATCAACGTCGAAGTGCGCGACGGCGAGCTGCTCGTCTCAGGCGAGATCAAGGAGCGCGAACGGCGGGGGGTCTTGCGACATCGCACACGTCATACGGGCGAGTTCGAAATCCGTGTCGCCCTGCCCGGCGACGTTGACCCGGACCGAGTCGACGCTTCGGTCGAGGACGGCATCCTGACCGTGCAGATCCCCAAGCCCGAGCGCGCCAAGCCACGCAAGGTCGAGGTCGGCGCCCACGAAAACGGCTCGAGCGAAGGCGACTGAAAGACGCGGAAGCGGGGCGGAGACCCCGGTGAAAGAGCGGCACGATGGCCACTCCAATCGTCACCTGTCCCAACTGTGGCAAAAAGAACCGGCTCCGCCCCGCTGAGGACGGTGTGCCGCGCTGCGGCGTCTGCCATCACCTGCTCCCCTGGCTCGTCGACGCGACCGCCGACGATTTCGAGCGGGAGCTGAAGGCCCCGGTGCCGGTCCTGGTCGACTTCTGGGCCCCCTGGTGTGGGCCCTGCAAGTGGATTTCGCCGGCGGTCGCCGAGCAGGCCCAGGCCCGCGCCGGAAAGGTGAAGGTGGTGAAGCTCGACATCGATACCGCCCCGGAAATCGCCAGCCGCTTCGGCGTGCAGGGAATACCGACCCTGATGTTGGTCCGAGACGGCGATGAAGTCGATCGGCTCGTCGGCGCCGCCCCCAAGCCCCAGCTCGAATCCTGGCTCGAGAACCACCTCGCCGCCGGGGCGACCTAGCGGCTCGCGCGGGCGGCATCTCATAGAGCCCGTCCTCGCCGGGATCGGCCATCGCTTTCAGCTCTACTGCTGCCTGTCCTGCTTACACCCGCCCTGGCGGCTGCTCTGGCAGGGTCGGGGCGCGCAGAAGGAGGAAAAGCCCCAGCACCAAGCCGATGGCCCCGACGATCATCAGGACCAAGCCGGCGACGTGGACGTTGATCCCCGCTACATGGGCCGTCACGGCCCACTTGAGGATTGCGCCAACCGCAATCAGAAACAGGCTCGTGCCGATCGTCATGGCTAGGCCCGCACAGCCGAGATGTCGAGTCGGAGCGCGACCTGCTCGCCGACGAGCAGGCCTCCGGTCGCCAGTGCCTGCTGCCAGGTGAGGCCGAACTCCGTCCGGTCGATTGAGCCTCGCACCGCGACCCCGACACGGTCTTTGCCCCACGGGTCCACGGCAGCGCCTTCGACGCTCGCCTCAACCTCGATCTCGCGGGTGACGTCCTTGATCGTCAGGTCGCCGGTGACGCGATAGGTACCGAGGACAACGTGCTCGATCGCCGTCGACTCGAAGCGGATCTCCGGGTAGCGCTCGGCGTCGAAGAAGTCCGGGGAGAGCAGGTGCGCGTCACGGTCGGCATTGTTCGTGTCGATCGAAGCGACCAACGCGCTGCCCCGCGCGTGCGAGTCGTGGTAATCCTCGGCCGCCTCGAGCGTCCCCTCGAACTGCCTGAAGTGCCCGCGCACGGTCGAGATCATCATGTGCTTGACCTCGAAGCCGACGCTCGAGTGGACGGGATCGACCACCCACGTGCCGGTCGGCACGCGGACGATCCCCTGTTCGGTCTGCAACTGGGTCGTCATCGCGCCTCCTCGCTTGCTTGGGAATGCTGCCGCACGGGCCGCACCGGCAGCGCCTCTTTGAAGCCGGCCAGGAGTCGCGCCGCCTCCTCGGCGACCTCGTCGTCGACGAGGACGTCATAGCGATCCGCCCGCATTCCGGCAACCGAGGCGAAGTCGCGCCGGCCCCGCATCAGCGCGTGCAGTCCGAGTCCGATCAGGGCCCCGACGAGCGCCCCGAACCAGAGTCCCTGGAAGGCGAGCCAGGCGGCTGCGAGCAGCGGCTCGAACCAATCGAAGATCCCGAACAGCCAGCCGACCAAGGCACCGACGAAGGCGCCCGAGATCGCGCCCCGCAGCGCCGCCTCGGGGTAGCCCATGCGCCCCCTAACCTGCTCGACGTAGTGCAGGTCGCGCCCGACGATCGAGACCCGCTCGACCGGAAAGCGTTCGTCGGCCAGGTGGTCGACGGCCCGCTCGGCCTCCGCATAGGTGGGGTAGGAGGCGATCGTGCGCCAGGCCTGACCGGCGGCTCCATTTCGGGTGTGATCCCGCATATGGGTAGGCATCTCGCTCCTTTCTCGGCTCTCAGGTCTAGTGGTAGGGCGAGGGGACCCCGATTCAAGGGCGAGCGCAAACCGTCTCCCCCGGCCGGGTTGCCGGGGGAGACTTTGGACAGAGGTCTAGTCCTCCTGAACCTCCTGGCCCGTATCGGCGGCTCCGTCCTGATGCCCGTCGGGAGCGTCGCCTTCGGCGGCTGAGTCGGGCTGCTCGCCCTTCTGCTCAGAACCGGAGTCCTGTGCGCCCGCTTCGCCGCCCTGATCGCCGGCCTGGACGTTGTCAGTGTCGCCCGGCGAGGTCACCTCGGCCGCGCTCTGCTGCGTGGGCACCTTCGTGACGACGGAGGCATTCTGAGCCTGGGCGAAAGCCGCACCGCCCACGGCCAGCGCCCCCAGCGCTGCGATGGTCACCACCAATTTCCTGAACTTGCTCATGACTTTCCTTTTCGTTGGGTTGAGTCATAGATGGTTGGCGGCCCAGATTGGATGGGCATGAAATAAGGCGGCTCGGGTCCTAAAACCTTCATAAAGGATCTGGCCGTGGCCTAGCCGGGATCACTCTGTGCTGAATGCCGCGCCGAGCGCCGGTGCACCGCGGGCATGCCCCAAGCGCGCCACGCCGAAGCGGTCCTCGACCGTGGCAAGCAGCGAGTACAGCGAATATTGGCCGCGCAGGCGGAAGCCCCTTCGCACTTCTGGGCCGAGCAGGACCGTTGCGATGTGGCCGCCCGCTGCGCCACCGCAGCAACCGGCGCTGGTCGTTCCCTCGTCGAAGGTGATCGCGAGCAATCCGTTTGGTCCAAGCTGGCGACGCAGCCGCGGTACGACTTCCCGAAGGTATTGATCGGCTGAGCCGAATGCGCAGTCGTGGGCAGCCTGGCAGAGGTCGGGGGTGATCCAGGCAAATGCCGGCAGCCGGCCGCGAGCGAGATCAGCCTGAAGCCGAGCTTCGGGAACGACCCGAGCGCAGAGCGAGGGATTGGCGGTCACCGACGGGAAGTACATGAACGGGTTGTGCTTTTTCGCGTACTTGCCTGCTTCGGCGCCCGTAAAGCAGGCGCTTGGCATCGCGCCTATATAGGCGCGCCAGCTCACGCTGGCGGCCGAGAGCTGCGTGGCGAGGTTCGCGCCCGAGGCGAGGCAGCCGGAGCAGTTTTCTTCGATCCCGAACGTGGAGCCGGCGAAGAGGGCGAGATAGTTGGGAAGGGAGGGGTGGGTGATCGCGTAGAAGTTGGTTGCCAGCGCTCCCTGCGAGGCGAGCTCATTGAGATAGGGCGCGTCTGAGGCACCGATCACTTCGTCGAACTCGTGGTTCTCCAGCACGATCAAGGCGGTGTGCGAGCCGGCCGGCACTTGGGCGAGCTTTGAAAGGGGTGGACCTGCCGAGGCCGGCGCCGTCGGCGATATCGCCGCGCTCCCGCAGCCGCCAAGCACCGCCGCGGCTGCGAGGAGTGCGACCAGCCCCGAGACGACCCTCACGCGCAGCAACTCACTCCTCACGCAGGATCGACCCCAGCGGCAGCCGGCGCAGCGAACGGGCCGCCACGAGAGCGGCAAGCAAGGCGCCTACGACCGCCGCCGCGACCAGCAGGCCGAGGAACCCCCAGGGGATGGCGAGGTGATCGGGCGGCGGATCGAAGACGTGCTGGAGCATCGCGATCAGCATCTCCGCCAGCAGCAGGCCGAGCCCGGCGGCAAGCACCAGCGCGGCGCCGAGCACGGCGACCGCCTCGCTGCGAACGAAAGCGCCGATGTCACGCAGCGAGGCTCCGAGCGCCGCCATCGTCGCGAACTCGTGCCGGCGCTCGCTGACGACGAGGCTGACGAAGAGCCACATTGCCGCTGCCGCGAGGACGATCGCGAAGGCCTGCTCGAGCCGGCTGATCCCGGTCATGTCGACGGTCGTGATCGAGCTGACCGTCTGTACCGCCTGCTGGCGGATGTCCTTGACGCTGACGCCGAAGCCCTTGGTCGCTTCCGCGACGCGGTTGGCGACGGCAGCCGGATCTTCGGAGGTGCTTGCGAAGACGACGTTGGGGCCCCCCGCCCTATCGGCCTTCTGCAGGTAGGAGAGGTTGGCGACCATGAACGAGTCGCGCGGGGCCGAGGGGAACTCCTGAACGGTGCCGACGACGTGGAAGGGGACGGTCCTGAACCTGCCGCTAGCGTGGTCGAGGACCCTGAGCCGGAGCAGATCGCCGACCTTCAGCGAGTAGTCGGTGATCGTCTCTTTGGAAACGATGATGCCGTCGGGGGTGCTCTTCAGCCGGCTCAGCATCGTCTGAGCGCCGCCGCCGATGAAGTAGGAGTCGCGCAGGGTCGTCGCGGCGCCGATCGTCGCTGGGTCGATGCCGAAGGTGTCCTGAAGGTCGGGGCCGACGTAGGCGTATGAGTGATCGACCGGCGAGGTCGCCGTCACCCCCGGCACCGCTTCGATCCGTTTGACGAGACCGTTTTTGGCGGTGACCCCCGGCGGCGCGGTCGCGGTGACGTCGGCGCCAAGGGTGAGCTGGGCGTCGACCCCGGCCTGCTGGTCGTAGGTGGCGGCGAAGACCCCGAGGCTGACGCCGAAGGCGAGCAGCAGGCCGACGAAGACCAAGCCGCGATTGATCGCCGGACCGCGCCGGGAAGCGCTGGCGAGCAGGAAGGTCCGGCGGCGGGGGTGCTGCTCGCCGCCGCGCAGGCGCCCGGCGACCGAGCTGAAGAGCCCGCCGCGCAAGCGCACCAGCAGCAGCGTCGCGCCGATCCAGAGCAAGGTCGGGGCGAAGAACATGTAGATCGAGAGCGAGAGCGTCGGGTTGGAGTCGGGGTTGACCACCGCCGAGAACCCCGTGCTCGCGGTGAGCCAGTAGATCAAGCCACTGATCGCGAGGGCGACGAAGTCCAGGTAGAGCCGCCGCCACAGCGATGCCTTGCGGCTCTGCACGTTCCGCCTGCCGGCGGCGACGGTCTCCGAGAGAGACCGTAGTCCGGTCCCCAGGCGAGCGGCAAACCCGCCGGCGATCGCGAGGACGATTGAGACCACGATCACCGTTATCGCTCTGCTCGCGTTCAGCCCCACCGAGCCTTCGATCAGCAGCGCCACCGCAGCGAACGAGAGCCCGGCCCCGAGCAGCCCGGCGAGGAGGCCGATCAGGCTCGATTCGGCCGCGGCCATCCCCAGCAGCTGACGGCGGCTGGCGCCGCGCGCGCGGAGCAGGGCGAGTTCGCGGCGATCGCGCTCGACCGTTCCCAACGCCGCCAGGTAGGCGAGTCCGAGCGCCAGCAGCGCGCCCGGAACGGCGAGCATGATGAAGAGCGCCTCGGCGTAGAGCGCATCGCCGGACGCCGTTTCCAGCCCTTCGGAGAGGTTGTCGACGAACTGGATCTTGCCGGGGAAGCTGCGTTCGAGCGAGCTGCGGATCTGCCCGGCACGCTTGAAGGCTTCGCTCGGGGTTCCTCCGAGGCTGGCGCGGTCGATCTGTGCCTGCACCTGCCACTGGACGCCCGACAACGTGCCGGGAACCGCAGCCGAGCCGGCGTTGGCCGAACCGAGCGACGGCAGCTGCCCACCGATCGTGTGGGCGAAGGTTTCGATCGGCATGATCGCGATGTTGGCCGGCGGCTGCGCCGGCGCCGGGCCGACCACCGGGTTGAGCGGCTGGAAGAGCACGTCGGGCGCGGTGATGAGGGCGACGCCGCCGACCTTGAACGCTCGCGGCGGCGAATGAGCGCCGGGACGGAGCCTGACTGTGTCGCCGACCCGCGCTCGCAGCGTCGCCGCGAGTTGCTGGTCGAGGACGATCTCGCCCGGTCGCAAGCCGCCGCGCAGGATGCGGAAGGTGTCGATGCGGTGCAGGTAGTGGGGGGGGACGGCGAGGATCGCGCCGGCGCCCGCGGTGGTAACTCCGGCGCCACCGCGATGGACGACGCCGGCAAAGGGCGCCGTCGCCACGGCAGAAGCCTGGGCGACATCGGGCTGTTTGGCGATTTCCCCGGCCAATTGGCGAGCCTGGCCGTAGTCGTTGACCGGGCCCTGCAGGTCCAATGGCACGCTGTGAGTTGCCGAGATGGTCATCGTCCGCAGGGAGTGGCCGATGAAGAGGATCATCGCCCCGAGCAGCGCCACCGCGAGGGCGAGGACCAGAGCCTGGGTGGCGCTCTGCCCCGGCCGGCGGCGCAACCGCGCAAGGCCGAGTTGGAGGGCAGCGGTCATGTCCCCTCCGCGGCAACGATGCGGCCGTCTGCGAGGCGCACCTGGCGATCGCAGCGCGCCGCGACGCCGCGGTCGTGGGTGGCGACGACGAGGGCGAAGCCGAAGCGCTCGCGCAGCGCCTCGAGCAGATCGAGCACGCGCGTCGCCGTGTCCGAGTCGAGGTGGCCGGTGGGCTCGTCGCAGAGAAGCAACCGCGGGGTTTGGGCAAGCGCCCTGGCGAGGGCCACCCGCTGGGCCTCGCCGCCGGACAGCTCCGCTGGCAGGGCCGCGGCCTTGGCCTCCAGGCCAACCAGCCGCAGCAGGTCGCCGGGCTCGTGGCGGGGTGGCAGGTCGGCTTGCTCCGCAACCCAGGCGGCGAAGGCGACGTTCTCATAGGCACTGAAGTGGGGCAGCAGGTTGGACCCCTGCAGGACGTAGGCGATCCCCCCTGCCCGAGTTCTGCCGCGGGCGGCGGCGTCGAGCGAGGAGAGCGGCTGGCCCTCCCAGAGCACCTCACCCGCGCTTGGCACCAGCAACCCGCCGAGGAGGTGCAGGAGCGTCGTCTTGCCGGAGCCGGAGGGGCCCTGCAGCGCAACGGAGTCCTCCGCGGCGATGCTGAGATCGACTTCCGCCAGGGCAGTCACCTCTCCCTCTCCGCCACGCGAGTAGGTGACCGAGACGCCACGACAGGCGGAGAGCTCCGCCACCGATGCGCTCGCCACACTCATCGCACCACCGCACCGTCGCGGAGTTCCACGACCTGATCGGCGGCCCCGGCGACGACCCTGGAGTGGGTGACGACGACGACGGCGCAGTCGTGTTCGGCCGGCAACCTGCGCAGGGCGCTGAGGACGACCTGCTGATTGGCGGTGTCGAGCTCGCCGGTCGGCTCATCGGCGAGAATCAGCGGTGCCCGGCGCGCCACGGCGGCGGCGATCGCCACCCGCTGCTGCTCTCCCCCCGAGAGCGCCATCGCCCTGTGGTCCCCGCGTTTGCCGAGGCCGAACTCCTCGAGCGCCGCGGCAGCGCGCTCTGCGGGCGCTTCGATTCCGCCGAGGCGCAGCGCGGCAATGACGTTCTCCTCGGCAGTCAGGGTGGACCAGAGATTGTTGCTCTGGAAGACGATGCCTACCCCCCTCGCCCGGTAGTCGGCCAGCTCGTCCTCGCTCTGGGCGATCAACGAGCTGCCGAAGCTGCGCACGTCCCCCGCCGAGGCTCGATCGAGGCCGGCGGCGAGCGAAAGCAGCGTGCTCTTGCCGCAGCCCGAGGGACCGAGGATCGCGACCATCTGTCCCCTGGAGACCTCGAAGTCGATCCCCCTCAAGGCGACGGTCTCGACCGCGCCGGTGCGGTAGATCTTGAAGACGTCGTGCATCTCCAGCACCGGCCACTCGACCGGCTCCTGCTCGAGCTCGGGCTCGCGGTAGAGGCTGTCTAGCCCTGCCATTTGAAGCTCTTGCTGATCAATCGGTAGGCATCGACGTTGTCGACTCCTTCCGGGGTGGCGAGGTCGAGGACCGCGACCTTGCCACCGTGTGGGTATTCGTAGCGATCGACGAGGAGCCGCAGGCGCTTGCCGGTGACGGGGTCGGGGGCGGTCTTCTGGGAATAGGTGACCTTCGTCCCGGGCTTGCCGTGCGGAGCGCCCTTGCGGACAGTGATGTGGATCGTGTTCGCCTTTTCCTGGAATGTCACGTTCGAGCCCGACCCCTTGCGGGCCCAGCCCTCCGGGTAGCGGATCGAGTAGCCGGCCGTGGGATCGCGAAAGACGAGGAAGACCTGGTTGTCGGGGATGTCGCCGGTCGCGGCCGCCTGGGCCTCGCTAGGCGCTTCGCCACCGCTGGCTGGCTGGCTTTCGGTCGTCGTGCCTCCGGCGGGGGCCGAAGAGGTGCTGGCGCTCGAGTTGCTGGAACTGCTGCTTCCGCATCCGACAACGAGCAGGCCCGCCGCAACCACGATGCAGATCAGGGCGATCGACTGCTTGGCCTTCACGGTTCCTCCTTCGCCGAAGTTCACTTTCAGCTAGAGGTTGTACTCGCGCCAGATGAGACTTAAATGAGAGCGAGCTGCTACGCGCGGCGGGTGGGCAGCGTCAACCAGACATCGGCCCCTCCGCCTGTCCGATTGGCGACGTGCGCCTCCCCTCCGTGGGCACGAGCGACGGTCTGGACGATCGCCAAGCCCAGACCGCTGCCGCCATCGCGATCGCTCGCCGAGGCCCGGCTGAAGCGCTCGAAGGCCCGGCTGAGGAACTCCGCCGGAAAGCCCGCTCCCTGGTCCTGTACGTGGATCTCGACCAATCCGTCGTCCGCCCGCGCTTCGAGCTCAATCGTTCCAGTGCCATAGCGCAGGGCGTTGTCGACCATGCTGCCGACCGCCTGGTCGAGTCGCAGCCGGTCCGCCTCGAGCACGAGCGAGGAGGGTGCCGACACGTCGATCTCGCGTCCCCCTTCTTCCGCCCGCCGAGAAAACCTGCGGCCGACGCCCTCCAGGGCATCTTGCAGTCCGAGGCGCGTCAGGCGCAGGGGAAGCTCGCCGCGCTCGGTCTGCGCGATCGTCAGCAGGTCCTCGGAGAGCTGGCTGAGCCGATCGGTCTCCTCGGCGGCCGATGCCAGCGCCGCTCGCAGTTCCTCCGGAGAGCGGCCCGCCGCCAGCGCCAGCTCCAGCTCGGTCCGCAAGATCGCCAGCGGGGTGCGCAGCTCATGGCTGGCGTCGGCGACGAAGGCCCGCTCGTGCTCGAGCGCCTCGCCCAGGCGCTCGAGCATCTCGTTTAGCGTCTTCCCCAGCCTGGCGACCTCATCGTGGGTTTGCGGGACCGGCAAGCGGTGATCGGGCTCGGCCGCCGAGATCTCCGCTGCCCGCGAGCGCATTGCCTCGACCGGCTTCAACGCCGCGGCGGCAACTCCGTAGGCGGCCAGCGAAGCGAGAAGGAGCGCGAATGGACCGCCCACCAGGAGCAGTTGGGCTAGGTCCGTAAGCGACTCGCTGCGCGCCTTGGTCGAGGTACCGACGACGACGACCTGTTTCCGACCGCGCGCCTCGACCGGAACGGCAAGCAGGCGCGACTCGTCCTGCAAGCCCGGCAGCGGCCCCCGATTGATGTAGACCGGCTCGCGCAGTGCCCGTCTTAGCTGGGCAGGCGTGAGCAGGACGTGGTGCCCGATCGCCAGCGAGGCGTCCGTGACGCCACCGCTGGCGTCAAGCACCTCGGCGAAGCTCTCGTTGCGGCCGACCAGATTCCGATGCCCCTCCCGCAAGCCCGAGTCGGCCTCCTTGACCAGGGAAGCTACGTCGCTGGCCCGCGAGCGCAGGCCGGCGTTGATCGTCGCATCGAGCTCGTTGGCCAACCGCAGGTAGACGAAGACGCCGGTTGCACCCAAAACCAGCGCCATCACCGCGGCAAAGACGAGAGTGACTCGGAGGCGGATCGAGACGCGACTCAGCGGCCGCCGTCCTTTCGCAGTCGGTATCCGGCACCGCGAATGGTCTCGATCGATTTGACCCCGAACGGCAGGTCGATCTTGCGACGGAGATAGCGGACGTAGACCTCGATCACGTTGGAGCGATGCTCGAAGTCGTACTCCCAGGCCTGGTCGAGCAACTGCGAGCGGGTAAGCACGTGGCCCGGCCTGCGCATGAACGCCTCGAAGAGGACGAACTCCTTGGCGGAGAGCTCGATCTCGGTCTCACCACGCCAGACCTGGTGGGTCGCTGGATCGAGGCGCAGGTCGCCGACCTCGACGATCGCCGGTCGCTCGCTCTGGCCGCGCCGGACCAGGGCGCGAAGGCGGGCCAGCAGCTCAGCGAAGGAAAACGGCTTGGTCAGGTAGTCATCGGCCCCGCCGTCCAGGCCGGCGACGCGGTCCTCGAGCGCCCCACGGGCAGTCAGCATCAGCACCGGCGACCAAATGCCTTCCTGGCGAAGCTGCCGGCAGGCCTCGAAGCCGTCGATGCCGGGGAGGATCACGTCGAGGATGATCGCGTCGTAGCTCGAGGCCCGCGCCATGCCGACTGCCTCCTCTCCGGTACCGGCGACGTCGACGGTCAGTCCCTGCTCGGTGAGCCCGCGCCGGACCAGCGCCGCCATCTTCACCTCGTCCTCGACGACCAGAACGTTCACCTCTTACACGATCCCAGAGAAGATGAATCCCAGATGAGAGCCGATGGCGGCTCTCTGTGAGGCTGAGGCAGCCGGTCAGCCGCCGCCGTAGGCAACCACGAGATCGGTCACCACGCCAACGAAGAAACCGACGGACAGCAGCCAGAGGGCCAGCTCGCGATGGCCGTAGCGGCGCATCCCGTTCCAGACCTCGCCGATGACGTAGAGAATCGCCCCTCCGGAGACCGCGTAAAAAGCCAGCTCCAATGGCTCGGAGGTGACGCTGTAGCCGAGCATCGAGCCGAGGAAGGTGGGGGCGCCGCCGATCAACCCAACCAAGCCCAGCCACTTCCAAGATGGGCGCACGTCACCAAGGGGGCCGACGATGCCGAATCCCTCAGTGGCGTTATGAAGAGCGAAGCCGACGATCAGCACGGTGGCCAGGCTGATGTCCCCGGCGCTCGCCGACACCCCGATGGCAAGGCCCTCGGCGAAGTTGTGCAACCCGATCGCAACCGCGATCGTCATCCCGGTCCGCAGGGCCCTTACACGGGCGGCCGTTTCGTCGCGGAGCAGCTCTTCGGCGCTCAAGACATCGACCGCGCCCCCCGCCATCGGCGGCAGCGGCCGCATCGAGCGCAAGCGGCGCTCGATCATCGCCAGGCCGGCCAGACCCAAACCGAAGCCGCCGCCCAGCAGGGCCGCGAGGCCGACAGCATGACTAAGGCTGCCGCCTTCGTTCTTGAAGCCTTCGACGGCCGCCTCGACGATCCCAAAAGCGTGCTCCATCACGTCGACGAAAATGAAGGCAAGCACGCCGACCGCAAACATCGCAAGCGCCACTCGGGTGCGATTACCCAGCAGCTGCAGGCGGCCGAAGGGGAGACCGAGGTAGATTGTGAAGCCCGCTAGGGCTCCAAGGGCTGCGGTTTGGGCGAATGACAAGGTGCCTGCCTCCAAAGCAAGGTGAATGCGTTAGGGCACCCTAACACCCTTCTCGATTTCCTGCACCGCTGCCTCGCATCGACGAGCAGGCCGATCGGCTTCACCGGAACCTCAGTGAGTGGCCATCACCGTCTTCACCGGGTAGCCGAGGCTGGCCACCCGCTCGGGAAGGTCTACGTGCAGCCAGTGCGAAACGTGGCTGGGCAGGGTCTCGAGGATGATTTCCCGGTAGTCGCCCCTTTTCAGCTCCTCGACGATGTCGTCATAGGCGTTGGGGCTGATCGCGACCCGGCCCTCGACCTCGCTTCCGGCGGGCTCCTCGAGCAGCGGCAGCGCTCGCGCGAGCACCTTTTCGCCCATGCTGGTGTCGGTGCTGCTGCGGTCGAATGCCAGGTGGCCGGGGTTGGGGACGAGCACGAAAAACCTGGCGGGGCCGGCCAGGGCCCGCTCGCGCACCGCTTCGATCACCGCCGGGGTGGCGTCGGTCTTGTTGGTGACGACGAGGACGCGGGGCTCGCCCGTCTCCCCCTGCCCGTCGGGGCCGAGCGCGCCATCGTCCAACTGGGCTTCAGCGCTGGAGACCGCGATCAGGTCGCGCTTGGTGACCGTCAGGTAGACGACCAGGGCGAGGATCGTGACCAGGAAGATGACGCTGGTCAGGATCGTCCCCAGACCGAGTCCGGTTTCTTCGACGGGCTGGGAGAGATAGTCGCCGATCGAGGCGCCCAGGGGCCGAGTGAGGATGTAGGCGAGCCAGAAAGCGAGGATCGCGTTCAGCTTGAAGCGGAGATGGGCGATGGCGATGATCGCGATTGCACCGGCGAAGATCCCGGCCGAAGGGAGGAAGCCGAGTTCGAGCTTCTCGGCGAAGAGGTCGCCGGCGGAGGTGCCGAGGGCGAAGGTGAAGAGGATCGCCAGCCAGTAGAAGGCCTCGCGCCTGGTGGTGACGATGGTGTGGACGGAGAGAGTCCTCTCGCTCCAGTACCAAACCGCAAAGACCAGCGCTAGCGCGATGCTGAAGGCGATTGTCGTCGTCGGCAGGGGGACCCCGGCGTTGTCGACGAGGTTGTCGGTGATCAGGGTGCCGACGACGCTGATCAGGACAACCGCCGTCCAGTAGATCCCGGGGATGTACTTCCTCGACCTGAATTGGGCAATCAAGACCGCGATCAAGCCGGCGGTCATGATGTAGGTCGTATTGGTGAGACCCAGACCGAGTTCTTCGTTCATCAGGTCCGCCGCCGTCTCCCCCACCGTCGTGCAGAGGATCTTGATCACCCAGAAGTAGATGGTGATCTCGGGGACCTTGTTGAGCATCTGACGGCCCAACGAGGGGATGTCGTAGCGGGGTACAGAGGCTGGCGGCGACACTGCGGTCTGGTTCATGGCGCGGCAGTGTGGGACATCGCGCTTAATCGCAGATGAGAGCCACGGCTTCTCATCGAACAATTAGCCAGGCGTTATCTCGCGTTGCGCTGAGACGCTCAGGATGGCGGAGTGAGCACCCTCGGCACGAGCGAAACGAAGCGCAGCCTTCTGCTGAGAAGACATGGCATCGCGGTGTTCTTCGCCAGCGCATCGCTGCTGTGGGGAGTGGGCTTCGCCCAGCTCGGGGACGGAAGGCTTCCCTCCTTCGATCGCAATGTCGTGGCGGCACTCGCCTCAGAGGCCGATTCGAGCGCCGCCGCTGAACGGCTGAGGACTTCGGCGATGCAAGGCGCGCCGCGCCACCCTGGCGGCGAACGCCCGGGGCCACCGTCAACGCTTAGCTGACGGTTCTCATCTGCGTTTAAGGCTCAGAAGAGAGAGTCCGCTCGATGCAGCTCCTCCTGCTCGCCAGCATCACCGACAAGGTCGTCGAACCGATCGTCAACGTCGCCACCGACTTCATCGGCTCCGCCGGTGTCGTAGCCGTCTTCTTGTTGATGACCCTGGAGTCCGCCTGCATCCCGGTGCCCA
>JAWVFJ010000028.1:0-44034 GCA_033856275.1 Solirubrobacterales bacterium
CACCGCTCGACTCGTTGGCCTGCTTGACCACCGAGTTATTCGATGCATCGGCATTGCCACCGTCGGCATCGGCGTTTCCGCCATTGCCTCCGGTCGCATCGCCGCTCGTTGCCGAGGTGTTTCCACCATCAGCGTTCGAGTCGCCACCGACCGAGACGGCAACTGCGTTGCCATTGCCGATCTGGGTGTTGCCGGTGTTGGCTTCGCCACCTTCACCGCCGGTAGCCGTAGCTTCGCCACCGGTGGCGCTTGGGTCGCCCTGGGTCACGCTGCTGCTGTTGCTCTGACCGCTCGTCGGCGGCGGCAGCGGCGTGGTAGCGGCGGCAGGCGCCGCTCCAATCGCCATGGCGACCGCGGCTGCGATTACAGCCGTGGGATATCGCATTGGTAATTCCTTCCATGCTTGAGTTTGCTGTTTCGCCGGGGAGTTGAGGGCTCCCGGCGCAGCCCTGGTCTGGTCCCGAAGACCTAGCCAGGGCGCTCAAGCGCGCAGACGAACGGGGCGGGCGCGCGGAAATCCGGCGCTCTTCCGAACCTGCGCAAAGCCGCCGGCGCCACAAGCGCGAGCAACGCGAGCAGCGCGACGATGGGGACGAAGGATGGGCCGCCCGAGCCGGGCACGACGTTCGCGGGCGATTTGGGAGCCGGCAGGGGCACGTCCGAGGGTGCGGGGCTCCCAAGGTGATCGGTAGTCGGACTGGCGAGGAAGGCGCTTGGGATTCTCGTTCCCGGCGAGAGGCCCAACTCTCCACCGTTGGGCTTCAAAGCGGAGATTTTCCCGACCTCAAATTTGCTGGCCTCCACTGCGTACAGCTCCGCCGGAGGGGCCGCGGCGGTCGCTCCTCGAATCGAGAGCAAGTCGATAGATGCCAGTCTGGGGAAACTCATTGTTCCGTTCGCCGAAGATTCCTCGCGGGCTGGCAACAGTCCAGTGGGCGCCGCGCCCTCGCCACTCGCTGGGGCGATGGAGTTAAGAAGACCCTCTGGTTGAAGTGCCGGATCGGCCAGAGTGGCTGGTAGTCGATCGGTCGCCCGTGCGGCTGTGTCGACGGAATCTCGATGGATCCCCTGGGCCAGCTCCGAGAGTCGGTGTTTAGCAGGAGGAACATGCCTGGCGCCTGGTTCCATGTGTCCGGGCACACTGACTCTGGCTGTCCTGGCGGGTGGCGAATCAGCCGAATCGGCGATCGCCGATGAGTTTGGCGCGGCACCGTCCGCTACCGAGTCGACCGCTCTTGTAGAGACAGGCGGGTTCGCCGCCGGGGAAAGTCTCTCGCTCGGCGCCGAGGCCGCCGTGCTGTCTACCCCCGTTGAACCAGGAGAGGGGGCGCTTGCGACTTCCTGAGTTGCCACCGGTTCAGGCACACTGGATTCAGGCGTCGCGACACTGGTGCTTGTCTCTGGCTGCTCGGCGACGGCGGGGCTGTCCGGTGTAGGAGGCACGCTTGCCATATCGGCCGTTTCGGCGCTTGCCGGCGCCGCGAGCAGTAGGGCTGAGATCGCCGCCGCCATTGCCCCCCAAGAGAGAGCTCGGAGCCTTGCGCTCCATTGCCTGAAGGTGCAGAAAGAAATCTTCACGGACCGACGAAGCTACCCAATATTCGTCCAATTTCACACCTATTTCTAAAGGTTTTGCGAGCCTCGACTTGAAGTGAAGGCTCACCCTGAAACCCAAAATGCCTGCATGTGAACGTGCCAGCAAGGGACTAGGGACCTTCCCCAAGGCAAATGTTAAGAAGGATGCTCCGTGGGGCTGGAGGCCCGTCCGGGAGCTAACGCGCAACGCTGTTAGTAGCGGGGCGGAAGATCGCGCGGTTCTTCCGGCGCGACTTCGCGGCGTTCTTCGGGGACGACCGCTTCGCGGCGCCGGGCGCGGTCGGACCAGATCGCCTCTTGGAAGAAGGAGAGGACCAAGCCCGCGGCGCCAGCGATCATCAGGATCAGGCCGACGGTGTCGATACTGATGCCCTGGACGTGGAGATTGGTCGCGTAGCGGAGAATCGCTCCGACCGCGATCAGGAATATCGCTCCGGCAATGGTCATGAGGCTTGGTTACCCCCGGTTTAGATCCATAAACGAGTGGTGGCTAGGCAGTCGATGCATTGGCTGTTATCTGGCAGGTGGGACACCAATACGTCGTGCGGTTGGCGTCACCCTGGCCGCGGGAGCGGATCGGGGTGGCGCAGCGGGGACAGGGGCGGCCAGCCCGTTTGTAGACCGAGCGCTCGTGGCGGCCGTGCTCGACCGCGTCGTGCATCAGGTCGTGGGCGGCTTGGACTACATGGCGGAGCTGCTCGTCGGCTATCTGCGCAATCGGCTGCCAGGGGTCGAGGCGGGCTTCGAAGCAGGCCTCGCTCTTGAAGATGTTGCCGATGCCGGCGACCAGGTGCTGGTCGAGGAGCGCGTCGCCGATCGCTCGATCGGGGGCGCTGCGCAGCGAACTCACCACCGTGTCGGCCTCGAAGGCCGCCGCCAGGATGTCGTGGCCGAGGCGCGCGAGCACGGGATCGCGGCTCAGGCCGCTCTCGCCGAGCAGCCGCAACGTGGGTCCTCCGAACTGGACCGCTTCGGAGCTCTCGCCGCGCAGCACGACCCAGGCCGCGCCGGGGGGCTTGCGCCAGTTCGCCCCCCGCTCATAGACGTGCCAGGCGCCGCTCATGCCGAGATGGCTGTGAAGCACCCGATCACCGAAGTGGAGGAGCAAGTGCTTGCCACGGGCGTCGACCCGCTCCAGGATTAGGCCGTCGAGCCGCTCGACACCGCTGGCGCGCCCGCGTGGATTCGGTGCGCTCACCTCCAGCCGCTCGCCGTCGAGTGCCGCCCCGATTCGCCGGGCCGCCCGCAGGATCGTGTCGCCCTCGGCCACCGCTCAGGTCAGGGCGGTCCAGAGCCGCAACTCGGCTTCGGCGACGCGGTGGGCGGCAACGTCGATCTCGCGCCAGAGGCCCGGCTCGGGATCATCGCGCTCGCTGGCCGCATGGAAGGCGTCGGCGAGCTCCGCCCATCGCACCGCCGCCTCGGCCGCCAGTGGCGCCTCGGGACGTCCAGCCTCCGCGAGGAAGCGCGAGTACATGAAGCGAAAGGCGCCGCCGCCGGTGCCGCGGCGCTCGATCACCTGGTAGCCAAAGCGGGCGCACCACTGCCAGTCCTCGGCGACCTCGGGCCAGCCGCCTGCCTCCTCGGCTAGGCGCTCGACCGCCCCGAGCCCGGAGAACTCGCCAAACGGAGAAGCGACCATCGCCTGGGTGGCACGCTCGATCGCGGCGGGGATCGCCTCGTGCAGCTGCTCCTGGGTGACGCCGCCGGAGGCGGTGAACATGTGGCCGGAGAGAGGGTAGGCGGGGTGGCCGCTGTGGCGAGCGCGGTCGAGGTCCTCCAGCCGGGTCGTCGTCTGCAACTGCTCGAAGCCGGTGTCGGAGAGGTAGGCGTGCTCGTCGTCGTAGCCCGCCAGCACTACTGCGTGGCCGGGGAAGTGGGCCGAGTTGCCGTAGTGGTCTAGGTAGTAAAGGTCGGTGAGCAGCAGCACCGGCCGGCCGGCGTCGACCTCGGCCCGCGCTGTCTCCCACGCGTCCCCGTCGCCCTGCTCGAAGGTGCGCAGCTGCAGTGCGGCCCCGGTCAGCTCGTCGAAGTTCTCCTCCAGCCGCGCCGTGCGGCCATTGAACCAACGCGTCGGCGAGGCGTCCTCGAGGGCGACGTAGTAGAAGCAGGCGCCCGCCCCGAGCCCGAACGCCATCTCCTCACTGATCTCAGCGCCGTGGAAGGCGAGCAGGTTGCGCAGCGCCGTCGAACCGCAGTGGTGGCCAGGCGTGTGAACGTAGCCGGGGACCGAGGGCATGACGGGATACTGACCTACCGGCTTATCCTGCGCGCCGATGCGCGACGCCGACCTCAGACTGCTGCGCTTGATGCGGACCCGCGGGCACTCGGCAGGCTTGGAGTCGGCGGTGAAGGCGCTGGGCAAGGCGGGCAACAACGCGGCCGTCTGGGTCGCGATTGGGTTGGCGCTAGCACTCCTCGACCCCGAGCGGCGCGAATCCTGGCTGATCTGCGCCGCTCTCGGCCCGATCGCGATTGGCCTCAACTACGCGATCAAGCTCCTGGTCAAGCGCCCGCGCCCGGTGCTCGAGGGCCTGCCACCGTTGGGCGGCGCGCCCAGCTCACTCAGCTTCCCCTCCGCCCACGCCCTCTCCTCATTCGCGGTGGCGACGGCGATGTTCCGGGTTGACCCTGCGACGGCGTGCGCCCTCGTCGTCGCCCTCGCGCTCTCACTCGGCCGTCCCTACCTCGGCATGCACTACCCGTCCGACGTCCTCGCCGGCGCCCTCCTCGGCATCATCCTCGGATTGCTTGTCCCACTTTCCATATGAGCAGTGAGAGAGCCGCCCCCGGACGCGGGAGTGGGGGGCCATCCATATCTGATTCTTTGGCCCCCCACGGGAGCAGAGGAGGCGGCGTTATATGAAGGTCGGCATCGTCGGCCTGCCCAACGCGGGCAAGTCGACGCTCTTCAACGCACTGACCAGTGGTGGAGCGCAAACCGGCGACTACCCCTTCACGACGATCGAGCCGAACGTGGCGATCGCCCAGGTGCCCGACGGGCGGCTCGAACGGGTCGCCGAGACCCTGCGCAGCTCCAAGCTGGAACCGGCGACGATCGCCTTCCACGACATCGCCGGCCTGGTCAAGGGGGCCTCGGAGGGGGAGGGACTCGGCAACAAGTTCCTCGCCTCGATCCGCGAGACCGACGCGATCTGCCACGTCGTTCGCTGCCACGCCGACTCGGGCGTGCCGCACCCCGACGGCCGCGTCGACCCGCTCGCCGACATCGAGACGATCGAGACCGAGCTGGTGCTCTCCGACTACGAGCAGGCCGAGCGGCGGCTCGACCGCGTGCGCAAGGGGGCGAAGTCGGGCGACGCCGAGGCGATCGCCGAGCGCGACTGGCTCGAGCAGGTGGTCGCCGCCCTCGCCGAAGGCAAGCCGGCCCGCTCGGTGCCGGTCCCCGACGCCGCCGCGCACGGCCCGCGCAACCTGCAGGCCCTCACCTCGAAGCCGATCCTCTACGTCGCCAACGTCGATGAGGGCGATGCCGAGGCTCCCGCTGCGGTGGTCGAGCACGCCAACTCGATCGGCGCTGGCGTTGTCGCCGTCAGCGCTCGGATCGAGGGTGAGCTGGCAGAGCTCGACCCGTCCGAAGCGGAGGAGATGCGCGAGTCCTACGGGGTCGAGGGCTCGGGCCTGGCGCGGCTCATCCGCGCCGCCTACGACCTGCTCGACCTGCTCACCTTCTTCACCGCCGGCGAGGGCAAGGAGGCGGTCGCCCGCCCGATCCCCCGCGGCTCGACCGCCTGGGAGGCGGCGGGCACGATCCACACTGAGATCCAGGACGCCTTCATCAAGGCGGAAGCGATCGGTTGGCAGGAGCTGGTCGAGTGCGGCGGCTACGCCCCCGCCCGTGACAGGGGTCTGCTCCGCATCGAGGGACGCGACTACGTCGTCCAGGACGGCGATGTCATCACTATCAAGGTCTAGCCCTAGCTCAGCTCTTGGGCTCTAGGGTTGCTGGATGGACGAAGGGGGCCGCTTTCCGCGGGTGGCGACGAAGGCCGGCCACTACGAGAGCTTCTACATCAAGGCCTGCCGGCCCGGGGGAGGGCAGGGGATCTGGATCCGCCACACGGTCCACAAGCGGCCTGGTGCCGAGCCCACCGCCTCGATCTGGTTCGTCCTTTTTGACCGCGATGCCGAGGGGCCGCGGGCGACGAAGCAGACGGTGCCTGCGACGGAGCTATCGGCGCCGGTTGGCTTATGGATCAGGGTCGGCAAGGCCGAACTCGGCCCCGGGCGCGCCACCGGTTCGGTTGAGACCGAGGCGCTCACGGCCAGCTGGGACCTGGCCTTCTCCGGCGACGCCGAGCCCTGCAAGTACCTGCCGGCCGACTGGCTCTACGAGGCACCGCTGCCGCGCACCAAGTTCGTCGCGCCCTTCCCCAACGCCAGCTTCAACGGGCGCCTCGAGGTTGACGGCGAGGCGATCGAGCTGAGTGGCTGGCCGGGCATGATCGGCCATAACTGGGGCAGCGAGCACGCCGAGCGCTGGGTTTGGCTGGAGGGCACCGGCTTCGCCGAGGACGCCGGCACCTACTTCGACGCCGGCGCCGCCCGCGTCAAGGCAGGTCCCTGGACCACCCCTTGGCTGCCGTCGGGGATGCTCGTGCTCGACGGCAAGGCGCACCGCCTCGGCGGTTTCGGCCAGATCCGCGACGCGTCGATCGAGGCCGAGCCGACCGCCTGCGAGTTCACCCTGCCCGGCAAGGACCTCGTCGTCCGCGGCCGCGTCTCCGCCCCCCAGAAGGACTTCGTCGGTTGGGTCTACGCCGACCCCAAGGGCCCTGAGCACAACACCGTCAATTGCTCGGTCTCCGACCTCGAGCTGACGGTGGAACGACCCGCCGAGCCCCCCCGCCAACTCACCCTCAGCGCCGGCGCCGCCTATGAGTTCGGCATGCGCGAGACCGACCACGGCATCCCGATCCAGCCCTATCCAGACGGTTAGCCGGAGACCTTCTGGAAGCCCATCCAGGTGCTGTAGGCGCCGAGCGCGATCTCGAGCTGTTCGCCGCTGACCATGGTGACGCCGCCGGTGCCGAAGAGCTTTGCGGTGATGATCCGGGGGGAGACGCCGTGTTTGGTGACGATGACCTTCTTCAGGCGACCGTCGAGGTAACCGCCGAGTTTGGCGCTGATCTCTGGACCGCTGAAGCGCAACGTCCAGTCGTGCAGGGGGCAGTAGTAGTCATAGGGATCGGGGACGCCGGTCAGGTACGGCACGGCGGGCCCGAAGAAGACGTTCTGGACGCTCTCGGTGTAGCCCCCCGAGCAGGCGGAGAAATAGGTCTCGGCGATCTTGCCGCCGTAGGCCACTACCTGGCCCCTGGTCGCGTCGGTCGCGGCGTTGGTCGAGGCGGTCTCGCTGGAGAGCCCGTCATAGACCTGGCTGCGCGTGTCGTCATAGAGGTCGAATCCGTTGCCTTCGACGTCGACGCTGAGGGCGAAGGAGCGGGACTCGACCGCCTGAGCCCGCAGCTCGGCCACCGGCCAAGAGGGCGGTGACTCGTTTGGAATCACGCCCTTCACGTACTGCTCTACCGGCAGCGCGTTGACCACGTTGAGGGAGCCCGCGGCGCTTTCGGTCGGCACTACCTCGAGCACCCCCCGATAGGTGCCGATGCCCGCAATCGCGACCTTCCCCCTGCCGGCGGCACGCAGCTTGGGGCCGCAATCGGCCAGCGGTTTGCCGGCGGAGCTGCGCAACTTGACCCGTGAGCCATCGCGGTGCGCCTCATAGTCCCGCCCGGCGTCGAGGGGCTGGCCACAGGCGCTGGTCGCGCCGCTGAAGCCGACGTCGCTCGCGGAGATGTCGAGCAGGACGCGAACGATCCGCGCCCCCTCCACCTGGCCAATCGCACTGCCCCGGTAGTAGTGGGCGAGGATGAAGCGGTAATCCTTGCCGTGCAGAGCGTAACCGTAGGCGCCGTACTGGCTGACCCCGACCCCGTGGCCGAAGCCGTGACCGCGGACCACCCAGGAGACGCTGGCTTGCGCCGCGGGCACGAGGGTAAGAAGCGCCGTGAGGGCGACTAGAAAGAATCGAAGCACGATGCGACGGGTAGCAGGCATCTCTGGCTGAACAGATTCGCCTTGCACGAGTAGCGGCCTGCTCTAGGCTGAAATCAAGCGACCAAAGAGGAGATCAGCATGGCGACGCAGACGGTGCAGGCGGTCGATCACAAGCTCCTCGCCGCGGGCGAGTGGATCGAGACCGACGAGTGGGGCGAGGTGCGCAGTCCCTATGACGGAACCGTCGTTGGCCGCGTCGCCGAAGGCGATGCCGAGCTTGTCGACCGCGCCGCCAAGGCGGCGCAGAAAGCCTTCGAGACGGCCGACTTTCCTCAGTACGAGCGCGCCGCACTGCTTGACCGGGCCGCCGAGACGGTTGGCGAGCGTCTCGACGACCTCGCCCTGACGATCGCCGCCGAGGCCGGCAAGCCGCTGAAGACGGCCCGCGTCGAGGCGGAACGCTGCGTCGACACCCTCACCTTCTCGGCGACCGAGGCGCGCAAGCTGACCGGCGGCACGGTGCCGATGGAGGCCTCGCCGGCGGGCGTCGGCAAGCTCGGCGTGATGCTGCGCGTTCCCTACGGCGTCGTCGGCGCGATCAGTCCCTTCAACTTCCCGCTCAACCTCGTCGCCCACAAGCTTGGTCCGGCGATCGCCGCCGGCAACGCGATCGTGCTCAAGCCCGCCGGGCAGACGCCGATCTCGGCGCTGAAGCTGGCCGAGATTCTGGTCGAGGCTGGCCTGCCGGAGGGCTGGCTCAGCGTCATCCCGGGGCCGGGCTCGGAGGTCGGCAACGCGATCGTCGAGCACGAGCTGACCCGCGCTCTAACTTTCACCGGCTCAGCCGGGGTTGGCTGGGGAATACGCAGCAAAGTCCCTCACAAGAAGGTCAATCTCGAGCTCGGCTCCAACGCTCCTCTGATCGTCAACGAGGACGGCGACTGGGAGACCGCAGCCGATAAGGCCAAGCTCCACGCCTTCTCACACGCAGGGCAGAGCTGCATCTCGATCCAGCGCATCCTCCTCCACGAGGGGATCGCCGACGCTTTCACTCAGAGGCTTGTCGCCAACACGGAAGCGCTTCACGTCGGCGATCCGCTCGACTCCGAGACCGACGTCGGGCCGCTGATCACCGCTGGTGATCGCGATCGCGTAAAGGAGTGGATCGACGAGGCCGTCGCGGCCGGTGCGGAGCTGCTCACGGGCGGCGAGTTGGTCGACGAGGGCCGCTGCCTGGCGCCGGCCCTGCTCAGTGCGCCGTCGCGCGACGCCAAGGTCTGGCGCGAGGAGATCTTCGGCCCGGTGGCGACGATCGATCGCTTCGCCGACTTCGGTGAGGCGCTGCGGATGGCCAACGACTCCAAGTTCGGCCTGCAGGCGGGCGTCTTCACCCGCGACGTCGGCCGCGGCCTCGAGGCGGCCAACACGCTCGAGTTCGGCGGCGTGTTGATCAACGAGGTGCCAACCTTCCGCGCCGATCAAATGCCCTACGGCGGGGTCAAGGACTCCGGCAACACGCGAGAGGGCCCCGCCTTCGCCGTCCAGGAGCTGACCGAGGAGCGCTTCGTAACCCTCCAATAGTTCAACCCAATCGTAGTAAAAATTGGGTAACCTCTCCCCACGTCCAGCGAGCAAAGGGGAGACGAGATGAAGCTGCGTGGTGTGTTGGCCAGGGCGGGGGTCGCCCTGGTGGTCCTGGCGATGTTCATGGCGATGGCGGCCGCGGGCAGTGCGGCGGTATCCGACACCGAAGGTCAGTCCACCCTCAAACAGCGAGTCGTTCCCGCCGCGCCGGGCACCTACCGCTTCCTGAAACTCGGCGAAGGCGAGCCCTACACGGTGCGCCAGGAACTCGCGGCCGCAAACGCGGGTCGCGCTGAAAAACGCACCTCGCTGGTCTACTTCGGCCAGCTCTCCGACTTCCAACTCGCCGACGAGGAGTCGCCGGCGCGGCTCGAGATCATCGACCCGCTGGCCACCCCTCTCAACCTCCCCTTCGGCGCCGCCTGGCGCCCCTGGGAGGCGTTGCAGGCGCAGATCGACGACTCGATGATTCGTCAGTTCGACCAGTTCGCCAGCGGGGCCCCGGTTGCCGACGCGAGCGGCGCCCGTCGCCCGATGGACTTCACGATCGACACCGGCGACTCTGCCGACAACCAGCAGCTGAACGAGACGCAATGGGTGCGGACCCTGCTCGAGGGCGGCACGCTGGACCCCAACAGCGGCGTCGACAAGAACAAATACTCGAACCTGCTCTGTCCCAAACTGCTCGTCCCCGGTGCCGCCGAGGCCGCCCGTTACACCGGCGTCCAGGACTACAACGACTACGTCGAGGGCCCCTTCCCGGAGTTCTACGACCCCAACAAACCAGCTGGCGCGCACGCTGCCTGGCCGAAATATCCCGGCCTTATGGACAGGGCCCAGCAGTCGTTTACGGCCCAGGGCCTGAACGTGCCGTCCTACGTCGCCTTCGGCAACCACGACGCGCTCGTGCAGGGCAACGCGGCTGCCAACACCGCCTTCGAGCAGGTTGCGATGGGCTGCCTGAAGCCGATCGGGCCGGTGCCGAATCCCGAAAACGCAGCGGTGTTGATCGGCTCGCTGCTCAGCCCGGCGAACCTGTTGACATCCCTGCTCACCAACCCGCAGAACGTGATGCTGGTGCCGGGGGATCCGAAGCGGCAATTCGTCTCCAAGCAGCAGTTCAAGGAAATCTTCAAGAAAGGCAGCCAGGCCGACGGCCACGGCTTCGACTACATCGAACCGGCTCAGGAAGTGGCCTCCAAAGGCGCCGCCGGTTACTACTCGTGGAGCCCGACACCGGGGATGCGCTTCGTCGCCCTCGACACGGTCGCCGAGGCCGGCACGATCGTCACCCCAACCGGCCACTTCACCGCCGACGGAAACATCGACGATCCCCAATTCAAATGGCTGCGGGGCCAGTTGGAATCGGCGACCGCGGCGAAAGAACTGGTGGTGATCTTCAGCCACCACGCCCCCGAGAGCCTCACCGCCGACGCGCCGGACGAGCTGGCGCCACCCTGCCTGCTTTTCAATCCGACGCTCGGGCACGACGTCAACGCCGGTTGCGACCTCGATCCGCGTAACTCACAGCCGATCCACCTCGAGTCCGACGCGGTCAACCTGCTGCACGAATTCCCCAACGCGATCGCCTGGGTCTCCGGGCACTCGCACGACAACATCGTCAACCCGTTCCCCGCTCCCGGCGGGTCGGGTGGGTTCTGGAGCATCCGGGTCGCCGCCGAGGCCGATTGGCCGCAGCAGGGCCGCCTGCTCCAGGTCTTCGACAACCACGACGGCACGCTCTCGATCTTCGGCACGATCGTCGACCACGTCGGCCAGTCGGCGGCACCTGCTCCCGGAACCTCGGCGACGGGCATGGACCTCAACGACCTCGCCTCGGCAGCACGGACCATGAGCTTCAACGACCTGCAGTCCGGCGCCCCTCTCGGTGAAGGCAACCCACAGGATCGAAACGTCGAGCTCCTAGTCGAAGACCCGCGCTAGACCGTAGCCGCGAAAAGGCCGGTAGCAAGGGGACGGGAGGCCCTCCCGTCCCCTTCCCAACAACCCTACTCGTGCGGCCTTGCCATGCGGCGATGGTCGAGTGCCTTCTCTAGCACGGAGGGCTCGACGCCCTGCTCTAGCGCGACCTCGCGCAGCGAGCGACCTGACTCGGCCGCGGCCTTGACGATGTCGGCGGCGCGGTCGTAGCCGATGTGGGGATTGAGCGCGGTCGCCGTGGCCAGCGTCGCCTCGGCGTGGCGCTCGGTCATCTCCTCGTTGGCCTCGATCCCGGCGACGCACTTCTCGTTCAGCAGGCGCGATGCCGAGGCGAGCAGCTTGATCGAGTCGAGCAGGTTGCGGGCGATCAGCGGCACCCGCACGTTGAGCTCGAACTGGCCCTGGCTGCCGGCGACGGTGATCGCCGTGTCGTTGCCGATCACCTGGACGGCGACCTGGATCACGACCTCGGGGATCACCGGGTTGACCTTGCCGGGCATGATCGAGGAGCCCTTCTGCAGCTCGGGCAGGCGCAGCTCGGCGAGGCCGGCGCGGGGTCCGGAGCCCATCAGGGCCAGATCGTTGGCGATCTTGTTGAGCGAGACGGCGTAGACCTTGAGCGCGCCCGAGAGCTCGACCAGGGAGTCGCGGTTGCCCTGGGCCTCGAAGGGATCCAGCGGCGCCGAGATGTCGAGGCCGGTTTCGGCGGCGAGGCGTTCGCGCACCTTGGCGGCGAACTCCGGGTGGGTGTTGAGGCCGGTGCCGGTCGCGGTGCCGCCGAGCGGGATCTGGCCGACCCGCCGCAGCGTCGCCTCGATCCGCTGCACGCCGAGCCGCACCTGGGCCGCGTAGCCGCCGAACTCCTGGCCGAGGGTGACCGGGACGGCGTCCATCAGGTGGGTGCGCCCGGCCTTCACCACATCGGCGAACTGCTCCGCCTTCGCTTCCAGCGCCTCCTCGAGCGCGCCCATCGCCGGCAGCAGGTCATGGGTCACCTCGCCCAGCGCCGCCAGGTGGACGGCGGAGGGAAAGACGTCGTTGGAGGACTGGCCCATGTTGACGTGATCGTTGGGATGCGCTCCCTCGCCGGCGAGGTTGGCGAGCACCTCGTTGGCGTTCATGTTGGAGGAGGTACCGGAGCCGGTCTGGAAGACGTCGATCGGGAACTGGTCGTCGTGTTCGCCGGCCGCCACCGCGTCGCCCGCGGTGGCGATGCGCTCGGCCACGGCCGAGTCGAGCTCTCCCAGTTCGCCGTTGACCAGCGCCGCAGCGGCCTTGAGGCGCCCGAGCCAGCGGAGGACGGGAACCGGAACGCGCTCCCCCGAAACCGGAAAGTTGTCGACGGCCTTGGTGGTCTCGCCACCCCAGAGCTGCTCAGTCAAAGTCTGCGCCTCCATCGAAGTCGTGGGTCTCTTCAGCGTATTCAGCCGGAAGCCACGTTGCCGTCCCAGCCGAGCAGCTTTGCCTTCGAGGTCAGCCCAAGCAGGGCTTGGGAAGTGGTCCACAGCGGGGTCGGGGCGCTGCGCCGCGCGTAGGCGATCGAGCCGTTGGGGCGGGCGAGAGCCGCCAGGCGGTCGAGCGGCCCCAGGCCCGTGCCGGCAAAGGTCCGGAGGGGCCCCGCGCCCGACACCCGCAGCGCGATCACCGCCAGGCCGGTGCTCTGGGCGTTGGAGGCGCCGCCGGGCAGCGCCGGGAAACCACCATCGGGCGCCTGGGTAGAGCGGATGAAGTCGACGGCTCGCTGCAGCGCCGCTGACTTCTTCTCCACGGCCAGGGCCCAGCTCGTCAAGCCCGTCGTATCGACGTCGGCTGGAGCCCCCGGCCGGTAGCCGAAGCCGCCAGCCGTGGATTGGACCGCCACGAGCCAGGCCGCTGCCCGTGCCGCAGCGCGGGGCCTTTCATCGCGCAGGGCGAGGACGGCAAGCGCGGTGGCGTTGACCTCGGCGCCGAAGGATCCGTTACGGGCCTGCGAGCCGAGCCGCTCCGCAAGCAACCGCCTGGCGGCCAGGGCCGGACTGCCGCCGGCGCGCACTGAGAGGACGAGCTCTGCCCACTCTTCGCCAGCGCCGCGGTGCGTTCTCAAGAAGCGGTTCGCGGAGGTTGCAATTCGGCGCAGTCCCCTTGGCCGCCGCCCGACAGCGGCTTCACCGTGATCGCCTTCACTCCCGTTACCGCCGGCCGAGCTGCCTGGGCCTTGTGGCGTTTCGCCCGGAGCCGCGCCGAACAACGGACCGTAGAAGAAGCGGATCGAGTCGCCTGCGGCAATTTGAGTGAGGCAACCGCCAGCGGAGAATTTGCCATTCACCGTCAACGACCAGTAGCGATCTGGAGCGGCCGAGGCATAGGGACCGATCCGATCGATGAAGAAGTCACGAAAGCTCGGGTCCCATTTGCCGCGCCACGAGATCCTGGCTTCCCGCATCGCGTCGTCGAGTGCGCCGGTCGCGGTTGCCGCCGCGTCTGCGCCCGGCGCCCCGGCGCAGGGATGGGCGCCGCTGCCATCGCCGCCGTCGACAGGATGGGGCTGGGTGCTCACCGTCCCGTCGAAGAGGGGCGCCGGCGCCTCCGCGCTTTCGACCCGCAGCGAGACAACGGTCGCCCCCGCCCCTGAGGCGGCTGCCGCCGCCACGACCGCAAAAACGGCCGTGGCGGCGAGCGTTGCCAATCTCCAGGTCACCTGGAGACGAACCGCCTCGCGTGAGTGAGCCGGGCGCTTGCGTCTTCCGCCCGCGTAGCTGCGGTCAGACGCAGCTTCACCCTCGACCGTTTGGCGAGTGCCTCGCGCAGCGCCTCCGCGGCGTCAATCGAGACCACTCTGCCGCTACCCGAGGCGACCTCGAATCCGGCCGAGCCTGCCATCGCAAGCCCAGCGCCACGGTGTGGACGGAACTGAAGGGTCAGCACGCCGCGGCAGCCGTCGCTGCCATTGCCGCGCGGGCAACCGAGGCGAACCTCGACCTGGCCGCCTTTCCAGTGCGCCCTGCCCTTGATCGCGACGCGAGGACCAGCCGTACTGCTGCGATGCCGCCGTCCGCGCAGCGGCGGGACGTCTACCTTTGGCGCCGCGCCTGGGTCGCCCCCCTTCGCCTCATAGCGGAGGAAGACGAGATCACCAAAGCCAATCGGCTCGCTAGTCTCCCCTCGAGGGGCACCGCCGTCGACGCGAGCCTGCCAACCGTAGCTGTTGTTTTCCACAACGCCGTTCAGTGAGGAGACATGCACTCCGCCTGCACCTGTTTCGGCATCGAATTCGCCAACACAGCCGGCGGGGCTCGAGGCCGCCTCGGCGTCGGCCAGCAGCGCCGCGAGGTCCGACCCCGAGGCGATATCGACCCGGCACATCCGCACGTCGTCGGCAGCCGGGCGATGGTCGATCACCAGGGTGACTGGCACCGTCGTGCCATCGGACACTGGCGGCACCGGGCGGAATGCCGGACTTACGCCGTCGAGTCGGGCGGGCGGCGTGGTTGAGAAGCCGATTCGGCCTAGGGGGCGGACCGAGTCGTACGTCTCAAAGGCCCCGCCGGGGAATTCCGCGGTCCAGTCGAAATGGCCGTCGGGGCGCTGTAGGGAGACCAGGTAGTCGAGCGGCGTCTTGCCCTGGGCGGTCGTCCATGCTGGGTCTTGGGGGTCGATCCCGCACTGGATCAGCCCGCTGGTCACCCAGGAGGTGGTGTCGGTGTTGACGCCGATCCCGAACGACTCCGGCGGCGCGATGAAGCCTCCCGTTGCCGGGTCCTGCAGCGAGTACAGCAGGGTGAAGGCCTGCTGCAGGTCGGGATCGTCGACGCCGACTCCGGCCGCGCAGAACGCCGCGACCACCGAGCCGGTCATGTCGGTATCGGCCGGAGCGCCCGGTGAGGAGCTCCAGGTCCAGCCGCCGTCGGCATGCTGCTGGGTGCGCAGGTAGTCGACGATCCGCCGCAGGATCGGCTGCGGCGCGCCGGCCTGGTGCAGCGCCAGCACGCCGAAGATGTCGTCGTTGAGCAGTCCCGGTTCGCCGATCTGGGTGCCGTCGAACAGCTCGGCGATGCGGGCGACCAGGTTGCTCTTGGTCGCGTCGCTCGAGGTCGAGAGCCGCGAGGGCTGGATCCCGCCGGCTACGCCGGTGAGGATTCCCCGCGCCGCGTCGGTACCGCCGCCCCCCGGTCCCGTCGTCTGCCATTCGTCCAGGTAGAAGTCCTGGGCGCTGGGATCGGTCAGCGAGGTGCTGACGTCGGCGGCATTCACCCCGGCGGCGGCTAGGGCGGTCATTCCCCAGTCGCTGCCGATGCTGCCGCTTTCTTCCTGGTTGGCCTGGAACCAGTTGGCGCCGCGGTCGGCGGCGTGCTCGGCTTGGGCGGGGGTCACATATGCATCGGCGCTCGCGGTCCACGAAACCAGGGCCGCGAGGCTGAGGGCCAACGCGCCGAGCGCGCGCAGGGACCATCGGGGGGCAATTCTCTGTGGCGCATTCATGTCGCCATCTCCTTTTTCAAGGGCGGCGACGCACGCGCACAACCGTGTCGAGTGAGCCGGCCGCCTAGTCGCGAGGCGAACCTCCTAACGACTCTCGGCCGGATATTCGGGCTTGGGATCGTCCTCCTGACCACCCTTCCCGGACCTTTTTGCTCGGTCCAGTGGGACTACCGGTCAGTCGTCACCCATACCGCTGCGCGTCAGCCCCGGATTCGCACCGGAGTTCCCCGCGCCGTGAGTCGGGGCCACCCTAACACGGGGCGCGAACGCTTCAGCCGCCAGCCTGGCCGGCGTCGAAACCGTCGCGGTAGGTGCGCAGGAAGGCGGGAGGCAGCGGGCGGTTCTCAGGGTTGTAGCGAGCGGCGACGGAGAGCCGGCGGATCAACTCCGCGTGGATGCCGCTGGTGCGATCGGCGCCGCGCTGGGCGGCGCCGAGCAAGTAGCCGAGCTGAAGGTTCGCGTCGCCGCCGGGTTCGGATCGCGCTTCCCCGTTGAGCTTCGTTGTTGCCTCGACCAGCGCCGTGCCGACGGTGGCAAGGTCCCCGCCCTTCTGGTTCTTGGCGAGGCAGTCGCTGATCGGCGTCTCGCTGGCCAGCGTTACGGTGCCCGGCGCGGCGCGGAGAGCGCGCAGGTAGGTGTCGCTTCCTTCCAGGCAGGCGACCGGCGTCGAGTCATCCGCCTGCCCACAACCGGCGGCTAGAAGCACCGCGCTGACCACAAGTGAAATGAGGGCCCTCACGCGCATTGGCGGGCAATCCTAGAGGTGCAACGTCTTGTCCCCTTGTGGCGGGGACAACGCGTTTCACCCGGTGCTCGAGTTAGTCGCCGCGGGCGGAGACGCCGCCCGAGTGGATGGTGCCGAAGCCGCCGGGGGGACCGGTGGGCAGTTTCTGCGGCGGCGATTTGGGACGCGGCTGGCGCGGTTTGCGGCCGCTGGCGGGGCCGGTGGGGAAGACTTCGACCCATTCGGCAAGCTGGAACTGCGGGGCAGGCGAGTGCTGCCAGGAAAGGTGGAGGTGGTTGCCGCAGCCGTGGCCGGCGTCGCCGTCGTAGCCGACCCAGCGGAAGGGCGGCACCGGCTGGTTCTGCAGCGGCTCGGCCCATTCGGCGAGGCGAGTGATGCCCGTCCAGTTAGCGTCGCATTTGCTGCTCGGATGCAGTGGGATGACGTCGACGGCTAGGCCGTTGTAGTGGTCCGAGCCTTTGACGTGGCACTGGTTGCAGCCGACGTGTTCGCCGTTGGGCAGCGGGCCTGAGTAACCGTCGTTGATGTAGATCGGGAAGTGAGCGGCGATCCAGCGTAGGTCAGGCACGATGCGCCGGTCGACCATGTCGCCTTCTTCGTGCGGGATCGTGGCGGGGATCGACACGATTTCGCCCGCCGCGTAGACGAGCCTGGTCGTGGTCGGCCCGGCGCTGGCGGAGTTCGCGGCCAACAGGCCGATCGCCAGGACGGCCGCCAGCGTGAGCAGGACACGGCCCGTCTTCTCTGCTGCTGATGCCATGGCTTCACTCATCGGATCGGAGAGGCATTCCCTTGAGAACAGCAACTCACCGGTAGGGTTCCGCTCGCTATGCCGACGGTTCGCGAGGCCAGTTTCGACCTTTTCCGGGAGTTGGGGATGACGACGATGTTCGGCAACCCCGGCTCGACCGAGCTGCCGATGCTCGCCGACTTCCCCTCTGACTTCCGCTACGTGCTCGGCCTGCAGGAGGCGGTCGTGGTCGGGATGGCCGACGGCTACGCCCAGGCCTCGGGCCGCACGACGATGGCCAACCTGCACACCGCCCCCGGCTTGGGCAACGGGATGGGAGCGATCTTCAACGCGCAGGCAAACCACTCGCCGGTGTTGATCACCGCCGGGCAGCAGGCGCGGGCGCAGATCACCCTGCAGGCGAACCTGACCAACCGCGACGCGATCCGCATGCCGCATCCGCTGGTCAAGTGGGCCTTCGAGCCGGCCCGCGCCGAGGACGTGCCGCTCGCTCTTGCCCACGGCGCCCACCTCGCTTCGCTGCCGCCCAAGGGCCCGACCTTCGTCTCGCTGCCGATGGACGACTGGTACGCCGAGGTCGATGAGACCGACGCGCGAGAGGCGATCGAGCGCAAGGTCAGCGGCCGCGCCGCCGCGGATCCCGCCGCCGTCCGCGTCCTCGCCGACCGGCTCGATGCCGCCACCAACCCGGTCATGGTCGCCGGACCGGATATCGACGCCTCTGGCGCCTGGGATGACGCGATCGCCCTCGCCGAGCGCCAGCGCCTGCCGGTTTGGGCGACGCCCGCGCCGGGGGGCGGCCGCATCGGCTTCCCCGAGAACCACGCCAACTACCGCGGCGTCCTGCCGCCGGCGATCGGCCCTGTCGCCCAGACGCTCGAGGGCCACGACCTGATCCTCGTCGTCGGCAGCTCGGTCTTCCCCTATTACCCCTACATCCCGGGACCACTGCTGCCCGAGGGCGCCAAACTGGTCGCGATCACCAGCGACCCCGACGAGGCCGCCCGGGCGCCGATGGGCGACGCGCTGGTCGCCGACGTCAGGCTCACCCTCGAAGCGCTGCTCGCCGACCTGCCCGAGTCGACCCGCCCCGCGCCCGAGCCGAACCAGGGGCCGCAGGAAATTCCGCCGACCGATCCGCTCAACCCCTCGACCGTGCATACCGCCCTCAAGGAAGTCTTCCCCGAGGACGGCATCGTCGTGCTCGAGTCCCCCTCCAGCACGCTCGCCCTGCGTAACCAGCTACGCCTCTCGCGGCCTGGCAGCTACTACTTCGCCGCCGGGGGCGGCCTCGGCTTCGGCCTCGCGGCTTCGATCGGCGTGCAGCTGGCCCAGCCCGACCGCCCAGTTGTTTGCGCGATCGGCGAGGGATCGGTCCAGTACGCGGTCAGCGCCTTCTGGACTGCCGTCGCCTACAAAGTGCCGGTGACCTTCCTCGTCGTACGCAACGAGGAGTACGCGATCCTCAAGTGGTTCGCCGAGGTCGAGCAGGTCTCCGGGGCACCGGGCCTCGACCTACCGAAGCTCGACGTTGCTTCCGTGGCGGAGGGCTACGGCGTCAACGCGACCCGGGTCAAGGACCGAGACGAAGTGCGCGACGCCCTCGCCAAAGCGTTCGCCTCCCCTCAGCCGGAGCTGGTCGAAGTTCCCGTCACGCCCGGTATGTCCTTGTTCTGATGGCTTCTCCCGATCGCGCCCCAGACTCGCTGGCCAGGGGCGTGGCGCAACCCCTACGCGGCGAGCTGGAGCAGCTGCTCGGGCGGGACCGCGTGCTCTCGCGCCCGAGCGACATCGTCCGCTACGCCTCCGATGCCAGTCCCTACCGGCTCTTCCCGCAGGCGGTCGTAATGGCCCACGACGCCACCGACGTCGCCAAGCTGCTCGACTACGGCAGGCGCAGCGGCATCCCCGTCACCTTCCGTGCCGGCGGCACCAGCCTCAACGGCCAAGGTCAGAGCGACGGCATCCTCGTCGACGTGCGTCGCCACTTCGGCGGCATCGCGGTCGAGGAGAGTGGCACGCACGCCCGAATCAAGCCGGGCACTGTGCTCGGACACGCCAACCGCGTGCTGGCGCCGCATGGCCGCAAACTCGGTCCGGACCCGGCCAGCACCGACATTGCATGCGTCGGAGGGGTAATCGCCAACAACTCGGGCGGGATGCGCTGCGGGGTCGCCAGGGACTCCTACTCGACCGTCCGCTCGATGACGCTGGTGCTTGCCTCCGGCACGACAATCGACACCGCGGACCCCGATGCTGCCGAGCGCTTCGAAGCGGAGGAGCCAGAGCTCGCCGCCGGCCTCGCCGCGATCCGCGACGAGATCCGCGCCGACGCCGAGCTGAGCGAGCGCATCCGCCGCAAGTTCGCGATCAAGAACACCACCGGCTACCGCCTCTGCGCCTTCCTTGACGCTGACGAGCCGTTGGAGATCTTCCGCCGGCTCGTCGTCGGCTCCGAGGGCACACTCGCCTTCGTCGCCGAGGCGGTTTTCGAAACCGTGCCGCTGCCTTCGCATACCACCACTGCCTGGATCCACTTCCCCGGTATCGACGAGGCGATCGCGCCGGTCCGCGACCTGGTCGACAGCGGTGCCAGCGCGGTCGAGTTGATGGTCGCCCCGGCGCTGATCACCGCTGCCTGGAACATGGTCGGCGCACCGCAGGAGTGGAAGGAGCTGCCGCCCGAGTCGGCCGTGCTGCTGGTCGAGTACGGCGCCGAGAGCGACGAGGGGCTCGATGCCTACCTCGCCGAGGCGGGCGAGATCTTCGCCGCCCATGAGACGATCCGCCCGATCGAGTTCACTCGCGAGGCCGAGGGGATCGAGCTGGCCTGGCGAGTGCGAGAGGGACTGCACGGGCTGATCGGGCGCCTGCGCCTGCCAGGCACGGCGCTGATCGTCGAGGACGTCTGCGTGCCGCCGGAGCGGATCGCCGAGGGCGCCCGCGACCTTCAGGCGCTGCTTGGCGAGCACGGCTTCCTGCCCGGCGTCGCCGGCCACGCCTCCGCCGGCAATCTGCACTTCATGCTCACCCCGGATTTCGCCAAGCAGGAGGACCTCGAGCGCTACGAGGCCTTCATGGCGAAGCTGGTCGAGCTGATCGTCGGCAAGTACGACGGTTCGCTCAAGGCTGAGCACGGCACTGGGATCAACATGGCGCCTTACGTCGAGCGCGAGTGGGGTGAGGCGGCGACCGAGCTGATGTGGCGGGTCAAGCAGCTCGCCGATCCCGACGGCGTGCTCAACCCGGGCGTCGTCCTCAACCGCGATCCCGGCGTGCACTTGCGCAATCTCAAAACCACGCCGGCGATCGAGGAGTCGGCGAGCGCCTGCGTCGAGTGCGGCTTCTGCGAGCCGGTCTGTCCCAGCCGCAACCTGACCACGACGCCGCGCCAGCGGATTGTGCTGCGCCGCGAGATCGCCCGCCAGCCAGCGGGTTCGCCGGTTCAGAAGGCGCTGCTCAAGGAGTACGAGTACGACTCGATCGAGACCTGCGCCGCCGACGGCTCCTGCCAGCTCGCCTGCCCCGTCGGCATCGACACCGGCAAGCTGGTCAAGGAACTGCGCCGCGAGCGTCACGGCGAGCGCGCAGAAGCGGCGGCCCTGGCGACGGCAAAGCGCTGGGGCGTGGTCGAGGGCGCCTCCCGCGCCGGCCTGCGCCTGGGCGGAGCGCTGGCACGGCTGACCAAGCGCGGACGGGCATTGCCCCCGCCGGCATCGGCAAAGCCGCCGATGACCCTGCACGAAGGCGCCGCCGCCGTCTACGTGCCCTCTTGCACCAACCGCATCTTCGGTAGCTCGCCGGTCGAGGCCTTGGTCGAGGTCTCGCGCCGTGCCGGGCTGCCGGTCTGGATCCCACCCGATGTTGTCGGCAGCTGCTGCGGGTTGCCCTGGAGCTCGAAGGGCTTTGTCGTGGCGCACGCCCACAAGGCGAACGAGATGGTCGAACGGCTTTGGGAGTGGAGCGGCGAAGGCGCGCTGCCGATCGTGATCGACGCGGCTTCCTGCACCCAGGGCATCGCCGAACCGGGTGAGGGAGTGCTGAGCGAGGAGAATACGGAGCGTCTCTCTCGGCTAGAGATCGTCGACTCGGTGGCTTGGGCGCACGATCGCCTGCTGCCCTGGCTCGAGGTCGCCGAGACGGTCGACTCGGCCACCGTCCATCCCACCTGCGCCACTCGCCACATGGGCCTGGCGCCGCGCCTGCGCGCGCTCGCCGACATCCTTGCCGAGGACGTCTACGTCGCCCCCTCAGCGACCTGCTGCGGCTTCGCCGGCGACCGCGGCATCTCCCACCCCGAGCTGACCGCCGCCGCGACCCGCCCCCAAGCCGAAGAGCTGGCCGGTCGCGACTTCGATGCCCACCTCTCCAACAACCGCACCTGCGAGATCGGCCTCAGCCGCGCCACCGGGGCCGGCTACGAGTCGGTCGTCATCCTGCTCGAGCGGCTGACTCGCGCCGGCTAACTGGTGACCAAATTGTCAGTCGGCGGCTGAAGCCACTGCGGCTGCGCCCTGCTCGTCCGCCTCTGCCTCGATCGTCCGCACGGTCTCGATCATCTTCCGATCGCGCTCCATGCGGCGATCGAGCAGCGGATTGACCAGGCCCCGCAGCGCGGAGACATAGCGCCACCACCTGGGAGCGAAGATCCGCGGCGCTCGTTCTTCGATGCCCCGCACCGTCGCCGCACCCGCCTCGTCGGGCGTGATCCGCTTCAAGAGCCAGGCCGGCGCGTTCTCCTGGATGCGGTCGGAATGGGGGCGGGCCATCCCGTCCTGCACCATCCGGGTATCGACCCAGCCCCAGTAGGCGACGCTGGCGCTGGCGCCCAGCGGCATCAGCTCTGCTCGCAACGATCGGCCCAGCGACTCGACGCCAGCCTTGGCCACCGCGTAGGGGCTGTTGAAGATGCCGTTCGCGAACGAGTAGACGGAGCCCGTCACGACGACATGACCCCTGCGCTCGACGATCTGTGGAAGCACCGCTCGCACGGTCCGCCAGACGCCGAGCAGATCTACCTCGAAGACCCGCTCCCACTCCTCGGCGCCGATCCCACGCACCGTGGCGACAGCGGACTGGGCTATGCCGGCGTTGGCGACGGCGACGTCGAGGCCGCCGAACCGCTCGACCGTCTCGGCAACCGCCGCCATCATCGCGCCGTGGTCGGTGACGTCCGCCCCGATCCCGATCGCACGATCGCCGATTTTCTCGGCGGCCTCGCGCGCCTGCTCGGGGTCGAGATCGAGAACGGCGACCGAGGCTCCTCGCAGATGGATCTGCCGCGCGGTCTCATAGCCGATCCCACGCGCCGCACCGGTAACCAGCGCCACCTTGCCATTCAGGTCATAGACGGGGGGCATGCGGCGGAGAGCCTAGACGACTGGGAGGCGAGCCGCCGCTCGTCGCGCTCCTAGAATCACCCGTCCATGCCCGGCTTCCGCCCCGTCGACACCAAGCAGTCCTTCCCCGAGCTCGAGGAGCGCGTGCTGGAGCGCTGGCGCGAGCGCGAGGTCTTCCAGCGCTCGCTCGACCAGCGCGAGGGCGCGCCGATCTGGAACTTCTACGAGGGCCCGCCGACCGCCAACGGGCGCCCCGGCTCTCACCACGTCCTCGCCCGCGTCTTCAAGGACGTCTACCCGCGCTACCGGTCGATGTGCGGTTACTTCGTGCCGCGCAAGGCGGGCTGGGACTGCCACGGCCTGCCGGTCGAGATCGAGGTCGAAAAGCAGCTCGGCATCGCCTCCAAGCAGGAGATCGAGGACTACGGGATCGACAAGTTCAACCAGCGCTGCCGCGAATCGGTCTTCGAGTACGTCGAGGAGTGGAACCGGCTGACCGAGCGGATCGGCTTCTGGATCGACCTCGACCATCCTTACGTCACCCTCGACGACGACTACATCGAGTCGGTCTGGTGGTCGCTGCGCCAGCTCTGGGATAAAGACCGCCTCTACGAGGGCCACAAGGTCGTCCCCTACTGCCCGCGTTGCGGCACCGCGCTCTCCTCGCACGAGGTGGCGCTGGGCTATCAGGACGTCGAGGACCCCTCTATCTACATAAAAATTCCGCTCATCTCCTCTGCTCCCGCGACGCTGGATGAACCAGATATGGATCCGTCGTCGCTCCCGCGTCCGGGGATGAGCGGGCCAGTGGAGTACTTGCTGATCTGGACGACGACCCCTTGGACGCTGCCCGGCAACGTCGCCGTCGCGGTTGCGCCCGAAGTCACCTACGTCAGGGCCCGCTGCGGTGACGAGATTTTGATCCTGGCCGAGCCTCTGGTCGAGCGCGTGCTCGGCGAGGAGGTAGAGGTGCTCGAGCGCTTTCCCGGCGCCGAACTGGTCGGTCGCCGGTACAAGGGACCGATCTTCGAGCTGGAGGAGGAGCCGGCAAATGCGTTCCGCGTGGTGGCCGGCGACTTCGTCACCACCGAGGACGGCACCGGCCTCGTTCACATCGCTCCCGCCTTCGGCGAGGACGACTACGCGGTCGCCGCCGCCAACGGCATCTTCACCCCCACCGAGCACGCAACGCTCTTCAACCCGGTCAACCTCGAAGGTCGTTTCGACCCCCGCGTAAGCGGCTTCGAGGGCAAGTTCGTCAAGGACCCCGAGGTCACCAAGGCATTGATCGCGGACCTCGAGCGCCGCGGCCTGCTCTTCCGCGAGCAGGTCTACGAGCACGCCTACCCACACTGCTGGCGCTGCGGCACGCCGCTGCTCTACTACGCCAAGTCGAGCTGGTACATCGCCACCTCGCAGGCGCGCGACCAGATGCTTGCCAACAACGAGCAGATTGGCTGGCACCCCGAGCACATCAAGCACGGGCGCTTCGGCAAATGGCTCGAGAACAACGTCGACTGGGCGCTCTCGCGCGACCGCTACTGGGGAACGCCGCTGCCGATCTGGCGCTGCACCGCCGGCGAGTGCACCGAGCTCTATTGCGCAGGCTCGGTCGCCGAGCTGCGCGAGCGGGCGCAGGGAGAGGTGCCGGAGGACCTGCACCGCCCATACATCGATGAGGTCGTTCTCGAGTGCGGGACCTGCGGCGGCGAGATGCACCGCGTCGATTCGGTGATCGACACCTGGTACGACAGCGGCGCGATGCCCTTCGCCCAGCTTCACTACCCGTTCGAGAACGAGGAGCTGTTCGCCGAGCGCTTCCCTGCCGACTTCATCTGCGAGGCGATCGATCAGACCCGCGGCTGGTTCTACACTCTGCTTGCCGAGTCCACGCTCCTCTTCGGCACCTCGAGCTACCGCAACTGCGTCTGCCTCGGACTGATCCTCGACCCCGAGGGCCAGAAGATGTCGAAGAGCAAGGGCAACGTGGTCGAGCCCTGGGACGTGATCTCCGCCCACGGCGCCGACGCCTTCCGCTGGTATTACCTGACCGCGCAGCAGCCCTGGTCCGGCTACCGCTTCTCGGTCGACACTGTCGGCGAATCGGTGCGCCAGTTCCTGTTGACGCTGTGGAACACGTACTCCTTCTGGGTCCTCTATGCCAACGCGGAGGGCCTCGGGCCTGCCGACTTCAAAGAACAGGCGCTGACTTCGCCTTTTGTTCCGGATAGCGGAACTAAAGGCGAAGTCAGCGTAGGGGAGGACTTGGATCGATGGGCGCTCTCGAGACTTCAGGCGACGACCGCGACCGTCCGCGAGCGCATGGACGACTTCGATTGCACTACCGCCGGCCGGGTGATCGCCGAGTACGTCGAGGAGCTCTCCAACTGGTACGTGCGCCTCTCCCGCCGCCGCTTCTGGGAGGGCGATCGCGCTGCCTTTGCGACCCTGCGCCACTGCCTGTTCGAGCTCGCCGCGTTGCTTGCCCCGTTCACGCCCTTCCTCGCTGACGAGATCCACCTCAACTTGGCCGGTGGCGCAGGCGAAGAGCTTGGCGACGGTCCCGACTCGGTTCACCTGCGCGACTTTCCGCAGGTCGACGCGACGCTCACGGACGCCGAGCTCGAACAGGCAATGGAGGCAGTGCGCCTCACCGTCGAGCTCGGCCGTGCCGCCCGGGCGCAGGCCAAGGCCAAGATGCGCCAGCCGCTGCGCCGTGCTGTGATCGTCGCCAACGATGCCGAGCGCGCCGCGATCGAGGCCCGCGCCGACCTGGTCACCGCCGAGCTCAACGTCAAGGAGCTCGACTTCGTCTCCGAAGAGTCAGACTTGGTCAGCTACGCGGTCAAGCCCAACTACCGCTCGCTGGGCCCCCGTTTCGGCAAGAGAATGCCGCAGGTCGCCGCCGCGATCGAGGCGCTCGACCCAGTTCACGTCGCCAAGGTGATGGGCGACGGCGGCGAGATCGGCATCAACGTCGACGGTCACGACCACACGATCGGCTCCGACGAGGTCATCCTCGCCTTGCAGCCCCTGGAGGGCTACGAAGTCGAGGCGGAGGCCGGCCACGCCGTCGCCCTGCAGCTCGAACTGGATGACGAGCTGCGCCGCGAGGGCCTTGCCCGCGAGATCGTCCACGCCGTCCAGAACGCCCGCAAAGCCGCCGGCCTCAACATCTCCGACCGCATCGAGCTCACCCTCGGCGGCGACGATGAGCTCCTAACCGCCGCCCGCGCCCACGAGCCTTACATAGCCGGTGAGGTCCTCGCGACTTCCATCACCTACGACGCCGGCGATGGCACGGCCGTTCGCGTCGACGGTCGCGACCTCCACATTGTTCTTAGCGCCAACACGGCCACCTGACCCCCTGCGATCCGTCGGCCTCACTTCGGCCGACTGTCCCTCCGCACACGGGTCTCGGGTGCATTGGGAGCCTGGGGGCGAGCTGATTCTCGTGCTGTCTGGGTGACGGACAGCTCGCCCAGGGCCGACTTTTGGAGGAGATCCTGCCCGAAGCGGACCCAAGCGCCAACCAACACAAGAGTTAGGGAGACCAGCGCGACCCCTACAACCCGATCGCAATAGCGAAGGATCGCCCGATCGTAGATCCAATGATGAGGCTTGCTCGACGTCTTCTTAGCTGACGCGAGCGCGGCAAAGTCACGCTCACACTCCTCCTTCGTAACGAGTTGGGCCCGAAGGCCGGTGGGTAGGAACCAAGCAATCATGATCACGCTGGCGAGCGCCTCCAACAGCGCCGCTCCCCTCGCAAACCACCCCCAATTCTGTACTCCACTTTCGGCGGCCGGTACGGCCGAGAATGCGACCGCGACGAGGAAAAGCAAGCTGATTCCGAGGTAGATCCAAAGTCCGCCTCTTAGCTGGCGAGTGGCGTTTGCGAAGTAGTGTCTTTGCTGCTCGGCAATGTAGGCGATAAGCAGTGTAGGCGTAAGCAGGAGCCAGGTTTGCACGGAGCTCGTATCTTTAGCGGAAAACCTACCGGTCGCGGCGAAGTACACAAAGATGAGATTGAGCGCGGCACCGACTACAAGCCGCTTGTGTGCATATGTGGCAGCGCGCATGTAGACGCGAATCGCCGATTCCCCGTCTGGCAGCTGGATGTCCCTGCGAAGCGCATGGTGATGGTCGGCCGCGTTGTTGACATGGATGGTGTGGTGGGCACAATCCCATTCGCCTTTTGTATCAGTGAAGCTATTACCAATTCCCCAGTCTAGATATGTAATCTCGGTTTCTACCGGGGGATCTATACTGAAGTAGTAGCTCCCCGCGGTCTCACTGACCCGTGTTTCAATGGTGTAGTTGAGAGGCGCCAGGCCGAGTTGCCTATACCATTTGAGCTTGCGATTGGTTTTAGGTTCACCAGGTCTTTTGTGGCTTGACTGGTTGCGAAACGGGTTGCGGACAAGCCTTTTTCTCTCCTGCAGAGCACGGTGGGGGTCAGCCATGCTGTATCGAGCTTGCAGGTTGATCACTGCGCCTGCCGGCGCATCGACCCAGCAAAGGTACTGCGTGACGCGTTGAAGATCGTAGAACTGCGAGCCGATCAACGTGGAGAGATCGTTGAGTTCGTTCAGCCGTCTTTCCGGGCTGCCAAGTCGACCCCCTTCATAGAGGGTAGAGAACAAACTGGTAAGCGCGAAACCAAGTGGCTTTGCGGCATCTATCTTTTCGTCCTCGTCGTGATGAAACTCAATTTCAGTGGCCAGTCGGTAAACGTTGTATATGACGGTCTTATGGGCGGCAACGACGGCGCGATCGGTAGGGGAGCGGACGGGTTCGATGTAGGCTTTCTTGATCGCGCTGAGCTCCGCTGTATCAAAATATTGGAGCAGCGCGGCGTGGGTCAGGGCTATCCCGTGTTGGAATCTCGTCAGCAGGTTGAGCCGGGTTCCGAGGCAATCGGAGACCGCGAAGTCAGTGAACCGGCGCCGCTCAAAGCTCCCCAACGACACAATGTTGGGTGCTTTCCGAGATCCTGATTTGGGGATTTGGAGTTGTATGTCCCGCCGCCAGGAGAGACCTCCCGACGGCAAAAATGCGAGGTGCTCGGTGAGACGCTGCGTGTATTTGGTGTTGTCGAACAGCATCTCGCCGAGTCCGTTCACTCGCCGAGAGTTCAGTCCCGCTGCGTGAGCCACCGTGGCTGTGGCAGCACCAGAAGTCAACGCGCTCCCCCTCCTCGGTACATGGAGTACTAGCGCTCTTCAGCAGGGTCTTCCAGGGCAAGGAAGACCGTGTCGAGCATTAGACCCGAGCGTCTGGCGCCCTGAGCGTCTCCACGATTGCGGAGCGGTCGTTGGTCTTGCAGATCGTCCAGCGCATCCCGCTCGAGGCGCCGTCGATAGTCAGCGCCCCAGTAGATGCTGGGAATCCAAGCGCTGCCACCCAGCTTGAGCGCAGGGGGGTAAATCTCATCGGAACTCTCTGCGTGGTCGAGTTTGGAGCCTCGTGCAATGGCGTGACCAAGCTGCTGGTCGTCGATTGGCTTCGGCTCCTCCTCGTCGTTCGACTCGGGAAGCTCTACCGGTCCAAACTCCGAGACGTAAGGCGGTGAATCACCCATGTTCGCCTCTCGCCGAATGGCCCCGAGCGTCTGCTCGGCTGCGGGGTGATTGGTCGAAGTGTCGTCGCCCATCGATGAACCGACTGAAAATGAAGCTTAGTTAAGTACTCAGACGTACCATTCTACGTTCTAGATGGCGTTAAGGCTAGGCCCCAGGCCACTCTTGATTTGCGCGAATAGGGATGCGATCAATCCTCGGCTGGTTTGCCGATGATGAAGTCGCTCTTCTTCGAGTCCGAGAACTTGACCCAGCAGTGCTCCGGAGCAGCCCCGGCCACGTCGACCAGTGCCGCTTCGATCCGTTTGGCGATCTCCGCCTTCTGCTCGTCGGTGCGTCCCTCGAACCAGTGGACTTGGACGAAGGGCATGGCGCTCGCTGGCCCTAAGCGGTGAGCGCCGGCTCCAACTCGGCCTCGAGGCGACGCTTGGGCATCGCGCCGATCACCTTCTTGGCGATCGCCCCATCCTTGAAGAGGATCAGGGTCGGGATCGAGAGGACCTCGTATTGAGCGGCGGTCTGCTGATTCTCGTCGACGTTGATGCTGACGATGTTGAGGTCCTCGCGCTCGGCGTCCATCTCCTCGAGTACCGGATGGACGACGCGGCAGGGACCGCACCAAGGAGCCCAGAAGTCGACGAGCACAGGGCCCTCGGCCTCGAGAACCTCTGATTTGAAGGTGTCATCGGTCACGTCGTTGAGTTTGCCTGTCACTGGGATCTCTCTCCTGGGAATCGAGTTTCGACGCTCAATACTTCAAAAAGTATAGCGAGGTTCGCAGGACTTCTCCGGCCACTCAAATCGCTCATTTGCCGAAGCGTAGAAGAGGCACCCGCCAGATTGCCTCGATCACGATTGCGCGGTTCATCTTCGAAGCTCCCGCTTGGCGGTCGCGAAAGACGATTGGTACCTCGACCACGTCGAAGCCGAGCTGGATCGCCCGGTAGGTGACCTCGACCTGGAAGGCGTAGCCACGCGAACGCACAGCGTCGAGATCGATCGCTTCCAGCACCTCGCGGCGGAAGCACTTGAAGCCGCCGGTGAGGTCGCGGACGTGGACGCCGAGGGCGAGTCGCGCATAGGTGCTGCCGCCCCTGCTGATCGCCCTGCGCGCAGCTCCCCAGTCGCTGACCCCTCCGCCGGGGACGTAACGGGATCCGATCACCACGTCGGCCCGTCCGGCGGCCTCGAGCAAGCGCGGCAGGTAAGCCGGCTCGTGCGAGAAGTCCGCGTCCATCTCGACGATCAGGCTGGCGCCCTGGGCCAGCGCATGGCGAAAGCCAGCGATATAAGCGGGGCCAAGACCTTCCTTGGTCCGGCGATGCAGGAAGTGGACCGCCTCCTCGCGCTCAGCCAGCTCGGCGGCGATCCGTCCCGTCCCATCGGCGGAGTTGTCGTCGACGATCAAAACGTGGGCATCGGCGGGCAGCTTGGCGCGAGCCTCGGTGACCAGCCGCTCGACGTTTGTCGCCTCTTCATATGTGGGGAGGACCAGCCAGGCTGGCCCTCGCTCGGGATTGCTCGCTGACATCTGCAGAGCCGATGCTATTGGCGCGGCTGAGGGCAGGCTAAAGAGCCGGCCGCTCGCTAGCTTGCAAGGAATGACCAATGCCGAGATCGCCGCCGCCCTCGACGAGCTCGGGGTGCTCTACGAGCTAGATGGCGCGGTCAAGTACCGCGTGCTCGCCTACAGTAGCGCCGCACGAGCGATCCGCGAAAGTCCGATCTCGGTGGCGGATCTGGCCGCCGCGGGGCGGGCGACCGAGGTCCCCGGCGTCGGCAAGACGCTGGCGGAAAAGATCGACGCGCTGCTAGAGACAGGTGAGATTCCGGCGGCGGTGAAGCTAAAGGCGAAGTTCCCGCCGACGCTGGTCGAAGTGACGCGGGTGCCCGGGGTGGGTGCGAAGACGGCGCGGCGGCTTTTCGACGAGCTCGGCGTGGCAACGCTGGACGACCTCAAGGTCGCCGCCGAGGGTGAACGAATCCGCGAGATGAAGGGCCTCGGTCCGAAGGCGGAGGAGAATGTGCTTGCCGGACTCGAGCGGCTTGGCGAACCTGGGGAGAGATCGGGACGCGTATTGCTCTCGATGGCACGGCCGATCGCCGAGGAGCTGGTGCGGGCGCTACGCCAACACCCCGCTGCCGACCGAGTCGAGGCGGCGGGCTCGGTGCGGCGCTGGGCCGAGACCTGCAAGGACATCGACCTGATCGCCACCGCCGAGGAGCCGCAGGCGCTTGCTGAGCATCTCATCGCCAGTCCGCTGATCGCGGCGGCGGGGACGCCGGGTCCCAACGGCGTACGGGCGCAGACGCAGAATGGCGTCTCGGTGGACCTGCGCATTGTCGCCCCGGAGGCGTTCGGCAACCTCCTGCAGCACTTCACCGGCTCCCAGGCGCACAACGTGCAGCTGCGCGAGGACGCAGTGGCCCGCAGCCTCTCGGTCTCCGAGCACGGCATCACCGAGGTAGAGAGCGGCGAGGTCGAGCTATGCGCAAGCGAGGAGGAGGTCTACAAAAGGCTCGGCTACGCCTACATCGAGCCGGAGCTGCGCGAGGGTCGCGGCGAGCTCAAGGCGGCTCGCGAGGGCAAGCTGCCGGAGTTGGTCTCGCTCGACGACATCCGCGGCGACCTGCACTCCCACACGACGCTCTCGGACGGCCGCAACACGCTCGAGGAGATGGCCGAGGCCGGCCGTGAGCGCGGCTACGCCTATATGGCGATCACCGACCACTCGGCCAGCCACGGCTTCGGCGATCACGTCACCGCCGAGCGGCTCTGGGAACGGATCGACGAGGTCGCTGACTGGAACAAGGGCAAACGCGGCTTCCGCCTGCTCGCGGGCTCGGAGGTCAACATCGGCCTCGATGGCTCGCTCGACTATCCGGAGGACCTGTTGGGGGCGCTCGACTGGATCGTCGCCAGCGTTCACACCTCTTTTGCGATCTCAGCGAAGGAGATGACGACGCGGGTGCTGGAGGCGATCGATAATCCCCACGTCGACTGCATCGGCCACCTCACCGGTCGGCTGATCGGCCGCCGTGAGCCCTACGGCATCGACGTCGAGGCGGTGGCGGAGGCAGCCGCGCGCACCGGCACGATGATCGAGATCAACGGCAACCCCAACCGCCGCGACCTCTCTGAGCAGCATGCGCGGCTGGCCGTCGACGCCGGGGTGGCGATCGTGCTCAACACCGATGCGCATGGGGTGGAGACGCTGAACAACATGTCCTACGCGGTGGCCACCGCACGAAGGGCTTGGCTGACTCCGGGGGACATTGCGAACACGTGTAGCTGGGCTGACTTCAAGAAGCTGCGTAAGCGGTAGGGAGCGCCGGGGTCGCCTCGCAGGTGCCCAAGCACCGCCTGACGGCGGTACTAATTGACTGCCGCTTCGCGGCTGAGAATCACTCTGCGGAGCCGCTTCGCGAGGCACCTGCGAGGCGACCCCGGCGCTCCGTCTTGCTGCCCAGGTTTATTCGAGGGCGAAGACGACGCGGACTGTGGCGGTGACTGTGGAGGCGCCGGGCTTGGCGGGCGGGGCCGGCGCTGCGTCTTGAGCTCCCTTGGGACTGGCGCGGCCTTCGACTGGGACTGCTTCGGTGGATTCTTCGATGGTCAGCGCTGGGCCCAGGGTTGCGCCGGCACGGGTGGCCAGGGCGGAGGCCTTGGATTTAGCTTGGTCGAAGGCCGCTATGAGAGTGTTGTTGTAGGCGGCTTCGGGGTTGCTGGGGAAGAAGTCGGGCCCGCGGGTGCCGGTGGCGCCGGCGGCTACGGCGGCGTTGACTAGCTCGCCCGAGCGCTCGGGTTGGTGGAGGACTACGCCGACGCCCTCGGAGGCGCGGAAGACGGTGTGTTTGCCGCGAGTGGTCTTGTGGACTGAGATTTCGCCGGTGGTAACGTCGCCGGGGCCGATGCCGGGGGTGGCTTGCACCGCCGCAATCACGGCGCGCAGGCGGATCGCGACGATGCGAAGAGCGGCCTGGCGCGACTTTCGTTCCTTACTGACTGAGAAGCCGAGTTTGGCCGCGTCGTTGGGAACCTGCTGAGTGGCGGAGCCCTTGACGGTGACGGTCCGTTCGACCGCGCTCGCCGTGGCGGGCAGGAGCAAAGCGAGCGCCGTTACGCCAAGCGCCGCGAGCGACTGCCCTTGCCAAGCTCTTCCCCGCCTCACGCCACGATCATCCCACGGCGCAACGCTTTGTCCACCTTGTGGGTGGAAAAGACGTTGCACCCATCAGGCGTGTAGGCGGTCGCTGCGCAGGCCGGGAGCGCGGACGAGTTGGATCGGACGGAAGGCGGAGTTGGGCACGACGTAGAACTTGACGCCATCGCGCTGCTCAATCGCCAATACGGCCGCCTCGCGCGAGTGCCATGCAAGTGAGACGAGTAGGGCATAGCCGGCGCCGATCGCGGCGACACCGGGAAGGAAAACGCCAAGGGTGCCGGCCGCGACAGCGGTGAGGGCGATTGGCCAGAGGCGGGCGAAGGAGATCCGGGCTGGCGACTCGGGTGGCAGCGAAGTGGCGGTGCGGGCCGCGGCGAGGGCATCGCGGAGGCTGTCGGCGGCGCGTGACGGGCGACCTAGATAGAGGCCCACGACCAGCGCAACTAGCCACCATGCCGCCGCGACGATGAGGGTCGTCGTGTCGGCGTCGCGGTTGGCGGCGATCGCTGTGATCGCGGCCAGGGCCGTTGCCTCAGCGCCCGTAAGCAGAACGGTGAGGCGCAGGAGGTCGGTGAAGGGCATCGCTACGCAGCCAGCTCCGCCAGCAGGCGAAGCCAGCCCTCCGGCCCATCGACCGCGAGGTCGCACTCTTCAGCCAACTCGGGCGGCGCCTCCGGGGAGACGACGCCTACGCAGACCGCCGCTTGCAGGTGACCCTCCTCGCGCAGTTCCCGCAGCCGCCGGAAGGCGTCCAGGTCGGTGCGGTCATCACCGGCGTAGACCGCCGCGCTGATCTCCTTGCCGGCCAGCAGCGCCGCCACCGCGGCGTCCTTGCCACCACCACCGAGCGGCCGCAGCTCCAGTACCTTGCGTCCCCAGCGCGGTTCCAGCCTTGCCCTGCCGGCGTCGGCGGCGATCTCGTGAGCTCGCGCCTCGGCGCCACGCTCATCCTCGGCGCCACGCCAATGCAGGGACTGAATCGGTCCCTTGTCCTCGCGCCGCAGGCCGGCAGAGACAAGGGCTCCGGGGTCGAGCCCGTCGATGAAGTTCCCCGCGGTCCGCTCCTCGCCGGCGAGCCCCGGATCGAGCTGAGGAGCATCCTCTCCTGGCAGCAGGAGCTCGAGGCCGTGATTGCCCGCGTAAGCGAGCTGGTCGAGCCCGACTAGGCGCCGTGCCTCCAGCGCCTGCCGTCCCGAGATGCAGCCGACCAGGCCGAAGCGTTCGCTCAGCCGCGCCAGCAGCGCGGTCGCCTCCGCCGGTACCGCCGCCTGCTCGGGACGCTCGACGATTGATGCCAGCGTTCCGTCGACGTCGGTCAGGATCGCGGCGTGGGCCGGGTCGGCGAGCAAGGGATCGAGCGGGGAGCGCTCCGTGCCGCCTTCCCCTGTCTCATCTGCGGGAGGCACGGCCTTAGTATCGCGGCACGATGGCGCCCGACTTAGCGATGCCCGCCCACCGCATGCTCAAGCTGGCTGCGATCGGCACCCTGGCGGGGGCGTTCAGCGGTCTTTTCGGCGTCGGCGGGGGAACGATCATCGTGCCCCTGCTGATCTTCTGGTTCGGCTACGGCGAGCGCTTGGCGACCGGCACCAGCCTCGCCGCGATCGTCCTCATCGGCCTGCTCGGCGCGCTCGCTCAGGGTGGCCTCTACGGCAACGTGCACGTCCTCACCGGACTGCTGCTGAGCATTCCCGCGGTGCTCGGTGTCCTCGCCGGCACGGCGATCCAGCAGCGCATCTCCCAGCGCGCCGTCTCCCTGCTGTTCGCGGCGCTCCTGGTCGCCGTGGCAATCGAGCTGGTTATCAAGTGAACGAGCTGGCCGCGATCCTGATCGCCTTCGCCGGCGGCCTTGCCGGCGGCTTGGTAGGCGTCGGCGGCGGCGTGCTCTTCGTGCCGGCGCTGACGATCTTCCTCGGCCTCACCCAGGTCGAGGGTGAGTCGACCTCGCTGCTGATGATCGTGATCGTCGCCTTCGTCGGCGCCTTCAGGCAGAACGCCTACGGCAACGTCCGGGTCCGCGATGCGCTGGTGATCGGCGTGCTCTCGCCGCTTGGCGTCCTGATCGGCGTCGCGATCTCCAACGAGGTCCCCACTCGCGTCCTGGAACTCTCCTTCGCCGCCCTGGTCCTCTTCTTCGCCTACACCCTCGTGCGCCGCGCCCTCTCCTCACCCGCCTGACCGTTGACTTCGTCTTTCTTCGCGATATCCGCGGATAACCACGAAGTCAGCGCCGCGGGGGGCCATCGGTAACCTCAAATGCGTGGAATCGCTTCGCTGGAAAGGGGATGTACCGCAGTTGCGCAGGCCGATCCTGGTCTGCTCGTTTCGCGGCTGGAATGACGCGGCCGCGGCCGCGTCGACGGCGCTGACGACAGTCGGCGATGCCTTCGACTCGGAGTTGATCGCGGAGGTCGATGCCGAGGACTACTTCGACTTCCAGGCGACCCGGCCGACGATCGTGCTCAGCGAGGGCCAGGCGCGGCGGATCGATTGGCCGCATAACAACCTGATCGCGGTCCGTATCCCCGCCGCCGAGCGCGACCTCGTCCTGCTTGACGGCACCGAGCCGAACCTGCGCTGGCGCACCTTCTCGGAGACGATCGCCACCGCTGCCGATGCGCTTGGGGTGGAGATGGTGATCACCCTCGGGGCCTTGGTCGCCGAGGTGTCCCACACTCTGCCGGTGCCGATCACGGGGCTCGCCTCCGACGAGAAACTGGTCGAAGAGCTCGACCTGCAGCGCTCCAGCTACGAGGGTCCGACCGGGATCGTCGGCGTAGTGCACGACTGCTGTCGCCAGGTGGGAATGAGCTCGGCCTCCCTCTGGGCTGCCGTGCCCCACTACGTTGCCGCCGTGCCAAACCCCAAGGCGGCCCTCGCTTTGCTGCGCCGCCTCGAGGGCCTCACCGGCATCGCCGTCGACGCGACCGAGCTGGAGGAGGAGACGAGCAACTACGAAGAGCAGATCGACCGCGCGATCGCCGCCAACCCGGAGATCGAGGAGCTCGTCGACCGGATCGAGGCCGAACAATCCGAGCAACTCTCAGGTCCCGAAGACCTCCCGTCTGCGGACTCGATCGCAAGAGACTTCCAGCAGTTCTTGCGCCAGCAGAGCGACGAGTAGAAGGCCTATCCCGGTAGGGGTGGAACGTCTTGTACTTTTTCGCCGGCAGCCATTATCGGTAGCCAGGGACGCGGCTCGAAAAAGTTAAGTGGAACCCCTACCGGGATAGGCCTTCTCAGCTCTCGGCCGCCGGACAAATGAGCCGGTAGTCGCACCACCCGCAGGTGGTTGGCGAGGGCCGCGGCTCGAAGTCCTGGCCCAGCACGCCTTCGCCCACGGCGAGCACGGTTCGCTTCACCCGCTCGGCGTCGTCGGGCTTCGTAGGCGCGGCGACCTTCTCGGCGTCGAGAACGTAGTAGTAGCTGCCGCTACCTGCCTCCAGTCCCCACGCCTCACGAGCCGCAAGGCGGTAGAGGGCGAGCTGTAGGTCGTTCTCGAGAGCGGCCTCGCTCTTGCGTTCGCCGGTCTTGTAGTCGATCAGCTCGTGAGTGCCGTCGGGCAGCCGGTCGACGCGGTCGACGCGCCCGCGCACGTGGTGCGGACCGATGCGGATATCGAACTTGCGCTCCAGCCAGACCGGCTCGCTTTCGGACTCGCTCTCGCGCTGCCAGTAAAGGCGCATCGCGCCGCGGGCTCGGTCGCGAAACTGCAGCTCGTCGTCACTTGCGCCGAAGCCCGAGCGGCGCCAGCCCGCCTCGAAGAGCTCCATCAGGCGGCCGATGTCGTCTTCACCCCCCTCGGAGGACTCCTTGTGGAAGCGCTCGAGCACGTTGTGGACGAGGATGCCAAAGCGCTGGTTGATCGTCGGCTCCTGGGGGATCCCGAAGACGCGCCTGAACTTGTACTTGAGCGGGCAGGTCAGGTAGAGGTCGAGGTCGGAGGCCGAGAGGCTGAGGGCGCCGTCGCCGCGGCGGGGCAGGAAGGCTTCCAGAGAGGGCTCGTGGCGAGCCGCGATCAGCCGGCGGCGCCCGTCGCGTTCGCGCTCTGAATCGAGTAGGTATGCGTCGAGCGGAGAGGCATCGAGCTCGGCCTGCTGCTCGGGCGTTGCAACCTGCCTCAGCAACCCGTTCACCGCCTCGACCGCCTCCGCCGTCGCCTCCTCGCCGGGCCGCTGCGCCAGCGCCGCCAGCTTGAGCAGCTCGAGGTGGCGGGCGATCGCCCGGTTGACGTCGACGACGGTGTCGAGCCGCGGCTCCGAGAGCTCCCGACCCGCCCGCCAGGACGCCTCCAGCACCTCCTCGCGCAGCTTGCGGTAAGTGGCGTGAAGACCCTCGGCCGGACCGAACAGCTCCTCCTCCTGTGCCTCCTCAGCCTCGCTGCCCTCCTCGCTCTCCCGCGCGATTCGCGAGAGGATCAGGGTCGAGCACGCCTGGATCGGATCGGAGCCCGGGCCGAGCACGAAGACATGGTCGAAGCTGGTGCCCTTGGCCGCCGACCGCGCCAATCCCTGCACGGCGCCGGGAGACGCCGGCTCCTCGCCGCCGGCCGGCTCGACCCCTGCCTCCGCGACCGCGCTCAGGTAGCGAACGAAATCCCGGGTCGAACCGTGAGGCTCCCGCCGCGCCCAGGTGGTGGCAAGGTCAGCCAGTCGGGAGAGCCCAAGCAACCGCTCCGCGACCTCGGGCTCGGCCGCATAGAGCCGCTGGCGCCGCAGGCCGACCCGCTCGATCAGGCGCCGCACGAAGACGTCGGCGCGGCGCTCTTCGATCGCCGCCGAGGCTTCGCCATAGAGCTTGAGAAATCCCTGGATTCGCTCGCGACCCTCAGGGGGTATTTGAGGACTCTCCAGCGCCGCCTCACAGGCCGACACCAGGTCGACCTTGCGCCGCCGCGCGATCGTGGTCAGCCGCGCCAGGTCGGCGGCCCGCAACTCGATCGGGGGCCGGGTCAGTGCCCGCGCCGCGGCGGGAGAATCTTCGGGATCTGCGAGCACACGCAGCCAGGCGATCGCGTCTCGCACCTCAGGCCGCTGGAACAGCGCCGCGGGTCCGGAGAGATGGAACGTGACTCCCCGCTCCTCCATCGCCGCGGCCACCGCGCCGCCTTCTGACGCCGGGTCGTCGACCAGCACGCAGATCGTCTCTGGCGAAGCCCCCCCGGCCAGCAGGTGCTCGGCTTCCCGCGCGACCGCTTGCGCCTGAGCCCGCTCGTTGCTGCACCGCCAACGTCGCACCGCCGGTGTCCGAAACCTCTCCTCCAGGTTCAGGACCTCACCGTCGAAATCGAGGTCGTGGGAGTTATGGCTCTTGTCCCTGATCTCAAGCGCGTAGACATGGTTCCGGTTCTCGCCAGCGAGCCTCTCGAGGATCGAGCGCTGCGCGGGTGTCGTGTCCTCGTACTCGTCGACCATCACGTTGGCGAAGCAGGACGCGATTTCGGTGCAGATGTCGGGGCGCTCGTGGAGGAGCTTGCCCAGGGCCAGGAAGACGTCGGCCTGGTCGAGGCTTCCCGACTCCGCGAGGATCCGGTCATGGGCGGCGCAGAACTCGGCCAGTTCAGGCTCGGGTAGCTCCGCGCCGGCCTTCAGCTCATCGACCTGCGACAACAGTCGGGCGAGCAGGCCAGTGGGATTGCCGCGGATTTCCTGGTTGCGCAGCGGCAACTCTTCGAGGCGCTCCAGCAAGATCGCCAGCCGCTCCGCCGGGCCGAGCACGTCGAAGAAGGGATCGAGGCCGGCAGCGGTCGAGTGCCTGCGCAGAAGTCGCCCACAGAGGGTCTCCCAGTTGCCGATCCAAAGCTCCTCATAGGGCACGTTCAAGAGTGCCTCGGCTCTTTGCTGCAGCCGTCTCGCCGTCGCCCGCGTAGAGCACAGGATGAGAACTCGATCTGGCGCGACGCCGTCGTCCGCGAGCCGCGCCAGTCGCCGTGCCAGCGCCTCGGTCTTGCCGCTTCCGGGCGCGCCGACCAGCAGCAGGGGCCCATCGTCGTGGGCAACCGCACGTTGCTGTGTCTCAGCGAGGGCGAGCATGGTCCAACGCTAGCGAGTGCGCGGCCTCCATAGGAGGGCTTTGTGATCGCGGAGCGAACAAGCGTGCATATCTGGTTCTTCGCGCAGTGAGCGAAGCGGAACCCGGACCTATGGACGTTTTCTCCGCAGACTGGCTGGGAATTTGCCGTCGAGCCGTTGAGGCCCAGCGACAGATCTTCGATCAGGTGCGCGGGGTCGAGGCCCGTACCGCCTATGAGGGAATCGGCGAGGGGGGCGATCACACCCTCGTCATCGATCGCCGCTGCGAGGACATCGTCTTTGCCGAGCTCGACAAGCTGGCGGAGCAGGGCGCTTCGTTTGTCGCCGTCTCCGAGGAGCGCGGCGAGGTCGAGTTCGGGGGCGGCGGGTCCGTCCGCGTCGTCATCGACCCGATCGACGGCTCACTCAACGCTCGCCGGACCCTGCCCTCGCACAGTCTCAGCATCGCCGTGGCGAGCGGAGACTCGATGGCTGACGTCGAGTTCGGCTACGTCTATGACTTCGGCGCCGGCGAGGAGTTCGTCGCCAAGCGCGACGAGGGAGCGACGCTCGACGGCGCGCGAATCGAGGTTGCCGCCGACGGCGACAAGCTCGAGCTGCTCGGCCTAGAGGCGGCCGAGCCGGAGCGGGCCGTCCCTGCACTCGAGGCTTTCGCCGGTCGCGTGTACCGGATTCGCGTCGTCGGCTCGATCGCGATCACCGCCGCCTACGTCGCCGCCGCCCGCTTCGACGCGATGATCGGTCTGCGGCCCTGCCGCTCGGTCGATGCGGCTGCCACCCAGCTGATCGTTCGCGAGGCTGGGGGAGAGGTTGCCTTCGGCGACCTTGCGCTCGCCGACGCCGGCCTCGACCTGGACATTCGCTACACCTTCGCAGCCGCCGCCGGTGAACGTAGTTTGGCGATCGCGCGCGGCGGGCAGTAACCCTCGCCCAGATCGGGTTTAAGAACATCTGTTCGCGTAGAACGTATGTTCGTTACACTCGCGAACCTCCAGCAGGAAACCCGCAGACCGAAGGGACTCATCTTTCCATGGCATCAACGAATGGGAGCAAAAGCTCCGCCCCCAAAGCCAAAAGCACGATCGCTGAGAAAAGCCAGACGCGCACCGCTGCCGAGACCGCTGTCGACCTTCCCGTCGGCGCCGTGTTGACAGTCACTGACCGTGTCACCGAGCTGTTCGAGCCGTTCACTCGGCGCACCGCCGCGGAAAAACAGCTCAAGTCCTACCGAGCCGAGCTGCGTCGTCGCGTCAAACGCACCGAGCGTCGTGGCGCCACCGCCCGCCGTCGCGCTACTACCGAGGCACGCAAGACCCGCAACCGGGTCGAGCGCGAGGCGCGCAAGCGCCAGCGCACGGTCGAGACGACCCTGAAGCGCAACCGCAACGAGCTTGAGCAGCGCGTACGCAAAGCGGTCGATTTGCTGCCTGTCTAAGCACCGAGCACCGCAACCGGCAGTGAGCCGGCTGGCTCGAACGGCCAGCCGGCTTGCGCCGGTGCGTAGGCCCTGAACTGGAACCGCACGCCGTGGCTGTCGTCATCGGCGAAGCGGTAGGCGTAGCGAAAGCGTCCCTGGCGATCAGTCCGCACCGTCCTGAACTCGCTCCAGGGGAGCCCGGGCAGGCGGAACTGAAGCTGCACGACCTTGCCGTCGGCCGGCACCGAGGCGCCGCCGCTCGCGACCTTGCCGCGGAAGATCACGGGAGGTCCGCCAATCCTTGCCCCCGCTGAGGACACCCGCAGCACCAGTCGGGTGTGCACCGCCAAGATCAGCGGATCGCTGCTCGCCCCCCTGGTCGTAGCTGTCGGGGCAACTTCGGCGATCACCTGCCTGCTCGGTCCCGGGGCAAGGCGTAGGCCGAACTTGCCGTTCGCTTCGGTGCGCACCGTCGAAAGTCGTTCGGTGGGCGTGCTGCCGTTGGAGAAGCGCTCGATCACTCGTACCGCCATGTTGGCCAGCGGAGTGTGACGGCCGCCGATGAGGCGACCGCCAAACCACGTTCCGCGGCCGTAACGGACGATTCGCCGGCCGGCCTTGGTCATCAGTCTTATCGGCGACTTGAGCGGACCCTGCAGACGCATCGCCGTCCCGTCGACGCGCGTGGAGGTGGTGCCCGAGTTGCCTGCCCGGTCGAAGGCGGTTGCCCGGAATTCATACTCGCCGGCAGGGTAGGCACTCGAGTCCCAGTGGGTGCGCAAAAGGCCCGCCGAGAGCTCAGTCGGCAGCTTGACGAAGCGCTCACTCGAGCCCACCTGCCTCAGGGCGATCGACCCCCGGCTGAAGTCGAGACCGGAGTGGGAGTCCGCCACCCTGGTTTCGATCCGCTCCGGGTCGAGCGGGCTCTGGGCACTGGCAAACGCCAGAGTGGGCGGCTCGCGATCGATCTTGACCAGCGTCTTCGCCACAGCACGGTTAGGGTGGCCGTTGGAAAAACCGCCGTCGTTGACGTTGCCGGCGGCGTCCCGCGCGTAGTAGACGACCGTGTGCACGCCTGAGGCGATCACGGTTGCGGTGACGCTGGCGCCGGCAGAGACCGTCGGTGCGCCGCCGCCGATCCGGATCGCCGTGAACGGATCGCCGGGGCCGTCCACGGCCATGCCCGACTCGGTGTCGCTGGCGTTGGCGGTCAACGTCACCGGTCCCTTCGACCAACCATCCGCCACGCCGGCGATCGTCGTCTCCGGATCGCGCTTGTCGACGTGAAGGGCCGCGGTCCGCGTGATCATCGACGGCATGCCAGAGCCGGAGACCGCGACCGCGTGGACGTAGTTCGTGCCTTCGGGAAGCTCGCCGACTGAGAGACGGTCGGCGCCAACGCCGGCCCGCAGGTCAGTCTCGGCGTCGCTGCAAGTTCCGGAAGGGCAGGGGTCACCGCTCGGCGAGCTGTCGATCGAGACCGCGTAGCCGCGGATGCCGGAAAGCGGTTGCGTGCCGCTCGGATGGCTGAAGCGGATCGTGTAAGGGAAGGCCGTGCGTCCGATCCAGCCCGGTTGGGGTAGTGGTTCGACCGGGCTGGGGTGGGAGTCGTCAAAGCGCAGTGTCGCGCTCACTGGTGTCCCCGCATCGCCATTGCTGTCTTCTAACCAGACTTCGATCGTGTAGACGCCCGGCGCGGGAGAGACGCTTACGTGATCTAGCGACGTCGCCGCCCAGGGCAGACGCGTGTCGGCGATCAGTATCTGGCCCTGGGGGTCGAGTAGACGGTAGTGAGCGGCCGCAATCGAGCCCGGCGGATTGATCCAGCGCAGCGCGAACAGCCGCCCAACGTGCCAACTGTCCTCACCGCCGTCGACGCGCAAACCGGTTGGCTGAGGCGCATTGGCATGCGCCGCGGGGGCGATCAGGCAAAAGGTCGCTAAGGCGATCGTCGTGGCCAGCTTCTTCACGGGCCGAACTCCCCAGCAGCGGACCCATTCGAGCTTGGTGCCCCTGTGCTTTCGGTGGCGGCTGATGCAGCAGCGGGTTCCGGCGGCGGCGCTTCGTATTCGACTGCACCGGCCGTGGCAGCGCTCGGTTCGGCTGGTGTTTCAGGTGCTTCCTCCGCTCGTGTCTCGTGGTGTCTGGGTGGTGCCGCAGGAATGGCCGCTGGCGCCGCTGGTTCATAGTTCACCGCTTCGCTGCGCACTTCCTCGAGAACGCTCGGCGCAGTTCGCTCGATCGCGGGCCGGGCTTCGTGCTTGGGGGCAAGGTCCGGCGCGGGCAGCACGCCGGTGGCCATGCAGGCCGCCGCTCCGCCTGCCGCGCCCGCGCAGAGAGTGAGCAGCTTGGCGATCGCGGCCAGGCCGGCGCCACGCGAGCCGCCGGCCGCGGCGACCTGGGCCACTGCCGTTTCGCCACTGCCAAATCCCGGCAGGCGGGACCCGAACTGAGCAGCAAGCTCATGCACTCTCCTCAACAGCGAACGGGACCAAGGCAGAAGCGGTACCAGGGCCGCTGCGATCCTGGGTGCCGCTCGGTAAGTCCGCATCGTCGCGCGGCAGCGGGCACAGGCGCGGAGGTGCTCGCGCACGACCGCCACCTCGCGGGGACCAGCTTCGCCATCACAGAACGAAGAGAGCAGTGGTTGCAGATCGCGGCAGCGGCTACCGTCCTCGCTGCGCGCAATAAGGCTGCGAAAGCGAGCCCGTCCCTCGGCGAGCAAGCGGTTTACTTTGGTTTGGCTAAACCCGGTGCGGGTGCCGATCTCCGCATAGGAATAGCCCTCGGCGAGCAGGCTCAGGGCTTGCAGCTCGGCGGGCTTCAACGCCTGCAGAGCCTCGCGACTGCGCGCAACGTCCTCCCGGCGCTCGACCTGCTCCTCGGTGCCGGCGCCGCCGGCTGGGATCAGGGCAATGGGGTCCTGCGTGGAGCCGTCATGACGCCGCTGGTAACCGAGCAGCTTCTCCCTGCTCTGGCGGACGGCGAGCGCCTCGTGCTTGGTGACCGTCTGCGTCCAGCGGATCAATTCCCGTAAGTCGGTGGTCGGGGCTTTGGTCAGCGCGATCTCCAGTGCCCGCTGGTAGGCGTCCTCCGCGTCTTCGGCATCCAGGGAGTAGCGCCGCGCGGTGCGCCTCAGCGCCGCCTCGTGCCTGGCGATCAATTCGACCGCGGCCCGCTTGCGGGCAGCCTCACTCGTCTTTGTTCCCTGCGCTTGCTCGCTCATTCCCCGTGAGCTCCCCTGCACCGGTTCAAATCGGCCGCCCAAACATGGCAAGCGAATTCAGAGGTGGGCCCGGATTTACCCCCCTTCTGGACGGGTGACCGGTCTCGGTCTCCGCAAATTGCACGAAACTCATCGGTGCGGCTTCCAACGCCGCCCGGCCGATAGCATCAGCGTCGATGAGCACCTGTGCGGTCACCGGCGGCGCCGGATTCCTCGGCTCGCATCTCTGCGAGCACCTGCTCGGGCAAGGGCACCGGGTGATCTGCATCGACAACCTCGAGACCGGCTCGCTGCAGAACATCGAGCACATCCGCGACCCGGCCTTCGATTTCCGCCACATCGACATCATTGAGTACGTCGACATCCCCGAGGACGTCGATTTCGTCTACCACCTCGCCTCCCCGGCCAGCCCGATCGACTACCTGCGGTTGCCGCTGCACACGCTCAAGGTCGGCTCACACGGCACCCACCACATGCTCGGCGTCGCCAAGTTCAAGCGCGCCCGCTTCCTGATCGCCTCGACCAGCGAGGTCTACGGCGATCCCCAGGTCCACCCGCAGACCGAGGACTACTGGGGCCACGTCAACCCGATCGGCCCGCGCGGCGTCTATGACGAGGCGAAGCGCTACGCCGAGGCGATGACGATGGCCTACCACCGCCAGCAGGGTGTCGACACCTCGATCGTGCGCATCTTCAACACCTACGGCCCGCGCATGCGCGCGCACGACGGGCGGGCGATCCCGACCTTCCTGCGCCAGGCACTCGAGGACCGGCCGCTCACCGTCTTCGGCGAGGGCGAGCAGACGCGCAGCTTCTGTTACGTCGACGATCTGATCCGCGGCATCGTCGCGCTCGCCGAATCCGACGTGCACTCGCCGGTCAACATCGGCAACCCGAACGAGTTCACGCTCCTGGAGCTGGCGAAAACGGTGATCGAGGTGACCGAGTCACGCTCGGAGATCATCTTCGAGCCCCTGCCCGTTGACGATCCGCAGCAACGCCGCCCGGACATCAGCCGCGCCCGCGACCTGCTCGGCTGGGAGCCCAGCATCGAGCTGCGCGACGGGTTGCGGATGACCATTGAAAAGTCCGGGGTCGAGCGGTTGGCGGGGGCTTCGGACTGAGAGGGCGGGCGGTGGGCACGGGTCCGCCGGACGCGCTTCGCGCTGAGTG
>JAWVFJ010000029.1:0-35302 GCA_033856275.1 Solirubrobacterales bacterium
CCCCCCCCCCCCCCCCCCCACGCTCGCTCTCGACAAGCAGAGTTGAGAGAATCGGCACATGAGCGATGACCCAGTGCTGCTGATTACGGGGGCTTCAAGCGGGATCGGAGCTGCGACGGCGCGGGCAGCCGCGACGGACTACCGGCTTGTGCTGGCGGCGCGGCGGCTGGAGCCGCTCGAAGAGCTGGCCGAGGAACTCGGCGGCGAGGAGCGGGCGCTGGCAGTGCGCTGCGACGTCACCGAGTGGGATCAGGTCGAGGCGATGGCCGCGGCGTCGATCGAGCGCTTCGGCCGCATCGACGCCGTCTTCGCCAACGCTGGCTTCGGCGCCACTCGCGGCTTCCTCGAGGAGTCGGTCGAGCACTGGCGCTCGATGGTCCTCACCAACGTCTACGGGGTGGCGCTGACGATCCGCGCCACCCTCCCCCACCTGCTCGAGCGTGGCGAGGGCCACTTCCTCATCACCAGCTCGGTCGCCGGCCGCCGCGCCCTGCCGGGCTCGCTCTACTCGGCGACCAAGTGGGCGGCGACCGCGATCGGCGAGGCCCTGCGCGCCGAGCTGCGCCAGATGCACGAAAACCACGCGATCAAGGTGACCCTGATCGAGCCCGGAATGACCGACACGCCTTTCTTCGACAACCGGCCCGGCGAGTGGGCGCTGCGCGACGAGGACATCGCCAAAGCGGTGATCTTCGCGCTTGAGCAGCGCCCCGGCGTCGACGTCAACGAGATCCTGATCCGCCCCACCAGCCAGCCGATCTGACCTTTCGTCGGCCCGCTGTAGTCCGCCGACCTAGTGGTGTTTTCCGCCTTTTCCTTTGCCTTTGCCGTGTTTCTTGCACGGCGTCCGCAGCTTTGGCCGCTGGTTTGCCTTCTTGCCGTTCTGACCGGTGAAGCGGGCGATGACCTTGTACTTTCGCGCGCAGAGATTGGTCGAGTTGACCAGCAGCCCGCGTTTCTTCCCGCCGCGAACGGTGAGGACGAACTTGGAGACCGGCGCGTCGGGCACGGTGTCGAAAGTCGTGCGCAGGCGACCTTTGACGCTGTCGATGCGCCCATCGAGCACGATGTCGATCTGGCCGTTCAAGGCAGCGACCATGTCCGGTAGTTCGTGACTGGAGGAGCGCAGGTAGACGGGGCCTTTCAGCGGCCCGTCGAGCAGCGGCGTGGTCGCTTCGGCAAAGCCGTAGATCGAGTCCTGCGGACAATCATGCGCGGCGAACTGCACGCGCGTGCAGACGTTGGCGAGGCTGGCTTGTTCGAGGAACATCGGCTTTGGCAGCGTCACGGCGGAGCGCCCGATGTTGGCGTCGCCGTCGCGGGCAACCAGGACGGCACGCAACTTCGGGCTTTTCGCCCGCCGGGTGCCGCCGAAGATCCGCATGAACAGTTTTGGCTGGAAGTCGAGGTTCTCGCAGCCGTTGACCTTGAACGGCGAGGAGACGGCGAACGCGCCGAAGGCCGCTGGATCGAGTGGGTTGGACCCGCCGCCGCGCAGCGCGCCAGCGGTCGAGAACTGCGAGCAATTCGTCGGGTTGAGGGCAAACTTCGGCCGGTCGAGCTTGACCGCAATAGAGCGAATGTCGAGCAGGGCCCCGCCAAACACATGGGGAATCGGGTCGGAAACCGCGTGCACCCGCGCTGTTTCGGGATCGACGAACAGTGCCACCCTCACCACGACCGTGCCGAGATCGAACGGGCCGGCCGTGGCGGGGGTGATCACTGCCAGGGAGAGGGGGGCACCGTGATAGGGCCCTGAGAGGAAGGCTTGTCCGGTGGTGCGGTACGGGGCCGGTCCCGTACCGGCGGAGATCGCGGCGCTGCCGACCAGGCTCGAGGAGGGACAGCTGGAGTGAGCCGCCTCGGCGGCGCCGCTAGTCGCGGCCGCGGCGGCAATCGCAGTCTCCGGGCAATAGCGCACGCCAGCGAGCTTGGCCGTCAAGCCGGGTGGCAGCGTGACATCGACGCCCTTCAGCTCCTGGTTGCCGTCACTGCGGTCCACGTTCGTCGTGAACTGGGTGAAAGCGCCGCCTTTGGGATTGCTGGTGCGGGCACTGAAGCCCGGCCCGAACGGGCGCGCGGCCATCGATTTGGCGCAGGCGGCGGCGCCAGGGGTGACGGTGAGCGCGAAGTCGTTACTCGGTGCCGCCGGCGGATCGCCGGAGGGGCCGCCCGCCTGTCCGACCGGGATCGAGCCCTGAGCCGTCGACCAAGGGGTGATCGCGCTCGTTGTCCTGTTGGGGCCGCAGGTCGGAGGACTGGTGAGTGGGGCTCGAGCCCCCCCGTCAAAGGCAAGCCGGAAGGAGCTGAACGGCACCTGCGGGTTTTCGGCAAAGGTCGTCGTCAGCTGCCCGGTCTGCGGGTTGGCGCTGACGTTGCCAATCAGTCGCACCACGACGCCGTAGCGGTCCGACTTCGCTTCGACGAAGATCCGGTACTCGTTGCCGGAAGCCGGGTCGCGGCTGAGCTGGCGGCCGACGTACACGTCGCCCGTTAGCGGCCCCTCGGGCAGCGGCGGCGTTTCGATCGAGACGGTTCCGATCTTGGAGGCCGCCGGACAGGAGTTCGCGATGTTGCCGGTTCCCTTTCCGAACTGTTCGTCGCTGCAGGCCTGCAGGCCGTTGGCGGCCGAGGGATTGAGGCCCATCCCAGCGGGCAAGGTCACGCTGGCGGTCCTCAGGTGCGAGGTTTCCTGGTCGAGCCCAGCGCTTTTGGTTTGGTGGGGAAGGTCAACCTTGACCTCCGCCCCCGATGGCGAATCGGTTGCGGTGGTCTTGGGGTCAACCGCGATCGCCGGTTCGAAGGGGATCGTGTCGCATTCCTTCGGAGAGGTGCCCGGGGGGATCCTCGACTCGAGGGGCGGACGGGCATCTGCGGGGAACTGATATGCGGGATCTTTCTCTTCTTCCACTGAGCTGGCGAGCAGCCATGTCGAGTAGACGCTTTGGAAGGGGGCGACCGCGGGCCCGAGACAGGTGCTTGGCGTGGAGATGAAGGTGCCGTTGCCGGAACGTCCGTTGAAGACAAGGCGGTTCTTGAGCACGAGGCCTTGGTTGAGTGGCGGCCCGAGGCTCGGTGCCGGCGGGACGTCGATGGTGAAACCCTCGTGGTAGTCGCCGGCCCAGGCGACGTCGGAACGGAGGAAGACGTCGTTGCCGAGCAGTTCGAAGCCGAACAGCGCCGGTTCTCCCGCAGAGGGCACGAGGTTGTAGACGGTGACCGGAGGCGCTTCGACCGGCACCCCCAGAGGTGCGGCGGTGACTTTGCTGGCGCCGACCTCCGAGCCCGCGCAGGACGCCGGGTTTGATTCGAACGTCGACAGCGGGCACTGTTTGAGCGCCCCGGGGTTGACGCTTAGTCCAACCGGTAGGTCGACCCGGACCGTCTTCAGTTCCACGTCCGGTTTTTCGAGCGGGAGTTCGGTGGTGTGTTTGACGATGAACTGCGTGAAGCCGACCGGCGGGTGACCGGCGGCCTGTTCGAAGAAGAGAGCTTTGGTATCGACCGAGCATTGTGCCGGCGGGGATGGATCCGCCGTGCACGTCCCCGCCTGCCAGCCGCTGTTGGCCTGCGGATTATTCGGGTCGCTAGGCGCGATGACGTCGCTGGTGCTCGCTCCCGCCGGAACGCATATTCCCAGGGTCATGGCGACAGTCGCAATCGCCCCGTAGACCCCCGCTCTCCGACCCATCCAAATCTCCTTCCCAAGGAACATATAACGATCTTACCCGATTTTATGGATTTAGATCACCAATTTTTGGTATCTATATACCTACAAGTTGGTAAACCAATCGAAAATCGGAGGAAGCATGAACTGGCAGCTCCTGGCTAGAGCCAATACCCACCCCCTGCGGATCTCAATCCTGGAAGTGCTGGGCATGGAGGGCGGCCGTACCCTCTCCCCCAGCGATCTCAGCTACGAGCTGCGCACGCCGCTGAGCAACGTCAACTACCACGTCACCGAGCTGCGCCGCACGGGTCTGGTCGAACTGTCCGGCGAACGCCCCGTCCGCGGCGCCACCGAGCACTTCTATCGCGAGATCAACGGCAGTACCCCTACCAGCAACGGCAGCTCCGCCAACGGCCACGCCGCGAAGGGAAAGAAGGCCACAGCGGTTTGATCTAGGGCAACCCGGTTAGCCCGGCAGCGAGATACTAGGACGAAGGCCTTCTGCATGCCAGCTTCGCTGTCGATTCCCGCCTCGACCCTTTCCTGAATTCGCTCGGTGAGCAGCACAAGCTCGACGTATCCAGGAATCGTCGAGCAGTTCTCCAATCGCCGTGTCCTTTAGCTTTCCGTACCCGTTGCGGCCGGGCTCAGGGACGGCCTTCAGCCCCTTCCCCGCCGCCCCCTGCACAAGGCGCGGTGGAACTCCGGCAGTTCCGTTGGGAGCGGTGGAACAGGAATCAAGAGCGGACGACGGGTCTCGAACCCGCGACCTCGAGCTTGGGAAGCTCGCGCTCTACCAGCTGAGCTACGTCCGCACCTGACTGATTCTACGGCCGGCAGGGAGTTGCCGGAGGCGAGCGCGATCTAGAGTTCGCCGCCGTGAGCGCCCGTTCGTTCATTGCCTTTCTCGCCGTGCTGGCCGTCGTCAGCCTGCTTGCCTTCGGTTTGATTAACAAGGGCTCGGCCAAGATCGCGGTCGGCGAGCCGGCGCCGGACCGGGTGCTGCCTTCGCTGCCGGGACCCGGCAAAAGCTCGATCGCCGACTACCGCGGCCGGTGGGTGCTGGTCAACCTTTGGGCTTCCTGGTGCATCCCGTGCCGCGAGGAGGCGCCAGCGCTACAGCGGTTCTACGAGAGCAATCGCAAACGTGACGCCACGGTGCTCGGGATCGACGTGCAGGACAATCACGACGACGCCGTCGCCTTCCTGCGCCAGCACCCGACGAGCTACCCGCAGCTGCGCTCGATCGGCGACGAGCGCAGCAAAGCCTTTGGCTCGACCGGAGTACCGGAGAATTTCCTCGTCGATCCGCACGGCCGCTTGGCGCTGATTTGGCGCGGGCCCGTCGATGACCGGTTCCTCGCTGAACGCGTGGTACCGCTGATCGAAGGCAAGTCGTGAGCTTTCGCTCTTCCCTTCCTTGCCATGCACCGGTGAGGCGCAGCAGGGGGTTTCTGTGAGGCGCGCTGTAGTGCTGTCGGCCATTGCGCTCGGGCTGCTGGTCTCGGCGGCAGTGGCGAATGCCGCACCGACGCCGCAGACGACGGTCAACGACATTGAAGACGAAGTGATGTGCCCGATCTGCGGCACGCTGCTCGGGCTCTCGGACTCACCGCAAGCGCGGCGCGAGAAGGTCTACGTCGCCAAGCTCGTCGCCGCCGGCAAGAGCAAGGCCGAGATCAAGGACGCGCTCGTCGCCCAGTACGGCAGCTCCGTCCTGGCGCAACCGGAAGCTTCCGGCTTCGATCTCTCCGCCTACCTGGTCCCCCTGCTGGCAATCCTGATCGCTGCCGCGGCGCTCGCATTCAGCGTGGCGCGTTGGCGGCGCGACGGGAGTCGCAAATCCGCTGAGGACGCGTCGAAGCAACCGCCGCGCGGCGAGGACGCCGAGCGGCTCGATGCCGACATCTCCCGCTACGACCTCTAGCGGCGCTCAGTCGAAGAGCACGAGGCCCGCGGCCTGGACCGGCATTCGCTTCGGGATCTCGCTGCGCTTGCCGCAGGCGATGGTAACCGCCGCATGTTCGGCGAGGGCGCGCAGAGAGTCCTGGTCTTCGCTCAACGACGGGCCGTCGATGACGAGCAGGTCATAGGCGCGGCGCAGGCGCTCGATCGCGTGGTCGCAGCGTTCGGAATCGAGCAGCGCCACCGGCTCAGGCTCGGGCTCCCCCGCGACTATGCAGGTGAGCGGCTCGGTCGCACGGCCCGATGCCGGCCCGGCGAGCACGAGCGGCTGCAGGATCTCGGCCGCGTCGGCGTCGCCGCGCAGGTACTCGTGCAAGCCTGGAGCCGCGGAAAGGTCGAGCACGCCGGCGAGCGTCGGTACGGCGAGATCGCACTCGAGCAAGGCGACCCTGCGACCTTCGGCAGTTGCCGCCGCCGCAACTCCCAGCGCCACGTCGGACTTTGCGGGCCCGGTCAGGAAGACCGATCCCGAGCCGGCCAGTTGCCCCACCAGGCCCGCATAGGCCTGCAGTTGGACGCGGCCGAGCGCTCCCGGGCGGATGGAGGCCGCCTCGGGAGCCGGAATCTCAGCCAGCACGGGATGCTTGCTCCCCCGGCGCAACATCACATCCGCTCCGGGGCAGAGATGCCAAGCAGACCGAGCGCGCCAGCGATCGTTCGCTTGGTGAGCAGGGCCAGCGCAAGCCGTGAGCGCTCCACTCCATCGCCCTCGGCGCCGACGACCTGACAGTCGCGGTAGAAGCCGTGGAAGTCGGCGGCGACCACGGTCGCGTAAGTGCAGATCCGGTGTGGCGCGCGCCGCGCCGCCGCCTCGCGCACCTCCTCTGGGAACTCGAGCAATCGCTTGATCAACTCGCGCTCGGTCGGCTCGAAGGGGGTGCCAGGCGTCGCTGTGCCGGCGCCGCTCGCAACGGAGTCGGGCTCCTGTCCGGCCTTGCGCAGGATGCTGGCGATGCGGGCGTGGGCGTACTGGACGTAATAGACGGGATTGTCGTTGGACTGGCGGCGGGCCAAATCGAGGTCGAGGTCGACCGTGGTGTCGTGGCTGCGCCAGAGCATGAACCAGCGGGTCGCGTCGACGCCGATGTCGTCGAGCAGCTCGTCGAGGGCGACGAAGTCGCCGCTGCGCTTCGACATCTGCGCCCGCTCGCCACTTTCGACGATGTGGACGAGCCGCATGATCAGCGCCTCGAAGCGCTCGGGCTCGGCGCCGAGCCCGGCAATCGCGGCGCGCAGGCGGGCGACGTAGCCGTGGTGGTCGGCGCCAAGGATGTCGATCAGCCGCTCGAAGCCACGCTCCAGCTTGTCCCAGTGATAGGCGACGTCGGCGGCGAGGTAGGTCGGTTCGCCGTTGGCGCGGATCAGCACCCGATCCTTGTCGTCGCCGAAGGTGGTGGTGCGCAGCCAGAGCGCCTCTTCGCTGCGATAGGTGTGACCCTGCTCGTCGAGTTGGACAAGCGCCGCCTCGACCTCACCGCGGCTGTATAGGTCGCGCTCGGAGAACCAGTTGTCGAAGCGCACGCCGAAGCGGTCGAGGGTCGCCCGCACGTTCTCGAGGATCAGCGCGACGCCGCGACTGCCGATCGCATCGAGATCTGCGGGCTCGATCCCCTCGGTGGAGATGCGTTCGCCGAGCTCGATGACGTAGTCACCGCCGTAGCCGTCCTCGGGCGGCTCTTCGCCGTGCATCCGCGCCGCGATCGAGGCGGCGAAGCGTTCGATCTGGCCACCGGCGTCGTTGACGTAGAACTCACGCTGCACCTCGTGACCCGCGGCCTCCAGCAGGCGGACCAAGGCGTCGCCATAGGCAGCGTGCCGCCCGCCGCCCACGTGCAGCGGACCAGTCGGGTTGGCGGAAACGAACTCGACAAGCGTGCGCTCAGGAGAGCCGGTGGGAGCCTGACCAAGCTGCCCGCCCGCCTCGGCAAGGCTGACCATTGCCCTCCGGTACCACTCGTCGGCAAGGAAGAAATTGACGAACCCGGGCCCGGCGACCTCGATCCGCTCAACCGTTTCCTCGTCCAACCGCGTGCCAAGCTGCTCGGCAAGGCGCGCCGCCACGTCGCGTGGGTTTTCGCCCAGCGGAGCAGCCAGCAGCATCGCCGCGTTTGAGCTGTAGTCGCCTAGCTCCGGCTTAGGTGGACGCTCGAGGGTCGGCTCAGGCCCCGTCGGTTCCCCGTCGCGCAGGGCGCGAGAGGCTTGGTCCACGGCAGCGCGCAGCTCGGCGATCGGATCGGCGACCATCGGCCGGGATCGTATGCGGATGCCGGCTGCAACCACGGCCGGCATCCGCCACGCGCTTGCTAGCCGATCGACTTGTCTATCTCGCAGCTGCCGGTAGCAACGTCTTTGCCCTTGCCGCCGTTGCAGACGTCCTTGCCGGAACCGCCGATCAGCTTGTCGGCGCCCTTCTGGCCGAAGAGCCTGTCCTTGCCTTTTCCGCCGTTGAGCTTGTCGGCTCCGCCTTCTCCGAAGAGCTGGTCCTTTCCATCCTGGCCAAGCAGCACGTCTTTGCCCCCACCGCCGCAGACGATGTCGTCGCCGCCAGCGGCGAGGACTCTGTCCTTGCCGTTGAGCGCAACGATCACGTCAGCGGCAGGAGTGCCGGTAAGAGTGTTTGCCCCATTGGTGCCTATGGCTGTCGCCAGCTGGCCCTTGCATTTGCCGACAAGGCTGGTGACCAGGCCATTGAGGTTGAAGACCGCGGGCTCGACGCCTTGACCGTTGCCGCCGTTTTGCGTCGGGGTGGTTCCAGCTCCACCGTTGCCACCGAGCACGGTGTTGCCGCTGATCGTGGCGTTGACGAGCGACACGATGCCGCCGTCGTTGAAGACGGCGCCGCCGATTCCGGCGCCGCCGCCGCCACCGCCGCTCGCATCTGCTGCGCTGCCGCCGGTGCCGCCGCCGAGGCCTGCGGCACCACCGGACTGCGGTTCCGTGGTGGAATCAGACGCGCCACCACCACCGCCGCCGCCGAAGCCGCCGGCGCCGCCGAAGCCATCCTCGCCCCCACCACCGCCGCCGGCGCCGAAGCCGCCGGCGCCGCCGCCGATGAAGTGGACGCCTTCGTTGTCGTTCTCTCCGCCACCACCACCGCCGCCACCAATACCGCCAGCGCCGCCAGTGCCTTCATCGCTTGCCCCGCCGCCGCCACCACCTAGGCCACCGGGCTGGCCGTTGTCGTTGACGGCTTTACCGCCGTTGCCGCCGTTCTGGAACCCGCCCAGACCGGGGGTATCGGTCGGAGTTCCGGTGCTTGCGCCACCGTCCGAAACCGTTCCGCCGCCGCCAGCGCCGCTGTCGGCTTCGTTGCCAACAGCGCCACCATTGCCGCCAAAGCCGCCGCCGCCAGCGCCAGCGTCGCCGCCGGCGGCCTGGCCGGAATCTCCGCCGTTGCCGCCGAGGCCGCCGCCGCCAGCGCCGCCGCCGCCGTCGCTGCCAGTGTTGTCTGCACCGGCCCCGCCGTTGCCACCACGAGCCGTGTTGGCCGTCAAGGTGCCGCGAATGATGGAAAGCGTGCCACGGTTGTAGATCGCACCACCGAGGCCGGCGCCGCCGGCGCCGCCGCCGCCGTCGTCGGTATTTCCACGATCGCTACCACCGTTGCCGCCCTGCGCGAAGCCGTTGCGCAAGGTTAGATCGCGCAGGGTAAGCACTCCACCGACATCGACGGCAACCAGACGGAACGACGGCGCGGCCGGGTCGCGCTGGATCGTCGCCCCGTTGCCGAAGATCGCAATCGACGTCGATACGGTCGGCAGGCCGTTGAAGCCGTAGAAGCTGTTGTTGCGCGCCGCTAGCGTGTAGGTGCAGCCAGCCGTGAGCTGCAGTTCGTCCGCCTCGGGAGTTCCATTGGCAGTGGCGATCGCGCTGACCAGCGCGTTGCCATCGCAGGGAACCGTGACCGTCGCGGCGCTGCCGGACATCGAAACAGCGAAGAAGACCGCTGAGGAAAGGGCCACTCCAACGCCCAGCTTCAGTGCCTTGCCTCGGGTTGCCATCCGGCTAGCTCTCATCGATCCTCCTCCGCCAAGCGGCGAGTTTGCTTTTGGTAACGGCACCTTATTAGCTAATTCCCCATACGCAAACGATCGCCCGTAGGCTGACGGCCGTGCGAATTGGGGCGATCACCGACATCCACGCCAACTTGCCCGCACTCGAAGCAGTCCTGGCCGACGTCGAGGCCAACGGGGTCGAACAGGTCTGGTGCCTGGGAGACGTACTTGGCTACGGAGTCGAGCCAGATGCCTGTACTGATTTGGTGCGCGAACGATGTGAGATCTGCCTGGTCGGCAACCACGACCTGGCCGTGCTCGGCTCGCTGGATATCGCCTCCTTCTCGGAGGCGGCAGCGGCGGCGGTCGAATGGACGCGCGCCAACGCCGGCGACCGCACGCTGGAGTTCCTGCGGGATCTGGAGCCGCAGGGCGAGCGTGGCGGCTACGGGCTCTTCCATGCTTCCCCCCGCGACCCGGTCTGGGAGTACGTGCTCTCCAGCGAGCAGGCCGATGCGGGTATGGACGCAAGCGCGCAGCGAGTCGGCCTGATCGGTCACTCCCATGTCGCCCTCTTCTTCAACCGGCCGGCACAGGGCAAGGTGGATGAGACCCGCGGAGCCCAGGCCAACGACGGCGCTCGGGTCGATCTCGACCAGGGCGACTGGTTGATCAACCCCGGCAGCGTCGGCCAGCCGCGCGACGGAGACCCGCGCGCGGCCTGGCTGGAGCTCGACACCGAGGCCGAGACTGCTTGCTTCCACCGCGTTCCCTACGACATCGAGCGCGCTGCGGTCCCGATTGCAGAGGCGGGGCTGCCGAGCCGCCTCGCCGACCGCCTCTACATCGGCCAGTGATGCTCAATTGCAGGGAAAATCTGCACCAGAGGTCGTTCTCTAGACTCGCAACGGTGCGCCGACTGGCCGTATCCATGCTCGCCCTCGCGCTGGGGGCCGCCACAGCGATGGGACTCGTCTCCTGTGGCGGTGGCGAAGACGCCAAGCTCCTGCCGGGCAATACCGCGGCGGAAATCACCGAAAACCTCGATCGCGTCAAGCAGTATTCCGAAGAAGGCGAATGCGTAGGCGCCGAAGACGCCGTGGCCGAAGTGACGACCCAGGTCGAAGCGCTGGGAGGCGTCGATCCGAAGTTGGTGGAAGCGCTGCAGCGCGGCGCCGCCCGCCTGACCGAAGTAGTCGCCACCTGCGAAGAAGAAACGACCGAAGCGGTGGCTCCCTCGAGCGAAGCGACTTCGACCGAAGAGACCGAAAAGATCCCGCCCGGCCAGGAAAAGAAGGAAGAAAAGGAACGGGAAAAGGAAGAAAAGGAGCTCGAAAAGGAAGAAGAAAAGGCGGAAAAGCACGAACCGCCTGCTGAAACGACGCCCGAAGAATCGACACTGCCCCCTCCATCTGAAGGCGGCGGCACCGATGCGCCAGGTGGCGTCAGCCCGGGAGCTCCAGCAGCCTCAGAAGAAGGTGGCGACTGATGGCATCGGGGATCCTCTCTGGGCGCTATGAGATCGGCAATCGACTGGGCTCGGGCGGCATGTCGAGTGTCCACCAGGCGACCGATCTGATTCTCGAGCGCACGGTCGCGGTGAAGATCCTCGCCGAGCACCTCTCCGACGACGAGCGCTTCGTCGCTCGCTTCCGGCGCGAGGCACTCGCCGTCGCGAAGCTGATCCACCCAAACATCGTGCAGGTCTACGACACCGGCATCGACGATGGGCGGCACTACATCGTCATGGAGTATGTGGAGGGACGCTCAGGAGCGCAGATCCTGCAGAAGCAAGGGCCGCTTGATGCCGAGGCGACGGCCGAGATCGGCGCCCAGGCCTGTGCTGGGCTCGATTACGCACACCGGCGCGGGATCATCCACCGCGACGTCAAGCCGGGCAACCTGATGGTCGTCGGCGGGCCGGTAGGCGGCGGCGAGATGACGATCAAGCTGACCGATTTCGGCATCGCCCGCGCGATCGAACAAACCCGCATCACCCAGGTCGGCTCCGTGGTCGGCACCGCCGCCTACCTCTCGCCCGAGCAGGTGCGCGGCGAGGAGGCGACGCCCGCCACCGACGTCTATGCCCTCGGCGTAGTCCTCTACCAGTTCCTCACCGGACGGCTGCCGTATGAGGGCTCAACCCTCGCCGAGTTGGCGGTACGCCAGCAGAACGAGCGACCGCTGCCACCGAGCACTTACAACGACGATGTGCCCGAGACGCTCGGCGCCGCGGTGCTACGGGCGCTCGAGGGCGATCCCAATCGCCGCTACGCCAGCGCCAGCGAGCTCGCCGGTGGGCTGGCGCTCAGTCTGCAGGGAGAGGACGTAACGCTGCCGATGGGCGAGGGAACACCGCCCACCAACGTGCTCGGCGAGGAGACCGCCGCGACCCGCCACCTCGACCGCACCGCCCAAACCGAGTATCGCCCGGCCCAGCCGTCGCCGACCCGCCGCCCTGTCCCGCGCGCGCCCCAGCAACAGCCCGCGCCCCCGCCGATACCGATCCCGGCACAAGCTCAGCGCGAGCGCAGCGCCTTCTCCCGTTTCACCAGATTCGTCTTGGCCCTTATTGCGCTTGTTCTAATCGCCGCCGCTGTTGCCGCCGCAGTCATCTACACCACTGACAAGGCCACTGGTGTCAAGGCCACCGAAGTCGCGGGAAATACCGTTGACAAGGTCGTCGAAGAATTCAAGAGTCTGGTGAAAAGCAACAAGGAATAGGCGTTCAGAGGAGAAGGGTCGGGCACCCTCCTCTCTCAACTTTTTCGATGGAACGCGATCGGCTGGCCGAGATTGAATTGCCGAAAAGTACAAGCCGCTCGGAGGGGTGCCCGACCCTTCTCAGCCGGCCGCCCAGGGAGTACTCCCAGCCGTGACGGCGGCGGAATAGCTGCTGAAGGTGCCGGCGGCGATGGCGGCGCGGGCGTGAGTCATCAGCTCCTGCAGGTAGGTGAGGTTGTGGAGGCAGAGGAGGCGTACGGCGGTGAGCTCCTCAGCTCTCGATAGGTAGCTGATGTAGTCGCGGTCGTGGTTCTGACAAGCCGGGCATGGACAGCCGGCGACGATCGGGGCGCGCGAGCCCTCGTGGTGGGACTTACGCAGGTCGAGGCGGAAGCGGTTCTCAGGGTCGGCGACGAGGGCGACGCCGTGGCGGGCGAGGCGGGTCGGAACGGCGCAGTCGAAGACGTCGAGGCCGAGGGCGATGCCGGCGAGCAGGTCGTCGACCTCGCCGATGCCGAGCAGGTGCTTGGGCGCCTCCGTGGGCAGCAGTGGCGCGGTCATCGCCAGCACCTCGCGCATCTCCGACTTGTCGCGGCCGAGAGTGCCGCCAATGGCGAGGCCGTCCACCCCGGCGGCCGAGACGTACTCGGCCGATTCGCGGCGGAGGTCCTCATAGACGCCGCCCTGGACGATGCCGAAGACCGCTTGCCGCGCCGGTCCCTCCCGCTCGTGCCAGGCCAGGCAGCGATCGAGCCAGCGATGCGTGCGCTCGGTTGAGCGGGCGGTGTAGTCGCGGTCGGCGTGGAAAGGCGTGCACTCGTCGAAGACCAGGGCGATGTCGGAGCCGAGCGCCACCTGCACCTGCATCGAGACCTCCGGCGAGATGAAGAGCTCGGCGCCGTCCCGGTAGGAACGGAAGTGCACCCCCTCCTCCTCGATCGAAACCACCGAGCCGTGGTCGCCGCCCTGTCGGCCACTGCCCTTGACCTCATTCGCCACCCCGCCGTGGGCGAGTGAGAAGACTTGGAAGCCGCCGGAGTCGGTGATCAACGCCCGCTCCCACCCCATGAACCCGTGCAGCCCACCGGCGTTGGCGATCCGCTCCGGGCCCGGCGAGACAAACAGGTGGTACGTGTTCCCGAGCACCATCTCGTAGCCCAACTCGGCAACCTCGCGCGATTCCAGACCGCGCACCGTCCCCTTAGTCGCAAGCGGAATGAAGGCGGGCGTCTTTACCGGCCCGTGCGGCGTGTGGAGCACCCCGGTCCGTGCGCTCCCATCACGCGCCCCGATCTCGAACCTCAGCCTCTCCGCGTCATCCCTCATCTCGGTCGAGTGGTCACTTTTCCACCCTGGGTGCGGTCTATTGACCACTCGGCCGCTCGATGAGAGAGCGGCCGGTCATTGCTGCAGGTTGCTCGATACCTAGGAGCTGCAGGGCGGTGGGGGCGACGTCGGCGAGGATGCCTTGGTCGCGCAGCGTCAAGCCGTCGGCAGTGACGATCAAGGGCACGGGGTTGAGCGAGTGGGCGGTGTTGGGGGAGCCGTCTGGCTCGAGCATGTGATCGCAGTTGCCGTGGTCGGCGGTGACGATACAGGCGCCACCCTTTGCCGTCACCGCCTCGATTACCTCACCCAGGCAGCCGTCGACCTCTTCGACCGCGGCGACTGCCGCCGGAATCACGCCGGTGTGACCGACCATGTCGGGGTTGGCGAAGTTGATGATGCCGAAGCGGTAGTCGCCCTCGCGCCAGTGCGAGACGAAGGTGTCGGCGGCGGCGCGAGCGCTCATCTCGGGCTTGCGGTCGTAGGTCGGCACGTCGCGCGGTGAAGGAACCAGATGGCGCTCCTCCCCCTCCCACTCCTGCTCGCGGCCGCCGTTGAAGAAGTAGGTGACGTGGGCGTACTTCTCGGTCTCGGCGACATGCAGTTGCCGCCCCCCTGCCTTCGAAATCGTTTCCGCCAGCGTCGTCTTCGGTCGTGCCTCCAGGAAGGCGACCGGGTAGGGCCAGCCCTTGCGGTACTCGGTCATCGTGGTCAGGTCGAGCAGGGGGCCGCCGGCACGGGGAAACTCGTTGAAGTCCGGTTCGGCGAGGGCCCGGGTCATCTGCCGAGCCCGGTCGGGCCGGAAGTTGACGAAGATCCCGACGTCGCCCTCCGCGACCCCGTCGTAGTCGCCGATCACGGTCGGCTTGACGAACTCGTCGGTCTCCCCACGCTCGTAGGAGGAGGCAATCGCCTCCTCGGCAATGGCCGCGTGCAGCCCCTCGGCGTGGACGATCGCGTCGTAGGCGAGCTTGGTCCGCTCCCAGCGCGTGTCGCGGTCCATCGCGTAATAGCGGCCGCTGACCGTGGCAATGCGACCGGCCTGGCGTAGCCAGCGTTCCAACTCGTGGAGATAACCTCGCCCACCGTGTGGCAGCGTGTCGCGGCCGTCGGTGAAGGCATGGAAGACGACGTCGGGGACGCCCTCCTGCGAGGCCAGCTCGATCGTCGCCTCGATGTGCTCCCAACCGGAGTGCACGCCGCCATCGGAGACGAGGCCGAGCAGGTGCAAGCGCCCGCGCGGGCTATTGCGCGCCCGCTCGCAGGCACCACGCAGCGCCTCGTTTTCGAAGAAGCTGCCGTCGGCGATCGCATCGTCGATCCGGGCCAGGTCCTGCTTGACGATCGCGCCCGCGCCGAGGTTGAGGTGGCCGACCTCGGAGTTGCCCATCTGGCCATCAGGGAGGCCGACGTCGCGACCCTGAGCGGAGAGCAGGGTGTGGGGAAAGCTCTCCCAAAGGCGGTCAAAGACCGGCGTGTCCGCGAGCGAGATCGCGTTGCCGGGACCCGGCTCGGCGAGTCCCCAGCCGTCGAGGATGACCAGGGCTAGCGTGGGGACGGGCAGCGTCAATCCGCTGCCTTGACGATCGCCGCAAATTCCCCCGGGTCGAGGCTGGCGCCTCCCACCAGGGCTCCATCGATGTCGGGCTGTCCGAGCAGTTCGGCGGCATTGACGGGCTTGACCGAGCCTCCGTAGAGGATCCGCACCTCGTCGGCGGGGGCGCCCCGCTCGCGCAGCGTGTCGCGGATGAACATGCAGGCCTCCTGCGCCTGCTCAGGAGTGGCCGTGCGGCCTGTTCCGATCGCCCAGATCGGCTCATAGGCGATCACCACCTCGCCCAGTTTGGTGCCCACAACCTCGGCGAGATCCGCCTGCAACTGGTGCACCAGCAGCGCCTCGGTCTGCCCGGCGTCGCGCGCCTCCTCGGTCTCGCCAACGCAGAGGATCGGCTCCAGGCCAGCGGCAAGCGCGGCCGGCATCTTGCGGGCCAGTGCCTCGTCGGTCTCGCCGAAAAGCTGGCGGCGCTCGGAGTGACCGAGGATGACTGCTTCGACGTCGAGCTCTACCAGCATTGGCGCCGACACCTCCCCGGTGAAGGCTCCCGAGTCCTCCTCGTGCATGTTCTGGGCAGCGACCTTCACGGCGGTGCCGTAGCGGCGCTCGACCACCGCGCTCAGGGCCGTGAACGACGGGCAGATCACCACATCGCTCTGCGTCGCCGCGATCTGCGGCAGCAGCGCGTCGACATACTCGGCCGCCTCGGCGAGGGTCTTGTGCATCTTCCAGTTGGCGGCGATGTACGGCGTGCGCTCAGGCATCGCGCAAAGCCTCCACGCCCGGCAGTTTCTTTCCCTCAAGCAACTCCAACGACGCACCTCCTCCGGTCGAGAGCCAGTCCACCTGATCGGCGAGCCCGAACTGCTGCAGCGCGGCGACCGAGTCGCCGCCGCCGACCACCGTAGTGCCCGGTGCCGCCGCGACCGCCTCGGCGACGGTGCGAGTGCCGGCCGCGAAGGGCTCCAGCTCGAAGGCGCCCATCGGCCCGTTCCAAAGCACCGTGCCGGCGCCGCCGATCGTCTCGGCGTAGGCGACGGCGCTGCGTGGGCCGATGTCGAGACCCATCCAGCCGTCGGGCACCTCGACCCCATCGCTCTCGCGCGGCTCGGCATCGGCGGCCAAGCGTTCGCCCAGCACCAAGTCGATAGGCAGGCGCAGCTCACAGTCGGAGGACGCCGCCCGCTCGAGTGCCTTGGCGGCGAGCTTCACTCCCTCCTCCTCGACCAGCGAATTGCCGGTGGCGATCCCCTGGGCACGGAAAAAGCTGAAGCACATCGCACCGCCGATCAGGATTTCGTCGGCGATCTCGAGGAAGCGGTCGATCACGCCGACCTTGTCGGTGACCTTGGCGCCGCCGAGCACGACGACCAACGGTCGCGCTGGCGACTCGACCACGCGCGTCAGTTCCCTCACCTCCCGCTCGAGCAGCAGGCCGGCGAAGCCGGGCAGCAGCGCGGCGACTCCGGCGGTGCTGGCATGAGCTCGGTGAGCTGTCCCGAAGGCGTCGTTGACGTAGATATCGGCAAGGTCCGCGAGAGCCGCGGCGAGGGCAGGATCGTTCTCGGTCTCCCCCGCCTCGAAACGCACGTTCTCGAGCAGCATCACGTCGCGGGAGCCGAGCCCCTCGGCCATCGTTTTGACCTCGTCGCCGACCACGGCTGGCGCCTGCTGCACCGGCGCGTCGAGCAACTCGGCGAGTCGCTCGCCCACCGGCACCATCGAGAGCCCCGGGACCACCTTCCCCTCCGGTCGCCCGAGATGCGAGACCAGCACCAGCGACGCACCGCGCTCGCGAAGCAATTCGATCGTCGGCAGTGCGGCTCGGATGCGTGTGTCGTCCGCCACCCCGCCATCGTCAAGCGGCACGTTGAAATCGACCCGGACCAGGACGCGCTTGCCCGCCACCTCGGCGGCGCGCACGCTGGCCTTGGTGAAGCTCATAATTGATTCCGCGTTGCTGCGGTCAGAGGACCTTGCCAGCCAACTCGACGCAGCGGTTGGAGTAGCCCCACTCGTTGTCGTACCAGGAGACCGCCTTGATCATCTTGCCGTCGCCGATCGCCAATGTCTGGCCGGCATCGAAGATCGAGGAGTGCGGGTCGCCGACGACATCGGTGGAGACGATCTCATCCTCGGTGTAGCTGAGGATCCCCTTCAGCGGCCCTTCTGCGGCTTTCTTGACGGCGGCATTGACCGCGTCGGCGTCGATCGGGCTGGAGGGCGTGAAGACGAGGTCGACGACCGAGCCGATGATCACCGGTGCCCGTATCGCGAGGCCGTTCAGCTTGCCGTTCAGCTCCGGCAGGACCAGTCCGACGGCCTTGGCGGCGCCGGTCGTGGTTGGGATCAGGTTGACCGCCGCTGCCCGCGCCCGGCGCAGGTCCTTGTGCGGCATGTCCTGCAGGCGCTGGTCCGACGTGTAGGCGTGGATCGTCGTCATCAGGCCCTGCTCGATCCCAAACTCGTCGTTGAGCACCTTGGCCAGTGGCGCCAGGCAGTTGGTCGTACAGGAAGCGTTGGAGATGATGTCGTGCTTGTCGCGGTCGTAGTCGCTGTCGAAGTTGACGCCAAGGGCGACGGTCACGTCGGGTTCCTTGGCGGGGGCGGAGATGATCACCTTCCTGGCGCCCGCCGAGAGATGTTTCGCGGCGTCGTCGCGGGCGGTGAAGAAGCCGGTCGACTCGATCACCACGTCGACGCCGAGGCCGGACCAGGGCAGCGCTGCGGGGTCGCGCTCGGAGAGCACCTTGAGCGGCGTGCCGTCGACCGAAATCGTGTCGCCGTCGAGGCTGATCTCGCCGGGGAAGCGGCCGAGGATCGAGTCGTACTTGAGCAGGTGGGCGAGCGTCGCTGGGTCGGTGAGGTCGTTGACCGCGACGAACTCGAGGTCGGCTCCAGCTGCTTGTGCCGCCCGAAAGACGTTGCGCCCGATCCGCCCGAAACCGTTGATGCCGACCTTCACAGCCATTGAGTCAACCCTCCTGCAGTCAGGGCCCTAGTCGGACCCGATCGTGATCTCTATCTCGTACCCGTCGGGGTCCTTGAGAAAAGCCGAGTAGGAACCGGAGCCGTAAGAACGTCGCTCGCCGGGCTCGGAAACTTTGGTACCCCCGGCGCTCATGCCGCCTTCCCAAGCCGCCTTGACGGCGACGATGCCGAGGCCGGAGAAGCTGAGCAACCCGAAGCCCGCCTTTGGCTCGTGATGGGAGGAGATGAAGAAGACCGGTTTGGCGATGCCCCAGCCGATGGTTTCGTCCTCCTCGAAATGACGCCGCCAGCCAAGGGGCGCGAGCAGCGAGTCGTAGAACGACGCGCTCCGCTCGAGGTCGGATACCTCCAGTAGAACGTGATGCAGCATTCGGCCTGGGAGGCTATACGCGCGGGCGGATCAGCCGCCGCGCGGTGTCCAGCGGAAAAAGCGGATCGCGAGAAGGAGGCCGGCCACGCCCCAGAGCGCGACGACCGCCAGGTTGTCCCATTGCAAGCCACCACTGCTGCCCGGGGCATAGACGTCGAAGAAGGCCTCGAAGAAGTGGCGGATCGGAAAGAGGTCGGCGAAATGGATCACGCCGCTGGGCAGTTGATCGTCGGGGATGAAGACGCCGGAGAGGAAATAGAGGGGCAAGAGCAGCGCATTGACGATCGGTGCCGCGGCGTCCTGTGAGGGGATCGCGGCGGTGAGGGCGATGCCGAGGCAGCAGAAGGCGGCTGTCCCGATCAGCAGGGTGACGACGATCTCCGGCAGGTGCTCCCAGGGAATCGCCACCCCATACAGGAGGCGGCCGATCGCAGCCATCAGCGCCAGCATCAGCAGGGCCACCACGGCCGAGTTGCCGATGCGGCCGGCGATGAAGACCCAGGCTGGCATCGGCGTGCCGCGGCCGCGCTTGAGACGACCGTCCTCGCGGGCGATCACGAGCGACATCGCCAACGACTGCATCGTCGCCGAGATCACCGCCAGGGTGATGATCGCCGGCACGTAATAGGCAGTGGTCTTGATGCCGCCACGAACGTCGACGGTCTGCCCGCCGAAGACCGTGGCGAAGATCAAGAGCAGGATCACCGGGAACATCACGGTGAAGAAGACCGAGGCCGGGTTGCGCCAAAAGGCCTTCTGGTCGTAGCGGAACTGATGGACGAAGAGGGCGAGGCCGCTCATAGAACGACCTCGCGCCCCGATCGCCACGGATTCGAACGACCGGCGATCATCGTGACGATCGGCGCGCTCACTCCGTGTCTTTCTCCGTCAGCGAGAGATAGACGTCCTCGAGGTTGGGACGGGTCACTTCCAGCCCCTCCAGCTCGAGACCCTGGGCGATCGCGCGCTCGGTCAGCGCGTGCAGGTCGGCGACGGGAGTCGTCGTCTCCACCGAGACGTCCTCGTCGCCGAGTCGGTAGCTGATCGTCGTCGGCAGGCTCTCGCGGTTGCCGAGGTCGTCCGGGGTGCCGCTCGCCACCACCTCGCCGCGCGAGATGATCGTCACCCGGTCGGCGAGGCGCTGCGCCTCGTCCATGTAGTGGGTGGTGAGGAAGACCGTCTTGCCGAGGTCGCGCAGGCCGGCGATCGTCTCCCAGGCCTGGCGCCGCGCCGAAGGGTCGAAGCCCGTCGTCGGCTCGTCGAGGAAGAGCAGCTCGGGATCGCCGACCAGCGCCATGCCGACGTCGAGGCGGCGCTGCTGGCCACCGGAGAGGCCGCTGGCGCGGACGTCCGCCTTGCCGGCGAGGCCGACCAGCTCGATCACCTCGTCAACGGGACGCGGCGCCCGGTAATAGCCGGCGTAGAGGCCGAGCGACTCGCGCACCGTCAGGTAGGGGTCGAGCCGGCAGCTCTGCAGGACGACGCCGATTCGCTCGTGCCAGGCGCGGTCGCCGCGCTGGGGGTCCTCGCCCAGAACCTCGACCTCCCCCCCGCTGCGCTTGCGGTAACCCTCGAGGATCTCGACCGTGGTCGTCTTGCCAGCGCCGTTGGGGCCGAGGAAGGCGAAGACCTCGCCCGCCCGCACCTCGAGATCGATGCCGCGCACCGCCTCGAAGTCGCCATAGCTCTTGCGCAGGCCGCGGATGGAGATGACGGGATCGCTCAAAGCCGGGCGATTCTATGGACGCAGGGCGCCCCGCCACGCAGCGCCGGGCTACTCGACGTCAGTGTCGCGGTGCTTGAGGTGCACGACGACGTCTTCGCGGCCTTCGAGCTCGCGGCGGATGCGGTCGGCGACGGTGATCGAACGATGGCGGCCGCCGGTGCAGCCGATTGCGATCGTCAGGTGACTCTTGCCCTCGGCGACGTAGGCGGGAACGAGGAAGTCGAGCAGCGGCAGCAGCCGCCCGTAGAACTCGCCGGCCTGCGTCCCCGACTCGACGTAGTCGCGCACCCGCTTGTCGAGCCCGGTCAGCGGTCGCAGGTCGTCGACGTAGTGCGGGTTTGGCAGGAAGCGAACGTCGAGGGTGAGGTCGGAGTCGTGCGGAGGCCCGTTCTTGAACCCGAAGGTGAGCAGCGTCAGCGCCATCTTGCCGGTTTCGTGATGACCGAGCATGTCCTCGGCGATGCGGCGCCGCAGGGTCCCGCCGGTGAGGTTGCTGGTGTCCATCACCACGTCGGCGCGCTCGCGCAGCGGCGCCAATAGCTCGCGCTCGGCGCGGATCCCGTCGACGATCCGTCCTTCCGGCGCCAGCGGGTGACGGCGGCGGGTCTCCTTGTAGCGGTCGACCAGCGTCTCCTCGTCGGCCTCGAGGAAGAGCACGGTCGGTTTGAGACCATCGGCCTCGAGGTCGTCGAGCACCTGCAGCAGATCATCGAAGTAGTCGCCGCCGCGCACGTCGGAGACGACGGCGGCGCACTCGACACCGCTGCCCTCGTGGCGGAAGAGCTCGCCGAGGCTGCCGATCATCCGCGGCGGCAGGTTGTCGACGCAGAAGTAGCCGCCGTCCTCGAAGGCGGCGATCGCCTCCGACTTGCCAGCGCCGGAATGACCGGTGATGACGACGAGCTCGACCTCGCGGCCGAGCCTGCCGCCGTCGCGTTCGGCCTCCAGTTTCTGCGCTTCCCCGGTGCTCGCCATTTCAGCCGGTCCTGTTCAGTTGCTCGTGGATCTCACGGGCTACCTTGCCAGGCACGCCGGGCACCATTTCCAGTTCCTCGCGGCTGGCGGCGACGAAGCGCTCTGGAGAGCCGAAGTGCTGGAGCAGGGCTCGCTTGCGGACCGGCCCGATCCCCTTCAACTCGTCGAGCACCGAGCCGGTCATCGCGCGGTCACGGCGGCCACGGTGATGCTCGATCGCGAAGCGGTGCGCCTCATCGCGCACCCGCTGCAGCAACTTCGAAGCCTCCGAGTCCGCCGGCAGGTCGACTGGCGCGGTGCGGCCGGGCACGTAGACCTCCTCCAGCCGCTTGGCAAGGCCAATCACGATGACGCCGCGGTCGATGAACGGCGCCAGCGCCCGCATCCCGGCCGAAAGCTGCCCCTTGCCGCCGTCGATCACGATCAGCGAGGGCAGCGAGGCGAAGCTCTCGTCGCGTTTGCGGTCGTGCGGGGAGAGGTCGACCTGTTCGAGGTAGCGGTTCATCCGCCGCCCCAGGATCTCCTCCATCGAAGCGAAGTCGTCGGGACCGGGACCGCGGCCGTCGCCGTTCTCGCCCCGCACGCGGAACCTCCGATAATCGGATTTCTTCGTCGCACCCCCCTCGAACACCACCATCGAGGCAACGGTGTGCTCGCCGCCGAGATTGGAGATGTCGAAGCCCTCGATCCGCACCGGCAACTCCTGCATGCCAAGCGCCTCCCGCAGGCTGGCCAGCGACTCGACCCGCCGCTGGCGGCGGTGCTCGCGGCGCAAGCGGTCCTGATCGAGGGCGAGGCGGGCGTTGCGCTCGGCCAGCTCGCGCAGTCGGCGCTTGTCGCCGCGCTCGGCGACCCGCACCTCGACCGCACTACCCCGGCGCTCGCTCAGAGCCGCCTCGAGCAGTTCGGCGCGGTCATGCAGGTAGGGACCGACGATGATCGTGCGTGGCATCGCTGGCGAAGCCGAGTAGTACTGGCCGACGAACTCCTCGGCGACCTCGGCCAGGTCGCGTTCGGCCTGGTTGTCGAGGTAGAAGCTCTGCCGCTCGGCGAGAATCCCATCGCGCACCTGGAAGACCTGAGCGTTAGCGTCCTGCCCTTCGGCGGCGACGCCGATCAGATCGGCGGTGCCGACCGTGCCCCCGGCGACGCGCTGGCGCTCGAACAGCGACTGGATTGCCTTGAGGCGGTCGCGGTGCAGGGCGGCGCGCTCGAACTCGCGCGCCGCGGCCGCCTCCTCCATCTTCTCCCGCTCGTCGGCCTCGACCCGGCGGTAGCGGCCGGAGAGGAAGTCGACGATCGCCTCGATGTTGCGGCGGTACTCATCGCGAGTGATGTAGCCGACACAGGGCGCCCCGCAGCGCTTGATGTAGTAGTCGAGACAGGGACTGCCGGAGCGGCGGCCCGGCTCCTTGCCCTCGCAGGTGCGGAACTGAAAGAGCTTGCCGAGCAGGTCGAGCGTCTCCCGCACACGCTTGGCGCTGGAGAAGGGACCGAAGTAGGCGCGGCCGCTGCGGTGCTTCTCGCGGGTGAAGTAGACGCGCGGGTAGTCCTCGTCGAGACTGACGCAGACGTAGGGATAGGACTTGTCGTCGCGCAGGCGGATGTTGAAGCGGGGGCGGTGGCGCTTGATGAAGGTCTGCTCGGTCAGCAGCGCCTCGGCCTCGGTCGATGTGACCAGGCACTCGATCCGGTCGACCCGAGAAGTGAGACGGCTCTCGCCGCCCGCCGAGAAATGCGAGGCGACCCGCTTGCGGATCGAGCGCGCCTTGCCGACGTAGAGCGTCTCGCCGTCGGTGCCGTGGAAGAGGTAGACGCCGGGCGAATCGGGCAGCTCGCGGCGCTGCTGCGCGATCCGTTCCGCGCGCGAGAGCTCGTCGCTGCCGTTGTCTTTGCTCACCGGTCAAAGAGTAGGCTCCTGGCCACCCGGCCAAGTTGCCATGCCGGCCAGCCAAGACAGACACCTCGCGATTACGGAGAGTGAGATGAGCACCGAGACCCTGAGCAGCAGCCCACCCGAGTTGAAGACGCTGCGGATCGAGATCGACGGAGATATCGGCACGCTCACCCTCGACCGGCCCGACGCCTTCAACGCGATGAGCCCGGAGATGATCGGCGAGATGACCGTCGCCTTCGCCTGGCTCGCCGACCGGGCGGCGATCCGAGCGCTGATCATCACCGGCGCCGGCAAGGCCTTCTGTGCCGGCGGCGACGTCAACTGGTTTCAGCGCGGCGTCTCCGACGAGGAGATCGACCTGCCCTCGGAAGTGCGGCGCGGCGCCGAGGCGCTGCACGCGGCGATCGTCGACCTGCGCCGGATCCCCTACCCGGTGATCTGCGCCGTCAACGGACCGGCGGCGGGAGCCGGCTTCTCGCTGGCGCTCGCCTGCGACGTCCGCATCGCCTCCGAAGCCGCCTTCTTCGCCTGTGCCTACGGGCGGATCGGCGCCTCGCCGGACGGCGGCATGACTTACTTTCTACCACGCGTCGTGGGGCCGAGCCGGGCACTCGAATTGTTGCTCGACGATCCCAACATGAAGGCGCAGGACGCTCTCGCGGAGCGAATCGTCGCCGAGGTGGTCGCCCCCGATGAGCTAATCGAACGGGCCCACGCGAAGGCCGAGAAGTTGGGTGCCATGGCGCCCCACTACGTGCGCATGGCAAAGCGCTTGGTCGGCGCGAGCATCGAGCACAACATCACCGAGCACCTACAATTGGAGCGCCACGGCATCGCCGACAGCATGGCGACCGAGGACCTGCGCAATGGCGTCGAGGCCTTCTTCGGCGGCGGCACCCCGGAGTTCCATGGCCGCTGAACTAGGCGAGAATCCCCTGCGTATTGCAGTTACAGTTCTCCTTGAGCATCCGTCCCCCAGGAAAGGACCAGTCGTCATGAAGAAGGCCGTCGCGTTTCTTGTCCTCGCCCTAGCCGCGCTAGCCCTCGTTGCCTGCGGCAGCAGCAGTAGCAACAGTTCCAGCACGACGGCCACCAGCGAAGGCGGCGAAAGCACCGCCGAGCAGGGCGCGGCCAAGGAAGAAAGCAACAGCGGAGGCGGAGGCGCGGCCTCGAGTATCAAGTTCGAAGCCGACCCAGGCGGCGAACTCGCTTACACGACCACCAGCGCGACGGCCAAACCGGGCAAAGTCACGGTCGAATTCAAAAACCCCCAGTCCCTCACTCACGACGTCGCGATCGAATCTTCGAGTGGAGAAGAAGTAGGCAAGACCGAACTGATCGCCGCCGGCTCCACCTCCACCACCGTCGACCTCAAACCCGGCACCTACACCTACTACTGCTCAGTCCCCGGCCACCGCGAAGCCGGCATGGAAGGCACGCTCACGGTCAAGTAGACAGGGCTAGCGCGGCGCCCGTTGCCAGACGGGCGCCATTTGCGAGCTTGAACTTCGTTTGACGGGGTTCCATCACTGGTTCGTCCCAGGCTCGTTGCCGTTTGTCACAGGGCATTTGCGGGTGTACGGTCGCGAAAAGCCCAACGACGAAAGGAAATCATGGCAGTTGAGGTCAAGAACTTCGACTCTCCCGACGAGACCCGCCAGTTCGAGGGGAACGGCCAGGCAAAGGTGGTCCAACTCGCCGGCCATGCGGTCGCCGAAGGTACCTTCGAGCCCGGCTGGAAGTGGTCGGAGAACGTCAAGCCGATTGCCGGCACCGACTCGTGCCAGGTAGCCCATTTCGGCTACGTGCTATCGGGCAGCATGCGGGTCTTCATGGACGACGGCACAGAGGCGGAGATAAGCGCCGGTGACGTGTTCGCTATCCCGCCAGGCCACGATGCCGAGGTCCCCGGCCCCGAGGCCTGCGTGATGGTCGATTTCGGCGAGATCGGGGATTACGCGAAGCGAGGCTGAGAATCACGGAATGCCCGGTCCGAGCCGCGAACGCCGTCACGTTCATGTGGCGCGAAGCCCGGCGATCCTGGCCCGCTACCGCACGTAAGTGGGCTCTGCAGGATGGGTTACGCAACCCGCTCCAATATCCCGGTTTCCGGACGCCTCTTTATCTGGCCGTAGCCAGAGATAAATGTGCGCAGTAGCCGCTTCGTTGGAAGGTGAGCAGTGAGACCGAGCAGGCAGTCCGTCAGGCGGTGGGCGCCATCACCCGCGTCACCGAGTCCCCCACGAAGCACGGCTTCTCGTTGCCCTCTACCTCGAGGGTGAAACGGGTCACCACCTGCCACCAGCCATCGCCTATTTCGTCTACCGAGACGACCTCGGCGCGTCCGCGGACTCTGGCGTCGACGGGGACCGGCGCGGGGAAGCGGATCTTGTTCCAGCCGTAGTTGACGCCAAGGGCGAAGCCGGTCGAGGAGATCAGTTCCTTGCGAAAGCCGTCGACCAGGGAGAGGGTGAGGTTGCCGTGGGCGATCGTCGTGCCGAAGGGGCTCTCGGCCTTGGCGCGCTCGACGTCGACGTGGATCCATTGGTCATCGCCGGAGAGGTCGGCGAAGGCATCGATGTCCGCCTGCGTGACGGTGCGCCACTCGCTCGGGCCGATCTCCTGCCCGAGCAGCGACTGCATACCCTCGACCCCCTGTACATCGACGCTCGCCATCGGCGGCCAGTTTAGTCGCAGGGAGTGGCGCTGGGCTCGCCGCGTACGTATGTCCTGCGGTAGTTGCGGCCGTAGGTGATCGTCAGCCGCGTGTACCAGCGTCGCCCGCGGCACAGTGCTGGACCGCTTGCCCTGATCTTCGCGCGGGCGCTCAGGCCCGGATCGCAGCACCCGCCCGAAACCGCGAGGTGTCCGAATCCAACCGTCTTGCGCGCGCCCCAGTGCCGCCAATGGATGTTGTCGAGGAGACCGAGAGCGCCGATCCCGAGCCGACGGGGCCGTACCCCACAACTCAGTCGACCGGCGTTGCTGTGGGGAAGGCAGGACTTGGGTCGCGTCGGAAGCTGGGGCTGGGACGGCGCTTTGGGCGCCGGCGCCGGGGCGGGTGGCTCGGCCTGCACGCTCGATTCTTCCGGCGGAGGCGGTGGCGGCAGTTGGGTTTCGATTCGGAAGCTGTTCACGTCGGCTTCCTGGACGGTCTCGCAGTTCGATGCGGCGACGTCATGTTTTGGCGGCCGGTCGACAAGCGCGGTGTCGGTCCCTTCGCCGCAATCTACCGGCGCATCGTCGTCACCCGAGTTGGCGAGGATCACGTCAGTGCCATCGCCGCTGAAGTAGCTGTCGGAGCCACCCCAGCCGAGCAACTGATTGTTCGCCGGTCCACCGTAGAAGACGTCGTTCGAGGAGGTGCCCTCGAGGTCCTCGATCCCGACCAGCGAGTCGAGGCTGCCGCTGGTGCATTCGGGGCTGCCCCCGACGCCCGGTTTGCCCGCGTCGCCCGCCCCGATCCTCGCCTCGACGGCGGATTTGAACTTCGCCCAGGAAGCGTTGTCGCGTTCGCCGCCGGCGCCGCCGTCGATCACGTCGCCGTTACAGATCGAGTTGGAGAGGAAGAGGTCGTTGCCGACGCCACCAAAGAGATGGTCGGTGCCCCCGTTGTTGAGTAGCGCGTCGTCGCCGGCCAGCGCGCTCAGGGTGTCGTCGCCTTCGTCGGGACCGTCGACCAGGACGTCTTCGGTCGAGTCCTCGCCGGTCAGCGTGTCGTCCCCTTCCCCGCCGGCGGTGATCACCGAAACGGATGATGGGAAGCCGCTTGCCTGCAACGAGTCTTCCCCGCCCATGCCGGCGAGGACCAGCGAGTCGAGGGGCGTGAGCAGAGGGCAGACGACCTGGCTCAGACCGGGTGGTTCGCAGCCGCCACCAGCGGAAGAACCCGCATCGAACTGGGCCACCGAGCCGCCGCCAAGGATGAAGGTGACGCGTGGCGAAGGGGAGGTTTCATAGCTGGCGGTGACGATGTCTTTGCCGCTGCTGCCGGTGAGGTAGAGCTCCGAATAGGCTGTGTACTCGGGTGCCATCAGGCCGACGCTGACCTTGCTCGCGTCGCGCAACACCAGGCCTCCTTTGTTTACCGCCGACTCGCAGTTGGCGCCGCCGGTCGGGTTCTCACAGTGATCGCTCCCGGCACCTCCGTCGAGGACGTTCGTGCCGCTGCCGCCGTCGAGGTGGTCGCCATCGGCACCGCCGCGCAGGGTGTCGTTGCCGCCGTTGCCGAAGATCACATCGCCGCCACCGCCCCCGAAGATCGTCTCGGCCTTTTCGCCGCCGACGATGTAGTCGGAGTACGGCGTGCCGATCAGCGTCTCGAAGGAAGCACCTTCGACTTCGTCGATCCCACCGCCGGTGGGCGCGACGCCGTTGTCTCCTTCATTGGCCGTCAGGTCGAGATAGACGCCGCGCTCGCCGCCTTGCGAGGGCAGGTTTTTGGAACCCGCCGAGTCAAATGGGTGGTTGTCGAAGAATCCCGGCGTGACCCCGGTCGAGTAGCTGAGCGTGTCGGTGCCGCCGCCCGTATCGCGAAGGTTGTCCTGGGTTGCGTCGCCGCGAACGTAGTCGTTGTCGCCTTCTCCGTCGATCGCGTCTGCCCCGAAGCCGCCAGCGAGACGATCGTCGCCGGGGCCACCTTTCAGCTGGTCGTCGCCGATGCCGCCGAAAAGCTGGTCGTTGCCGGGGCCGCCAAAGAGACGGTCGTTGCCGCGCTCGCCGTAGACGATGTCATTGCCGGGACCGCCTTCGAAGGTCTGGCTCCCCACTCCGAGACGGCATTCGTTCGAGCAGTCTGAGGCAGCCGTGATCGGGGCGGCCAGAATCGTGTCGTCTCCCCCTCCCCCATTGACAGAGGCGACACCAGGCGGGGCGACGATGCGGTCGTCACAGGGCGTCCCGTAAATCGTTCCGCCGGCGGCCTGCGGCCCTTCGGCGCAGCTCGGCGTAGCCATGCTCACACTGGCCCCCAGCCCAGCGGGGAAAGCCACCATTAGAACTGCCGCAGCCGCAAGCGTGCAAAGCCTCGAGCGTCGCATCCCCATCCATCCTGAATACCCGATGCGGACGAACCGATGCGGTCGCTGCGGGACCATACTCACGAGACCAGCCTCACTTCGAAGTTCGGCATGACCAGCGCGCCGGCGCCGCCGAGCAGGGCGAGGATGCGGCTGACGTAGGCGGTGGTCTCGGGAATGGCCGGGACGCAGTGACAGGCTTCGACCGGAGCGGGGCCGGCGTTGTAGGCGGCGAGGGCCAGTTGGGGCGAGCCAAACTGATGGATTAGGTCGGACATCAGATGGGCCTCGGCGTCGATTGCTTCCACCGGGTCGAAGGGGTCGCGCAGACCGTAGGCGACTGCGGTGGAGGGGATGAACTGCGCTATCCCCTGCGCCCCGGCGAGCGAGCCGGCGAAGGGGTTGAAGTTCGACTCGGCCATCAGCTGAGCGGCAAGCAGGGCGGCGGAGACGTTCCAGTGGGTGGCGGAGCGAACCAACGGTGCACGAAAGCGCGCCGGGACGAACGAAGGTAGCGCGGTCGAAGAAAAGACGCCGTCGCCTCCCGCCCCGGTCGCGACGCCTCCTGCCCCAACCGAGTTGCCCGCCTGAGAGCAGGGCGCCGGGCCCTGCGTGTATCCGAAGTGCCAAGCCTCCCAGCTATAGCGCTGGACGAAGCCAAAATGACCCGCGTTGGCGGCCAGCCAGCCGTATGCGGTTTCTGGCCCGAGGTCGAGCTCGGTCGCACAGCGATGCAGTGAGTGTCCCGGGGGAGCCACCCACGTTGGATCCGGATGGGCAGCAAATAGCACCGCCTGTTCGGCGTCGGAGCGGAAGGCAGAGTTGACGACGAGGGCAAGGCCCGCCTGGCTTGCCGCGGCGGCCATGCGGTCGAATGCGGTGGCGACATCGGGCCTCATTCCGTGTCCCTGCCGGGAGACCAATGGGCCGCTGTAGCCGCCGCCTGTCGCCATCGTCGTCGACGCTTCGCCGGATGGATTTGACGGCGCGGCAACTTCGGCGACCGCTGAGGCTTCCGTGTGGCCGTGTTCCTTGCCGACTTTGACCTCGGCAAGGACGACGACCTTGACCCGCACCGGCGCGAATGAGCCTTGGTCGGGAAAGCCGATCCGCAGGCTTGCCGCGGCCACGTCGTTGGCCTTGCCAGCCTGCAAAGCCGCAAATCGTGCACGAGCCAGGTAGGTGGCCTTCTCGATGTGGCTTGGGTTGGGCGACCCGTTGGGCAGGTGGGCGGGAGAGAGGATGTGCTCCAGGTCATCGCGCATCGAGCGTGCGGCCGAGATCGCGACCAGGTCGGCGGCCCGCTGCGCCCGTCCCTTCCCCACCAAGGCGCCGGCAATCGCTACCAATGCCAGAGCGCCCGCAACCAAGGCGATCGCCCCACCGAGCGCCAGCGGCAGCACCTGGCCGTCCTCACCCCTCGCTTCCATATCCTCACCCTGGCGAGGCCGAGCGCGCGCGTGGTGCGCTCAGGCGCGCGACTTTGCGCCGAATGAATTGCGAACCATTCCGGCCCGCGGACCGTAGAACCAGCTAGCCGCCAACCAAGCCGAGGAGACCCGATGAAGCCATCTGCCACGCCGCGCCCTTCCAAGGTTCGCACCATCCTGCTGGGCCTCCTGGCCATTGCCCTGATCGCCGCCGTTGCCACTCCTAGCCAGGCCGCCAAGCCGAGCAAGCGCGTTGCCGCAAAGGCCGAAAACACGACGCTCGGCAAGACCATCCTCACCACGACCAGCGGCCGCACCCTCTACAGCCTCAGCGTCGAGAAGCAGGGAAACTTCATCTGCACCGGCTCATGCCTCTCTGTTTGGCATCCGCTGCTCGTTCCCGCCGGCGTACGCCCCACCGGCCCGGCGAAGCTCGGCACGATCATGCGACCAGACGGTGGCTCGCAGGTCACCTATCGAGGTCGACCGCTCTATCGCTTCGGCGGCGATGCAAAAGCCGGACAGGTGAACGGAGAGGGAATTAAAGACGTCGGCACCTGGCACGCGGCGGCATTGCCCGAGATGGCGAAACCAGCGCCTGAACCGCAACCGCAACCGGAAAATCCTTACCCCTACGGCTACTGAGCCCGCGAAGGCACGCGGGGCTTACCGCGTACGGACGGCGGCGACCGTCTGTTTCAGGGTTTCGCGAGCGTCGTGGTGCGGCATCCAGTGCAGCTTGCGGCGAGCCCGGGTGGTGTCCATTAGGACGGGACGCCTGACCGCCTCGATCCAGGCCGCCTCGTCGGGTAGAAACGGCATCAACGCGACCGCCTCGGCCGCAACGCCGACCGCTAGGTGCGGCGCCGGCACCGCGTGCCAACCCAGCGCGTGGGCCAGATCGGTGATCGTCAGCTGGCCGGGCCCGGCCAGGTTGTAGACGCCCCGCTCGCCGTGACCGAGGACCGCGGCGGTGAGCGCCGAGGCGACGTCGTCGTGGTGGACGAGCTGAAAGGGCACACCGGGATCGGGTAGCACCGGGCGCAGCTCGGGTACCTTGCCCAGCGCCCAACGCACTGGACCGGGGATCCGCTGGCCCATCGCCAACAGCGGAATCAGGTCCAGCAACAACGTCGCTTCCGGCCCGGCGACGATACAGGGGCGGAAGACGTAGGCCTCGGTCTTGGAATCAACGAGGGCCGCCTCCAGCTCAGCCTCGACCGCCGCCTTGTGAGCGGAGTACGGATGACGTGAGGTGCCACGCACAGGCTCTTCCTCATCGAGCAGGGCGGGCATGCCACGGTGAAAGCCGTAGGCGGCGACCGAGGAGGTGTAGACGAGCCGCTTGGCCCCGGCCGCAGCCGTGGCCTCGAAGACGTTGCGCGAGCCGGTGAGATTTACCTCGCGGCTGTCGCTGTCGCCAGCGACGATGGCGAAGGCGAGGTGGACGACAACATCGGCGTCCTCAACCAGCGACTCGACCGCCTCGCGGTCGAGCACATCGCCGCGGCGGTATTCGGTCTTCTCCCAGCCATGCCCGGCGAGGTCGAACGGCCGCCTCGCCATGCCGATCACGCGGTCGACCTCGGGCGTGCGCTCCAGCGCCGAGATGAAGGCCCTGCCTATCTCCCCGGTTGGGCCAGTGACTGCGACGGTCAGCATGCGGCGATTCTGGCGAAATGCGAACCGGGGCGACGGCAAGCGCGAGCCGCTGCAGTCAGACGCTCACGTCGACGATCTCGATCAGCTCCTCGAGCCCGTGGAGATCTTTGGCGTTGCGCGTATAGAGGGCGAGATCGTGGGCGAGCGCCGTCGCCGCGATCATCAGGTCGACGGCACGCGCCCCGCGTGGCTTGCGACCCATCGCGACAGCCCCGACGTAGATAGGGCCGTAGGCGCGAGCACAGGCAGCGTCGAAAGCGATGGCGTCGATGCCCGCCTCGAAGCGTTGGAGGCGACGTTGGCGCCGAGCTCGCTCCATCTCGTCGGAAACGGCATGCGGGCCCGAGGTCAGCTCGGCAAGCGTCAGCGAAGAGATCGAGATCTTGGTCGGAAGCCGATCGGCATCGACTTCGTCGATGCCGATCACCACAGATGTATCGATGAGTCCTCGCTCCCCGGGGGGTTCAGCCACGGGGCGTAGGATCTTGATCGGCGTAAGCGTCGATGTCTTCGATGAACCTCTCGTAGTCGATGTGGGGCGCGTCTTCGAATGCTGCAAGGAAGACGTCCCGGGGAACGAATTGCCGGGGTTTGTAGGGGCGCAGCTCACCGACTGGCTTGCCGTTCCGCGTGACGATGAAGTCTTGACCTTCGTCCAGCGCGCGCATGATCTCCCCGCTGCTGTTGCGCAGTTCCCGCTGGGTCAGCTTCCTCGTCATATGAATTACCGTAGCACGTGTGCGCCGCCAAAATTTCGCTTTCCAAAAGGGTTTTGCGAAGGCGAAGTGGTATTCCTCCGGGAGATTCCGGCGGGAGGACGCCGAAAAGCGCGCGGCGCGCCGGCACCCAGGCGAGAGAGCGCTTGAGGATGCGGACGGCGAGACCGCGATCAAGCAGGTCACGCACTGCAAGGGCGGTGAGCGCACGGTCCGAGGCAAGATCGGCCCGCAGCAGGACACCGGTGGGCTCGATGCCAGGCGCGACCAGCGTTTCCTGAAACATCCCCGGTGGGGCATGCACAACCGCGATCGAGTCGCGGACCAGCGGCAGCGCCGTGCGCACGCACTCAAAGGCATCAGGATCACCACTAACCGTGAGATGACAAGTCTGCCCACGGGATGCTGCGCGCGTCTGTGGCAAGTGGACGGCCAATCGCTCCTCCAGTTCGCGCGCCCCACTCGAAGCGATGAGCGTGGGACGCGGCGGACGACCACCGCTCAGATCGATCAGCAAGCCTGGGCGATCGGGATCCGAGCCGGCGCAGGCGAGCGCCGCAGCGGCAACTCTGGATCCTTGCGCCCCGGCCACGGCCGTAACAAGGATCACGCGACCCCTCATCGCGCAGCCGACCTTGCATAGCTCGTGCTCGTGACAGCCAGTCGGTCGGCAATGGTGGAGAACAGCGAAGGCGGGGTCAGCCGTACCGTCACCTCTCCCCCGGCCACCGAGACTTCGCTGTCGCTGTCCGCCCAGGCTGGCAATGACTCTTCAGCGGCGCTCTTCGCCGGCCGGCCAGCGGCAAGCGCCAGCGCCCCGGCCTCCGCCGCGCCGTCGGCCAGGGTCAGCGCGTAACCGGTGAGCAGAAGTTGAAGCGCAACCGAGCCCGCGAGCAACAGCAGGGGAATTGCGGCGAGCAACTCCACCGTCGCCTGTCCGCCCTCCTTATTCGCCGTCCAGACCACTCTTTGTTCCCACCGTCAGCCGCGGCAACGCCGGCAGCAGGCGCGGAATCGTCACCTGGACCGAGACGCCGCCCGTATCGCTCACGTGTGCGCTGCTGCGAAACGTCGCTGGCAACGCCTGCCGTGCAACCGCCTCGGCGTCTCTCCCCACCAGCGCCGCCCTTGCCCCCGCCCGCGCCGCAACGCCAGCCGACCACAGCGCTTGGCCGGCGAGCGCCAGCTGTGCCGCCACCAGAACCGCCAGCAGCAGGAATGGGACCACTGCGATCAGCTCGACCGAGGCGGTCCCTTCCTCCCTGTGGCCTGCGCTGCTGACGATCCGGGGCGGCACGCCACGACCCTTGCAGGCACGAACGCGCCCGTGGCGCACTCAAGCGCGCGAATCACTCACACCCATGGATCAATGCCCGTTATCAGTAGGTATTGGCGTCGATCCAGATCCGCCAGATCGCCGCCACCGAGGCGCCGAGCAGGACGATCCAGACCAGGGTGCCGCCACCGCTGGAGAAGAGCTCGTCGCTGCCGGCAATCAGCAACGCGATCATCCCGATCGCCGCGTAGAGGATTGCCCGGCGGGCATCGGTCAGCGTCGCCAAGGTGAGCTGGTTCTGGCGACTGAGCACGAACAGCATCCAGGCAAGCGCGGCGAGGAAGCCCATCGTGATCGCGGTCAGAATCGCTTCGGCGACGTTGCCCCCCGCAGGGGCGAAGGCCACTACCAGCGCCAGAACCATGATGATCGCGACATCGCGCAGCGTCCGCATGGGAAAAATTCTACGCCCTGGCCTCCGGGCCGCGGCCTACTTGCTGGACATGACGACGATGCCGAAGACGACGGCTGCGAGGGTAGTCATCAGCGCTAGGCCGGCCAGCCCCGCGGCAGCGCCCGCAGCGAGCGGCCGCTCGCTGCGGCTGAGATCGGCGAAGCGGGCGACTCCCCAAATCGCAACCGAGAAGACCACGGTGACGCCGACCCCAGCGATCACCGAGGCGATGACCGTCTCGAGCAGCTCCTTGGTCTCGACGACGACGGCCATCGGTCAGCTCGCCGGGATCGGGGCGCCCTGGCGCGAGCGGCGGGTAAAGACGGCGGCGATCAGCAAGAGCGACATCAGCGTGACCAGCACCGGGCCCAGCGCACCGTTACCGAAGATCGCGGTCAAACCGTAGGCCAGTGCGCCGATCGCCGCCGCGGCGGGCAGGGTCAGCAGCCAAGCGGTGACGATGTTGCCGGCAACCCCCCAGCGCACCGCCGAGACGCGCTTGCCGGCCCCCGCCCCCATAATGCCGCCGTTGATCACATGCGTGGTCGAGAGCGGAAAGCCGAAGTGGGTCGAGGCGAGGATCACCGCCGAACCCGCGCCCTGAGCAGCAAAGCCCTGCGCAGCGTCCATCTTGATGATTCGCGTTCCGGTCGTGCGAATGATTCGCCAACCGCCGCTGTAGGTGCCAAGCGCGATCGCCGCCGCCGCCGAGATGATCACCCACAACGGTGGATCGGCATTTGCGCCGAGGGTACCATTGGCAACCAGGGCCAAAGTGATCACTCCCATCGTCTTCTGCGCGTCGTTGGTGCCGTGGGCGAGCGCGAGCAAGCTGCTGGAGATGATCTGGCCGTAACGGAAGCCGCGGGTCACCGTCCCCGGCCGCTGCTTGCCGACGACGCGGTATACGAGCCCGATCGCGATGCCGGCGACGAGGAAGGCCAGCACCGGCGCGATCACGGCCGGGATCAGAACCTTGCCGACCAGTCCGTCGGCGATTACGGCGTCGAAGCCCGCAGCTGCTACCGCTGAGCCAACCACGCCGCCGATCAGCGCATGAGAGGAACTGGAGGGCAGGCCGAAGGACCAGGTGATCAGGTTCCAGGCGATCGCCCCGATCAGGCCAGCGAAGACGATGGTCGGGGTGATCACGGCGGAATTGACGACGTCGTTGGCGACCGTCGCCGCCACCGAGATCGAGATGAACGCCCCGGCGAAGTTGAGCAGTGAGGCAACCCCGATCGCCACCTGGGGACGGGCCGCCCCGGTCGAGATCGAGGTGGCGACGACGTTGGCGGTGTCGTGGAAGCCGTTGGTGAAGTCGAATGCCAGCGCCGTGGCGACGACGATGACCAAGATGATGTCGGAGCTCACGACGCGGCCGTCACGAGTTCTTGATGACTATTCCCTCGATGATCTGCGCCGCCGTCTCGGTCGCGTCGATCGCCTCCTCGAGCACCGCGAACATGTCCTTCCAGCGGATTACGACCATCGGGTCGATCCCGTTGGAGAAAAGCGAGGCGACGGCATCGCGGGAGATCCGGTCGCCGTC
>JAWVFJ010000030.1:0-32700 GCA_033856275.1 Solirubrobacterales bacterium
CCCCCCCCCCCCCCCCCCCCCCGCCCCCCCCCCCCCCTCCCCCCGGCGCCTACCCCCTCCCCGACGGCCCCCGCCGACTTGAGGTATTCGCCGGCCACCTGCTTAGCCGATTTCTTTTCGAGTTCGACCCGAGCATTGAGCTCCTGCACAACCGGGAGCGTCAAGCCCTTCTGCACCGCAACGATCGTCTTTTCGTAGTCCGGTCCAGCCTTTTTGGCTGTTGACTGATCGGTGATGAAGATGACGTTGCCGGCCGGGAAGACTTGCTTGTCGTCTTCGAGGATCACGAACTTGTCTTTCTCCGCCGAGAGCTGTGGGTCGGTCGTGAAGAGGATCGAGAGGTCGGCCTGTCCCTTTTCGAGGACCGTGTAGCGGAGGCCGATGTCGACCGGGTGGAAGGACTTGAATTTGAGCCCGTAGTACTTTTCGAGGCCAGCCAGGCAGTCGATCCGCTGGCGGCACTCGGGCGAACCGTAGAGGCTCATGCTTTCCGACTTGCCTTCGAGGTCGGAGACCGTTTCCAGGCCTTCTTCTTCGGCGAACTTCGTCGTCGTCCCGACCGCGTTGGCACTGGAGAACGGCGTCGGCGGGAAGGCGGTCAGGCCGTCTTTTTCGAGTTCGGCCTTCGCCTTTTCATAGGCCGACTGGGCGTCGGCCGGGACTTCGCCGGGTTCGAGGCTGAACAGGGACTCGAGCGTGGTGCTGGTGTATTCGGGATAGCCGGAGATCTCTCCCTGCTTCAGCGTTTTCAGGGCGATCGTTTCCGATCCGAGGCCGAGGTCTGTCTTGATCTTGTAGCCGGCGGCTTCGAGGGCCTGGGCGTAGATCTCGCCGGTGATTTCCGATTCGGCGAAGTTCTTCGAGCCGATCGTCAGGGTGACCTTGCCGTTGGCGGGATTGGAGGCGATTGCGCCTCCTCCTTCGCCGCTTCCAGCCGCTGTCGATTTCCCACTGGTGTTGTCGTCGCTGCTACCGCAGGCGGCGAGGCCGAGGCTCAGGACGAGCGCAAGCCCCATACAGGCCGCTAGCCAGCTCAACCGGGTTGTCTTGGTCCTCATCGAGTGATCCTCTCTTGTTTGGTTGGACTCTCATGCGGGCCTCAGCTTCAGCCCCTTCGAAGTCAGGCGGCGCTGCAGCAAGGCGAGCAGGAGCTCGAACGTCAGCGCCATCACGGCGACGACGATCGCCCCGGCCACGACGCCGTTCTCGCCGTAGACGTTTTCGTTGATGATGTAGTCGCCCAAGGTCAGCACGCCGGCCAGGGGCGCGATCGTGGCGGTGGCGACTATCGCGATCGTCGCCAGCCGGATGCCGGCCATCAGGGTCGGGATCGCGAGCGGCACCTCCACCTTGAAGAGGATCTCGCGCTCGGTCATCCCGATCCCGCGGGCCGCCTCCACCGGGGCGCGGTCGACTTGGCGGATCCCGACGAAGGCGTTGGTGAGGATCGGGGGGATGCCGAGGACGGCAAGTGCGATCGTCAGGTTGAGCGTGCCGACGCCGATCGCCGCCGCCATGAAGGCGATCAGGGCCAGCTCGGGGATCGCCCGCCCGGCGTTGCCGAGGCCGACCGCCAGCAGCTCGCCGACTCCCTTGTGCCCGAGATAGAGGCCGGCCGGCAGCGCCAGGACCATCGAGAGCGCCAGGGCGAAGACGGTCACTTCGAGCTGCGTAAGCGCCAGTTCGAGGGTCTGATCGAAGCCGCCAACCAGCTTGCCGCCGGTCACGTTGGATGGCTGGGGCTCGAAGATGAATTCGAGCGCGCCCTGGATCGAGCTAAGCGGGAGCTGCGGGACGATGAAGGCGGTCACGCTCGCGCCACCCTTTCCCAGGGGGTGACGAGGCGCTGGATCGTGAGCAGGATCAGGTCAAAAGCAAGCGCCATCAGGATCGCGATCCCGCCGGCAATGATGATGTTGGTCTTGAAGTCGATCCCGCCCTGCTTGATCGGCACTCCCAGGCCGCCGCCCCCGGCGAATACGGCGAGGGTCGCGATCGCGACCGTGCTGACCGTGGCGATCCGCAGGCCGGCGATGATCTCCCGCGTCGCCAGCGGCAGCTCGACCCGCCAGAGAACCTGGCAATCGGTCTGGCCGATTCCCCTGGCGGCCTCCTTGACGGACGCCGGGACGTTGGAGAGGCCGACGATCGTGTTGCGGTAGATGACCTGCAGGTTGAAAGCGGTGAGGGCGATGACCGCCGTATCGACGCCGCGACCGGTGAAGGGCAGCAGGAGGAAGAAGAAGGCGACGCTGGGGATCGTGTAGAGGACTCCGGTCGCCGCCAGCAGGGGGGACTGCAGCCAGCGCCGGCGATGGGCGAGCAGGGCGAGGGTAAAGGCGATCGCGAAGCCGAACAGCACGGCGAGTGCGACCAGCTGCAAATGCTGAACGGTCGGCGTCCCGTAGCGATCGATGTTTTCCCTGGCCCAGTCGAAGCAGAAGAGCTTCTCGGTCGCCTGGCAGGGGAGGGTGTCGGAGGTTCGTTCCTGGATGAAGCCTTTGCCGACTTCGCCGACGGCGGCCAGTGCTACGCCGTTAGCCATGCGGCCGCTCCGCCGCCGGGTGATCCTCGGTCTTCGCCTTGGGCGAGGCGAGGAACTCGGAGATGATCTCGACCGAGAGGACGCCGGCGATGCGCCCTTCGTGGTCGGCCACGGCGGCGTACTGGGCCTCGCCCTGCAGCAGGTCGGCGAGCGCGTCGCGCATCACGTCGTCGAGGTCGAGCAAGGGGCCGAGCGGCGAGTCCGGCCGCGAGGGAACCAGCTCTCCGGCGAGATCGCGCTCGGAGAGCCAGCCGAGCGGGCGGCGCTCGCTGTCGACCAGCAGGGGGTAGGGGACCTCGGCGCCCGCCAGCTTCGCCCGCACCTCGCTGCTCGGTTGGCCGACGTAGGCGAGCGGGGCCTCCCAGAGGTCGATGTCGGCGACCCGCATCAGCGCCAGCCGCTTCAGCGCCCGGTCGGCGCCGACAAAGTCCTCGACGAACTCGTCGGCCGGGGCCATCAGCAGTTCGGCCGGGGTCGCGTACTGGGCGACCTTGCCGCCCTCGCGCATCACCGCGATCCGGTCGCCCATCTTGATCGCCTCGTCGATGTCGTGGGTGACGAAGAGGACGGTCTTGCCGATCTCCGCCTGCAGGCGGAGGAACTCGTTCTGCAGGCGCTCGCGGTTGATCGGGTCGATCGCGCCGAAAGGCTCGTCCATCAGCATCACCAGCGGGTCCGCGGCGAGGGCGCGGGCGACACCGACGCGCTGCTGCTGGCCACCGGAGAGCTGCGCCGGGTAGCGGTCGGCGAGGCCGGGATCGAGGCCGACCAGGGCCAGTAGCTCGGCGCTCCGCGCCGCGGCGCGCTCCTTCTTCCAGCCGAGGAGCTGCGGGACCGCGGCGACGTTCTCGGCGATCGTGCGATGGGGGAAGAGGCCGATCTGCTGAATCACGTAGCCGATCTCGCGGCGCAGCTGCGCCGGGTTGCGCTCGCGCACCGATCGGTCGCCGATGAAGATGTCGCCCGCGGTCAGCTCGACGGTGCGATTGACCATCCGCATCGCGGTCGTCTTACCGCAGCCCGAGGGCCCGACGAGGACGCAGATCTCGCCGGCCGGCAGCTCGAGCGTGAGGTCGTCGACGGCGGCGACGGCAGAGCCGGGATAACGCTTGGTGGCGCCTGCGTACCGGACGGCGGAAGCCCCGGCATTCGACCCTCGGTCAGTCACCTCGTCGCTGGGCACTCGGCCCGAGCCTATACCCCGCGCTGCGGCGCGCTAAGTGTGGGCGGGGCAGCTCGAGGCGCCGGACCGCGCCCGCCCGCTCAGCCGGAAGAGTGCCGCAAAGACGACCAAGCCGACCACATTGAGCACCAGCTTGTAGTCGAGCTGCACCGAGCCGAAGACGTCTTCGCGGCTGGGCCGCGTCTCGGGGATCAGGCCGGTGGCGCTGAAGAGAGCGTCGATCGCGAGCGCCGCGAGGATCATCGTCAGAAGCATCAGGGCGACGATCCGCGCGGTGAAGGCCCAGCCGTAGTACTTGCGGTAGATCGCCACGATCGGCAGCACGATCAGGTCGGCGAAGATGAAGGCCATCAGGCCGGCGAAGCTGATCCCACCCGACCACAGCACGGCGGCGAGTGGGATGTTGCCGATCGAGCAGACGAAGCTGAGCACGGCGATGAGCGGGCCGACGATCACGTTCTCGATCGCGACTACCCAACCGGGCGCGTCGCTGAGGAAGAGGCCGTTGAAGAAGCCGTCGCCGAGCAGGCCGATGAAGCCGGCGAGCAGGAAGCCGACGCCGATCTCCTTCCAGAGCATCTGCCAGTCGCTGCGGAAGTTGACGGCAACCGCCGTCCAACCTCGATTCTGCTCGTGCTCATGTCCCGCATCGGCTTTCTGCGCATGCGCCCGCGCCTCCTCCTCGAGCCGTGGTGAGACGAAGAATTGCAGTAGCACCGTCATCAGCACGATCATCACGATGCCGCCGAGGTACTCGGCGAGGGTGAACTGCCACCCAAGCAATATCCAGAGCACCAGGCCGAGCTCCCAAACGAGGTTGGTCGAGGCGAATTGGAAGGCGAGGGCCGAGGCGGCGGAGGCGCCCTTCTGAAAGAGGCTCTTGGCGATCGCGATCGCCGCGTAGGAGCAGGAGGAGGAGGCGGCTCCGAGGCCCGTTGCCCAGGCCACCGGCTTGACGCCGTCGCCCGCCATCGTCGCTTCGATCCGCTCCCGCGGAACCCAGGCCTGGACGATGCCGGAGATCGCGAAGCCCAGCACCAGTGCCCACCAGACCTCGTAGGCCATCAGGAAGGACTGCTCGAGCCCCTCGAGGATCGTGCTCGTGACGGCGGACATGCCGAGACCGTAGCATATACCCCCGGGGGGTATCTATATCAACCGATGCCAAGGTGCCGCGAACGCTCCACCCCGCGGGCGACGATCTCCTCACTGCCGGGAACCTCGCCACCGCGCATCAGCACCCGCCCACCGACCACGGTGGTGTCGACGATCGATCCGCTCGCCGCATAGACCAGATCGGAATGCAGATCGCCGAGGCTCAACTCGGGCGACCGCGCGCGCAGCAGCAGGAAATCTGCCCGCGCTCCAATCTCAAGCGACGCACGTTTTTCATGCCTGAGATGGGAAACGTGCGTTTCGTTCGACCCGTCTCGCAGCGTCGGCGCAGCAGCGCCGGTGGCGATTTGCCAGGCCTCGGAGGCGGGAAGCACGGTCGGATCACCGCTTGCATGCCGCTGCGACAGTGCGAAAACCTTGAGGTCGGCAAGCAGGTCGAGCGAGTCGTTGGAGCCGGGGCCGTCGGTGCCAAGGCCGACGGCGACGCCGGCGCGGCGGGCGGGCGGATAGGGAAAGAACCCGCCCACGGCGAGCTTCATGTTGGCGACGGGGTTGGTGATGACCGTGCAGCCGCGCTCGGCGATCAACTCAAGCTCGGCCTGGTCGAGCCAGACGCCGTGAGCGAGCACGGTCCGATCGCCCAGGACGCCAAGGCGATCGAGATAGACGGCGGGGCGCACGCCGTGCCGCTCGAGGCAGTCGTTGACCTCCTGCTCGGTCTCGGCAAGGTGGATCTGGATTGGCAACTCGCGCGCAGCCGCCATCTCCGCGGCCCAGCGCAGCAGGCCCTCGCTGACCGTGTAGATCGCGTGGGGTGCGAGGGTGGCGGCGACCCCTTCGCCGAAGCCGGCCAGTTCGTCGAGATTGCGCAGAGCCGTCTCCTGCATCGCCTCGGTGCCGCCCTCGGCATCGAAGAGAGGACCACCAATCGTCGCCCGCAGCCCCGCATCGGTGACCGCCCTCGCGGTTGCTCCAGGGTGCCAGTACATGTCCCAGAAGTGGGTCGTTCCTGTACGAATCATCTCGGCGCAGGCGAGGCGCACGCCCCAGTAGACGTCCTCTGACTCGAGCTTCGCCTCGATCGGCCAGACCACCTCGCGCAGCCAGCGCATCAGCGGCAGGTCGCCGCCGTAGCCACGGAAGAGCGTCATCGCCGCGTGGGTGTGGCCGTTGACGAGCGAGGCGACCAGCGGCGCCCCGGCGGCGTCGATCGTCTCGTCGCCCGCCTCCGACGTCACATCAGCTCCAAGCGCCGCGATCTTTCCGTCCACGCAGCGCAGTCCGACCGTCTCGCCGTCGAGCACGGCGCCAGTGACCGTGAGCGGGCTCGCGCTCAACACACAGCCTCGCGCTTCGCTCGCGGCGCGAAAAACCAGAGATGCCTCATTGGGCTCGCTCCGCGCTCACGGTCCGACGGCGCCGAGTTGCGGCAACACGGCGGCGAGGCCGTCGTGGAGCTGGAGGGCATTGGCTGCGCGCGCCGCTTCCAGCTCGATGATCCCCAGCGCGCCCGGCCCGATCCCGTTGGCGAGGTTGTCGACGACGCAGATCGCCGCGTAGGCGAGCCCCAGCTCGGCAGCGAGGATGCACTCCGAGGCGATCGTCATCCCGACCACGTCGGCGTGAGCGGCGATCAGGCGGATCTCGGCCGGCGTCTCGAAGCGGGGCCCGATCGCCTGCCAGTAGACGCCACCGTCGCGAACGTTGCCGCCGCTCGCGTTCCAGGCGGCGAGGACTTCCTCGCGCCAGGTGGGATCGAACCTGGGCGCGCGGTGGGCACGCTCGTCACTGAAGGTCGAGAGGCCGAGGTGCAGGGCGATGAAGTCGTCAGGGCAGAGCAGGCTGCCGATCGGCAGCTGCGTGTCCAGTGAGCCCACCGAGCCGATCGCCAGCACGCGGTCACACCCCTGCTCGGTCAGGGCCCCGAGGTTGGCGGCGTGGTCGATCTCGTGGGGGAGGACGTAGGGGGCACCGGCGTGGCGCTGCACGATCGCGGCACCGTGCTCCGCTGCCGCCGCAGCGATCGTCTCGCCTCCCGGGCCGAGCGCACTGCTGCCGAGCACCACCGCAAGCCGTCCCACGGCTCGATCCTAAGCCCCTATGGTGCAGGGATGGAGGAACGTCCGTCGGGAAGGGACGAGAGCGAGAGCGAACGCCTCGACCGAAACCTCGGCGAGCTGCTGCAGGAGCTGCGGGTCGCTCTGCCCGGCGTCCAGGTCCTCTTTGCCTTTCTGCTCGCCGTCCCCTTCCAGCAGAACTTCACCAAAATCAATAGCTTCGAGAAGGACGTCTACTTCTTCACGCTGCTCTGCACGGCGATGTCGGCGATCCTGCTGATCGCGCCGTCCTCCTATCACCGGGTGACCTTCCGGCTGCAGCAGAAGCGCGAGCTGATCTACCTCGCCAACCGCTTCACGATCGTCGGCCTCACCTTCCTGGCGCTGGCGATGACCGGAGCGATCGTGTTGATCACCGACGTCCTCTTCGGCGGCGTGGTCACCGTGATCACCGGGGTTGGCGCAGCCACCGCGTTTGCGGCGCTCTGGTACGTGTTGCCGCTTCGACGCCGACTCAGTCTGACTGGGAGCGAACGCTCCTGAAGCGGTCGCCCCAGAGATTGACCATTTCGTCGGCCAGTTCGCTGGTCAGCTGCATCTCGGGCGCTTCGTCGAAGAGCATTTCGAGGTCTGCCTCCCAGACGTAGATCTTCACGTCGAGCGTCACCGCGAGTTCCTCGCTGACGCCCTCGCCGATCAGCGCGTAGGCCTCACGTAGCATCGCCACGTTGGTCAGTTTGTCGGCGGCGAAGATCGCCAGTGCGGCTGGGTCGCCGTTGGCGGCGCGCTGCCGGTGCTCTTCCTTGCGCTCCTCGTAGACCGGGATCGATTCGTCTTCCGTCATCGCTTCGACCAGATCGCCGACGGCCTCGCCGAATTGGGCACGCACCTCCTCGATGCTGGTCTCGCTCTTCTCGACCACGTCGTGCAGCAGCGCCGCGGCGAGCACTTCATCTCCATAGCGATGCTCGACCAGCCGCTCCGCGACCGCAAGCGGATGCTCGATGTAGGGCTGTCCGTCGCTGCCGCGGCGCAGCTGGCCAGCATGGGCTTGCCGCGCCGTTTTCAGCGCGTCCTTGACCAGGGCGGATCTCTCGACTGCCACGTCGATGCCAGGGGTCGACGACATCCGCGTGCCAGCGTAGCGGGAGAGTTGTGCCCGCGAACCCGCGCTTAGCCCGGGGTTCTCAACTTGCGGGAGCGGCGCTGATGGCTCGGGCGGGCAGCTCGTATTCGGCTCGCTCGGTGGCTAGCTCGATGCCGCCCGGAGTGCCCCCCAGTGCCTGCCAGCGCTCTGCCGCTTCGGCGCTCAGCTGGTCGAGGCGCTCGTCCGAGTGCATCGGATCGTGGTGGAAGAGGATGGTGCGCTCGGCTTCGGCGCGGCGCGCAAAGGAGATCGCGTGGGAGAGGGAGGAATGCCCCCAGCCAATGTGGTCGGGGTACTCGGCATCGGCGTACTGGCCGTCGTGAATCAGCAGCGAGGCGCCACGGGCCAATCCCAGGCCGGAGATCCAGTCCTCCTCGAGTGCATCGAGATCGGCGCCAAGCGCCGGCTCGTGGTCGGGGATGTAGGCAAGCGAGGAATCGCCGTCGTCGATGCGGTAGCCGAGCGTCGGTCCACGGTGGGCGACCGAGGCGGCGCGGATCCGCGCCGAGCCGATCTCCCACTCGGCCTGCGGGCAGTGGCGGAAGGAGACGTCGCAGGGCAGCTCGCGCACCTCAACCGGTGAGAGCGGCGCGGAGATGTAGCGAGCGATGCGGTCGCGCAGCGATGCCTCCGGCGAAGCGGGCCCCCAGATCACGATCTCGGTCTGAGGCCGGAAGGCGGGAGCGAAGAAGACCAGCCCCTGGATGTGATCGAGGTGAAGGTGGGTGAGCAGGATGTGCAGGCGGGCCGGTTCGGCGTCGAGGGCGAGGCCGAGACTGCGGATACCCGTGCCGGCGTCGAGGGCCAGCATCGAGCCGTCGGAAAGGGTGACGCCGACACAGGAGGTGTTGCCGCCGTAGCGGATCGTCTCCGGCCCTGGGGATGGGATCGAGCCGCGCGTGCCCCAGAGCTTGACCTGCATCTCAGTGACCGGCCCCGTTGCTGGACGCCGCCGGCCAGAAGACCGCGATCGCTCCCTGCGAGCCGTGGGCGGTGAGGATCGGGAAGGCCGAGACCTCGACCTGATGGCGGGCGCCGTCGGCGGAGCTGATCTCGAGGTCGGCATGGGCAGGGCGCCCGTTGCGAACCGCGACCACGAGCGGCAACTCGTCATAGGGGATCGGCTCGCCGCTTTTGTCGAAGGGCCCGAAGAGCGATCCCCACTCATCCGCACCGACCGTTCCCAGCTCCTCGAAGCGCTTGCCGAGCAGCGCCCCGGCTGCCTCGTTGTAGAAGACGAGCACGCCGCCCTCGTCAACCAGAAAGGCCGGCGTCGAAAGCGCCGACATCAAATTGCGAGCGAGGATCAGCTCGAGGGGCTTCTGCGTCGTCACAGATGACACTTTAGATAGTTGGGATTGATACAGCTGGAGATGGGAGCCGGGTGGGGGCTGCAGAAGCGCGACAAGTACCTTCCAGCGCTCAGCGAGGCGAATACGTGACTTTGATCACTTTGCTGAATTCTTCGTCCCCTCAAGTTGAATCGAGTACCGTGCCGCTCCCGATGGAGGCCATTACCCCAGAGCCGGGGGCTACTACACCTGGCAAGACCATGCGGGAGCCAAGTCCGATGTACCGAACCGCGATGTCGGTGTGCCGGCCGGTGGCGATCTGGGGGCGGCTGCAGGCAGAGGGCGTGGAGGCGCTGCCGCAGAGCGGTCCGGCGCTGGTCGTCGGCAATCACGACAGCCACTGGGACCCGATCATGGTCGGGATCTCGGCGATTCGGCGTCGCCAGATCAAGGCCCTGGCCAAATCGGACCTCTGGAAGGTGCGCGGTCTGGCCCCGGTCCTCAACGGTATGGGCCAGATCCCGATCGAACGAGAAGCGGGCGACGCGGGCGCTTTGGCACGGGCGATCGAGGAACTGCGGCGCGGGGCCTGTATCGGGGTCTTCCCCGAAGGCACCCGCTCCCGCGGCAAAGTTCTGCGAGCCCGCAGCGGCATCGGCCGCCTCGCGCTCGAGGTGCCCGAGGCGAAGCTCGTCTGCGTTGCGATCGAGGGGACGTCGGACCTCACCGGCTTCCCCCGGCGCCCCCGGCTGCGGATCCGTTTCTTCGAGCCGGCGGGTGGGCAGGCTCGTCCCGGTGAGCAGCCGGGAGAGCTCGCGGTTCGGCTAATGGCCGAGATCCGCGAGCTCGTTCCCCCGTCTATCTCCGTTCGCAAGCGCTCCTAGCCCGCAGCCTCTTCGCCGCTCGGCAGCAGTGCATACCACTGAGCGCCGAAGGAGGAGAAGTCGTTGCCCTTGGTGTCGCCGGGCTTCTTGTCTTCCACGTAGGTGTAGAGCGGCCAGCCGGCGTAGGTGACCTGAAGGGTGCCGTCTTTGCGCTTGGTCGTGCCGAGTTTCGAGGCCATCGCGCCTTCGCCGACCTGCGGCTTCCCTTCGCTGATCAGCGGTGGCCAGACCTGGGCACAGGCCCCGTAGCAGGACGACTTGCCACCCTTGTCCTTGTGGAAGTCGTAGAGCGTGAAGCCCTTGGAGTCGACGATCACCTTGCCTAGCTTTGGCACCGTTGCCACGGAGACGATTGCTGCCGAGCCGCCCCCCGAGGTTTCGCTCGACGCAGGTTTGGTCGATTCGCCGCCGGACCCGTAGGCCCCGCCGGAGCTCGAACTCGAGCTGTCGCTGCTGCTGCCGCAACCAGCGATTGCGAGGGCTGCGATCAGCGCCAGGGCGCCGAATGCGAAAAAAGGTTTCTTCACGTGGATTCCTCCTCTAGGGATCGATTGCTGTTGAGGGTCGCGCCCTTGCCGAGCGGTGCGACGAAGGTGCGGCTGCCGGCGTGCACGACGAGCGCCTTGGCACGAGACAGATCGAGGGCGGCACTGAGGACCGCCGCGGAGTCGCCGCCCCAGCGGTAGCGGAAGGTTCCAGCCGAAACATCCTTGCCACCCGGCCCACGCATGTAGACCTGGCAGAGTGTGCCCGAGCTGATGCCCTTCACGTACATGTGGATTTCGGTGCCGAACGCCTGCGGCTCGAGGGTCGCGCCAATCTTTACGCCGTCGGGGAGTGAGCGGAAAGCGACGTGCTGCTCGGGGCCGCCGCTCTCCCCGCTGGAGAGGACGAAGATCGCAAGCACTGCCGCCGCAGCCGCGGCTGCGGCACCGCTGAAGCCAAGGCCAAAGCGCAGGCGCCGTTGCCGCTGTTTCGCTCGCCGCTCCGAGCCGATCGTCGCCGCGATTCGCTGGCCCAGCTCCGCTGGTGGTTGCGGCGCGGGACCGAAGCGCGCCGGGTCGGCGTGTGGAAGCAGTCGCGAGACGGCGAGCAGCGAGTAGGCCTCGGCGCGGCAGGCGGCGCAGCCCTCGAGATGGGCCTCGAGGGCTGCCTTTTCCTCAGTTGTGAGCTGGTCTAGGGCGTAGGCGCCCAGCGACTCTTTCCAGCTGCGGCAGCCGTCAGTCTTCATAGCCCATCTCCTCGAGCACGACCCGTAGCGCCCGCAGTCCGTAGTAGACGCGGCTCTTCACCGTTCCCTCCGGCACCCCCAGCTCCTCTGCCACCTCGGCGTAGGGGCGACCGCGGTAATAAGTCTCAACTAGAACGCGGCGATGCTGCTCGCCGATTCGGCGCATCGCCTCCTCGATCTGCCAGGCAAGGAGAGCCTCGTCGAAGGGCTCGACCGCCGGCTCGATACCGCCCTCGGCAACGGTCGGTCGAGCGGCACGGGCTCGACCCAAGTCGATTACGACGTTGCGCAGGATCGCGAAAAGCCAGGTGCGCAGTGAGCCGATCTGCGGGTCAAAACGATCGCCGGCTCGCCAGGCACGAAGGAAGGTCTCCTGCACTGCCTCTTCGGCGAGGCCCGAGTCCCCGAGCGAACGTACCGCGAAGCCGTAAAGCTCCGCGGCGTGGGCCACATAGGCCTCACGCACGTCCCGCTCATCTGTCAGCGCGCCAGGTGGCATTCGTTCGGCATACGAATGCCCGCTGACGCCGGTTCAGGCTTGGGCTACTCGAGTTTGCCGATCTTGAAGATTTTCGTGCCGCAGTCCGGGCACACTCCCTGGATCGCCGGACGACCATTCTTCATCGTCACCTGTTTGGCATCCTGGATCTCGACCTTCTTTCGCTCCTTGACGCAGTAACCCTCGGGCATCGGGGCCCTCCTTTCACTGCCTGGCGGCAGAGCTCGCGCTGCACGCGAGATCGAATTGCGGCGAATGTAACGCAGTGGGGGGACGGTGATGCCAAAGAATGTGCCATTCGGCACGAAGTGCCTATTTCGGCTTTGTGCCGCCGCTGCCCTTTTTTTCTACCCCGGGTTCTGGCAAAGGCGCGGGGATTTCGCTCGCTTCGAGCGTCTCGACCCACGATTCCAGCACTTCGATCTTGCCCGTCAGTTCCTCCTGCAGGGATCGCAGGTCGGCTTCGCTGACCTTGTCGGTCTGCGCGTTGGCGCCGAGATATATGCCGGCGCCGGCGCCGCCGATCGCGATCGCGACGAGGACGAGGAAGACTCGTGTGCGCATGGTGAGCTTGCGCTCCACCACCCCTATCCACGCCCGCAGGCCGTCCAGCGACATCGCCACTAACTTAGAGCTTGCCCCGGAGCCCTGCGCTCCCAATCCACTACCCTGCGGCCCGCACTTCCCAGACCCAGCTTCCTTCCAAGGAGAGACCAGCATGCCCGAGGCAGTCATCGTCGACACCATCCGCACCCCGATTGGCCGTGCCTTCAAGGGCTCGCTGGCCCAGCTGCGCCCCGACGAGATGGGCGCCTTCGTCGTCGACCAGCTGCTCGAGCGCAATCCCGACGTCGATCCGGCCCTGATCGAGGACGTCTTCTGCGGCTGCGGCATGCCCCAGGGCCTGCAGGCCTTCAACATCGGCCGGATAATTGCGCTGCTCTCCGAGAAGCTGCCGCAGGAGGTCAACGGGGTCACCGTTTCGCGCTACTGCTCCTCCAGCCTCGACGCGATCCGCCATGCCGGCAATGCGATCAAGGCTGGCGAGGGCGACGCTTACATCGCCGCTGGCGTCGAGTGGGTGAGCCGCTACAACGAGCGCACCGAGCCCGCCGGCGCCGATGACCAGAACCCCAACCTGCAGGGCAACGACGGCCAGCCCAACGTCTACATCGACATGGGCCTCACCGCGGTCAACGTCGCCAATCGCTACGAGGTAAGCCGCGCCGACATGGACAAGTTCGCACAGCGCTCGCAGGAACTGGCGGTCAAGTCCCAGGAGGATGGCTTTTTCGACCGCGAGATCACTCCGGTGAGGTTGCCCGACGGCACCGAGGTCGCCAAGGACGACGGCCCGCGCGCCTCCTCGACGCTGGAGAAGCTCAGTGAACTGCCCGAGGCCTTCGGCGGCGGCGGCGTCACCGCCGGCAACTCCTGCCCGCTCAACGACGGCGCCGCCGCGGTGCTGATCATGAGCGACACCAAGGCCAAGGAGCTCGGCCTTACGCCGCGGGCCCGCATCGTCACCGCCGCCACCTGGGGCAACGAGCCGGAGTACATGGGCGTGGCCCCGATCGGCGCGATCAAGAAGGTGCTCGACCGAGCCGGGATGACGATGGACGACGTCGGCACGGTGGAGCTCAACGAGGCCTTCGCCGCGCAGGTGATCCCGATCATGGACGAGTGCGACATCCCGCTGGAGAAGCTCAACACCCACGGCGGCGCGATCGCCCTCGGCCACCCCTTCGGCATGACCGGCGCCCGCATGATGGGCACGCTGCTCAACGTGATGGAGACCGATGACCACGCGGTCGGGATCGAGACGATGTGCGTGGCCGGCGGTCAAGGGAAGGCGATGCTCGTCGAAAGAGTCTGAGAGCCTGACCTCGGCAGGGGGTTTCGCTTAACTTTTTCGACGTCGCTTGCGGCCGTCCGAGGAGCGCGGTGGCGAAAAAGTACAAGACGCTCCACCCCTGCCGAGGTCAGGCTCTAAGGTCCGATCGTGGACACGCTGACCTACGAGACCGACGGCCGGGTTGCGAGGCTTACGCTTAACCGGCCGGAGCGGGGGAATGGGATTACTCCGCGGATGCCGGCTGAGTTGGCAGCTTGTGTGGAGCGGGCGAATCTTGACCCTGAGGTGCATGCGATCGCGTTGGCCGGGAACGGCAGTGGGTTCTGTGGCGGCTATGACCTGGTCGCTTCCGCCGAGGGGGACATGAGTGAGTTGGGTGGGGTGGAGGCGCCGCCGGGGTCGCCGATCGATCCGGCGACGATTGGGGCCAACCATGCGCCTGAGTCGAATTGGGATCCGGTCACGGACTTTCAGTTCATGTGGCGCAACGTGCGTGGCTTCATGAGCCTCTTCCATTCCGAAAAGCCGGTGCTCTGCAAGGTGCACGGCTACTGCGTTGCCGGTGGCACCGACATGGCACTCTGCTCGGACCTGCTGGTGGTCGCGGATGACGCCAAGATCGGCTACCCGCCGGCGCGCGTCTGGGGCTCGCCGACGACGGCCCTGTGGGCGGCCCGGGTGGGCCCGATGCGGGCCAAGCGCTTGCTGCTCACCGGCGATTCGCTTACCGGTGCCCAGGCGGAGGAGTGGGGCCTGGCGACAGAGACCGCGCCCGCCGAGGATCTCGACGAGCGCTTCGAGGCTCTGCTCGAGCGCGTCGCCCGCATGCCGATCAACCAACTGGTGATGATGAAGATGCTGGTAAATCAGGGGCTCTACGCACAGGGCCTGCATCAGACGCAACTGCTCGGCACCTTCTTTGACGGCGTTGCCCGCCACACCGAGGAGGGTCACGGCTTCGTCCGCCGTGCCGCCGAAGGCGGCTTCAAGGAGGCGGTCCGCGACCGCGACGAGCCTTACGGAGACTTCGGTCTCGAGGGCTTTGGCGTATGAGTGGCAAGCAGCGCTCGATCGCGGTCGTCGGCGGCGGTTTTGGCGGCGTCGGCGCTGCCGTGATGTTGAGCCGGGAGGGCTATGAAGACGTCACCGTCTTCGAGAAGGGCGAGCGGGTCGGTGGCGTCTGGCACCACAACACCTATCCGGGCGCGGCCTGCGACATTCCCTCCCACCTCTACGAGTACTCCTTCGCACCCAACCGCTGGTCGCGCCGCTACGCGCCACAGGCCGAGATCCAGGCCTACGTGGAGGGGGTTGCGCGGCGTTTCGGCGTACTCGACAAGGTCCGCACCGGGACCGAGGTGACGAGCGCCCGCTGGGACGAGGAGCGGGGCAAGTGGCTGTTGGAGACGAGTGGCGGCCCGCATGAGGCCGACGTTCTCCTCACCGCCTGCGGCCAGCTCTCGGTGCCGAGCACGCCTCCCATCGCCGGCCTCGACGAGTTCGCAGGCCCGGCCTTTCATACCGCTGAATGGCGCCACGACGTGGACCTTTCCGGCAAGCGCGTCGCCGTGATCGGCACCGGTTGCAGCGGGATCCAGGTCGTCCCCGCGATTCAGCCAACGGTCGCCCAACTCGACGTCTATCAGCGCTCTCCCGGTTGGACCCTGCCGAAGATGGACTTCGAGTACTCCTCGCGCGCCCATGCCGTTTTCCGGCGCCTCCCCGCGCTGCGTCGCCTCGACCGCGCCTCGATCTTCGCCTTCCAGGAGTTTGCCGCCGCGGCTCTAACCCAGCAGCGCTGGCTGCTACCGATCCTCCGCGCCGTCGCTCGCCGACAGATCAACTCGGCGATCTCGGACCCCGAGCTGCGTCGCAAGGTGACGCCGATCGACGAGTTCGGCTGCAAGCGGATCATGCTCACCGACGAGTGGTACTCGACCCTCGCCGAACCCAATGTGGAACTGGTCGCCGAGCGGATCGAGACAGTTACCGCGGAGGGGATCCGTGACGCGACCGGCGTTGAGCGCGTCGCTGATGCCGTCATCCTCGCCACTGGCTTTGCCTCCCACGACTTCGTCGCCCCGATGGAGATCAGCGGCCGCGGTGGCCGCACCCTGGCAGGGGAGTGGGGCGAGGTGGCCCGTGCATACCTCGGGCTGAGCGTGGCGGGCTTCCCCAACATGTTTCTGCTCTACGGGCCGAACACGAACGGCGGCAGCGGTTCGGTGATCAACACGCTCGAGTGCGGCATCGGCCACGTGCTCGCCGCTCTGCACGAGATGGAGCGCTCGAAAGCGAGCCGGATCGAGGTCGAGCCCGAGGCCGCCGAGGGCTTCGACCGCGAACTGCGTGCCGCCCTCGCCAAGACCGTCTGGCACAGCGGCTGCACCAACTGGTACGTCGATGAGAACGGCAACGACCCGAGCAACTGGCCCTGGGTGTGGAGCACCTACCGGCGTCGCACGGAGCAACTCGAGCCCGGTGCCTACGCTCTGAGTGCAGCCGCAGCGCCGGTCGCTTCCAGCACCCTTGGATAGGGTCCCGCCGCGATGAGCGAGGACCCGGCCAGCAAAGACCGATCGCCGTTCACCCCGGAGAACGTGCGCACCTTCATCGGTGGCAGCTTCCCCGGCGACCTCGGCATCGAGCCGCTGGAGATCGAGGACTCCTTCGCCAGCGGCAGGATCGTCGTCGACCAGCGCCACCTTCACCCCGGCGGATACGTCCACGGCGGCGTCTGGACGGCCCTCGGCGACACCGTCGCCGCCTGGGCCACCTTCCGCAACATCCCGCCGGAGCACAACTTCACCACGATCGAGCTGAAGCTCAACGTCTTCTCCGCTGGCCTTCCCGGTGACGAGATCGTCGCCATCGGCACCCCCCTGCACGCCGGCAAGAGCACAGTCGTGATCGAGGTCAAGCTCGAGCGGATCCGAGCGGGCTCCGAGCCGCGCCTCGCGGCCAACATGATCGTTACTCAGTTCGTCCTGCCGCCTCAGCACTAGCCGACCGGCGGAACCCTCCGCCGAGCCGATTGGGGACACGCTCGCGCGGCGCCGGAAAACCGTGCCGCGCGAGCGCGTCCATCACTTCTACGCAGGGACCTCTTGGCGCTCCTGCGTTGGCGAAGACCTCATCGAAGTGACCCGTGGAGAGCGGGTACTCACCGGCACAGGGAGAGGGATGCCGGATCCAGGTCGTCGCCATGCATGGACGCTAGGCGCGAGATCGCTCGACCAATATGGCCCGTGGTCGAAAATCAGGAGGTCTCCGCATGGACAGCGGTCGAAGGACCTGCCGCACCCTCCAGGTCGACCGGTGTCTCCAGCTCTTCAACCTGCGGCAAGCGCCAGAGAATGCTGGCGATGGTGAGGCCAATCGCCGCCGAGAGAAGTGCCAGGAACCACTGCGATGCGTTGAGCAGGGCCATTTCGAAGAAGTCGCGCACCGGGGCGGCGGCGAGGATCAAGGCGAAGAGCGCGCCGAGGCCAGCGACGAGGGCGAGCATGTAGCTCTGGATCGCGATGTGCTCGCGGCCGGGGCCGCGCTCGAGCAGCAGCACGAAGCTGAGGCCGAGCACGATCAGCGTCGTCGTCGCAGCGGTGCGACCCGCTTCGAGGCTGCCGCCGAAGACGGTGTCGACGAAGAAGAAGGAGAGGATCGAGCCGAGCGCTGTCGCCAGTCCGGCCGGCACGGCAAAGGCCGCCAGGGCGCGCAGCAGGCGGCCGCGGTAGAGCGGCCCGTCGGAGGGTGCCAGGGCGAGGACGAAGGAGGGGATGCCGATCGTCAGGAAGGCCGCCAGGGTGAGATGGCGGGGGAGGAAGGGGAAGGCAAAACCTGGGATCGCAACGAGCAGGATCAGCGCCGCCGCGTAGACCGTCTTGGTCAGGTAGAGGCGGCCGAGCCTGTGGATGTTGCGGGCGATCCGCCGTCCCTCCCCGACCGCCTGCGGCAGCCGCGCGAATTCGTCCTTGAGCAGGACGACGTCGGCGACACCCTTCGTTACCTGAGCGCCCGAGCCCATCGCCACCGCCATCCGCGCCCGCTTCAGCGCTGGCACGTCGTTGACCCCGTCGCCGATCATCGCCGCGTAGCGCCCCGAGGCGGCCAGGGCGCCGACGAGGTCGCGCTTCTGCTCGGGCTTTATCCGGCAGAAGACCGTGTTGCGCTGCGCTGCCGCCGCCAGCCCCTCGGCGTCCTCGGGCAGCTCGTGGCCCTCGATCACCCCGGCGTCTTGGGGCACGCCGACGGCGGCGGCGACCGCGGTAACGGTGGCCCGCGCGTCGCCGGAGATCAGCTTCAGGTCGACGTCTTCCTCGCGCATCAAGGCGATGGTTTCGGCCGCGTCAGGCCGCAAGGTCTCCTCCAGCACCACAAGGGCGATCGGCGCCAGCCGCGGCGCCGTTTCCGCAGAGGGGTGGGCGGGAAGCAGCTCGCTGGTCTCGCCGAAGGCGACGACGCGGCGCCCGGCGGCGGTCTCGCGCTCGAGCACGCGGGCGAGCCCAGGCGGCAAGGCGAGCGCTCCGGCAGCACTCAGCACGTCGGGCGCGCCGAGCACATAGGTGGTCGAGCCGATTCGCAGGCCGCTCCACTTCCACTCCGAGGAGAAGGGAACTTCGCTGGAGACCCGGCCGGCTTCGCCCGGGAAGCGCTCGGCGATTCCTTCCAGGGTGCGGTTGCGGTCGCCGGCGCTGGCGGAGAAGCGCCCAAGTGCCGCATGGGCGGCTTTGACATCGACCCCCTCGGCGACTTCGACGCCGACGAGGCGCAACTCGCCGTCGGTCAGCGTGCCGGTCTTATCGACGCAGATCGTGTCGACCGAGGCCAGGCTCTCAGTCGCGCTCATCTGCTGCACCAGCGTGTCTTTGCGCGCCAGCCGCACCGCGGCCACGGCAAAGGTGACGCTCATCAGCAGCACCAGGCCCTCGGGAACGAGCGTGACCAGCCCTGCCGTGGCGGTTTGCGCCGCCTCTTCGATGCCGGTGTTGCGCAGCTTCAGGGTGAGGATCAGCAGCACCGCGAGCGGCGCCATCACGTAGACGCAGGCGATGATCACGCGGTTGACCTCGCCCTGCAGAGGCGAGGGTGGATGGCGGAAGGCGCGCGCCTCTCCGGCCAGCTTGCCCGCGTAGCTCTGCTCGCGCACCGCGTCGGCCTCGTAGTAGCCCGAGCCGCTGATGCAGAAGGAGCCGGAGAGGACGCGGTCACCGACGTCCTTGCGCACGCCGTCGGCCTCGCCGGTGAGCATCGACTCGTCGAGGGTCATCCCACGCGTGCTGAGCATCTCGCCGTCGGCGACCAGCTGATCGCCGGGCTCGACCCTGATCACGTCGCCGGGCACGATCTCCTCGGCGAGCAGGCTGGTCACGGCGCCGTCGCGGATCACCTTGGCGTGCGGTGCGACCAGCACCGCCAGCTCGTCCAGGGTGCGCTTCGCCTTCAGCTCCTGGCGGATGCCGATGTAGGAGTTGATCACCGCGATCAGGCCGAAGATCGAGTCGGCGTAGAGGCCGAGGCCGAGGTCGAGCACGAAGAAGGCACCGATGATCGCGTTGAAGAGGGTGAAGACGTTGCCGGCGACGATGCTCGAGACCGAGCGTGAGGAAACCTCCGGCGGGGGGCCCAGCTCGCGCAGCCGCTTCGCCGCCGTGGCGCTGGAAAGACCTCGCTCGCTCGCCGCATCCGCAGGCATATCTGTTCGCACTTCACTCACGGCGCGAAGAACCAGAGGTGCACGCTTGTTCGTTCCGTACTCACTGACGCCTATTCAATAGGGTGAGCGCCGGATGGCTTTGAAGCTCGGACTCAACCTCGGCTACTGGGGCATCGGCCCGGCCGGTGAGGACGCCCTCGAGGTGGTCCAGGCCGCCGAGAGCGCCGGCTTCGAGTCGGTCTGGGCGGCGGAGTCCTATGGCTCCGACGTGGTCAGCGTGCTGGCCTGGCTGGCGCCGCAGACCAAAACGCTGAAGCTCGGCGCCGCGATCATGCAGGTCCCCGCCCGCCCGCCCGCCGCCGCGGCGATGGCCGGCGCGACGATCGACAAGCTCTCCGGCGGCCGCTTCCTCTTTGGCTTCGGCCCGTCGGGACCGCAGGTCTCCGAAGGCTGGTACGGGGTGCCCTACGCCAAGCCCTGGGGTCGGACCCGCGAGTACATCGAAGTCGTGCGCGAGATCATCGCCCGCGAGGGGCCGGTCAATCACCAGGGTCAGCATTACCAGTTGCCCCTACCCGGTGGCGAGGGAAAGGCGCTGAAGCTCAACTTCCATCCCGAACGCAACGAGATCCCGGTCTTCGTCGGCGCGATCGGCCGCAAGTCGGTCGAGATGGCGGCGGAGATCGCCGACGGCTGGATCCCGATCTTCTTCAGCGTCGACGCCTTCGAGCAGACCTGGGGGGAGCACCTGGAGGCCGGTTTCGCCAAAGGTGGCCGTCAGCGCTCCGACCTCGAGGTCTCGCCGTCGCTGCAGGTCGCGATCGACGGCGATCTCGACGCCGCCAAGGCCGTGGTCAAGGCTGGGCTCGTCCTCTACTTCGGCGGCATGGGCAGCCGCAAAACCAACTTCTACGTCGATCTCGCCCACCGCTTCGGCTTCGGCGAGGTCGCCGACGAGGTCCAGCAACGCTTCCAGGACGGCGACCGCGGTGGCGCCTTCGAGGCCGTACCCGACGAGATCGTCGAGGCCACCTCGCTGGTCGGCACCGAGGCCGAAGTGGCGGAGCGGATCGAGCGCTTCCGCGGCGCCGGCATCGACCGCCTGATCGTCTCGCCGGTCCACGCCGAGCGCGGTGAGCAGCTGCATACCTTGGAGCGCCTGGCGGCTCTCACCGCCGGATGACGCACATGGCACTTCGCATCTCTGCGTCCTCAGTCGCTCGCGTGCAGAGCACGCCACGCTTCCTGCGTCCTTGATCTGCTCGGCCATGCGCCCCATTGCGATCTGCGATCGCATAACCTTCCGCGCCGCGTGAAAATCGGAGTGCCGAAAGAGACCGCCGAGGGGGAGCGCCGGGTCGCGCTGGTCCCTGATGTCGCTAAATCCCTCGCCGCCAACGACAAGGTCGATGTGTCGGTCGAGAGCGGCGCCGGCGAGGCTGCTGGGCATCCCGACTCCCAGTACGGCGAAGCCGGCGCGGACGTTGTCGAGGGCGAGGTTACGTGGGGCGCCGACGTGGTCCTTCGCGTCGCCGCCCCTTCCGTAGAGGAGATCGGTCGCCTCAATTCCAATCAGGTCCTGATCGGCCACCTGGGGCCCTGGACCGCCGCCGAGACCAATAAAGCGCTGGCCCGGGCCGGCGTGACGAGCTTTGCGATGGAGGCAATTCCGCGCACGACGCGCGCCCAGGCAATGGACGCGCTCTCTTCGCAGGCTGCCGCGGCCGGCTACGCAGCGACCCTGATCGCCGCTCGCGAGTCGGGTCGCTTCTTCGGAATGATGACCACGGCCGCCGGCACCGTGCCGCCGGCCAAGGTACTCGTCCTCGGTGCCGGCGTCGCTGGCTTGCAGGCTGTCGCCACCGCCAAGCGGTTGGGCGCGATCGTCACCGGCTTCGACATCCGCCGCGCCGCCTGGGAGCAGATCGCCTCGCTCGGCGGTCGGCCGCTGGAACTCGACTTCATCCCAGACGCCGAGGGCGAGGGCGGCTACGCCCGCCCGCTCACCGAGGAGGAGAACGCCCAGGTACGCGACGCGATCGGCGAGAACGCCGCCAAGCAGGACGTGATCGTCACCACCGCCGCGATCCCCGGACGGCCGGCGCCGCTGCTGATCACCGCCGAGGCGGTGCGAGGCATGCAGCCCGGCTCGGTGATCGTCGACCTCGCCGCTGAGAGCGGCGGCAACTGCGAGTTGACCGAGGCCGGCCAGACCGTGGTCGAGGGCGGCGTCAAAGTGATCGGCCCGCGCAACCTCGCCAGCGAGATGCCGGTGCCCTCCTCTCAGCTCTACGCCAAGAACCTGGAGAACCTGCTTGGCCTGCTGATCTCCGGGGAGGGCGAGCTGAACATTGACTTCGAGGACGACATCGTCGCTGCTGCCTGCATCACCCACCGCGGCGAGATTCGCAACGAGAGGGCGGCGAAGTGAACGTGAAAATCGATGCGGTGATCGCCGGTCATTCGAGTCCACGGCGATTTTCGCGTGAACAAATCGGTGGTGGGTCATGAGTGTGATGACCGAGGTGACGATCTTCGTGCTCGCCGCATTCGTCGGTTTCGAGGTGATCTCGAAGGTGCCGACCACCCTGCACACACCGCTGATGTCGCAGACCAACGCGATCCACGGCATCGTCATGCTCGGTGGGCTGATCGTCGTCGGCTACGCCAACGACCCGCTCGAGTATGTGATCGGCACGATCGCAATCGCCTTCGGTGCGATCAACATCGTCGGCGGCTTCATGGTCACCGACCGCATGCTCGGCATGTTCTCCAAAAAGCCCAAACCGAAGGCGGACGCTGACGACAAGGGTGGCAGCGGCAAATGAGCCTGCTCGCCGTGCTCGAACCCGGTGGCGACGCCGCCACGGCTCTCTACATCGTCGCCTTCTCGCTCTTCATCCTCGGCGTACGGCGCGGCACGCATCCGACCACGGCCAAGCAGGGCAACCTGATCGCCGCCGTCGGCATGGCGGTTGCCGTCGTCACCACTCTGCTCCTCGACGGCATCGGCAACTGGGGCCTGATCGCACTCGGCCTCGGCATCGGCACCGCGGTCGGCGTGACCGCCTCGATCCGCGTGCAGATGACCGAGATGCCGCAGATGGTCGCTCTCTACAACGGCGTCGGCGGCGGCGCCGTGGCGCTGATCGCCTGGTCGGAGCTCCGCCACGGGATCAGTGGCATCGATTCCGGCGAGATCGCCTCGATCCCGCTCGAAGAGCTGATTCCGACGCTCTTTGCCGCCGTGGTCGGTTCGGTCTCCTTCTGGGGCTCGAACATCGCCTTCGCCAAGCTCCAGGACCTGATTCCCACTCGGCCGCTGTCGGTGCCGGGCCAGCAGGTGATCAACGCGGTGCTGCTGATCGGCATTCTCGCCGCCTGCGTCGACATCGCCGTCAACAACGGCGACCCCTCGCAGGCGATCTTCATTGCCGTCCTGCTCGCCGCTGCCCTGCTCGGCAATCTCGTCGTGCTGCCGATCGGCGGCGCCGACATGCCGGTGGTGATTTCGCTGCTCAACGCCTTCACCGGCCTCTCCGCCGCCGCGGCCGGCTTCGCACTCCACAACGTGGCGCTGATCGTCGCCGGCACCCTGGTCGGCTCCTCGGGAACGATCCTGACGATGGAGATGGCGACGGCGATGAACCGTTCGGTCGGGAACGTGCTCTTCGCTGGCTTCGGCGGTGCGCCCACGGGTGGCGCCGCCGCCAGCACCGAGGAACGCCCCCACACCTCGATCGGTGCTCAAGACGCGGCGATCAAGCTCGCCTACGCCGACTCGGTGGTGATCGTCCCCGGCTACGGCCTCGCCGTCGCCCAGGCCCAGCACGCGATCAAGGAGGTTGCTGACGAGCTCGAAAAGCGCGGTGTCCCGGTCAGCTACGCGATCCACCCGGTCGCGGGCCGCATGCCGGGCCACATGAACGTCCTCCTCGCCGAGGCCGACGTGCCCTACGAGCAGCTCAAGGAGATGGAGGAGGTCAACCCCGAGATGCCGCGCACCGGCGTCGCGGTGGTGGTCGGGGCCAACGACGTCACCAACCCGGCGGCCAAGAACGATCCGGACAGCCCGATCGCCGGCATGCCGATCATCGAAGTCTCCGAGGCCCAGCAGGTGATCGTGATCAAGCGCTCGCTCAGCCCCGGCTTCGCCGGCATCGACAACGACCTTTTCTACGAGCCGAACACCTCGATGCTCTTCGCCGACGCCAAGAAGGCAGCGGCCGACATCGCCGCTGAGATCCAGAACCTCTAGGTCTCGCGCGCCTTCCGGCGCACTCGGCACACACATGTAGACGCCGGGCTCCTAGCGTCGACCCATGCGCGGGGAGCGAGGGCAATCGACGGTTGAGTGGGTTGGACTGCTGCTCATCGTGGTCCTCTCGCTGGGTGGGTTGGTGGCCGCTGGCGTCCGGGTTCCCGGGGCCGCATTGGCGCAGGCGGTTGCGTCACGGCTCCTCTGCGCCGCTGCGCTCGCTGACCGCTGCGGCGACGAACCGGTGCTGATCGCGGCCTACGGGACAGAGGTGGGGGAACTGGTGCGGCGGCACATGCCCTCGTTGCTCTTCGAGCGGGGATCGCGGGCTGTGCCGGTTGACTTTCGGCGCTGCCGCGAGACGAAGTGCGGCGACGCTGCCGCACACGGCTTCGTTCGCCGCAGCGACGCGGGGCTGCCGGTTTCTGCCTTTGTCCACGTTGTCGATTGCCGGGCGGATCGGGCGGCGGAGTCAGAAGCCGCCGGGGCAGACTGCACGGGTCCGCGCGCCGGCAATCTCTACATCCAGTACTGGACCTACTACGCGGACTCGGCGACCTTCCGCGGAATCCCGGTGCTAGAGGATGCCGGTTACCACCCGGACGACTGGGAGGGAGTCCAGATTCGCATCCGTCCCGACGGAGCGGTCGACGAGCGCGCCTCCTCCCACGCGGGCTACAACCAGCGCTCCGGCCCGGCCGGGTGGGGTTCGGACGCCGGCATTGCTCCTCTCAGGGACGCCGCCGAAGCGATCGGCATCCGGCCGGAGAACGGCTGGGGCCCCGAGACCCACTTGCTGATCGTCTCCGGCGGCAGCCACGCCGGCAACACCGCCGGGACCCCCCACTTCGAACGTCTCACCCCGCGCAACCGTGTCCACCTCATCCCCATGGAGCCGATCGCCGACACCAACGAAGCCCGCTTCGCCATCAACCCTCCCTGGCACAAGCGCGTATGGCGCGACCCAGAGGCAGAGCGTACGGACTGACGCTACGCACCTTTTACATGCCTGGCATGGAAAAAGTGCGCTCGGTTCGAGCTACTTCGGCGGCATCCGCAGGGCGCCGTCGAGGCGGATCGTCTCGCCGTTGAGCATCGGGTTGGCGACGATTTGTGTAACCAGTTGCGCGTACTCCTCGGGGCGGCCGAGGCGGGAGGGAAAGGGGATGCCGGCGCCGAGGGCGGTGCGGGCCTCATCGGGCAGGGCGGCGAGCAGAGGCGTGTCGAAGAGGCCGGGGGCGATGGTGAGGACGCGGACGCCGCGCGAGGCCATGTCGCGCGCGGCCGGCAGGGTCATGCCGACGATGCCGCCCTTCGAGGCGGCATAGGCGATCTGGCCGATCTGGCCGTCGAAGGCGGCGATCGAGGCCGTGTTGACGCAGACGCCGCGCTCGCCTTCGGCGTCGGGCTCGTTCTCGCTCATCGCTGCCGCCGCGAAGCGCAGCACGTTGAAGGTGCCGATCAGGTTGACCTTGATCACGTTGGAAAAGAATTCGAGATTGTGGGGCCCGCCTTTGTACGCCACCCGCTCGGCCCAGCCGATCCCGGCGCAGCAGACCGAGATGCGAAGCCCGTCATCGTGCGTAGCCGCCCGCTCGATCGCGGCCGACACGGCTGCCTCGTCGGTGACATCTGTCGCAACGAAGGTCGCGCCCGGTCCTAGCTCGCCCGCCAGCGCCTCACCCTTCTCGGCATTGAGGTCGGCGATCGTCACCGCGGCACCCCCCTCAATCAGCGCTCGTGCCGTTGCCTCTCCTAGCCCCGACGCCCCGCCTGTCACCAATGCGCTCTTGCCCGCGACTTCCACGGCCGCGCACCCTACAGCCAAACTTTGTTCACACCGCGGTAATCAAGGGTCGCTAGGGTTTTCGCATCGCCACCGAGGTGACCCCAGGCTCCAAGGAAGCGATCGCGGAGCGCCTTGCCGAGGCGCGACAGTCCACATTGGAGTTGATCGAGCCGCTCGACGACGAGCAGCTCAACCGCGTCTACTCGCCGATCCTCAGTCCGCTGGCCTGGGATCTGGGCCACATCGCCAACTTCGAGGAGCTCTGGCTGGTACAGACGATCGGCGGTCGCGAGCCGCTGCACGGTGAGCTGGGCCGTTTCTACGACGCGATTGAGAACCCGCGCAAGACGCGCGGGGAGCTGCCGATCCTGCGCGACGCCGAGCTGCGTGCCTACCTCGCTGACGTCCGCGAGCGCACGCTGGAGGTCCTCGCCGAGGTTGAGATTGGGCCCGATGCCGAGGATCCGCTGCTGCGCGAAGGCTTCGTCTACGAGTTGCTGCTCGCCCACGAGCAGCAGCACAACGAGACGATGCTGCAGTTGCTGCAGATGGTTGGCGACTACGCTCCGGTCGACCCGTCGCTCGGTGTCCTCGCCGCACCCGAGCCCGGTCCGGAGACGATCGCAATCGCAGGCGGCGAGTACGAGATTGGCGCTTCCCCACGTGGTTTCGCCTACGACAACGAGCGTCCCCGCCACACGGTCGAACTCGCTTCGTTCGAGATCGATCGAACCCCAGTGGACAACGGCACGTATATCCGGTTCATGGAGGAGACCGGCGCGGAGCCTCCGCTGTACTGGGAGCGCGAAGGCGACGGGGGATGGGTGCTGACGAGAATGGGAGGTCGCGACCCGATCGACCCGACCCATCCCGTCCTCCATGTCTCCTGGCACGAGACCGACGCCTTCGCCCGCTGGGCCGGCAAGCGCCTGCCCAGCGAGTGGGAGTGGGAGGCGGCCTATCCGCAGCTCGAGAGCGTCGGACAGGCTTGGGAATGGACATCCTCCGACTTTCTCGCCTATCCCGGCTTCGAGGCCTTCCCGTACCCCGAGTACTCGCAGGTCTTTTTCGGCGACGAGTACAAGGTGCTGCGCGGCGGCTCTTGGGCTACGTGTCGGGACGTGATGCGGCCCAGCTTCCGCAACTGGGACCTGCCCGAGCGCCGTCAGATATTCGCTGGCATTCGCCTAGCGAGCACCTCCGAACGTGGAGCGAGTGAGCGAGATCGCCGGTGATGATTAGCGTGAGCGAGCAGACGTGAAGGACGTGGTGATGTGATCGCAATCGAGGTCCACCTCGACGCCGACACCGCGGCGACGATGGCCCGCGACGTCCGCGACGGCCTGGCGAGGGTGCCCAAGGAGCTGGCGCCGAAGTACTTCTACGACGAGCGCGGCTCGCAGCTCTTCGAGCAGATCACCGACCTTGACGAGTATTACCCGACCCGGGCTGAGCGCGCGATCCTGGCCGAACGCTCCGCCGAGATCATCGACGCCGCCGGCGCCCCCCGGTCGCTGGTCGAGCTCGGCTCTGGCTCGGCAGCGAAGACGCGCCACCTGCTCAGCGCGATGCGCGACGCCGGCTGTCTCCACACCTATGTCCCCGTTGACATCTCCGAGGAGATCACCCACGAAACCGCCCGACTACTGGTCGACGAGTACCCGGGCCTGGTCATCCGAGGGCTGGTCTGCGATTTCGAGCATCACCTCGAGCGCATCCCCGACGGCGACGGCGGCCGACTCGTCGCCTTCCTCGGCGGCACGATCGGCAACCTCTACCCCAAAGCGCGTCGCGACTTCCTCGCCCGGCTTGCCGACCTGATGGAGCCCGAGGACCGGCTCCTGCTCGGCACTGACCTGGTCAAGGACCCAGAGCGCCTCGAGGTTGCCTACAACGACGCCAGCGGCGTCACGGCCGAGTTCAACAAGAACGTGCTGCGGGTGCTCAACCGCGAGCTCGACGCCGACTTCGATCTCGACGCCTTCGAGCATGTCGCCCGCTATGACGCGATCGAGGCCCGCATGGACATCCGCCTGCGCTCGCTCTCAGAGCAAACCGTCCGCCTCGACGAGCTCGACCTTTCGATTGATTTCGCCGACGGCGAGGAGATGCGCACCGAGATCTCGACCAAGTTCACCCGCGAGCGCCTGCAGTCCGTCTACGCGGAGTCGGGTCTCGAGATGAGCGGCTGGTTCACCGACGCCGCCGGCGACTACGCGCTCAGTCTTGCGCGGCCGCTATAGCTTCCAGTAGTGGCCGATCTGCGCGGCGGCGCGTGAGGTGAGCGGATCGGGTGCCGCCGACACCGTCTCCCCCTTGCCGCCGAAAGCAGCCAGTGTCGCGGCCACGCACTCCGCCAGTGCGTCGACGTCGTAGCCGCCCTCCAGCACCGCTCCGACGGGCACCCCCAACTCCTTGGCAAAATCGCGCACATGACACGCCATCTGGGCGAAGGAGCTCGCCTTGAGGCGGCAGTTGGCGAGCGGATCGGCGCGGTGGGCATCGAAGCCGGCCGAGACCAGCACCAGGTCGGGCTCGAAGGCGCGGCCGGCGCGGAGGACGATGTGCTCGAGCAGCGAGAGCCAAAGGTCCTCTTCGGAGCCGGCCGGCACAGGAAGGTTGATCGTGTAGCCCTCGCCTGGGCTAGAGCCGACGTCGCTGAGGCGACCGCTGCCGGGGAATATCCCCTCCTGGTGAATGTCGGCCACCAGGACCTCCGCTCGCTGACGGAATATCTCCGCCGTTCCGTTGCCGTGATGCACGTCCCAGTCGAGGATGAGGACCCGCCGGCAGCCGAACTCTTGCAGCGCCAACTCGGCAGCGACGGCGATGTTGTCGAAGAGGCAGAAGCCCATCGCCCGCTCGCGTTCGGCGTGATGCCCGGCTGGTCGCGTGCCGCAGAAGCCGATGCTGTCCTCGCCAGCCAGTAGCGCTCGTACCATCGCGCAGGCGCCGCCGCCCGCCCGCCGCGCGGCCTCCCACGAGGACTCGACGACATATGTATCGGGATCGATCGCCCCGCCGCTGGCAAGGGAGAGCTCGCGGATCCCACGCACGTGCGCCTCGCTGTGCGCGAGTTCCAGCTCAGCTTCGCTCGCCAGCGGCGCCTCACGCCGCTCCCAGCCGAGCCAGTCGCGCTCATCCAGGAGCCGCTCGATCGTCCGCAGCCGCGCTGGCCGTTCGGGATGGCCAGGCATCACAGTGGCCGGGTCATGGCCGAGGCAGGCCGGATGGCTGAAGTAGAGCACCTCGGCGACTGTATCCCGGCTACGAGCGCCGACCCGGCGCTAGGGGCCGAGAGCGTCGATCAGCTCGCCGAGCTTGTCCGGCGCCGTGATCGGGGTGAGGATCGGCAGTGTGATCCCGCCCTCGACGAAGGCACCGATCCGCTCCTTCATCTGCTCCGGGGAGCCGAAGATGAACATCTCCTCGATCAGCTCCCACGGTGCGGCAGCGGCAGCTCCCTGGCGGTCGCCTGCTTCCCATGCCTTGACCATCGGGTCGATCCGATCGCCGTAGCCGAGCCAGCGATAGAAGGCGGCGTATACCGGCACGGTGATGTAGGAGGAGAACATGAAGCGGGCCAGCGGCTCGACCGCCTCGCGCTCGCCGGGCAGGCAGAAGAAGCGGCAGAGCAACTCGAACCCATCTGGGGCGTTCTGCAGCTGTGCGGTCACCTTGGGCAGGCCGCCGAGCGGCAGGAAGTTGGTGAAGGCCCCGTCCCCCTGCTCCACTGCCAGCTCCAGCATCTTGCCCCGCAGCGCGGCGAGCACGATCGGCACCCGCTGCGGTGGTGCGCTCTCCAGCTTGAAGCCACTCTCGGTTCGTTCACCGGCGAGCGCGGTATGCAGGAAGCCAAGCGTCTCGCGTACCTTGCTCAGCGGCCGCTCGAAGGGGATGCCGTTCCAGCCTTCGACGATGCGGTCAGAGGAGGAACCGATGCCGAGCACGAAGCGGCCATTTGAGGCGCTCGCGAGCGCGGCCGCCTCCTGCGCCAGCAGCGCCGGGCCGCGCTGGAAGACCCCGACGATGCCGGTACCCAGGCGGGCTCGCTCGGTCCAGGCCGCGCTCAGCGCCAGTGGCGTAAAGCCGTCCGGTCCGTTCGTCTCGCCACTCCAAAAGTCCGTGTAGCCAGCGCCCTCCGCGCGCTTCACTAGCTCCTCATGCGCGGCAAGCGAAAGCCCCGGCAGCGGCAATGTCAACCCCCAACGCTCCATTGGCAGACCCTATGTCAACCGATTAGCGAACGTCACGATCTGATCCTCGTGATCGGCGCCGATATGGCGAGTGCCACCGCCCCCGGACGCGAAGCGGAGGAGGCGGTGGTTGTTTAGGGTGCCCTCCAATGGAGGGCACCTCGCCAAAGCCGGACCGCAACCTCGCGCTGGAGCTCGTTCGCGTCACCGAGGCGGCGGCCCTTTCCGCCGCCCGCTGGGTCGGGCGGGGAGACAAGATCGCCGCCGATCAGGCTGCTGTAGATGCGATGCGCTTCGTGCTCGACTCGGTCTCGATGGAAGGCGTCGTCGTGATCGGCGAGGGTGAGAAGGATGAGGCGCCAATGCTCTACAACGGCGAGCAGATCGGCGACGGCAGCCCGCCCGTGGTCGACATCGCGGTCGATCCGCTCGAGGGCACCCGCCTCTGCGCACTGGGGATGCCCAGCGCCCTCGCCGTGATCGCGCTCGCCGAGCGGGGGACGATGTTCGATCCCGGCCCTTGCGTCTACATGGAAAAGATCGCCGGCGGGGAGGAAATCGCCGACCTGCTTGACCTTGATCGGCCCTTGGTGAAGACAATGGAGCTGATCGCCGAGCGCAAGGGTGGCAGCATCGGCGACGTCACCGTCGTCATGCTCGACCGGGCGCGCCACGAGGAGGCGATGCAGGAAGTGCGCGACGCCGGTGGCCGCATCCGCCTAATCACCGATGGCGATGTCTCGGCCGCCCTGCTCGCCGTCAGCGATCGCTCTCCGGTCGACCTGCTCTGGGGCATCGGCGGCACGCCGGAGGGAGTGCTCTCCGCGGCGGCGCTCAAGTCGATGGGCGGGCAGCTGCTCGGCCGTCTCTGGCCACGCAACGACGCAGAGCGCAATGCCGCCCTCGAGGCCGGCTACGACCTCGAGCGAGTGCTCACCGCCAACGATCTTTGCTCGGGAGAGGACGTCTTTTTCTCCGCTACAGGCGTGACCGACGGCGACGTTCTGCAGGGTGTCCGCTACCGCGGACCCGGCGCCACCACCGAATCGCTCGTCATGCGCTCGCGTTCGGGCACGGTCCGCCGCGTGCATGCCCGCCACGATCGCGCCAAGCTACGCGCGCTCATCGGTGAGCGGTACGGCTGAGACAACCCTGATTAGACTCCAGAAGAGCGGGTAAAAGGACCTCGACGGAGTTTCCGCGTCAAGCGAATCTTCGCCTCTCACAGAGTTACGGTTGCGGTACCCGTAGTGTCGAGTCGCGTCGGCTCAATGTCACTCCTGTCTCGGGCCGACGCGGCTCTCAGAACCACCGCAACCGCAATCGCCAGGATCCGAGCCCGCCTCTGTGCCCGCGTAGGGCATTTCGCCAGTCTCGTGCAGCTCGTGTCGCAGCGAGTTGATCACTGCACCAGCCAGCAGTGCCAGGCTGAGCACGTAGAACCAAAGCAGGGCGATGAGAATGAAGCCGAGGGTGGAGCCGAAGCGCGAGAGGCTCGAGATGCTGGATAGGTAGACAGGGAAGAGCCAGTTAGCGATGCCGGCGCAGAAGGTAACGAACGCCGCCCCTGGCCAGACGGCACGCCAGGGCATGTGCCCCTTTGGCACTGCCCAGAAGATCACGCAGCAGATCAGGAAGACGATCAGGATTGCGGCGCCGAGGAGCAGCGCGGTGTCGATCGCCTTGATGTTGGAGAGTCCGAAGGGCAGGCGATCGGTGCTGGAGACGAGCGTGCTCTCCATCGCCGGCAGGAAGATGCTGGCGGCGATGAAGAGGAGGACGACGGCGAGCATCGCGAAGGAGAAGCGCTTTTGCTCGACCCAGCCGCGGCATTCGACGTGGTAGATGCGGCAGAAGGCGGTGTCCATCGCTCCCCAGAAGGAGGCACCGATCCAGAGCGAGCCGACGAAGGCGGCGATCCCGATCGTCGTCGAGTTGTCCTCGATTCGGCGCAAGGCATCGGCCAGAGTGTGCTGCTCGGTGTTGGGGAAGAGGCGCTGGAGGTCGGCTAGGACGCTGCTCTCGACGCCTCCGATCTTCAGCACCTGGCCGAAGACGAAGAGCACGAGCAGGGCGAAGGGGAAGACGGCCAGCATCAGGTTGTAGGCGACCATCGCCGAGAGCCCGGTGACGTTCTCGCGGTAGGCACGCTGCCAGAAGGCGCGGAGCCAGGGGCTTGGATTGCGGAGGAGGCTCGGCATTTGGCGCAGGTTGCGGGGCAAAATCAACTTGACTTCACAAACTGAAGCAACTACTATGCGAACAAGCGTTTGATGCAATTGGACGCCTGCCCTCTAGGGGCACAATGACGATGTAGACGGTACTTCGCGGACCACCCCACGGGTCCGCTTTTTGTCGGTACGGCGCGAGGGTATGCGCGACTTTCGGGTCGCAGCGGCCTTTTCGTCGAGCAGGTCTAAATATCGAGCACTAGGGAAACGAGTAAGAACGGATGCTGGTAGCAGAGCTTCAGGAACTGGACGAGGTCAAAAACCTCATCAATCGCGGGCAGCAGCTTGGCGTGCTGACCTTCGGCGACATCGCCTCGGCTGTCTCGGAGGTCGATCTCGACGAGTCTGACGTCGAGGATCTATACGGCCACCTCGAGAAGTCGGGGATCGAGCTTGTAGAGGACATGGACCCGGCGCAGAAAGCCGCCGCCGAAGCGCTCCCCGCGGACACCGGCAAAAAAGGCCGTCGCCGCCAGAAAGCAGCGCTCGACCTGAAACCGGACATGACCACCGATTCCTTGCAGCTGTTCCTCAAGGACATCGGCAAAGTGCGGCTGCTGACCGCCGCAGAGGAGGTCGAACTCGCCAAACGGATCGAGCGCGGCGACCTCGACGCGAAGCAGAAAATGGTCGAGTCGAACCTGCGCCTGGTCGTCTCGATCGCGAAAAATTACCGGAACCAGGGCCTGCCCTTCCTCGATTTGATCCAGGAGGGAACGCTCGGGCTGGTCCGCGCAGCGGAGAAGTTCGACTACCGCAAGGGG
>JAWVFJ010000031.1:0-4685 GCA_033856275.1 Solirubrobacterales bacterium
TGCCGGCTGCCCCGCTCCCGAGGGCTCCAAGCGCACGGTCTTCCCCCTGGCGCTGGCGAGCTTTGACTTCGCAGACGGGACTTCTTTGAGCGCCAGGGTTGAAAAGGCGTGTGCGGTTAAGGAATGATTGGTGGGCAGCACCAAGGCAAAGCCAGGGGAACGAAGCAAGGGGGATGGAGATGCGCGAGGCAGATATCGGACGAGTAAAAACGTTGGGGATCGCCATTGGGCTGTTTGGGGTCCTGCTCTTGGCTCCCGCGGCGCAGGCCAGCTATGACCCGATCGCCTCGGGGACGACCAAGCTCGTGCTCGACAAGGGCCTCCTCGCCTCGCTGAAAAAGGTGGGCGTGACGGTCGGCGCCAAGGCCCCGGCCAAACGCCAGGGCTCCACCCTGGTCCTGCCGATCTCCGGCGGCAAGTCCGATCCGACGATCGAGAAGGCGGAAATCGAACAGGAAGGGACGATCGTCTTTGCGGCCGGCAATCGCAAGGTCCCGCTGAGAAGCATCGAGCTGAAGTCAAAGCACACGCCGCTCTTCGCCAAAGTCGGCGGCAGCCAGCTGAAGGTCGCTAGCGCGAGCCAGGTCGCGACGAAGCGGGCCGGCTTTGCTACCTCCTTCAGCGCCAGGGGCCTGGAGCTGACCCAGAAGGTCGCCACCCGCCTCAACAAGAAGCTGCGCACCAAGGACTTCTTCAAGGAAGGCCAGCCGATCGGCAAGATCCAAAGCCAGGCCCAGCCCCAGCGGGTGACGATCCTGCCCCAGGGCCAGGCCACGCTTGTTCCCGATGCCGCGATCCTCGCCAAGTTCAAATCGCTCTTTGTCTCGCTCAACCCGATCTCCCCGGCTGAACTGTCTCCAGGACCCGTGCTCCGCTTCCCGATCGCGCTCGGTGGGCAGATCGCTCCGGACGCCTCCGAGGGCACCCTGCGCCTGGGCGGTGCGATCGAATTGCTGCAGCTGGGAGCAGGGCAGGTCTTTCAGAAGGAATACTGGCTCGATCTGGCCGGCAAGGACACGAGCTCGGAAGTCGACGTCGAGCCCACCCCGGCCTTCCCCGGCAAGCTCGGGCGAATCGGGACCTACGCGATCGGCATGTCCGGCGCCGCGGTCGCCTCGGACCCCAAAAGCCGCGGGATCTCGGTCTCTGGTGCTCTGCTCACACTCGACGCCCAGACCGCGCAGACGTTCAACGACGCCTTCGCGGCGGGCAAACCCACCTTCGCGGCGGGCGAAGTGTTCGGGACGGTGAGCTTCGGGGCGGTGGCGCAGTAGGCTCAGCGAACCGACAGCGCCAGCTCCTCGCTCGCTGCTTCATGCCCCTCGTAAGGCAGCACCGCGAAGTACATCAGCGATGGCAGCAGCGACTGGACATCGTCGGCTTCGCCGCGGTTGAGGCGAGAGTAGAGGAGGGCCTCGATGCCGCCGACGATGCCGGCGGCGGCGATCGCGGAGGGCGCAGCGTCGGCGGGGGCCTCGGCACGGACCTGGGTGTCGAGACAGGAGGAGAAGCGGTCGAGGAGGTCGTCACGGCGGCTGAGGGCGTCCGGGCAGGCGGCGCGCCCATCGACGATCAGGGACATCGCGGCGTCGGGGTCCTCGGCGACGAAGCGGAGCAGCTCCTCGAGGCTGAGGCGGAGGCGCTCGCGCCAGTTCTCACCGCCGAGGGCGGCCTGCTCGAGGCGCTCGCGCAGGCGGGCAGCGGCGCTGTCGAAGGCGGCCAGGAAGCAGTCTTCCTTGTTCTCGAAGTGTTCGTAGAAGGTCGGGCGGGAGACGCCGGCGCGTTTGAGCACCTCCTGGACGCTCGCCTCGCGGTAGCCGAGCTCCGCCGTCGCACGCAGCATCGCGGCCAGCAGGCGCTCGCGCTGGATGGCCCTGACCAGGTCGGCGGGGAGCGAGCGGATGCCGGAAGGGAACTGGCCTTCGCCACCGGAGAGCAGCTCCGCGGCGGCGCTGACATCAGCTGGGGACCAGCTGCCCCCGAGCGCGGCGAGCAGCATCTCTTGACTCAATTCCACCCTGTCTGATGCCATAGAGAAACCTGACCGTTTCTGTTATAAACCCACTAGGTCGCTGCACGGTACCATTTGAGTCGCTGTCGTGCAAGGAAAACCGGGGTTCCCTAGGTATCCTTGACCAATGCCGCCGCGCGCACAGGCGAGGTCCGGGGCCAAATCCGGTTCTGTGCCTGTACGCCCGGCCCTTTCGCGCGAGTTCGTCGCCGTCCACAAGCGGCGCCGGATCATGGACGCGATCGCCGAGTTGACCGCGGAGCAAGGGTACGACGCGACCAAAATCGGCGACATCGTGCGGCGCGCCGGCGTCGCTCGCAAGACGCTCTATGACAATTTCGAGGGCAAGGAGGAAGTCTTCCTCACCGCCTTCGACGCCGCGGTCGATGAGGCGATGCAGCGAATCGAAGCCGATTGCGCGGAGGTCGAGGGAGGCTGGGAGGAGCGCGTCCAGGCCGGCCTCGCCTCCTTTCTGCGCTACGTCGCCGAGAACCCCGCCCTTGCCCGCATGTCCATGATCGAGGCGCTGTCCGCCACCCCGGCCGCCACCGAACGCTACGAGGAGGCGATGCAGCGCTTCGTCGAGTTGACCAAGCGCACCGTCCCTCACGACGACCAGCTTCCGGAGACGATTGAAGAAACCCTGGTCGGTGGGGTCGCCTGGATCGTCTATCAGCAGATCCGCCGTCAGGAAACCGAGCAGGCCGAGGATCTGCTGCCCGAGCTCTCCGAATTCATGCTGGCGCCCTTCCACGGCGCGGCGGAGGCGGCGGAGAAGCGAGCAAACGCCTAGATCCGCGCGCGCTGGCAGACTCCAGCGCCAGTGGAACGACTGCCCCGTGGCCGCCACGGCCTTCCCCGCGAGTTCGTCGCGCAGAACCAGCGCGAGCGGCTGCTTGCCGCCCTCGCCGAGTGCCTGGAGGAAAAAGGCTACGACCGCACCACCGTCTCGGCCGTGGGCAAACGCGCCGGTGTCTCCAAGAGCGACTTCTACAAGCAGTTCGAGAGCAAGGACGCCTGCTTCGTCGCCGCCTACGACGACGCGGTCGAGCGCATACGAGAGCGCGTGCTTGGCGCCTGTACTGAGCGCGAGGACTGGGCCACCGGCGTGCTCGCCGCGCTCGACTCGCTGCTGGAACTGCTCACCGCCGAGCCGGCGCAAACACAACTGGTCCTGGTCGAGGGGCTGCGCGCCGGGCGCGGCGTCTATGACCGCTACCAGGTGGCCCTGCAGAGCTTCGTTCCCTATCTGCGCGACAGCGCGCCGGCCCCGGCGGGTGGCGAGCGACCGCCGGCCGCGACCGACGAGGCCGTTGTCGGCGGCATCGCCTCGCTTCTCGCTCGTCGCGTGCTTGCCGGCGAGACCAAGGAGCTGCACGCTTTACTGCCGGAGATTGCGGAGTTTGCGCTCACTCCCTATGTCGGTACTGCCGAGGCGCGCCGCATAATCTCGGAGCGATGAGCGAGGCGATGGCAGCGGCGGCGAATGTGCCCGGCGGGGAGAGTGCCGCGGCGGTCGCGGGCGTGCTGCCCTCGCAGGCCCTGAGCGAGGCGATCGCCGCCGACTGGGTCAGCTCGGGCGACTACCGCATCCGCCCCGAGGCGATCCAGCCGGCCAGCATCGACCTGCGGCTCGGCGATCACGCCTGGGCCCTGCGCTGCTCCTTCTTGCCCGACGTCGACTCGACCGTCGAGGAGAAGATCGAGGGGCTCGCCTTCCAGCGCATCGACCTGCGCGACGGCGCCGTGCTGGAGCGCGACCGTCCCTACCTGGTGCCGCTGATCGAGGAGCTGGCGCTGCCCGGAGACGTTCGCGCCAAGGCCAACCCGAAGAGCTCGACCGGGCGGCTCGACGTCTTCACCCGTGTGTTGACCGATCGCCACCACCGCTTCGACGAGATCCGCCCCGGCTACCGCGGCAAGCTCTACCTCGAGATCGTGCCGCGCTCCTTCGCGATCCAGGTCAAGACCGGCCTCTCGCTCAACCAGCTGCGCCTCGCCCGCGGCGACGTTCGCCTCAGTGACGATGAGATCCGCGCCCTGCAGGACGAGTTCCCGCTGCTCTACCTCGACTCGCACGCGCTGCGCGAGTCCGAGCTGGCACTGGCCGATGGGCTCTTCCTCAGCGTTGACCTCTCCGGTCCCAGCGACCGCATCGTCGGCTACCGGGCGAAGAAGAACAGCCTGCCGATCGACCTTTCGCGGATTCGCGCCTATCGTTGGACCGACTACTGGGACCCGGTCTTCCCCGAGGCCGGCAGCAAGATCGTGCTCGAGCCGGAGATCTTTTACCTGCTGCTCTCCGCCGAGGGAGTCTGCATTCCGCCGCAGATCGCCGCCGAGATGATGGCGTATGACCCGACCGCCGGTGAGCTGCGCACCCACTACGCCGGCTTCTTCGACCCCGGCTTCGGCTATGACCCGGCCGGCGACCGCCACGGCAGCCGCGCCGCGCTCGAGGTGCGCGCCCGCGATGTCTCCTTCATGGTCGAGCACCGCCAGCCGGTCTGCAAGCTGGCGCTGGAGCGGACGAGCGCGCCCGCCGAGCGCCTCTACGGCCAAGACCTCGGCTCCAACTACCCGGGCCAGGTAACGATGCTGAGCAAGCACTTCGAGGAGCAGGGGGCGGGGGGAGGGGCGTTGACCCCTCCCGAAACGCGCGGCTGACGCCGCG
>JAWVFJ010000032.1:0-38448 GCA_033856275.1 Solirubrobacterales bacterium
GCGGCCGGAGGCCGCTCTTGAGTGGTTTGGGAGGGGGCACCCGGCCCTCTACTCCGAATTCATGCGTCTTGTAGAACGCGAATTACTCTCCTTAGCTCATGTACGACAAGGCGAAGATCTGGGTTGAAGGCGGGGCCGGCGGGAACGGGTGCATCTCGTTTCGTCGGGAGGCTCATGTGCCTCGGGGCGGGCCTGATGGTGGGGATGGCGGGCATGGCGGGGACGTTGTGCTTGTTTGCGTTGCGTCGAAGCGGGATCTGGCTGCGCTGAAGGGGAGCAAGCACTTCAGGGGTGGGCGGGGAAAGCATGGGGAAGGGTCGAACCGGCAGGGGGGGCGGGGCGAGGATCGGGAGATCTTGGTTCCTGCCGGGACTCAGGCCGAGGCTGTCGATGGGAGTCGGGTGGATCTCGTCGAGGCGGGGCAGCGGGCCGTGGTTGCTCATGCCGGGCGAGGCGGGCATGGGAACAAGCGGTTTGCGAACTCGACCAGGCAGGCGCCTCGGTTTGCGGAGAAGGGGACGAAGGGGGAGGAGGGATGGATCGAATTGCGCTTGAAGCTACTGGCCGACGTGGGATTGATCGGGCTGCCGAACGCGGGGAAGTCCTCGCTGCTGGGTCGGCTGACGCGGGCGGCGCCGAAGGTGGCGGACTATCCGTTTACGACGATCTCGCCGGTGTTGGGCACGATCGAGGGAGACGATCGGCAGGCGATCGTCGCCGACATCCCGGGTTTGATCGAAGGAGCGGCCGAGGGGGCGGGGCTGGGGCATGAGTTTCTCGCGCATGTGGAGCGCTGCGCGATGCTTGTCCACCTGGTCGAGCTGGCGCCGCTGGAGGGCGAGCCGGTCGGTAACTACGAAGCGGTGCGAGAGGAGCTCGCGTCGTATGGGGCGGGATTGGATCGGTTGCCGGAGGTGGTCCTGCTCTCGAAGCGGGATCTGCTGCCGCAAGAGCAGGTAGAGGCGGCGATCGATGAGTGGCAGGGGCGGCTCGGTACCACCGTGCTCGCGGTAACGGCGGTCTCGTCTGCCACGGGCGAGGGCTTGGAAGCACTGCGCGAACAGATCCTTTCCTCCCTTCCCGAGACGACCCCAGTACGCCCTGAGCGCACAGCAGAGGGGCCTGGCGAATTCGAGGCCGAGCATCGCGTCTACCGACCGGCCGGCGAGGGTGGCTACTCGGTGGAGCGCGAAGACGACGGTGCCTACCGCGTCACCGGTCGCGGCGTCGAACTGCTCTTCGAGCGCCACGACATCGCCAACGAAGAGGCGCTCGCCTACCTCGAGCAGCGCCTCAACGAGATCGGCGTCATCGCCGCCCTCCGCGCCGCCGGCTTCGAGCCCGGCGACGACGTCCGCGTCGGCGAGCACGAGTTCGAGCTTTATCCGTGAGGGACGAGCGCCCCCTCCCAAAACGAGCGGCTGGCGCCGCTCTTGAGTGTTTTGGGAGGGGGCGCTCGTCCCTCTTCGACGTAAGCTTTCGGCCGGCGGCGGCTCATACACTTGGGCGGTCATGACCCTCGTCGTCAAGCTCGGTTCCTCGATCGTCGCCGCCGACGACGGCTCGCTGCGCACGGACGTCCTCGACTCTGTCTGCGAGCAGGTTGCAAGCCTGGAGCGCGCTGGAGAGCGGGTGGCGATGGTCACCTCCGGCGCGATCGCCCGTGGCATGCGACTGATGGACCTGCCGGTCCGCCCGCGTGCGATGGACGAGCTCCAGGCGGCTTCTGCAGTCGGCCAGGGCGATCTCTTCCGCGCCTATGAGGGACGGCTCGCCGAGCACGGGACTCGTGCTGCCCAGGTACTGCTCACGGCAGCCGACATCGCCGCTCGCACCAACTACCTCAATGCCCGCCAGACCCTGCGCCGGCTGATCAAGTGGGGCGTGGTTCCGGTGGTCAACGAGAACGACACGACCGCCACCGATGAGATCACCTTTGGGGACAACGACTTCCTCGCTGCCCAGGTCGCGATTCTGCTCGATGCACGTTTGCTCGTCCTGCTCACGAACACTGACGGCCTGCACACGGCGGACCCGGCTGTTGACCCGGAGGCCCAACGGATCACGGAAATCTCGGACTTCTCCCAGCTCGCCAATCTGGAAATCGGCGAACGCACTTCAGCCTTCGGCTCCGGTGGCATGCGCAGCAAGGTGGCCGCGGCCGAGATGGCAAGCGAGGCCGGGATCCCGGCCACGATCTGCGACGGGACGCGTTCCGGAACGCTGGCAGCGGCCGCCGCGGGTGACGCCGCCGGCACCCGCTTCGCCGCCCAGAGCGGCAAGGCGTCGAGCTTCAAGCTCTGGCTCAAGTACGCGAAGCCAGTCCACGGGCGGTTGACCGTCGACGCCGGTGCAGCTCGAGTCCTGCGCGAGAGCGGTTCGAGCTTGCTGCCGGTCGGGGTGGTCGAGGTCAGCGGCGACTTCGACGCTGGCGACGCGGTGGAGATCGCCGTCGATGGCGAGGTGATCGGCAAGGGAATCGCCGACTACTCCTCGCGGGAGCTACCGGAGGTGATCGGGCTGAAGAGCGCCGACGTGCGCGAGCGGCTGCCACACGCGGCGGATGAGGTGATTCACCGGGATCGGTTTGTGCTGGTCTGAGGACCGGGTGCCCCCTCTCAAAACGCGCGGCAGGAGCCGCGCGTGAGTTTTGAGAGGGGGCACCCGGTCCTCGTAGCTACCCTTAGCGGTCATGGCAGTCACGACGCAAAATGTCAGTGAGATCTGCGAGGCTGCTCGGCGGGCTTCGCGGGAGCTTGGGAGCGCTTCGACGGCGGCGAAGAATGCTGCGTTGGAGGCCGCTGCTCGGCTCTTGGGGGAGCGGAGCAGCGAGATCTTGGAGGCGAATGCCGCCGACCTCGCTGATGAGCGGGCGGCTGGGCTGACCGAGGCGCTCCGCGACCGCCTGAAGTTGACTGAGGATCGGATCGCGGCTATGGCCGACGGCGTGCGGGCCGTCGCCTCTCTGGACGATCCGATCGGCGAGGAGCTGGAACGGAAATCGCTGACCAGCGGGCTCGACTTGCACAAGCTGCGGGTGCCGCTTGGCGTGGTCGCGGTCGTCTACGAGGCGCGGCCCAACGTGACGATCGATTGTGCAGCGCTGACGATCAAGAGCGGCAATGCGATCGTGCTACGCGGCTCTCACTACGCCGAGCGGTCGAACGCGGCGCTTGCTGCTGTCGCGCGCGAGGCGTTGGCGGAGGCCGGATTGCCGGAGGATGCCGTGCTGTTGGTCCCCGTAGGCGAGGGGCACTCCGACCTGGCGGAGTTGGCGACTCAGGATGGTGTCGTCGACTTGCTGATCCCACGCGGCGGCGAAGGGCTGAAGAATGCTCTGAAGGACGTCGCGACTGTGCCCGTCATTTACGCCGCCGCCGGAAACTGCCATCTCTACGTGCACGGTGAGGCGGACCTGGCGATGGCGCAGCGAATCGCGTTCAACGCGAAGACCCAGCGGCCTGGAGTCTGCAACGCGGCCGAGACGCTGCTGGTCGACGCATCGGTTGCTGACGAGTTCTTGCCCGAGGCCCTGGCCGAGCTCGATCGGGCCGGCGTCGAGTTGGTCGGCGATATACGGGTACGGGAGCTCTGCGGGGAGATCGAGGTCAGCGCCGCGACCGATGCCGACTGGGACACCGAGTACCTCGATCTGAAGCTGGCCGTCGCCGTCGTCGACTCGCTCGACGACGCGATCGAGCACGTTAATGCCCACGGCACCGGTCACTCGGAGGCGATTGTGACCTCTTCTGCGCAGGCGTCAGAGCGGTTCACCGCCGGCGTCGACGCGGCGGTCGTTTACACCAACGCCTCGACCCGCTTCACCGATGGCTTCGAGTTCGGCATGGGAGCCGAGATCGGCAACTCGACCCAGAAGTTGCACGCGCGCGGGCCGATCGGGCTGCGCGAGCTGACGACCTACAAGTACGTCGTCCACGGCGACGGCCAAGTGCGTGAGTAGCACGCCTGCGGCCGGCATCGGTGTCCTCGGCTCGGCCTTCAACCCGCCGCACCTCGGCCATCTCGCCCTCGCCCAGGAGGCGCTCTGGCAGCTTGGCCTCGACGAGGTGATTCTGATGCCGACTGGCACCGCGCCGCACAAGCGCATCGCTGATGACCCGGGACGCGAGCTGCGCTTGGCGATGACACGGCTCGCTGCCGCCGATGACTCTCGCTTTTCGGTCTCGACGATCGAGGTCGAACGCGAGGGGCCGTCCTACACGTATGAGACCTTGGAGCAGCTTGCAAAGGACAGAGGCGATAAAGAGCTCGTCTTCGTGATGGGTGCCGACGCCGCGGTGGGGCTGGAGAGCTGGCGCGAGCCACAGCGGGTCACCGAACTGGCGCGCCTCGCGGTCGCCCGTCGGGCAGGCATTTCTGAGGCCGACGTAACAGCCGTGCTGCGCAGCCTCAATGCCGACGGGCGGGCGACGACGTTGGAGATGCCGCAGTTCGGTGTCTCATCCTCGGCCGTGCGGGAGCGGGCCGCGGCCGGGCGACCGCTGCGCTACCTGGTGCCGGAGTCGGTGGCGCGCTTCATCGAAGAGAAGGGGATCTACCGGTGAGCGAAAAGGACAAGGCCGCCAAGGCGGTGGATACCGAGGCGCTGGCCCAGCGCTTGGCGGAGCTGGCCGACGCGAAAGCGGCGAGCGAGATCGTCGTCCTCGATATGCGCGGGCTCGTCTCCTATACCGATTTTCTCGTGGTCTGCACGGCGCGCAACGAGCGCCAGGCCAGGGCGATCGCCGACGAGGTGAAGCTGCGACTAAAGCAGGACGGGGGATTGCTGCCCGGGGGCTCCGAGGCGGCCGAAGCGGCGGGCTGGATCGTGCTCGACTACCTCGACTGCGTTCTGCATGTCTTCAGCGAGGAGGCGCGGCAGCGCTACGCGCTCGAGGACCTCTGGCGAGAGGCGCCACGGCTCGAGTTTCAGGCGTCGCAAGATGGCGTCCGAGGGCACCTCTACGGTGCCGCGCATGGGTAGCTTCAAGAGGGCGTTCCTCGGCTACCGCCGCTCCGAGGTGGATGCGGCGCTGGTGGCGCGGAACGCTCGCAACTGGGCGTTGGAGCGCGACGCGGAGGAGGCGCTAAGCCGCTGGCGTGAGGCCGCCGACACTGCTGCCCTCGCCGAAGAGGAGCTTTCCTCGCTCTCGGCGATGGTGATCGAACGCGAGCGCGAGATCCGCGGCCTGCATGAGCGCCTGCACGAGGCCAACGAGCGTCACGACCGCAGCATCGCCTCGCTCGACTCGGTCTCCGCCAAGCTGGAGGAGATCCAGGCGCAAGCCCGCGGCCAGGCGACCCGGATCAGGATGAAGGCGCTGCGCGAGGCGGTCGAGGTTGGACGCCGGGCGCAGGAGCTAACGGAGGCTCAGGCAGGCACAGGTGCAACGGAGTCGAGCACCAATGGCAGCAGCTCAATCGAGCGGGCCGCCAAAAGTCTCTATGAGGGCCTGGTCAAAGTCGAGATCGGTCCGCTCGACGATTTTTCCCAGTTGGTCGGCTTCGAGGACGCCGCCGGTCAGATCGACGCCACCTCCGATATTTCCGTCGAGCGCTTCTCCGAGGGTCGCGCCACCCTCTCGATGCGGCTCAACGAACCGGTCGAGCTGCTTCGCGAGTTGGAGGAGCGTTCACCGCTCGAGTTCCGCGTCCGCCGCAGCGCCGACGACAACCTGATCCTCGACGTCGACGACGACCCGGGTCCCGAGCAGCGCGCCGCTTAACTCCCCGGCGGTCCGGGTAGGCTGACCGGCATGGATGACGAGCAGGTCCTCAGCCGAATTGACGAGTTGGTCAAAGAGGAGGAGGAACTCCTCCATCGCCACGAGGGCGACACCGAGCCCCTCAGCGAGGACGAGCGCACCCGCCTCGAGGAGGTCAAAGTCCGCCTCGACGGCGCCTGGGACTTCCTCCGTCAGCGCCGCTCCCTGCGCCAGTACGGCCTCGATCCCGACGACGCCACCCCTCGCGACCCGGACACCGTCGAGCGCTACGAGGGTTAGCCCTTGCCGCTTGTGCCGTGGTCGGCCGCGGCTTACAACAGCGGGATCGTGCCCACCGTTCCGTCAACCAGCGTCAATTTCAGCCCTGAAGGAGCGGCGCCTTCCTGGTAGAGGGCATCCAGGCGGGCCAGCGCCGCGTTGAGGACTATGGCGTTGACGTGGCCGGCGAAAGGTGAGACATAGCCGGGGATCAGGCCGAGGATGTCACCGTCGAGAGTAAGTCCAGGCGGGGTTTCGGGCGCTTTGAAGACCGACGTGGAGTAGTCGGTGGGGATGCCGGCTACGGCCAGGGCCGCGACCATCTGGTCGCTCTGGTCCGAGGTGACCTCGCCGTCGAGGACGCCGTGGGAAACGACCACGCCTTTCAGGCCCGACGATTTCATCTGACTGCCGCGGAGGGCGGGGCTGCGGTTCAGGTAAGTGCCGAGGTTGAGGATCGGCGAGCCCATCTCGGCTTCGATGTCGGCCTTGGCGTTGGCGCCGGTCGTCTGTATGCCGCCCAGGGGCACCAGCGAGATCAGGGTGGCGTCGGTGTAAATCTCGGGCACGTTGGTAACGCCGGCCACGTCGAACCAGTAGTCGAAGAGGGGACTGCCGTCGTTCCGAGTCGCTCCTTCGGAGACCGCCAGGCCGGTCATGTTGCCGCCCATGCTGATGCCGAAAGCGGAGTTGACGAACCGCGCCGGGTTGAGGCCCTGGCAGGTGCTGTTGAAGAGGCGCGTCGCGGCGATCGAGTCAGCGGCGCCCTCACTTACTTTCCAACCCCGCGAGGTCGAGCCCGTCGGCCCTTCGAGGTCGATGGTGCCGTGGTAGTCCATCGCCACCACGATCACGCCATCGCGCTGTGCGATGCCGGGCATCAGCGGAACCATCGAGTGGGCGGTGGTGGGGTATCCGTGCCCGAGCACCACGATCCCCTTCGGGGTCGTCGAGGGCAGCGAGTAGTAGCCATAGGTTGGAACGCCCCCGACCGTGATGTTGAGGGTCTGAATCGAGGTCGGTTCACCCGTGCATGCGGGTGTTTCGGCCTGGGCCGTCCCGCCCAGCCCAACCATTAGGGCAACCACAGATACCAGCACCACAATGGCACCTGAATGGGGATGCCCCTTGCGCGACCTCAGCATGTCTCCTCCTCATAGCAATATTTGACTACTAAGAAACTTAGGCGGAAAGCCTACACCTGGGGTACAGGTGGCGAGGCCGACACGCCTCCTCGCCGCTACGCTTCACCTGCTTCTCGGCGCCCTGGCGGAGTGGTTACGCAGCGGCCTGCAAAGCCGTTTACACCGGTTCGATTCCGGTGGGCGCCTTTCGTTGGCATTCAGAGAAAGGATCGACCCATGGCAGGGCCAACCAAGCCGACCGTCAGTCGCAGCGATCCGTCCTATCCTGGGCAGGCGGCATACACGGCTGTCGGACTGGCGGTCTATGACGCGCTCGTATATCGGTTCAACCTTCCCGTACTTTGGCGTTGCTCGAAGCGAGATCTGATCGACCTCTACGATCGTTGGGTTTCTGGCAGCCATCTCGACATTGGCGTTGCGACGGGAGCCCTGCTCGATGGCTGTTCTTTTCCGGATGCGCATCCCAGGCTGACGCTGATGGATCTGAATCCGGAGCCACTTGCATCTGCCGCGCGTCGTTTACGCCGCTATGCACCGAAAACGCACCAGGCGAACGTGCTCACGCCCTGGGGGCTTCCGTCCGCAAGCTTCGAGTCCGTTGCGATGATGAACCTTTTGCACTGCGTGCCGGGGCCAATCGGGGAGAAGGCTGTGGCCTTCGATCACGCCAGTTCCGCCTTGGCCCCCGGTGGGACGTTGTTCGGTGCAACCATCCTGGGCCAGGGTGTCACCCATACCCGGAGCTCAGCCTGGGTGATGAAGCGACTGAACCGAACCGGTGTATTCAGCAATATCGAAGACAGCCTGGATGATCTGCATACGGCCCTGTCTGAGCGATTCCTCGAGCATGAAGTCGACGTCCGAGGATCCGTCGCCCTCTTCGTTGCGAGGACTGCGCGATAACACGGTCCGCACTCTGCTCTCGGAGCCCGGGCCGGCCATCTCGTATGCGCCGCGACAGCACTACCGCTCAAGAGCGATATGGATAGTTACGCACAAGTAGACTGCTCGCGATGAGCGCATCTGGGTCGGGGGCACATGTCAGGTGCAGGGGGGGCGAGTTGGCATTGGTCGCCGTGGTCGGCCTGATTGCGTCTACGTTTGTCGCCGCCCCGAACGCTGAGGCTGCGGATCGCATCGTCTCGTCGAAGGCGAACGCTGCCCTGCGGTTCTGGACGCCAGCGCGAATGAAACAGGCACAGCCGCTCGATCTGCGCAAGCCGGGCCAGGCCAAGATCGGGCTCGATCGGAAGCTGGCACGCGGGGAAGTCCCGCATCTGTTTCCATCGCTCGCCCCATCCGGAAAGGCAACTTCGAGCTCCTCCTTCGAAACGGTTCCCGACCCGACAGCGACGACGACGCGCCAGAACGGTGCGATTTTCATCGAGACCCCTTTTGGCCTCGGGCGCTGCTCCGGCACGTCGGTAAACGCGCCGAACTACAGCGTGGTATTCACGGCGGCGCACTGCATTCACAGCGGCGGACGGCGCGGCCGCTGGATCGATTTCCGTTGGGTCTTCGTTCCCGGCTACCGCTACGGCCAGCGTCCCTTTGGCGTCTTTCCTGCGAAGTGGATCGACACCACGCGCCAGTGGCGCACCAGCGGCAGCGAGAACTTCGACGTCGGCGCGGCGGTGGTCAGCCGCAACGGGCGGGGCCAGTTGCTGGCCAAGACCGTGGGCGGGACCGGCATTGCCTGGGGCTTGAAGCAGAAGCAGATATTCGACGTCCACGGCTACCCTGCAGCGCCGCCGTTCGACGGGGAAACGCAACGACTCTGCACCCAGACGCCATTTCTCGGCCACGACCCGCGTTCGTTCCTGATGCCGGGACCGCTCAACCTTGCGGTCGACTGCAACGTCACCGGAGGCGCCTCGGGCGGTGGCTGGACGATCCGCGGCGACATCCTCAACAGCGTCACCAATTACGGCTACGGGGACGACCTCGCCACCGACTTCGGCGCTTACTTCGGCAAGGAAGTCGGCCGCCTCTTCCACCGTGCTGGGCAGGTCAAGTGACGCGCCGCGCCGTTGCTTGCGTCCTGCTTGTGGCGGTTCTCCTCATCGCGCTTCCGCAAGCGTCGATGGCGGGTGCCCTCGATATCCCCGCTGCCGTGCCGCCACAGTTTCGGACTCTCGTGCGCGCTCGGCTGCATATGCCCAAGCCACAGCAAGGGTTTGAATCCCGCTTTGAAATCGAGGCGGGGCATGGCTATGAGCTCTCGGTGATCGGCCAAGGCGACGTCGTCGCGGTCGAAGTGACCCGGCCGACGCGCAGCAAAAGCCCGCTGGAACGGTTGCTCGGTCTCGATCAGGCGGTGACCGACTACGTGGCGCGCGGAACGGTGACGCAGCGCCGGATTGCGGCGTCGTTTGGAAAATTCGGCAGCGTGGACGTCCGCTTCCGTCCCTCTGGCCGCGTGCTCAGGTCGGAACCCCGCCGCCGCTGCAGGGGCGGCGATCGCTTTACCAACCGGCTTGGCGTATTCGTCGGCGCCGTCCGCTTCAGTGGCGAGAAGCACTACGTCGCGGTGCGCGCCCACCGGGCCAGAGGCCGGATTCGCAGTCCGCTGCACCTGCACTGCGCGCTGCCGCCCATCCGCCCGCCGGCCCAGTCACGCGCCCGCCCGCTATCCCCGCACCCAATCTTCACGCCAGCCACCCTCACTGCCGGCTGGCGTCACGCGGTTGCCGCCACAGAGCTGTTTGTGCTTCGCGCCCGCACGGCGACGCTTTTTCTGGCCTTGAGCGAAGAAAGCACGGGGTCGATTGCGGAGCTCCGCTATGGCTTGGCAACCGCCCCCTCCAAGGTCTTCGACTTCAACGACGCACTGACGGCCGCAACGATCGCACCGCCGGCACCATTTCACGGCAAGGGCGTCTACGCTGCCGCCCCCGACGGAACGACGAGCTGGACAGGTCCGCTCTCGGTCTCGTTCCCCGGTGCTCCTCGCACGCCGCTCACCGGCCCGCAGTTCGAAGTGGAACTGTCGGCTGGCTACTGAGCTTCGGCGACGGGTGGAAGGGCACGTTCTGCAAGGCTGAAGCGATGGCGGTCGAAGCGCTAGAGGCTCCGGTGGCGGCGGCACCGACGGTTCCGCGCGACCAGGTGATCGTCTTGTTCGGGGCGACCGGCGACCTGGCACGGCGCAAGCTGCTGCCGGGGATCTTCCACCTCTTCCAGGCCGGGCTGATGCCTGAGCGCTTTGCGCTGATCGGCGCCTCGCGCAGCTCGCTCCCGGGTGGGGAGTTCGTGGAACTGGCCCATGAGGCAATTTGCGATTCCGGTCGCAGGCCGGCTACCGATGACTCTTGGACGCGCTTCGCCGCAGCCCTGGACTACGTCTCGCTGGAAAATGGATTCAGCGAGTTGAGGGATTCCGTTGGGCGGGCCCGTGAGAAGCTTCGTGATGCGCAGCTTCTCCACTACCTCTCCCTGCCACCAGCGGCGATGGCGGGCGTGATCGAAGAGATTGGGCGGCTTGGTCTCGGCGAGGGAGCGCGGGTGATCATGGAGAAGCCGTTCGGGCGCGATCTCGCCTCGGCCAGGGAACTGGATGCGCTGGTCCACACGGTCTTCGACGAGGAGCAGGTGTTCCGCATCGACCACTACCTCGGCAGGGAGGCGGTGCAGAATCTGCTGGCGCTGCGCTTCGCCAATGGAATGTTCGAGCCGGTCTGGAACCACAACCACATCGACCACGTTCAGATCGACGTGCCGGAGACGCTCTCGATCGAGATGCGCGGCAGCTTCTACGAGGAAACCGGCGCCTTCCGCGACATGATCGTCACGCATCTCTTCCAAGTGCTCAGCTTTGTCGCGATGGAGCCGCCGGTCTCGCTCAGCGCCAAATCGCTGATGACCGAGCGGGAGAAGGTCTTCGAATCGACGGTGCCGTTGCGGCCGAGCGACGTGGTGCGTGGCCAGTACGCGGGCTACCGCGACGAGGAGGGCGTGGCCGCCGACTCGGACACCGAGACGTTCGTGGCGCTGCGGGCGTTTGTCGACAACTGGCGCTGGGAGGGAGTTCCCTTCTTCATGCGCTCCGGCAAGCGACTCGCCGAGACCCACCACCTGCTCACCGTCGCCTTCTCCGAGCCGCCGCGGCACATGTTCCCGATCGATTGCAGCCAGGTGGCGGAGGCGTTCGGTAGCGATCACCTGACTTTCGAGCTGGGCGATCCGGGCAGCATCTCCGCCTCCTTCCTGGCCAAGGTGCCAGGGCCGAAAATACGGCTCGGGCAGGCTCACATGCGCTTCAGCTACGCCGAAAGCTTCGGTGGGCCGGAGCAGGCGCTCGACGCCTACGAGCGGCTGATCCACGACGTCATGGTCGGCGACCGTACCTTCTTCACGACATCCGCCGCGATCGAGCGCCTATGGGAAATCGCCGACCCAGTCATACGGGAGCCGCCGCCGGTTGAGATCTACGAGCCGGGCTCCTGGGGGCCGGAGGCGACCGATGCGCTGTTGGCGCCGCGGCACTGGCACATGCCGCGCGACCATCCTTAGGAGGCTGGACGAGCCGGGTGTGCTCAGGTCATTGCGCCAGGATCCTGCCAGGGGTTGTTCATTGCCAGGCGCCGCTTTTGTGAACGCTTGAAGAGGTAGCAGCCGATTACTCCGTTCCGCATCTCGGAATGGATGAACTTGCCGGTGACCAGCTTCCAGCCCTCGACCGTCACCGAGTTCAGGACGTCGACGGGATCGGTGGTCTCCCTGGCGGGCGAACCGACAGGGCCCGGGATGATCCTCGGTTCAAGTTCGTTGATCTCGAGTTCGTATTGGAAAAGGCGATGGCCTCGCTTGTATGCGAGGCGCGCCCTTCCCGCCGGCGTCTCGAAGAAGGCCTGCTTTGCCGCCTCGGCGGACCTCAGCTGCTTTTCGCGCTCCCTTAGCTCTGCCCGCTCTTCCCGAGCGGCCTTGCCCAGCGGAGGAACCAGCATCGAGCGACCACGAAGCGAGGGGAGCCGAAGGTCCCAGCGCCTGTCGGGGGTATCGGCCTCCTCTGCGACTCTTCGCTCCGGCTCCGCCGCCTGGGGAGATCGGAACCCAACGAGAAGCTGTTTCTGCTCACTCATTGCGGTCACAGTAAGCAAACGCATAGAAGGTGGTCCTTTTTGCGCCATACGTTCCAACATTCGGCCAGCGCCGAGTAGCGTGCGTACATGGAGACGAAAAGCACCGAGTTGCGTTTCTCGACTCAAGGCAATGGTGACGCGACTGACTTCACAGCGGAGGTTCAGGAATTTGTAGACGCTGTCGGGGTTGTGGAGGGCCAGGTCACTGCGTTCGTAGGCGGCTCGACCGCGGCAGTCACGACGATGGAGTATGAGCCTGGTGGCGTGCGGGACCTGCAGGCGATGCTGGAGCGGCTGATCCCGAGCCAGGGCGACTACGAGCACAACCGGCTCAATCACGACACCAATTCGCACGCGCACCAGCGGGCCTCGCTTATCGGCCCCTCGCTATCCGTGCCGATCATCGACGGGCGCCTCGCGCTCGGCGCCTGGCAGCAGATCGTGCTACTCGACTTCGACGACCGCGGCCGCGAGCGCACCGTGGTCGTGCAGGCCTTTGCTTGAACGGAAAAGGGCCCCGTTACGGGGCCCTTTGCTTCCGAAGGACGTGCCACCAGCGAGACTCTGTTTCCCTGGCTCGTCGGTCCTTAAGCCTTAATCGGTGCTTGCACTCAGAAACACCGCGTTAGCTGAAAAGTTGCACCCGTTGCATCGGCACTTGCAGCAGCTGACTTGAGGCAGCGGCGCGCGAGCCTCGTCGGCCCGCGCGCCGCTGCTAGATTCACGTTCCCCGGGCGCTTAGCTCAGTTGGGAGAGCGCCAGCTCGACAAGCTGGAGGTCACTGGTTCGAGCCCAGTAGCGCCCATCGCCCGCCCCCCCTGGAGCTCGAGATCGTTCAGACCTCAGCCGGCATCCGTACCTCGGCGAGGCGGATGCTGTTCCCCGATGGGTCGCGGAAAGCCGAGTCGATCCCGTAGGGGCGCTCCTCCGGCGTTTCGGTGAAGTCGACGCCGCGAGCCTTCAGCTCTTCATAGGAGGCCTGGCAATCGTCGGTTGTCAGGAAGACCGTGCCGGCGAAACCCTTGGCCATCAACTGGCGCACCTGGCCACCCGTCTCCTCGTCCATCACCGGTGGGCCGGGGATGGCCATCAAAGCGATCGAGACGTCCTCCTGGCCGGCTGGGCCGACGGTGAGCCAGCGGAAGTCGCCCATCTCGGGGAGCGTTACGTCGGCGCGAACCTCCATGCCGACCTTCTCGGTGTAGAAGGCGAGTGCCTCCCCTTGGTCGTGGACCCAGAGCTGCGCGTTGGCGATCCTGATCATCGTCTTTCTCCTTCGTTTGGACAGAAAGGTCGCCGGCGATGCTAGGTCGCAACCGGAGTGCTGTCTTCTCGAAACGTGCGGTGTTGCGGGCGAGCGTAGGCACGAACCACGCAGCCGGGGATCAGGGCGCCGCGGGAGGCCGGGGGGTGAGCCGCTCGATAGGCGGTTGGCGAAAGCCCGAAGGTTCGGGTGAAGCTGGTAGTGAAGGAGCCGATGCTCCGCAGGCCGACCGAGAGGCAGATATCGGCGACCGAGCGGTCGGTCGTGCGCAGCAGCGCTGCTGCCCGCTCCAGTCGTCGCGTCAGCAGGTAGGCATGCGGCGACTCGCCGAAGGCGCGGCGGAACTCGCGGCTGAAATGAGCACGGGAGAGGCCGGCCGCGGCGGCAAGGTCATCGACCCCGAGCGGCTCGAAGTAGCGGGCGTCGGCAAGGTCCTTGGCACGCAGCAGGTGACGGGCGGGCGGCACGAACGCCATGCCCGCAGTCTAGGCTCGCGGCCTCGTGGTCGGAACCTACGCAGCCGTGCTGGTCATCTGTGGCGCCTCGCTGGCTATCGGCCAGACCGCGATCTCGCTCAGTGGAGCGCGGGGCTGGTCGTGGCTGGCGCCGGCGGTCGGACTGGCGCTGCTCTGCGCGATCTGTTGGGGAACGGTGCGTCTGCCGGGGCGCGGAGTGATCTCCGCCGTTGTCGTTCTCTTCTTGGTCCTGGGCTCGATTGCCTATTTGTGGAATCGCTTGGAAGGCGGGGGAGAGGCGCTGTGGGCGGGCGCACCCGTTGCGCTGTTGGCCCTGGTCGCGACCGCCCTGCCGTTCGTCGCCGAAGGACATTTCGGCATCCTCGGCACCAGTTTCAACCCCGACATGTCGCAGCACCTCTTGGCGGCCGACCGGCTCGCCGACGGCCAATCGTCACAGCTGCTCCACCAGGGCTATCCCCTCGGGCCGCACGCGATAGTCATCGTCCTCAACAACAGCCTCAGCATCGGCCTCGTCCGCGGCTTCACCGGCCTGATGATCGCCATTGCAGTCCTCGCCTCTCTGGCCTCTCTGACTGCTTTCCGCGGCCAACCCACCGCTCTGCGCATCCCCGCTGCCTTCGTAGTCGGCCTCACCTACATGGTCTCCTCCTACTTCGCCCAAGGCTCCTTCAAGGAGACCATGCAGGCCCTCTTCTTCCTAGCCTTCGTCCTCGCGCTGAGAGAGGCCTCTCGCAATCCGGAGTGGCGGGCACTCCCGCTCCGCTTTGTCCCCGCCGCGCTGCTTGCAGTGGGATCCGTCTACACCTACAGCTTCCCCGGTCTCATCTGGCTGATCGGAGCCGCCGCGATCTGGGCGCTTATGGAGTACGCCGTCAGCCGGATCGCCAGCTCGGGGGGTGGCGCGGATGTCGGGGGGCCGAGAACGGAGGCGCAGTCCCCGCCCGCAGGCCCCCCGACAGTCGCGACGGGCCCCGCAGCCTGGCGCCCCGTCCTTTGGGCGTCCCTTGTATTCCTCGTCCTGATCGCCCCCGAGATCGGCCGGATGGTCGATTTCAAGCAGTTCGAGACCTTCGACCCCAATGGCCCCGGCCTCGGCAACCTCTTTGGCCAGATCTCGCCGTTCGAGGGCTTCGGCATCTGGCCTTCGGGCGACTTCAGGCTTAGTCCAGGCGATGGCGCGGTACCAGCACTGGGCTATTACGCCGGCGCCGCTTTTGCCTCGATCTTGCTCCTCTATGGGCTCATCGTCTGCTGGCGCCGCCGCGAGGCCGCGGTAATCGCCGGCCTTGCCGCGGCCGCATTGGCCTACGCGGCCGCTCGGCTGGGCGGCACGCCGTACACCGCCGCCAAGGCGATTGAGGTCGGCGCGCCCCTTGCCGCGCTCGCCATCGTGTTGCCGCTGTTGCGCCGCCCGGTGGCATGGCTGTACCTGCTGGCTGCCGCTGGCTGCTCGCTGCTGGCTCTCGCTAACGCCCCGGTTGGCCCGACTGATTACTCGCCTGCCCTAACCGGTCTGCGCTCCGAAGTCGGGGAAGGTCCCACGCTTGTCCTTGCCTCGCATCAGTTGCTTGCTGACGAACACGGCACTCCGTATATCGCCTGGGAGTTGCGCGGCGGTCGCGTCTGCATCGAATCCGAAGAGGAGACCGACCACCTCCCTTCGGGCGTCCGCTACGTCGTCTCCGAATCGGATCCAAGCCAGCCCCCGTTCGGCGGCCTGCGCCCCAAGCGCTTCGCCACGCCCTATGTCCTCTGGGAAAGGACCACGCCAGCAGCGCCTCGCAGTTCCTGCCCGCTGATCGCAGTCCGCCAGGCCCGCCAAGGCCCACCCCGATGACTGACTTCGCGTTTAGTTCCGGATAGCGAGACAAAAGGCGAAGTCAGCGGCGGGCGGCAACTTGCCTAGCCGTGGGTAGCATGGCCGGATCGAGGCGGCGACCCAGAAGATCACTGTCAAGCTCCCGGACGGCACGCCACTGGAGCTGAGCGAGGGCGCCTCCGGGGCCGACGCGGCAGCCGCGATTGGGGCCGGGCTCGCCAAGGCGGCGCTGGCGATCCGCGTCGACGGCGAGCTGCGCGATCTCTCGGCGGCGCTGCCGGACGGAGCGGAGATCGGGATCCTCACCGATCGCGACCCCGAGGCGCTCGATTTGATCCGCCACGACGCCGCCCACGTGATGGCCGAGGCTGTTCGAGAGCTCTATCCCGGCGCCAAGGTGACGATCGGGCCGGCGATCGAGAACGGCTTCTACTACGACTTCGATTTCCCCGCCGACGTCAAGGTCACCGACGCCGACCTGGAGAAGATCGAAGCGGCGATGCGCGCCCACATCGAGGCCGACGAGGCCTTCGAGCGCCGCGACGTCCCGGTTGCCGAGGCGATCGAGATCTTCGAGGGCCAGGGAGAGGACTACAAGGTCGAGCTGATCCGCGACCTGATCGAGAACGAAGGAGTCAAGACCGTCTCGCTCTATCGCAACGGTCCCTTCGAGGACCTCTGCCGCGGCCCGCACGGTCCTTCCACCGGCCGGATCAAGGCAATCAAGGTGAGCTCCCTGGCAGGCGCCTACTGGCGCGGCGATGAGAAGCGCCAGATGCTGACCCGCATCTACGGCACCGCTTTTTTCTCGAAGAAGGATCTGGCCCAGCATCTGGAGCGAATCGAGCAGGCAAAGGCCCGCGATCATCGCCGGCTTGGCCCCGAACTCGGCATTTTCATGCTGCGCGAGGAGGCGCCGGGCATGCCCTTCTGGTTGCCCAACGGGACGACGCTGCTGCACCTGATCGAAGGCGAGGTGCAGGCCCAGCTGCGCAAGCGCGGCTATAAGGAGATCGCCACGCCCGAGGTCCTCGACGAGGAGCTCTGGCACCGCTCTGGCCACTGGGACAACTACCGCGACGACATGTACTTCATGCAATCCGGTGAGCGGCGCCTGGCGTTGCGGCCGATGAACTGTCCTGGTGCCTGCCTCGTATTTGACGCCGAGCGCCACTCCTACCGTGAGCTGCCGCTGCGCCTCGCCGAGTTCGGCCGGGTCTCGCGCAATGAGCGCGAGGGCGTCCTGCACGGGCTCCTACGCGTGCGCGCCTTCACCCAGGACGACGCCCACGTCTACTGCACCGAGGAGCAGATCGCCGACGAGGTCACCGACATCTGCGAGGCGATCGACGAGCTCTACGCGCGCTTCGGCTTCGAGGACGTGCGGGTCGAGCTCTCGACCAGGCCGGAGAAATCGATGGGCTCCGAGGAACAGTGGGACGAGGCCGAGGCGGCGCTGACCGAGGCGCTCGAGCGCCAGGGGCGCGAGTACGAGTTGAATCCGGGCGACGGCGCCTTCTACGGACCGAAGATCGACTTTCACGTCACCGACGCGCTCGGCCGCTCCTGGCAATGCGGCACCTGCCAGCTCGACTTCCAGATGCCCGAGCGCTTCGATCTCAACTACGTCGGCGCCGACGATGCCAGCCATCGGCCGGTGATGATCCACCGTGCCCTGCTCGGTTCGCTGGAGCGCTTCGCCGGGATCCTGATCGAGCACTACGCCGGTCGTTTCCCGGTCTGGCTGGCGCCGGTGCAGGGGATCGTCCTGCCGGTCTCCGATCGGCACAACGAGTACGCCGGACGCGTGGCCACCGAGCTGCGCGAAGCGGGAGTCCGGGTAGAGACCGACGATCGCTCCGAGTCGGTCGGCAAGAAGATCCGCGACGCCGAGCTTGGCCGCTACCCCTACATGCTCGTCGTCGGCGATCGCGAGGAAGAGGCGAGCGCGGTCGCGGTGCGTTCGCACGAGGACGGCGAGCTCGGCGCGATGCCAGCGGCGGACTTCGCCGCCCGCGTACGGGCCGAGAGCGTGCCGGCTTGACCCAGGCGCTTGCCGATCCGCATCCTCTGTCTATACTCCGGACACTTGATCGCAGGCACCCCAAACACCCCGCGCCGCTGAGCGTCCTGTGCCTGCCCTCCTACCTCTCGTCCGCTTGAAGCTCCACACCTCTCTTAGATAGTGCCGGTCCCGCGTAGGTTCGATCGGCGCCCACCAGAGCGCGACACGACCCGGATCAACGAGCGGATCCGCGTCCCCAAAGTGCGGCTGATCGGGGCCGACGGGGAGCAACTCGGAGTCGTCGAGATCGACGAGGCGCTGAAACGCGCCCAGGACGCCGACCTCGATCTGGTCGAGGTGGCGCCTAACTCCAAACCGCCAGTCACCCGCTTGCTCGACTACTCGAAGTACAAGTACGAGCAAGAGCAGAAGCAGAAGCAGGCCCGCAAGCACCAGCAGCAGGTCAACATCCGCGAGATCAAGCTGCGTCCGAAGATCGCCAACCACGACTACGAAACCAAGAAGGGTCACGTAGAGCGCTTCCTGCGCCACCAGGACAAGGTCAAGGTCACGATCATGTTCCGCGGCCGCGAGCAGGCGCACCCGGAGCGGGGCAGGGCGCTGCTGCAGCGCCTCTACGAGGACCTCGACGGACTCGCCGTGATCGAGTCCCAGCCGCTGCAGGAAGGGCGCAACATGAGCATGCTGCTGGCACCGGGCAAAGAGGCGGCGAAAGTTGAGCCCGAGGGCGAGGCTGCCGAGACTGAGGCAGAGTCACCCACTGAGGCGGAGAAACCTGCCGACGAAAATGCCGAGGCGGAGACGCCTGGCGACGACGCTGCGGCTGCTTAGGGCCTATCCCGGTAGGGGTTCCACTTAACTTTTTCGAGCCGTGTCTTTGGCTGCCGACAATGGTTGGCCGCGAAAAAGTACAAGACGTTCCACCCCTACCGGGATAGGCCCCTAACTCGTAACGACGTCGGCGATTCGCTCAGATGCATTGCCGTCCCAGAGGGGCGGGGGCGCCTCCGGCTTCGCTGGTCGCTGCGTGAGCAAAGCTGGGATCTGGGAGATCGCGGCGGGGTCGAGGCCTAGGAGGGTGTTGGTGCCGGCGGTGATCGTGATCGGGCGCTCGGTGTTGTCGCGCAGGGTGAAGCAGGGGATTCCTAGGTAGGTCGTCTCCTCCTGGATGCCGCCTGAGTCGGTGAGAACGGCACGGGCGTCGGCTAGCAGCGAGAGGAAGTCGAGGTAGCCGAGCGGCTCGCAGAGCAGCAGGCCCGGGTGCTCGGAAGCGATTGCCTCCATCATTGCTCGGGTGCGGGGGTGGACCGGGAAGACGACCGGCATCTCGCGGGCGAGTGCGGCCAGCCGTTCGATCGTCTCCGCCAGCAGCGGGCCGTCTACGAGGGCAGGGCGGTGCAGGGTGACGAGCAGGAAGCTCCCCGGCTCGACGCCGAGCCTCCCGGCTGCGCCGGCGCCGCGGAAGCGCTCCTCGAGTGCGACGAGGGTGTCGATCATCGTGTTGCCGACCAGATATATCCGCTCCGCTGAGATGCCCTCCGCGCGCAGGTTGTCGTTTGCTTCGGGGCTGTGGATGAACAGCCGGTCGGAGAGCTGGTCGGTGACGATCCGGTTCAGCTCCTCGGGCATCGTGCGGTCGAAGCTGCGCAGCCCCGCCTCGATGTGGGCGACTGGGATCTGCAGCTTGGCTGCGGTCAGCGCCGCCCCAACGGTCGAGTTGACGTCGCCCGGGACCATCACCAGGTCGGGCCGCTCCTCATTCAGGACCGGCTCGAGCCGGTCCATCACTCTCGCGGTCTGCTGGGCGTGGCTGCCGGAGCCGACCTCGAGCATGTGATCGGGGGCGGGCACGCCGAGCTCCTCGAGGAAGACCTCCGACATCAGCCGATCGTAGTGCTGGCCTGTGTGGACGATGGTGTGTCGGCCTGCCGGGATCCGCGCCCGTAGGGCGGCGATCACGGGGGCGGTCTTGACGAAGTTGGGCCGTGTTCCGACCACGTAGACGATGCGCATCGGGCGGCACAGTATCCTGCGCATCGCCTTCCACCCGCAAGAGAGCGAGCGCTCAGGCGTGCGCGTCTGCTTCAATAGCGAGCCCGATGCCCAAGATGAAAACTCATTCCGGCGCCAAGAAGCGCTTCCGCAAGACGGCCACGGGCAAGCTGCGCGGGCGGCGTGCCTACTCGAGCCACATCCTCGAGAAGAAGTCGCCGAAGCGCAAGCGGCGGATGGCGCGGCCGGTGGAGATCGCCCCGTCCGATACGAAGACGGTGCGGCACCTGCTTGGAGGCGGCAAGTGAGCCGGGTCAAGCGGTCCGTCCACGCGCGCAAGAAGCGGCGCAAAGTACTGAAGGAAGCCAAAGGCTATTTCGGCCGCAAGCACTCCTCTTACCGTTTCGCCAAAGAGCAGGTGCAGCGTTCGGGGATGTATGCCTACCGCGACCGGCGCAATCGCAAGCGCGAGTTCCGTCGCCTCTGGATCACCCGCATCAACGCCGCCGCGCGGTTGGAGGGCATGAGCTACTCCGAACTGATCCACGGCCTCAACGGGGCCGGCGTCGAGGTGAACCGCAAGATGCTCGCCGACATCGCGGTCAATGACCGCGATGCATTTCGCCGATTCGTGGAGCTAGCCCGGGAGGGTGCGGCCGCCTAGTCGCAGCCATCACTCCACTTTCCCGGGCGGGCCGTCTTTACGGCCCGCTTTTTCGTTCCAGGAGAAGAAACGCACGACCAGAACAACTCACCCGAAGACTAAGCCAATGATCGAAAGCCCCCACAACGAGAAGCTGAAGCTGGCGCGCAAGCAGCGCGAGCGCGAGCGCGCTTTCGTCACCGAGGGCGAGGACCTGGTCGGGGCTGGCCTTGCCGCTGGCGCTGAGCCGCGCTTTGTGCTCGTCGCCGCTGGCAGCGGCTTGGCCGGCGAGGAGGTTGACCCCGACCTGCTCGCCGCGGTCTCCGGCCTTGGCTCGAGCACGCGTGCGATCGCGGTTTGGCCGCAGCGCTGGGCGGAGCCGGGCGGCTCAGCTTGTCTCTATCTGCACGGAGTAGGCGATCCCGGCAACGTCGGAACGATCGTCCGCACCGCCCACGCGCTGCTCGCTGGCACCGTCGTGCTTGGTGCCGGTTGCGCCGATCCCTTTTCGCCAAAGGCGGTGCGGGCGAGCATGGGCTCGATCTTCGGGCAGCCGCTCGCGCGGGGCGAGGTGGGGGAGACGCCGCGGCCCAGGGCCGCTCTAGTTGCTCACGGCGGGGAGGATCTGGCCAGCCTTGGTGGGGCGGCGACGCTCTGCCTCGGCGCCGAGCGTGAAGGGTTGCCGGACGAGGTGCTCGCCGCCTGCGACGCGCGGATCACGATCCCGCTTCAGCCCGGCGGCGCCGAGTCGCTCAACGTCGCGGCCGTGGCCGCAATTTGCGCCGAGCGGATATCGTCGCTCGCCATGCCGGAGGCCGCAGAAGATGCCTGAGGGAATCGATCGGATCGAAGCGATCGGGAACGAGGCCGCGGTGGCAATCGAAGCTGCGTCCGGTACCGCGGAGCTGGAGGAGTTGCGGGTCCGTTATCTCGGTCGCAAAGCGGAGCTGACCGCGATCCTGCGCGGGATCGCCGAGCTGCCCGCCGAGGAACGGGGCAAGGTCGGCTCTGGCGCGAATCAAGCCCGCATGCAGCTCGAGGCGCTGATCGAGGCCCGCGGCGAGGCGCTCGACGCGAGCGAGCTCGAATCGCAACTCACCGAGGACCGGATCGACGTCACCCTGCCGGGAGCTCCCGGGAGGCCAGTCGGCCATATCCACCTGATTACCCGCACCACCCGCCAGATAGAGGACGTGATGGTCGGCCTCGGCTACCGGGTGATGGAGGGGCCTGAGGTCGAGCACGACTACTACAACTTCACAGCGCTGAACCACCCCCCTGGCCACCCGGCGCGGATGCTCCAGGACACCTTCTACGTGCAGTCCGACCCCGAGGTGCTGCTGCGCACGCATACCTCGCCGGTGCAGGTGCGCAGCATGGAGTCCCAGCCGCCGCCGATCTTCATGATCGCCCCGGGCAAGGTCTACCGGCGCGATTCCGATGCCACCCACAGCCCGATGTTTCACCAGGTGGAGGGCCTGGCGATCGGCGAGGGGATCACGCTCGCCGACCTGCAGGGCACGCTCGAGGTGATGCTGAGCTCGATCTTCGGCGCCGGTCGCGAGGCGCGCATGCGACCGCACTTCTTCCCCTTCACCGAGCCCAGCGTCGAGTTCGACGTCTCCTGCTTCCAGTGCGAGGGGACGGGCACGCTCGCGAGTGGCGAGCGCTGCAACCTCTGCAAGGGAATCGGCTGGATCGAGGTCGGTGGCGCCGGCATGGTCGATCCCAACGTGCTCGGATTCGTCGAATCCAACGGCTATGACCCGGAGCGGGTGCAGGGCTTTGCCTTCGGCATGGGGGTCGAGCGAATCGCGATGCTGCGCCACGGCGTGCCTGATCTGCGTCGCTTCTTCGACAACGACGTGCGGGTCCTGGAGCAGTTCTCATGAGGGTTCCCTACTCATGGCTGCGCGAGTACTGCGACCCAGGTATCGAGCCTGGCCAACTCGCCGAGCGGCTGGCGATGACCGGCACCGAGGTCGAGCGGGTCGGCGCCATCGGGCCGCCCTCAGCGGAGGGCTTTGTCGTCGGCAAGGTGTTGAGCGCCGAGCCGCATCCCAACGCCGATCGGCTGCGCGTCTGCACGGTCGATACTGGCGACGGCGAGCGGACGATCGTCTGCGGCGCCCCCAACGTGGCGGCGGGACAGACCGTTCCGGTCGCGCTGCCGGGAGCAACCCTGCCGGGGGGCCACAAGATCGGCAAGGCGAAGCTGCGCGGAGTCGAGTCGGCGGGGATGATCTGCGCCGCCGCCGAGCTCGAGCTGGGAGAGGGGCCGCCCGGCATCCTGGTGATTGAGGACGACGGACTTGTCCCAGGCACCCCGCTGAGTGAGGTGTTGCCGATCACTGAGTCGGTGCTGGAGCTGGAGGTGACGCCCAATCGAGTCGATTGCTTCGGTGTCTACGGCGTCGCTCGCGAGGTGCACGCGATCAGCGCTGCGCCGCTTGCCACCGAGCCCTGGGCCGAGGATGCCAGCGCTGCGGGCGAGGGCGACGTAAACGACTACGCCTCGGTCACGGTCGAGGTTCCGGACCTCTGCCCGCGCTTCACCGCGCGCGTCTTCACCGACGTCACCATCGCCCCCTCACCACCCTGGCTGCAGACGCGGTTGACGGCAGCCGGCCAGCGGCCGATCAACAACGTGGTCGACATCACCAACTACGTGATGCTGCTCACCGCCCAGCCTCTGCACGCCTTCGACCTCGACCAGGTCCCGGAGGGAGCTTTGACGATTCGCACTGCGGCGGATGGGGAGAAGATGAAGACGCTTGACGACGTCGAGCGGACCTTCGATGCCGAGACTGTCCTGGTCTGCGACAACAACGGCCCCTCTGGCATCGCCGGCATCATGGGCGGCCAGGTCTCCGAGGTCTCCGACGAGACGACTCGCGTCCTACTCGAGGTTGCGACTTGGAACGGAACCAACATCCTGCGCAGCTCGCGCATGCTCGGATTGCGCTCCGAGGCCTCCTCGCGCTTCGAGAAGCAGCTCCACCCGGAGCTCTGCATGCGGGCGCAGCGGATCGCCTCGCGGTTGCTGGTCGAGCTCTGCGGCGCCAAGCTGGTGCCGGGCACGATCGACGTCGCCGCGGAGATGCCCGAGCCGCGCAAGTTGGTTCTGCGCGGCGAGCGGGTCGAGGGGCTGCTCGGCATGGCGATCGAGCAAGCCGATCAGGTCGCATATCTGGAGCGGCTCGGGTTCGGCGTCGCGGTCGCCGGTGCGGACCTCGAAGTCACGGTGCCACCCGACCGCCACTACGACGTTACCCGTGAGGTCGACCTGATCGAGGAGGTGGGGCGCGTCCATGGCCTCGACGAACATCTGCCAAGCACTCTGCCGGCCGTGGCCGATCGGGTCGGCGGCCTGACCCGCGAACAGCGACTGCGGCGCCGCGTGGAGGACACGATGCGGGATCTCGGCTTCGACGAAGTGGTCGGCTGGAGCTTCACCGATCCCGGCGAGGCCGATCGTCTGCGCATTGCCGCTGATGACCCGCGCGCCAACGGCGTCGTTCTCTCCAACCCCCTTTCAGAGGATCAGTCGGCGATGCGCACGACCGTGCTCGGATCGCTGCTCGACGTCGCCCAGGGCAACCTCGCGCGGGGCGCCGACCGGGTCGCCCTCTTTGAGTCGGGCCGCGTGTACCTGCCCGCCGACGGCGCTGCCGGGGGGCCGCTGGCCGGGCACTTTCCTGGTGAGCGCCCGGCGCCGGACTATGAGCCTCACCGGATCGGCTCCCTCGCGGTTGGTCCGCTGGTGCCCAAATCTTGGCGTGGCGGCGAAGAGCCCGCTGACTTCTTCGCGCTCAAGGGCGTTCTCGAAGGATTGGCCGGCCAACTTGGCGCTGAGGTCTCCTTCGAGCCCACCGAGGAGCCGTTCCTGCATCCCGGCCGCTCCGCCCAGATGAGTGCCGGCGGCGAGGAGGCCGGCTGGATCGGCGAGCTGCACCCGCTGGTCTGCCGGGCTTGGAACGTCGAGGCCGCGGTTGCCTTCGAAATCGATCTGGCGGTACTCGTGGCGGCCGCCTTTGCTGGAGAGGAGAGCTTTGAGGATGTGACGACCTTCCCGGCCGTGCTCCAGGACCTCGCTGTCGTCGTGCCCGATGGGGTTCCCGCCGAGCAGGTGCGCGGCGCCGTTCTGGCCGCTGGCGGCAAGCTGCTTCGGGCCGCCACGGTCTTCGATCTTTACGCGGGCGAGCAGCTTGGCGAGGGCCATAAGAGCCTCGCTTTGCGGCTCGAGTTCAGGGCAGCCGACCGCACCCTCACCGATGATGAGGTCAGGGCCCAGCGCACCGCAATCGAGGTCGAGTTGGCCAAGATCGGGGGGTCGCTCCGTGAGTGATGCGAACGGACAACCGCTCGACGGCGATCCCGCCGCGCGGGTGCTGGTCGCCGGCGCCTCCGGCTTCACCGGGGCGCTGGCGGCCCAGATCGTCTGGCGCCATCCAAAGCTGGAGCTGGTCGCGGTGACGTCGCGCAGCGACGTTGGCAAGCGGCTCGACAGCCTCTACCCGCGCTACCGGGTGCCGCTGGAGCTGACCGAGCTCGACCTCGACGAGATCGAGGAGGTCGACGCGGCGATCGTCGCCTACCCTCACGGTGCCTCGGCGCCTGCCGTCGCGGCGCTGCGTGGCCTCGGCGCTCTCGTCGTCGACCTCTCCGCCGACTTTCGCCTTCGCGACCTGCCCACATACGAGCGTTGGTACGGCGAGCACGGCGCGCCGGAGCTGCTCGAGGGTGCCGTCTACGGTCTCACCGAGCTCTACCGGGAGCAGCTGCGCGAGGCTGAGCTGGTGGCGACGCCCGGTTGCTACCCGACGGCGAGCGTCTTGGCGCTGGCGCCGCTTGCCGAGCGCGGCCTGCTCAGCGACGTCGTGATCGACGCCAAGCAGGGAGTCTCCGGGGCGGGGCGGGGCGGTGGCGATGAGATGCACTACGTCTCGATGGACGAGAACGCCTTCGCCTACAAGACCGAGGGGCACCGGCACCGGCCTGAGATCGAGCAGGAGTTGGCGGCGCTGGGAAGTCCGGCGCCGGTCACCTTCGTCCCGCACCTGCTGCCGCTCGACCAGGGCGAGCTGAGCAGTTGCTACGCGCAGACGAGCGAGCCAATCTCCAAGGAGGAGGTGCAGGCGCTCTACCGCGAGCGCTACGCAGGCGAGCCCTTCGTCCGCGTCGTCGACGGTCCACCCGGCCTGCGTGACGTGCGCGATACCAACGAGTGCCACGTCTACGTCACCGTGGAGGAGCGGGGCCGCGTGTTGGCCTTCTCGGCGATCGACAACCTCTGGAAGGGTGCCTCCGGCCAGGGCGTGCAGAACCTCAACTTGATGCTCGGGCTCGACGAGACCGCGGGGCTGCTGTGAGTGCCCCGGGCGCGGACGCGCAGCGGAGCAAGCCGGGTGGCCACTTCTTCAAATCGCGTTGGGTCGATCCCCCCGCCGGGGTAGAAGAACTCGACCCCGCCCAGCTTGCCCCCGGCTTCCGCGCCGGCGGCGCCCACTGCGGGCTCAAGGGCGGTGGCAAGACGGACGTCGGTCTCGTCGTCTGCGACTCCGACCAGGTCTCTTCGGCGATCCTGCTTACCCGCAACGCCTCGGCAGCGGCGCCGGTGCGCGTCTGCCGCAAGCGCTGCGAGCAGGGCGCGATCCGCGCCGCTGTCGTCAACTCGGGCAACGCGAACGCCGAGACCGGCGAGCAGGGCTACGCCGACGCGGTGGCGATGTGCGACGTCGCGGCGGAGGCGCTCGGCCTGAGGCCGGAGACCGTCGCCGTCGCTGAGACCGGCGTGATCGGCGTTCCGCTGCCGGTCGAGACCGTGCTCGTGGGAATCGACGAGGCCGCCGGCAGTCTCTCCGAGAGCGGTGGCGTCACCTTCTCCGACGCGATCCTCACCACCGATCGCTGGCCGAAGCGCTGCACGCTGCGTGCCGGCGGCGTGACTCTCTCGGCCCAGGCAAAGGGCGGCGGCATGATCCAGCCGAATATGGCGACGATGCTTTGCTTCGTGCAGACCGACGCCGTGGTTGACGATCCGGCCGCGGCATTGCACGCCGCCACAGACGCCTCGTTTGAGCGGATCACAGTCGACGGCCAGATGAGCACCAACGACACCGTCCTGCTCCAGGCAACTGGGACCGCCGGTGCGCCCCTGCCCGACGGCCTGCTCGAGGCGGTCCTGTTGCAGCTTGCGATCGAGGTGGTCGCCGACGGCGAGGGCTCGGCCCGGGTCGGGCGGATCCAAGTCGATGGGGCCGCCTCGGCAGCCGAGGCCGAGCGCGTCGCCCGCGCGATCGCCAACTCGCCGCTGGTCAAGACGGCGCTCTTCGGTCGCGACCCCAACTGGGGCCGGATCGCCCAGGCCGCGGGCATGGCGCTCGCCGGCGAGGACCTCGAGGAGATCGGCGCCGAGACGATCGATGCCACCGAGTTGGGGGAAGACGTCGCCGAGGCCGAGATCGGGCTGCGACTCGACCGGGGCGAGCACAGCGCCCACGTCTGGTTCTCCGATCTGGGCTACGAGTACGTGCGAATCAATGCCGAGTACACGACATGAGGAGAAACTGGTGAGCGCCAACGTCGACACCCTGCTCGAGGCCCTGCCATACATCAGGGAGTTCCACGGGCGCACGGTGGTGATCAAGTACGGCGGCGCAGCGATGCGCGAGGACGCGCTACGCGAGGACTTCGCCACCGACGTCGTTCTGCTCAAGTACGTCGGCCTCAACCCGGTCGTCGTCCACGGTGGTGGACCTGAGATCACCCGCTACATGGAGCGACTCGGCCTCGAGGTGCGCTTTCACGAGGGGTTGCGGGTCTCTGACGCGGAGACCGTCGAGGTGGCACGGATGGTCCTCGTCGGCAAGCTCAATTCCGAAATCGTCCAGCGGCTCAACGCCCACGGCCAACCCGCCGTCGGGCTCTCCGGCGAGGACGGCACGCTTTTCCAGGTCTCGCCGGTGGCCAACGCTGATGAGGTCGGCTTCGTCGGCACCGTCGAGCACGTCGACGTCGACGTGCTCAATCACATCGCCGCCGACTACATCCCGGTGATCGCGTCGACGGCTACCGACAGCGAAGGAAACCCGCATAACGTCAACGCCGACGAAGTCGCCGGCAAGGTGGCCGCTGCGCTAGAGGCCTCCAAGGCGATCTTCCTCACCGACGTCGAGGGCTGGCTGGCCAGCCCAGACGATCACAGCTCACTGATCTCACATGCGACGACGCTTGAGGTCGAACAAAAACTTTCCGACATTGACGGCGGCATGCGTCCCAAGTTGCAGGCCTGCCTCGACGCGATCAACGGTGGCGCCAAATCAGCCCACATCATCGACGGACGCCAGCCGCACAGCCTGCTGCTCGAGCTCTTCACCAACGCCGGCATTGGCACGATGGTGACCCCATGAACCTGACCGACCTGCAGGCGCTGGAGGAGCGCTACCTGATGCGCACCTACAGGCGCGCGCCGGTCGAGTTCGTCCGCGGCGAGGGTGCGCTGCTCTGGGACGCGGAGGGCAAGGAGTACCTCGACTTCCTCGGCGGCATCTCGGTCTGCTCGGTTGGGCACTGCAACCCGGACGTAGTCGAAGCGGTCCGCGAGCAGGCCGGCCGCCTGATGCACACCTCAAACCTTTTCTATACCGAGCCGATGGTGCGGCTCGCCGAGCGGCTCTCCGAGTCGAGCCTGGGCGGGCGTGTCTTCTTCTCCAACTCGGGCACAGAGGCGAACGAGTGCGCGATCAAGATCGCCCGCAAGCACGCCCACCGGCGTGGTATCTCGGCTCCCGAGATCGTCAGTTTCGAGCGCGACTTCCACGGGCGCACCTACGGATCGCTCGCGGCCACGCCAGAACTCGCCACCAATCCGGACCTTGCGCCGATGCTGCCGGGTTTCCGCTCGGTTCCGTTCGACGACCCCGTGGCGCTGCGAGCGGCGGTGGGGGAGAGCACGGCGGCGGTGTTGATCGAGCCGATCCAGGGCGAGGCGGGGATCTACCTGCTCAGCGAGGAGTCACTGCTCGCCGCCCGCGAAGCCTGCGACGAGAGCGGTGCGCTGCTGATCCTCGACGAGATCCAGACTGGCATCGGTCGTACCGGCTCGCTCTGGGCCTACGAGCAGACCCCGGTCCGCCCCGACGTGCTGACCAGCGCAAAGGCGCTCGGTGGTGGCATGCCGATCGGCGCCTGCGTCACCTCGCCCGCGGCGGGCGAGGTATTGGAGCTCGGCGACCATGGCTCGACCTTCGCCGGCGGGCCGCTCGCCAGCGTCGCAGCCCTCGCAGTGCTCGAGATCGTCGACGATCCATCGCTGCTGCGCCGCGTGCGCGAGCTTGGCGCCCAACTGCGCGACTCCCTGCTCGGGCTCGACGGCGTGCGCGAGGTTCGCGGCCGCGGCCTGATGTTGGGCGTCGGCCTCGATCAGAGCTTCGACGCCGCGGCGATAGGCTCCGACCTGCTCGAGCGCGGACTGATCGTCAACGTTCCCGAGCCGGGAACCCTGCGACTGCTGCCGGCGCTGACGGTCGATTCGGACCAAGTCGAGCGGGCCATTGCCGCGATCAAGGCCGCGCTCCTAAGCTACGCCGCTCAATGAGTTCTCGGAAACGCCCACCGGAGCCCCGTGCGCTGACCAGCGGCACGGCCGAGCGCCTGGCCGCGATTGTCGAGGCGGCCGAGCAGGCCGCCGCCAAAGTCATCGACGATGCCGAGGAACAGGCGCGGCGCCAGCTCTCCGAAGCGGGAGTTCGCGCCGACCGGATCGTCGCCGAACGCCTCCGCGCCCTCGCCGACGAGCTCGATCCGCCCTCGGCCCCGATCCAACGTGAGCCGCATTTGAAACCGGTCGCCGCGGCGCCAGATCCCGAGCAGCCCGCTGGTCCGCGCTCCGGATCCGCCGGTGCCCGTCTGCTGGCGACCCAGATGGCTGTCTCGGGCAGCAGCAGGGAGGAGATCGCCGAACGACTGCGCGGCGGCTTCGAGATTGAGGACGTCGACGAGATACTCGACGCGATACTCGGACCGGAGGAGTAATTCCATGCACGAGGATCCGACCCGGATGATGCCCCAGCCCAACGGCGACGACGACCACCGTCCACACGGCAATATGCGTCTGCTCATCGCCGGCCTGATCGCCGTGATCGTCGGTCTGTTGATTGCCGTCGTCGTGATCGCGAGCAGCGGCGACAGCGGTACCTCCTCGACCTCGGCGGTGACGACGGTGCCCAGCGAAACGAGTTCGACCACGGAGACGACGACCGGCTCGACCACGGAGACCACCACTTCGACCCCGACCGAAACGACGACGTCGGAAACGACGACCACACCCGAAGAAACGACGACGACCACGCCGCCACCTGAAGAAGAAAACGGCAGTGGCGGCATCGGCGCCCCGTAGTGACGCCGGGCTCGCCTTCAGACGTTCGCACGGCCTCTTACGAGGCCGATCCCGCTGAGGTGAAGCGGGTATTGCTGCTCTATTCGGGCGGGCTCGACACCAGCGTGATGCTGAAGTGGATCCAGGATTCCTACGGGGCCGAGGTCGTCTGCCTAACCGTCAACCTCGGCCAACCCGGCGAGGACTACGCCGTGATCGAGGACAAGGCGAAGCGCCTCGGTGCGTTGGAGTGCCACGTTGTCGACGCCCGCGAGGAGTTCGCCATCGACTACGTGCTGCCGGCGATCAAGGCCAATGCTCTCTACGGCGGTGGCTACCCGCTCTTCACTGCTCTGGGCCGGCCGCTGATCGCCAAGCTGGCGGTTGAGCACGCGCGGCGCAGCGGCTGCGACACGATCGCCCACGGTTGCACCGGCAAGGGAAACGATCAGGTGCGGATCGAGGCCACCGTTGCCACCCTGGCGCCGGAGCTGAAGACGATCGCCCCGGTACGCTCCTGGCAGATGGGCCGCGAGGAGGAGATCGCCTACGCGCGTGAGCACGACATTCCGGTCAAGGGCGGCACTGAGGTGGCGCCCTACTCGATCGACGACAACCTCTGGGGCCGCTCCTCGGAGGGGCGCTGGATCGAGAACCTCGATCACGCTCCGGAGGACGATGTCTTCCAGTTGGTCACGCGCCCCGAGGAGGCGCCCGACGAGGCCGAGGTGGTGATGGTCGAGTTCGAGGCCGGGGTGCCGATTGCGCTTAACGGCGAGCGACTGGGTCCAGTCGACCTAATCGAACGCGTCGCCGAGATCGGCTGCCGCCACGGCGTCGGCATCGTCGATCACATCGAGGACCGCATCGTCGGGCTCAAGGTGCGCGACATCTACGAGGTGCCGGCGGCGGCGATTCTGCTCACCGCCCACCAGGATCTGGAGAAGCTCGTCGGCACGATCCACCAGAACCAATTCAAGGCCGAGCTCGATCGCAAGTGGGCTTACTTGGTCTACGCCGGGCTCTGGTGGGAGCCGCTGCGCAGCGACCTTGATGCCTACATGGAGGCAGTCAACTCGCAGGTGACAGGCACGATCGGGCTGAAGCTCTTCAAGGGCAGCGCCCGAGTTGTCACCCGCTCCTCGCCCAACGCCGTCTACGACGCCGACCTCGCCTCCTTCGCCCAGTCGGGCGGGCTCTTCTCACAGACCGCCTCGCCTGGATTCATCGAGCTCTGGTCGTTGCAATCGCGCATGGCGCATCGAATCCGCCAGCGCGGGGAAGAGAGGTAGGTGTGACCTACGACAAGCTCGGCAAGGCAGCGATCCGCTTCGCGATCAAGTACGCGCGTCGTCGCTACCGGCGCCAGATTCGCATCGGTGCCGGGATTGCCGTCGTCGCGATGGGCATCGCCGCCTACGCCGCGACCCGTAACGTCCCTGAGGGATAGGCCGCCTTTCTCGGGTGCAACGCTTTGTCCCCCTGCGAAGGGGTCAGCGCGTTGCACCATGGACAGGGCGCAAGATCCGTTGCGGCTTATCGGCAACTTGTGAAGGTTTGCTCACAAAGTGGGCTAGTCTCGACGGCTCGTGGCGCGGACGCTCGCGACAAAGGCCGGGAGCCGCGGACTTCTCGCCGCCTTCTTCTCTGCACTGCTGGCGCTGGCCGCGCTGGCGGCTGCGCCTGCCTCGGCAGCGGATATCTCGGCCCTGCAGCAGAAGCTCGCCGCGGGACGCGACGAAGCCGGTTCGCTGGCCGGCGAGCTGCAGGCGGCGCAGGCTGACCTTGCTGCCGCCGAACAGGAGGCGGCTGCGGCAAGCGCCCGCGAACAGAAGCTCACCACCCTGCTGGCTACGGGCGAGGAAAAGGCCGCCCGACTGGCCGGCGAAGTGCGGCAGACCCAGCGCCGTTTGGCCGCCGAGAAGCGACGCCTTCAGCGCGCCCGCAGCGCCCTCGCCAAACGCCTCGTGGCAATTTATGAGAGCGGCTCCCCCAGCACGGCGAGCGTGATCCTCGCCTCCGACAGCATCGACGAGCTGGCGACCCGAACCGAATACCTCGAGCGGATCCAGCAGTCGGACTCTGATCTTGCGAGCCGTGTAGCCCAGGTCCGTCGCACCGTAGCCGCCGCCCTCGATCGCGTTGCAGCCTTGAAGGCCCGCGTCGACTCCTACAACGAACGCCTAGCCGCCGCCCGCTCCGAAGTTGCAGGAGTGCGCGAAAACGCCGAGGCTGCCGCGTCGCACCTGAACTCTGTGGCTGCGGCCCGTTCTGCAGCCCTGGCGAGCCTGAAAACCAAGATCGGTAGCTGGGTCAGCGACATCGAGGCCGCCGAAGCGGCAAGCCGAGCAGAAGCCGAAACCGAAGTAGAACGCTGGCTCGGCGGCCCCTATGCAATCCCCGCCTACATCGTCATGTGCGAGTCCGGCGGCAACTACAGCGCCCTCAACCCCTCCTCCGGAGCCGGCGGTGCCTACCAGATCCTCCCATCGACCTGGAAGCTCTACGGCGGCCAAGGGGAGCCACAGAACGCCCCCAAGGCCGAACAGGACCGAATCGGAGCAGAAATCTGGGCAGATTCTGGCTCCAGTGCCTGGGTCTGCGGCTGAGCGACGATCCCGGGAGGGGTGAAGCGTCTTGTACTTTTTCGGCAATTCCTCGCGGCGTCAGCAACGACGTCTCTACCGAAAAAGTTAAGCGGAACCCTCCCGGGATCGTCGCCCCCGAATACGCCGGAAGGAGCGTGAAAGAGTCACGAAACCAACTCATGGCATCTGAGCGGATTGGCATGATCGCTCCTCGTGAGCAATCCTTCCGCCGTCCATCTGCACGCCCACAGCGAGTACTCGCTGCTCGACGGTGCCTGCAAGATCGATGCGATGGCGGCCCGGGCCGCCGAAATGGGTCAGCCCGCTTTGGGCTTGACCGATCACGGGGTGATGAACGGCGCAGTCGACCTCTACAAGGCCTGCAAGAAACACGGGATCAAGCCGATCGCTGGCTTCGAGGCTTACTTCGTAGACGACGTCAAGTCAATCAAGGAGAAGCCGAAATACGAGCGCAACCATCTGACGCTGCTGGCCGAAAGCGATACTGGCCTCGCCAATCTGGTCAAACTCACCTCGGCCGGTTTTCTTGAGGGCTTCTCCCGCGGCAAGGCCAACGTCGACATGGAGATGCTCGCTGCCCACGCGGAGGGCGTGATCGCGCTCACCGGCTGCCTGCAGTCGCGTTTCTGTCGTCGCCTGATCGAGGAGCGCCCCGAGGACGCGCGCGCCCACCTCGACGACCTGGTCCAGGCCTTCGGCCCCGAGCAGGTCTACTTCGAGGTGCAGAAGAACGGTATCCCCGAGCAGGACAAGGCCAACGAGGGGATCGTCCGCTACGCCCGCGAGCTCGGCCGGCCGCTGGTTGGCACCGCCGACGTCCACTACCTGCGGCGTGAGGACTTCGACAACCACTCGGCACTGCTCTGCGTGCAGACCAAGTCGACCCTGGAAGCGCCCAAGCTGAGCTTCGACACCAACGAGTTCTACCTCAAGGATTCCGAGGAAATGGCCACCTCCTTCGCCGAGTGGCCGGAGGCGGTGCCGACTACGCTTGAGATCGCCGAGCGCTGCGATGCCGAGATTGAGCTCGGCAAGCTGCTGCTGCCGCGCTACCCGGCGCCCGATGGCGAGGAGCCCGAGGCGATGCTGCGCCGCATCGCCGACGAGGGGATGCGCGCCCGCTACAGCGACCCGGTGCCGGCCGAGGCGCAGGAGCGGCTCGAGTTCGAGCTCGGTGTGATCGAGGAGATGGGCTTCTCCTCCTACTTCCTGATCGTCTGGGACTTCGTTCGCTACGCCAAGGAGAACGGCGTCGCCGTCGGCCCGGGACGCGGCTCGGCGGCCGGTTCGATCGTCGCCTACGCGCTGACGATCACCGACATCGACCCGCTCGCCAACGATCTGCTCTTCGAGCGCTTCCTCAATCCTGGCCGCAAGTCGATGCCGGACATCGACATCGACTTCTCCGTGCGCGGGCGCGAGCGGGTGATCCGCTACGTCGCAGAGAAGTACGGCCGCGAGTCGGTAGCGCAGATCATCACTTTCGGCAAGATGGCGCCGCGCGCCGCCACCCGCGACGCCGCGCGGGTGCTTGGCTTCGACTACGGGACCGGCGACCGCCTCGCCAAGCAGATCCCCGAGCCGATCCTCGGTCGCAACCCCTCCTTCGAGGAATGCCTGCGGCCTGGCCAGGAGCTGCGCAAGACCTACGACGCCGAGCCCGACGCAAAGCGCATCCTCGACGTCGCCCAGGGCCTCGAGGGGATCATCCGCAACAACTCGATCCACGCCGCCGCGGTCGTCATCGCCGACCGGCCGCTGCAGGAGATCGTGCCGCTGCAGCTCGCCGAGGATCGCAGTGCTCCCGCCGCCGCCGCCGGCAACGGGAGCGGGAACGGGAACGGAAGCGGCAAGACCGAGCGCCAGTACAAGATCGTCACCCAGTACTCGATGGGCCCGATCGAGGAGATCGGCCTCTTGAAGATGGACTTCCTTGGCCTGCGCAACCTCGACGTGATCGAGGACGCGGCGGAGATCATCCGCCGCTCGCGTGGGGTGGAGATCGACATGAGCGCGATCCCGATGGACGACGCCAAGACCTTCGAGATGCTCACCCGCGGTGATGGCACCGGCGTCTTCCAACTCGAGTCCGAGGGCATGCGCGAGGCGATGAAGAAGGTTCGCCCAAGTGAGTTCGACGACATCGTCGCCCTCGTCGCCCTCTACCGCCCGGGCGCGATGAGCTACATCCCGGCCTACGCCAAGGGCAAGCGCAACCCGTCCTCGGTCACCTACCCGGACGAGCGCCTGCGCCCGATCACCGAGCCGACCTACGGCTGCGTCCTCTACCAAGAGCAGCTGATGGAGATCGCCAAGCGGATGGCGGGCTTCAGCCCCGCTGAGGCGGATGACCTGCGCAAGGCGATCGGCAAGAAGAAGCGCGAGTTGATGGCGACGATGAAGGCCATGTTCCTCGAAGGAATGAAGACTTCCGGCACGGCGGACAAGGTCGCCAACGACATGTGGTCGTTGATGGAGGCCGCCGCCGACTACTCGTTCAACAAGTCGCACGCCGCCTGTTACGCCCTGATCTCCTACCGCACCGCTTACCTCAAGGCCAATTACCCGGCCGAGTACATGGCCGCGGTGATCTCCTCGGTGATGAACACCAAGGACAAGGTGCCGTTCTTCGTCAACCGCTGCGAGGAGATGGGCATCGAGGTGCTGCCACCCGACGTAAACGCCTCCGACCATGACTTCGTCGTCTCCGAGAAAGCGATCCGCTTCGGCCTCGACGCGGTCAAGAACGTCGGTTACGCCGCGGTGGAGGCGATCCTGCGCGCCCGCGAGGACGGCCCAATCGCCTCGATCTGGGACTTCTGCGAGCGGGTCGACTCCCGCGCGGTCAACAAACGGGCGATCGAATGCCTGATCAAATGCGGGGCACTCGACTCCACCGGTGCCCCCCGCAAGGGGATGCTGGAGGCGCTGCCGGCGGCACAGTCGGCCGGGCAAAAGGCACAGGAGGACGCGCAGATGGGTCAGGGCTCGATCTTCGATTTCGGTGAGGAGGCGGGGGCCGGGGCGCATGCCACTCAGGCGCACCATCGGCCGCCGATCTCGGCCGTCGAGTTTGAGCGGGCCGAACTGCTGGCGCTGGAGAAGGAGACCCTGGGCACCTACCTCTCTTCGCATCCCTTGACCGAGGTGCGCGGAGCGTTGCGTGCCCGCGTCGATTGCGGCCTCGCCGACCTAAGCAATAAACAGGATGGCTCCTGGGTGACGGTCGGTGGCATCGTCACCGAGTGCAAGAAGATCCGCACCAAGAGCGGCAACCAGATGATGTTCGCCACCCTCGACGACGTCGAGGGTCAGGTTGAGATGCTGGTCTTCAAGGCCGATCAGGCCGAGAGCGCTTCGGTGATCGTCCCCGACGCGATCGTTCTCGTGCGTGGCCGCCTCGACCACAAGGAGCGGGGAGAGACCAAGCTGGTCGTGCAGGAGGCCGAGCGATTCGAACCCGATGCCGAGGAGATCGCCGCCGCGCCCGCGGTGACTAGCACGCCAAGCGGTCCCTTCGAAGTCGAAGTCGAGGCCGGCATGCTGACCGACACCCTGGTCGAAGAGCTGAAGGCCGTGCTCGAACACCACAAGGGCGAAGCCGAGGTCCACTTGGCGATCCGCACCAACGGCGGTGTTCCGAAGCGATTGCAGCTCGGCGAGGCCTTCCGCGTCCGTCCTTCGGGCAGGCTGCGCAGCGAGCTCGACCACGTTCTCGGCACCACTGCCCTGGCTGCCTAGCCAGTAAAAATCTTGTTTTACACGGGCCTCCGTCCGTAGACTCTTGATTCATGCCAGCAACTCGCGAGAAGACGGGTGAGTGCCGTCAGTGCCGCTCGTTCTGCGACAAGATGGTCGAGCCGCGCGGCTGCGTCGAAATGCGCTGCCGTTACCTCTACAGCTTCGTCGACATGCTCACTGGAAGCCAGTACGTCGGCTGCATGCAAGACGTCTTCGCCGCCAAGGTGGATCTTGAGGCCGTGCTGCAGCCCGGTGGCTTCGGCGGGGTCAAGATGACCGGCGATGCGCTACCGCACTGCCAGTTCTCGGTCGAGCGCGCCTACGAGGGCATCGGCGACTCCTACGACTGCGTCAATCGCCGCTTCTTTGACTGCTCCGACGGCGGTTCTGAGGGCATTAAGGCCTTCGACCTGCGCGACGTCTGAGTTCGTCCCGGGTGCGACACCGATCGGTGTACGATCCCGCGCCATGAACGATGACGCGACGGTGGTGGAGGCAGAGAAACTGGCGGCGGACGCGGCGGCAAGTGCCGATGGCGCCGCCCAAGCGGGGCCGAAGTTCACCCTTGAGCTGAACCAGGACCAAAAGGACATTCGCGAGTGGGTGCACGGCTTCGCCGAGGGCGTCGTCCGGCCCGCCGCGGCGGAGTGGGACGAGCGCGAGGAGACGCCCTGGCCGGTGATCCAGGAGGCGGCCAAGATCGGCCTCTACAGCTTCGAAGCCCTCGGCCAGTTCTGGGCCGATGAGACGGGCCTGACACTGCCGATCGCCAACGAGGAGCTCTTCTGGGGCGACGCCGGCATCGGCATGGCGATCATGGGCACTTCGCTGGCCGTCGCCGCGATCTTCGGGCAGGGGACCCCGGAGCAGATGGGCGAGTGGATCCCGCGATGCTTCGGCACCGCAGAGGACCCCAAGGTGGCCGCCTTCTGCTCCTCCGAGCCGGATGCCGGCTCGGACGTGTCTGCGATCCGCACCACCGCCAAGTACGACGAGGCCAGCGACGAATGGGTGATCAACGGTCAGAAGGCCTGGGCCACCAACGGCGGCATCGCCGACGTCCACGTCGTGATTGCGACGGTGGACCGCGAGCTGGGCTCGCGCGGCCACGCTGCCTTCGTGATCCCCCCGGGGACGAAGGGCTGCGAGCAGGGCGCCAAGGTCAAGAAGCACGGCCTGCGTGCTTCGCACACCGCTGACGTCCATCTCGACGACTGCCGCATTCCCAGTTCTTGCCTGCTTGGCGGCAAGGAGAAGCTCGACGAGCGCTTGGCGCGGGTGCGGGAGGGCAAGCGGGCCAAGTCACAGGCAGCGATGCAGACCTTCGAGGCGAGCCGGCCGACCGTCGGCGCCCAGGCGCTCGGCATCGCCCGCGCCGCCTATGAGTACGCGCTCGAGTACGCCAAAGAGCGCCAGCAGTTCGGCCGGGCGATCGTCGAGAACCAGTCGATCGCCTTCACCCTTGCCGACATGAAGCTGGAGATCGACGCTGCCCGCCTGCTCGTCTGGCGCGCCGCCTGGATGGGCCGCAACGGGCACAAATTCGAAAATGCCGAGGGCTCGATGTCGAAGCTGAAGGCAGGCGAGGTCGCCGTTTGGGCGACTGAGCGGGCGATCCAGATCCTCGGCGGCAACGGCTACACGCGCGAGTTCCCGGTCGAGCGGATGCACCGCGACGCGAAGATCTACACGATCTTCGAGGGCACCTCGGAGATCCAGCGCCTGGTGATCGCGCGGGCGATCAGCGGGATGCAGATCCGCTAGCGACTACGCCGCAGCCACAGCCTGTAGCCGCTCGAGCGAGCGACGGATCAGGCGCGAGACGTGCATCTGCGAGATGCCGACCCGCGCTGCGATCTCGGACTGCGTCATGTCCTCGGCAAAGCGAAGCGCGAGCACCTGCCGCTCTCGCGTCGGCAGCGCCCGGAGGGTCGCCGCAACCACGGTGCGGTCCTCGACGAACTCGAAGCGGTCGTCGACCGCGCCGACGCTCTCCGCGTAGGTCGCTCCGGGCCCCTCCTCCCCGCGCGAAAGCGGCGCGTCGAGCGACATCGCGTCGAAGGCGCTCCCAGCCTCGAGCGCCTCGAGCACGTCCTCCACGCTCATGCCGATCTCGGCCGCGACCTCTCGCGGCTTCGGCGCGCGCCCGAGCCGGGACGAGAGCCGCTCGGTGCAACTGTTGACCTTCAGCACGCGCTCCTGAAGGGGACGCGGCACGCGCGCGGCCCAGCCGTGGTCGCGGAAGTGGCGCTTCAGCTCGCCGAGGATGCTCGGCACGGCGAAGCT
>JAWVFJ010000033.1:0-67374 GCA_033856275.1 Solirubrobacterales bacterium
TGGAGCTGGGGATGTTGACGTAGTCGTTGGTGCCGTCGAAGCGGACCGAGCGGTTGGTGCTGTCGGCGGGCAGCAGGCTCGCCTGGCCGAGCAGGGCGCCGTTTTTATAGGCGCCGGGGTTGAGGCCGGCGGCATCGTTCGCGGTCGTGCCGCTCGTCTCCCCCAGCCTCCAGTAACCGGACGGTCCGTCGCTGAGCACTGTGTTCGAGTAGGGCGAGGAACCGCCACCCCGGTCGAGGGCGATCGTGTCTGTCTCGGAGGCCGACCACTTGCCGGACGCGTCCTTGAACTGGACGTAAACCGTCTTCGTACCGTCGGCGTTGTTGCCGCCGAAGGCAGAGTTGGTCAGGTTCCAGCCGATCGCCTGCGCCGTCGATTCTTTGCCGGTGTAGGCCTGGGGGGCCGACCAGGTGCTGCCGTCGTTCGAGAGGCGCAGCTGAGTCACGCCGCTGATGTCGTCCCGGCCCAGCACCTTCACGCTCACATTCGGCGACGTCGTCGCAGCGTCGATGTCGTTGATCCTCACCGTGCCGGTCGGCGGGTTGGCGTCGACGAGCTGTCCTTTCTGGACGCCGAAGAGGGTGATCGCTTCGTTGTCTTCCGCGCTCTCGCGGCTCGGATCGGCCTTGCCCGGGCTCTCGTAGACCTTGTTCAGCGGGTCGGCGACCGAGCGCAGGACATACTGCCCGTCCGGCAGCGACCCGCTCGGCCCGAGGTCGATCCACTGCTCGAAGCGAAAGTAGTCGTAGGTGTCCCCCCAGCCCGGCGAGATCCCCTGCAGCATCTTGCCCTGAGAGTCGGGGAAGCAGCCTCCGGTGCCGTACACCTCGGGGTATGGCTGGTTCGGAACGCCACTGCGGATGAACTCCTCGTCGATCATGCAGCTCGTCGTCTTGGACCCGACCGTCGGCGTCCCTTTGGTTTTGCCGCTGGCCAGCCACGCGTCGTAGTCGGCCTTGGTCCAGAGCTCGTAGCGGCCCCATTCGTCGTAGTGGTAGTGCGAGTGCGCAGCGTGGTAGTAGAAGTTTCCGGCGGCGAAGTCGGTCGAGCCGCCGGAGTCGTCATAGACGCGCTGGGTCGCGGGACCCGTTTTCGTTTTGGAGTCGATCAGGGCACGCATCTCGAGCTTGCCGGGGCCGTTGTTCCAAGTGGTGTTGGAGAAGCGCAGCACGTTGTGCATCACGGTGGCTTCGCTCGCGTCGACATCGGCGTTGTCGAAACGCAGGTCGCGGGGGGCAAGCGTCTTCAGGTTCGGGTACAGGAGCGTGGCGGCCTTGGCGGGCGCGGCCGACAGTGCGAGCAGGAGCGCCGAGAGCAGGAGCAGGGCGAACGAGCTGCGCTTCTTTACAGCGATACTTTTCCGGACACCGGACAGCATCAAAGGAACGTTACCCCTATGAGCAAGACCGCCCCGTTCAGCAATTCGTCTACAGAGGGACGGATGGCTAAAGCTCAAACTTTGTGCCTCTGCAGGAGCTTCTTGCCGATCACCATGCGCTGGATCTCCGAGGTGCCCTCGCCGATCAAGAGCAGCGGCGCGTCGCGGTAGAGGCGCTCGATCTCGTACTCCTTCGAGTAGCCATAGCCGCCGTGGATGCGGAAGCACTCCTCGACGCACTCCTTGCCGGTCTCCGAGGCGAGCAGCTTGGCCATGCCTGCCTCGAGGTCGGAGCGCTCGCCGGCGTCCTTCATCCGCGCCGCCTTGCGGGTGAGGAGGCGGGCGGCCTCGATCTTGGTCGCCATGTCGGCGAGCTTGAACTGGATCGCCTGGTGCTGGGCGATCGGCTTGCCGAAGGTCTTGCGCTCCTGGGAATAGCGCAGGGCCAACTCGAGGGCGCGCTGAGCGATGCCGACGCCGCGGGCGGCCACGTTGACCCGGCCGACCTCGAGCGCGTCCATCATCTGCACGAAGCCCTCGCCGACCCCCGCCTCCTCGCCGCCGAGCACGCGCTCGGGCGGGCAGCGGTAGCCGTCGTAGACGAGCTCGGTCGACTCGACGCCCTTGTAGCCCATCTTCTTGATCTTGGGCGGAACCGTCAGGCCGGCGAAGTCGCCCTCGTTGACTTCCTTCCAAGGCTCCTTCTCGGTGATGAAGCAGGTCATCCCCTTGTAGGCCGGTTCGGCTTTGGGATCGGTCTTCATCAGCACGAAGACGACGGAGGAGCCGAGGCCGTTAGTGACCCACATCTTCTGACCGTTCAGCTGCCACTTGCCATCGTCGCCCTTCTTGGCCGTCGACTTGATGCCCTGCACGTCGGAGCCGACCTCGGGCTCAGACAGCGAGAAGGCGGCGCGGACCTCACCCGTCGCCATCTTCGGCAGGAAGTACTCCTTCTGCTCGTCGGTGCCGAACTTCATCAAGAGGTAGGAGCCGATGAAGTGGGTGTTGACGACGCCGGAGATCGAGATCCAGCCGCGCGAGAGCTCTTCGACGATCATCGCGTACGTCGTCAGGTCGAGCCCCATGCCGCCGTACTCTTCGGGAATCGTCACCCCGAAGAGGCCGAGCTCCTTCATTTCCTCGACGATCGGCTCCGGGAAGGAGTCCTCGTGGTCGTAGTGCTCGGCGTTGGGGATGATCTTCTCGTCGGCGAACTGGCGCACCATTTCGGTGATCGCCTGCTGCTCGTCGGTCTGCTCACGGAAGGCGGCGGTATCTACAGCCATGGCTCCTGCTCGGGTCGGGTGGGGACGGGAGCGGAAGGATATCGGCGCTGCCCCTCCGGCTGCCCCGGGACTGCGATGCGCCTCGACCGACTCTGACCGGAACGCCTGGTACATACGTCCAGGCAAAGTAGATCCAGATGCCCTCATGCATCGCGCGCTATCTGACGACAAGGGACCGATGGCATCCAAGCTCGCTTTTCCAGTCGCAATCGCGCTGGCCATCCTCTCGCTGGGGCCACCGAGCGCGCTCGCCCTGGGGGTCCAGTACCAGCGGAGCACGGGGCGGAGCACCCCTCTCGCCCAAACGTCGAGCTCGCTCATCGCGCCAGCGGTGGCCTGTCCGAACCAGGCCAATGCCTCTGCCTCCCCCGAAACTCAGCAGCAGTCGATGCGCTGCATGACCGACTTCGCCCGCGCCCGCGCCGGCCTGGGCGCGCTCGATGACTCCCAGCAGCTCGATCTATCGGCCCAGGAAAAGGCGGCTGACCTTCTGCGTTGCAACAGCTTCAGCCACACCGCCTGCGGCCGGGAATTCACGTACTGGATGCACCAGGTCGGCTACATCTCCGAATCCTGCTGGCACGTAGGCGAGAACCTGGCCTGGGGGACCGGCGCCTTCGGCACGGTGCGCTCGATCTTCCAGGCCTGGATGCGATCCCCTGGCCATCGCCAGAATATCCTTGGCAACTACGAGGATCTCGGGCTCAGCCTGAAGGTCGGCGAGGTCGAAGGCCGCGCCGAGGCCGTCGTGTGGACCGCACATTTCGGCTCCCACTGCGGAGTGGCAGCGGCCGAAAACTAGGCGACGGAGGAAGCAAGAATGGAGAAATTTGCCGGAGCGGGCCTCGTGGCAGTCGTGCTGGCTCTCGTGCTGCTGCCGGGCTGCGGAGGGTCGAAGGATGACTCGAGCACGCAAGCAAACTCAAACGGCGCCGAAATCGTCAGCGCCAGCTCCCTGCGGGCAGCGGTGGCAAAGGAGAGGGCGCCCGTCTACTGGGCCGGAGAGCGAAGGGGAACGAAGCTGGAGCTGAGCCGACCGAGCGAAGACCGTACGTACGTGCGGTATCTGACCGGGGACGCCGAGGCCGGCGATCGACGGCCCAGCTTCCTCACCGTCAGCACCTATGCGCAACCGAACGCGGTGGCCACGCTGCGTCGCCAGGGCAAGCGGCCGGGAGGGGCGATCAGTCTCGCCCCAGGCAACGCCACGGTCTACTTCAACCGGACCGACCCCCGCAGCATCTATCTCGCCTATCCCGGCGTTCCAGTCGAGATCGAGGTCTACGGCCCGAGCTTCAAACGCGCGCGGCAACTCGTCAACTCGGGCCAGATAGTCGCCGTCGGCTGAAAACCGAGCTGACTCCTCGCCGAAACGCCGTCGCCCACCCCATCGAGGGGTGGGCGACGGCACAACGGCAATGTCCGGCTCGACTACGGCTGGTAGTCGAGGCGGAAGAACATCGTGCTGGAGCTGGGGCTTGAGTTCTCGGTTGCCAGAACCGAGATCGCATCCCCCGCCGAGAACGTCTGCGAGTTTTTGGTGTCTTCGCAACTCGTGGCACCTCCGACAATCGTGCAGGTGATACCGGTATTGACCGGAGCGGCGGCACCCGCCGGGTCCCTCCGGACGGTGAACACGTAGCTGTCGCCCCCGCCTGGGGAGCTGGTCATGAAGACCCGCAGGTTGGTGACTTTCCCACCTGAAGGCAGCACTTCCTGAATCGGCGACTCGGAGGTCGTGCTCAGGTCTATGGAAGGCCCGAAGAACCGGTTGCCCATCGCGTTGGTGACCGTGGCGCTTCCACCTCCGCCACGGAGCTCACGCGCGGCAGCCGGTCCGGCTGGGCCCTGTTCGCCAACGGGACCTTTGTCACCCGTCAAGCCCTTGTCGCCGGTCGGACCCTTGTCGCCCGTAAGGCCCTTATCGCCGGTCGGACCTTTGTCGCCGGTCGGACCTTTGTCACCAACTGGGCCTTTATCACCCGTAAGGCCCTTGTCGCCGGTCGGACCCTTGTCGCCCGTAAGGCCCTTGTCGCCGGTCGGACCTTGCTCGCCAACGGGACCCTGGGGTCCGATCGGACCCTGCGGCCCGGCAGGACCTTGCTCACCCTGGGGGCCTTTGTCGCCCACCGGTCCCTGCTCGCCCTGAGGACCTTTCTCGCCGGTCGGACCTTGCTCGCCAACCTGGCCTTTCTCGCCGGTCGGACCTTGTTCGCCGGGATTGCCCTGCGGGCCTTTGTCGCCCACCGGTCCCTGCTCGCCCTGAGGACCTTTCTCGCCCGTCGGGCCCTGTTCGCCAACCTGGCCTTTCTCGCCAACCGGGCCTTGAGGCCCAGTTGAGCCCTGCTCACCGGGAGCGCCTTTCTCACCCGGGTCGCCTTGAGGTCCTTTCTCACCTACGGGGCCCTGCTCCCCCTGAGGGCCTTTGTCCCCCTGAGGGCCTTTGTCCCCGGGATCGCCCTGGGGGCCCTTGTCGCCGACGGGGCCCTGCTGACCAACCGGGCCTTTCTCGCCGGTCGGGCCTTGTTCGCCGGGATTGCCCTGGGGGCCTTTGTCGCCGGTCGAGCCTTTGTCGCCCACCGGTCCCTGCTCGCCCTGGGGACCCTTGTCACCCTGGAGACCCTTGTCTCCAGTCGGTCCCTTCTCGCCGATCGGTCCCTTCTCGCCCTGTGGTCCCTTGTCGCCTACCGGGCCTTTCTCGCCCTGCGGGCCAATGGGACCTGCGGGGCCGATTGCCCCTGCGGCGCCGGTAGGACCGGCCGCACCGGTTGGGCCTGTAGCGCCGCTTTCGGCTTCGACACCCAACACACCCTGCTTACCGGAGGTGGTCAGGAACAAGACACCGCGCTCGCTTTTATTACAGCGAGCGTTCGCCGAAACCAGGCGGACCGTGCCCTGGCCCTCTCCACTCCGCTTGATGCAGAGGTTGAGCGCATTGAAAGAAGTTGTCGCCGCCTGAGCGGACGTGGATGCCACCGACAGGCCAACGAGGATCAGGCATGCCGCGAGGCCAAGAGCCAGATAACGAAAGCGGGACGGTGCGATCGATTGAGCAGTCATTCCGGTGATCTCCTTGCTGTTGGGCCCTTCGGGAAGAGACCGCCCTTTCGAGGGGCGTTTGGGCCGCGTCACCGGACAGAACGATTGAGTGCTCGACTTCTTCAGTCAGACATTTGTCCAACTAGTGGCTAATAGGCTCAAGTTTGGCCCAAAAGTGAGGTTCGAGACTCGAATGCTGAGATCGGGGCTCGCGCCTTGAGCAGTATCTCCTCGAACTCCTCCTCGGGGTCGGAGTCGACGACGATCGCGCCGCCGGCACCGATCGTGGCGGCGCCGCGATCGAGGACGATCGTCCTGATCGAGACGCTGAGGTCGCAGGCGCCGCCCCGGCCGAACCAGCCGATCGCCCCGGAGTAGACCCCGCGCGCCTCGCTCTCGAGCTCGTCGATGATCTCCATCGTGCGCAGCTTCGGCGCCCCGGTCATCGATCCGGGCGGAAAGCAGGCGCGCACGCAGTCGGCGGAGCCCAGGTGGTCGCGCAGCCGCCCGCGCACGCTGGAGACCAGTTGGTGCACCGTCTCGTAGGACTCGACCCGCATCAGCTCCGGCACCTCCACAGAGCCCAGCTCGCAGACACGGCCGAGGTCGTTGCGGAGCAGGTCGACGATCGTCACGTTCTCGGCGCGCGACTTCTCCCCCGAACGCAGCGCGGTGGCAAGGCGGGCGTCCTCGGCAGGCGTCTCACCGCGGCGGCTGGTGCCCTTGATCGGGCGCGCTTCTGCTTGGCCATTCCGGTCGACGGCGAGGAAGCGCTCCGGCGAGGAGCTCAGCACCGCCAGGCCCCCGAAGCGCAGGTAGGCGGAGAAAGGAGCGGGGTTGGCGCGGCGCAGGGCCCGGTAGAGCTCCAGCGGCTCTGCGGCGGTCTCGCCCCCCAGCTTGTTCGTCAGGCAGATCTCGTAGCTGTGGCCCGCGATCAAGTAACGCTGGCAGGCTGCGATGTCCTCGCGGTAGCGCCGACGCGAGCGACGCAGTACCAGCTCAGGGGGAGACGCATCGAGCCGAGGCTCGGCGAGCGGCGGCAGTGCGGCGAACCGCTGGCCCGTCTCCTCGATCCATGGGTCGGCCTCGGTGATGCTGAGGAGGTAGGTGTGGCCCTCGTGGTGGTCGAAGGCGAGGAGGCGGTCGGCGAAGATCAGGGCGGCGTCCGGCGTCGACGCACGGTGCGCGGCTGCGCCCTCGCATTCGGCCTTCAGCTCATAGCCGAGATAACCGGCGAAGCCGCCGTCGAAGTCGAATGGCAGCTCGCTGCCGGGACCAGGATCACGCAGGTGCTGTGTTTCACGGCCTAGGAAATCGAAGATCGATTCCCCTCTCTCCTCCACGCCATCCCGCCGTTCCACCCGCAGCCGACCGGCGTTGACGTCATAGGTGACGACCGCCCCTAGAGGGCCACTCGCATCACCCATGAAGGAGAAGCGGCCGCGCTCGCCCGCAGCGCTGCTATCGAGCCAGAAGGCGTTCGGACTCGCTCCATATACATGGACAAAGGCCCCCTCGGGGTCGGGCAAGATGTCGAGCCTGCGCACAGAGAGCATCCAAGGCAAGATATTCGGCAATGTCAGCAACTCCCCATGCCGATCCCGGCGGGGGCGTCTTCGAGACCATGCTGGTCCTCGCCGGCCGGCCGGTCGAGCTCGACGCTCATATCGAGCGACTGACCGCGAGCCTCGTGGCGCTCTATGGCAGCCCGCTTCCCAGCGGGACGACCGATGCTTTGCTCGATCGGGCGGGCGAAGTCGAGCACGGAAAACTGCGCATCACGGTCCGCCCGGCCCAGGGGCGCGTGGAGCTGAAGGTCACCGCGAGCGAGATCGACGCGACGACCGTCTTCCCAGCTTTCGAGCGTGGGGTCGCACTGCGCAACTTCGTCGTCGAGGGCGGACTCGGCGATCACAAGTGGGCCGACCGTCGCCTGCTCGAGCGCGCTACGGCCGCCGCACCGGCCGGTGAGTTGCCGCTGCTCGTCGACGCCGACGGCGCCGTACTGGAGGCTTCGCGGGGAAGCGTCTTCGCCGTCCGGGAGGGGAGGTTGACGACGCCGCCCACAGACGGACGCATCCTCCCCTCGATCGCCCGCCGTCAGGCAATCGAAGTGGCTGCAGCCCGCGAGATCGAAGTCAGCGAAGAGCGACTGACGCTCGAAGACCTCGGCGCCGGCGAGGTCTTCCTTGCCGGCTCGGTCCGTGGAATCGAGCCGGTGCGGGCTTGCGACGGTGCCGAGCTTCGGCCCCCCAGCGAGATCAGTGGGCGGATTGCGGACGGACTGCGGCGTCGCTGGACCCGGGCCTCGGCAGGGGAACGCGCTGCAACTGCCGCAGGCGGGCGACGAGCCGGTCAGCCCGTGCGCTGAAGTTGCTGAGGCTGTCGTCCTCTTCCGGCCTCGTCGCAGGCGGTGGTGACGGTGACAACGCCATCGAGGCAATTCGGCCCTGCGCGTCGAGGGCGGCAACACTGGCCTTCTCAGCCAGCGCGGCGGCCCGCCGCGCCTGCTCGGCAGCATCGATCGCCGCCGCTCCCACGGTCATCACGGCAGCCTCAGAAGCGCGTGCCATCGCCAGTGCCTGCTCGACCCGCTGCTCCAGTTCGCCGATCAGGGGCGGCCGCGAATGCTCGGGCAGCAACCAGTCCTGCGTGCTGTCGCCGGCGGCACCATCCATCTCCTCAAGGTACGGCGGCTGCCCCGAAAGTCCTCCGCAGCGGCCCCGAACGCGCGTTTGGCTTTTGCCTTAGATTTCGCCCCGACAACGAACGAGCAACAGGAGCAGCGTGAGAAACCCCAGAGACTTCTTCCAGCCGCAGGCGATCGGCGCCCCCGAGCCGCTTCGCGAGATCCCCGTGAAGCCCTCGCGGATGATCCATTTCCTCGATTTCTCCAACGAAAAGATGGTCGAAAAGGCTGCGGGCATCGCGACCAAAACCGACATCCTGCTCGGCAACCTCGAGGACGCGATCCCGGTCGACCGCAAGGAGGCCGCACGCAAGGGCCTGATCAAGGCGGCCAAGGAGTCCGACTTCGGCCAGACAGCGCTCTGGACCCGGGTCAACTCGCTGGAGAGCCCCTGGGTGCTCGACGATCTGACCACGCTGGTCACCGAGATCGGCGAGAAGCTCGAGGTCGTGATGGTGCCGAAGGTCGAGGGCGCCTGGGACATCCACTACGTGGACCGCCTGCTCGCTCAGCTCGAGGCCAAGGCCGGGCTCGACCGCCCGCTCTTGATCCACGCGATCCTCGAGACCGCCCAGGGCGTGGTCAACCTCGAGGAAATCGCCGCCGCCAGTCCGCGCATGCAGGGGATGAGCTTCGGCCCCGCCGACCTCGCTGCCTCACGGCGGATGAAGACCACCCGTGTCGGCGGCGGCCACCCCGGCTATCGGGTGATGGAGGACCCGGCCGACCCCGAGAACCCCGAGGCCAACCGGGTCAGCGCCCAGCAGGACCTCTGGCACTACTCGATCGCCCGCATGGTGGATGCCTGCGCCGCGACCGGCATCCTGCCCTTCTACGGCCCCTTCGGCGACATCAAGGACACCGCTGGCTGCGAGACCCAGTTCCGCGCCGCCTTCCTGATGGGCTGCGTCGGCGCCTGGTCGCTGCACCCGGTGCAAATTGACATCGCCAAGAAGGTCTTCAGCCCACCCCCGGAGGAGGTCAAGTTCGCCAAGAAGGTGCTGGAGGCAATTCCCGACGGCCGCGGCGTGCACATGATCGACGGCAAGATGCAGGACGACGCCACTTGGAAGCAGTGCAAGGTAATGGTCGAGTTGGCGGAGATGCTCGCGGCCAAGGACCCTGACCTCGCCGCAACATACGGTTTCTGACGCTGTTCGAAACAGTGGAGTGTCACCGTCCCATTCCGCCAGTGAACCAGTGCGGTTGTTTTGACCGTAATCCCAAATTTCCCCATGCATTTTTGTTCCGCGCTAACGTGGACGCGTAGCCCTGCCGATAGGGGAGAGAACCGGGAAATCCCTGGTCCAATGCCAAAAAACGTGAATAAATCTCCCTAAAAAAAGGTAGCCCTCCCTCCCATGCAAAGCTCGACCGACGTTTCCCTCGACAGCACTTTCCCGGCTGCTGCTGAATCGCGTCGTGGCGCCCTGGTCCAGGACCGGCCGACACTCGGCAGTCTGCCGCGTGCTCGCCGCAGTCTTGGCTGGTGGCTACCTCCTGCCGTGGATCTCATTTCCTCGTCGGTCGCTCTGGTCGCCGTCACCCTCATCGCCGGCGTCGGCGTCTTCCCCGCGCTGCCAGTTGCCCCGCTGCTGCTGGTCGGGCTCTACGGAGTGCTCGGCGTCTACGGCTCCAACGCTTCCAAGAACGGGCTTGGCGCCGAGGACGGGATGGCCTGGCCGATGATCCGCCTGCTGATGGCGGCCGTCTTCGCCTGGTCTGCCTCCTTGCTCACGCCGCTCGACGGCGGCGCCCAATTGGCGCTCCTAGTGACCTTCGCCATGCTCGACACGGCGGGCCGGTCCCTCACCACTCCCCTTCTCGGCCGCCTCGACAGCACTGAGCGCTGGGTGCTGGTAGGCGACGAGGTCACAGCTGAGCGCCTCAAAGCCTTCGAGCCGCTGCGCGCCTACGCCTCGGTCGTCTGCACCGTCACTCCCTTCGAGGACCGCTCCAACCCGGCCGACCGTCTCGCCGCGCTGGAGATCGTCGACCGTTACCGAGCCGACCGCGTCGTGATCGGCTCCCAGCACGCCGACGACGAGAGTCTGCTCGACCTCGTTCGCGCCTTCAAGTCGATCGGGGTCCCGGTCAGCCTCCTGCCCCGTCCCCTCGACCTGCTCGAGGCGCCCTCGGCGACGCCAAGTCAGGTCGGCGGCGTGCCCTTGATCGAGGTCGAGGCGCTTGCCCCCCGTGACGCCGTTCCCTACACCGGGCCGGACCGGCGCAACACCCGCAAAACCAAGGTCAGCGTCGTCGTGCCGGCGATGAACGAGGAGCAGAACATCGGCCACGTGTTGCGGGAGCTGCCCGAGGGACTGCACGAGGTAATCCTCGTCGACGGCAACTCCAAGGACGAAACGATCGCCGCCGCCCGCCAGGCCTATCCCGAGATCCGCGTTCTCAGTCAGAGCGGCCGCGGCAAGGGCGACGCTTTCCGCACCGGCTTCGCCGCTGTCACCGGCAACCTCGTCGTCATGCTCGATGCCGATGGCTCCGCCGCCCCCTCCGAGATCCCCAGCTTCGTCGAGGCGCTCGAGGCTGGCGCCGACTTTGCCAAGGGCTCGCGTTACCTCGAGGGAGGCGGCAGCGCTGACATCACGGTCCTGCGCAAGCTTGGCAACAGCGTGCTCAGCGGCACCGCGAACCTCCTGCATGGCACCCACTTCACCGACCTCTGCTACGGCTACAACGCTTTCTGGGCCCGGTGCCTGCCGTTCATCTCACTCGACGTTCCCGGCTTCGAGGTCGAGACCCTGATCAACCTGAGAATCGCCGGAGCTGGGATGAAGATCACCGAGGTGCCGAGCTACGAGGCTGACCGCCTGTCCGGGCAGAGCAACCTCAATACGTTCCGCGACGGCTTCAGGGTGCTGGGTACGATCTTTCGCGAGGCCCGGCGGCGGCGCATTGTCGGGGGCGGGCGCAAGCACGTCGACCCGGTCGGGCTTCGAGAGACCGAGACCGCGTCGGCTATCTGAGCAGTCCGCAAGCTCGGTTCCGCAGTTCGAGGATGGAGCCGGCCCACGCCGAATCCCTCCACAACGGTGGCACACGCAATTCGAAACAGCGTCTCCGTGGTCGTCCCGGCCTGGAGCTGGGAGCGCCGCGACGAGCTCGCGAACTGCCTGCGCGCGATCGAACGGCAGACCGTGCCGGTCGATGAGACGATCGTCGTCATCGACCACAACCCGCGACTGCTCGACTGGACACGCGAGGCGTTCCCCGCGGTACGGGCGACCCCAAATCAACACGAGCGCGGCGTCGTCGGCGCCCGCAACTCGGGTGTGGAGATCGCCAGCGGCGATGTCATCGTCCTGACTGACGACGACACGGACGCTGAGCCGACCTGGATAGAGGGCCTGGCCTCATGCTTCGAGGATCCAAGCGTGGTTGGCGTCACCGGTGAGTTGGTCCCGAAATGGGCGGGCGCCGAGCCGCGCTGGTTTCCGCCTGAGTTCTACTGGGTGTTCGGCTGCAGCTACACCGGCCTGCCAACGGAGATCGCCCCTGTCCGCAATCCGATCGCCGCCAACATGGCCGTGCGCGGTCCGCAGCTGCGCGAGATCGGTGGCTTCCGCCAAGGCGTCGCCCCGCGTGAGATCAGGTACCGGGGCGTCGTCATTGCCGGCGGACATGCCCTGGAGGACACCGAGTTGGGCATCCGCATCGGCGAGCGGTGGCCGGAAATGAGCTGGCTCTACCAGCCCAACGCAACCGTCCACCATGCGGTGACGACGGAGCAGGCGACGCTGGGCTACCTGGTGCGCCGCAGCTTCGAGGAGGGCGCCAGCAAGGTCGAGCTCGCCCGTGCCGTCGGGGCGCAGCAGGGCCTGAGCTCCGAGCGGCGTTACGTGGCGGTCATCCTGCCGCTGGGAGTCGCCCGCGGCCTCTCGCGGGCGCTGCGCGGGGATTTTCAAGGCGCCCTTCGCTCGGCCGCGATCGCGATCGGGCTTTTCAGCAGTGGGCTCGGATTTCTGGCCGCGACCCTCGCCGGCGCACGGCGGGCGCAGCGATGAGCCAGCGCGGCGCTGATCTCGCCGATCTCGCGACCGGCTTCGTGCCCATGCTCGTAGGCGAGGTGGAGGTCGGCGCGCCACTGCCGGCGCTGGACGGCGGCGGCACGAGCGAGCAGGGTCCCTACGGCGCGGCGCTTTGCCTCGTGCGCCTGCACGGGGAGCCGCTCGGCTCGGTCCGAGTAGAGCTACCGCCCGGTGAGCTGCCCCCGTCCCTTCTCGCAAGCCAGATACAGGCCGAGCTGGGCGAGGAGATCGACCGCCACCTGCGCCGCGACGGAATCGACCCAGCGGGCCCACTGGGTGCCGAGGGGCTGCAGACGACGGAGCGCCCGCGATGCCTCGCCGCGCTCGACGAACTGAGGCGAAACGCACCGACCGTCTCGGTGGTGATTCCAACCCGCAACCGCCCCACCTCGGCGCTGCAGACCCTTCGCACCGTCCTCCGCTCCGACTATCCGAGTGATCGCTTCGAGGTCATCGTCGTCGACAACGGCTCAGGCAAGGACGAACGGCTCGACGAGTCCGAACTCGACCCGGGAGAAGTTGCCGTGCGGCTGCTCTCCGAAGAAGCCAGCGGCGGCTCCAACGCCCGCAATGCCGGGCTCCACGCCGCCACAGGGGAGATCGTCGCCTTCTGCGACGACGACGTCCTGGTCGACCCGAGCTGGCTCGCCTCGCTTGCCCTGGCCTTCGCCCACAGCGATCGCGTCGGCGGCGCGGCCGGGCTCACCCTGCCACGCGAATTGGAGACCCCCGCTCAGGTTTGGTACGAGGGTTTTGCTAGCGCCGACCGCGGCCTCGACCGGCGCGTCCTCGACCGCCGTGACCCACCGCCAGACCGGCCGCTCTTCCCCTTCACGATCGGCGATCTCGGCAGTGGCGAGAACTTCGCCTTCCGCCGTGAGCTGCTGATTGAGCTGGGTGGCTTCGACCCGGAGCTGGGCACCGCGACCGCGACGCTCGGCGGCGAGGACGTGGAGGCGATGTTCCGGGTGCTGCTCGCCGATCGGCAGGTGATCTATGAGCCTCGGGCGATCGTGCGGCACGCTCACCAGCGTGAGTTCGAGCGGTTCGAACGGCGTGTCTGGGGTTATGGGGTCGGCCTCACGGCCTGCCTGACGAAGGTTCTCAGCGAGCATCCGCGCCTGCTTCCCGAGCTTCTTCGCAAGCTCCCGCGCGGCCTCGCCTACGCGCTCTCCCCGCGCTCGGCCAAGAACGAGGGCAAGCCGCCCGACTACCCCGGCCGCCTCACCCGGCTCGAGTTGCGCGGAATGGCCTATGGCCCGCTGGCCTACCGCAAGAGCCGCAGGGACCGGCGCAGGGCCGCTGCGGCCGAGCCGACGGACCAACCAGCGACCCCGCCCGGCGCGCTGCGCGCCCTGATCGTCACCGATTCCTACTCGCCGCTGATCGGGGGCGCCAACCGCAGCATCGAACTGCTCGCCCACAACCTCTCCCGCCATGGCCACACGGTGGCTGTCGCCACCGCCTGGCAGGATGGCGTGCCGGCCGTCGAAGACCAGGGTGAGGTGCGCGTGCACCGCCTGCGGGACCTGACCAGCCGCATGCAATGGATCTCGGAGGATCCCTACAAGCACAACCCGCCGCCGTTCCCAGACCCGGAGGCGGTCTGGCGACTGCGGCGCCTGATCGCCGAGTTCGAACCGGACATCGTCCACGCCTACGGCTGGCTCACGCACTCGACCGCCGTGGCGCTACTTGGCCGCCGAATTCCGCTGCTGATCTCCGCCCGCGGATACGGAAACATCTGCGCGGTGCTCAACCTGATTCGCAACGAGGCGATCTGCGAGGGACCGGCACCGCTGAAGTGCCTTGCCTGCTCCGGGCGCACCTACGGGGCGGCGAAGGGGGCGGCGGCGGTCGTCGGCGTCTTCGGCTCGGGGCCTATCCTGCGCCGCAAGACGACCTCGATCCACAGCGTCAGCCGCTTCGTGGCGAAGAAGATCGACCGCTACCTGCACGTCGAGGGCGCCCGCAATGAGATCATCCCCAACTTCCACGAGGACGTCTCGGGGCAGGCGATTGACGAGGAGATCGTCTCCAGCCTGCCCCCCCAGCCGTTCATCCTCTACGTCGGCGCCTTTCGCAAGATCAAGGGCATCGAGAAGCTCTTCGATGCGTACGAGCAGCTCGAGAACCCACCGCCGCTGGTCCTCGCCGGTACCCGTGCGCCCGACACGCCGGAGCGGTTCCCCGACGGCGCGGTGGTGATCGAAGACGTGCCCTACCCAACCGTGCTGGCGATGTGGGAGCGCGCTCTCTTCGGAGTCTTCCCGACCAGGATCCCCGAGCCCCTCGGCAACGTCGTTCACGAGGCGATGAGCAAGGGGCGCGCGGTGATCGGCACCAAGCCCGGTGGCCACGAGGACATGATCGAGGACGGCGAGAACGGGCTCCTGGTACCAGCCGGCGATTCGGCCGCTCTCGCGGCCGCGATGTCCCGGCTGATCGAGGACGGGGCGCTCCGCGAGCGGCTTGGCTCGGCGGCGCTTCTGCGGGCCCGCGACTTCACGCCAGAGGTCGTGATGCCGCGGATGGAGCGGCTCTACCAGGAGACGGTCGCTGACTTCCACCGAGGGAGGCGATGAACCTGGCGAGCGGCGGGAGGTCCCGCGACCTGATTGTCACCGCGGCCGCTTCGCTCGTCTCCCTGGTCCTGGTCGCGATGCCCTTCGGGGGGCTCGTCAAGGGGATTGTGCTGCTGCCGATGGTCCTCGTCCTGCCGGGCTACGCCCTGGTCGCGGCGGTGTCTCCCCCGGGCACGCTTTCCCGCGGCGAGCGCGCTGTCCACACCGTGGCTCTCAGCGTCAGCGCCGCCGCGCTGGGCGGGCTCGTCTGGCAGTTCGCCTTCGTGCTCAGTCGCGAGGCCTGGGCCGTCCTGCTGACCTCGATCACCCTGGCAGGCTGCGCGATCGCGCAGCGCAGGCGGACGCGGCAAACGCCGATTCGTGAGCAGAATCGACCGCGGCCGCCGCGAGCGAGCCCCGGGGACTCGCGGCTGTCACGGATCGAGCTGCCGACGGCGCTGACCGCCCTGATCGGAGTCGCCGCGGCGATCGCGGCGATCGTGATCGCCGTCGACGGGCTGCAGGAACAGCGCGCGGAATCCCACTTCAGCGCGCTTTGGGTCGTGCCCCCGAAACCCAACTCGGACGCTGTCGAAGTCGGGATCCTCAACCACCAGGGCGCGGCGCACGAGTACCGGCTCGAGGTAAAAGCCAGCGGCCGGGAGATCCAGGACTGGCAGGGGCGTATCGACTCGCACGGGCGCAAGCGGCTGCTGCTCGGGCCGGGGACGGTCCCCCCCGGCGCACGGGTCGTCATATCGCTGTACCGGGACGGGGTGCTCTACCGGCGAACAGAGATGCAAACGGAGATCGAAGCTTGAGCCATCGGCGCAAGAGCGAGTTCGGCGCGGCCGGCCTGCTCGCGATCGTGGTCGGCGCCGGCCTTCTGCTCGTCGCCCTGGGCAACAACGCCGCCCGCGAGGAGGCCGGCGGCGCCCAGATCCTCTTCTGGGGGGGGCTGGTGCTGATCTACGCACCGATCGCCCTCCGCCTCCTCTCTCCGTCCTCCTCTCGCACCGAGTGCCTGACGCTCGCGATGCTGCTCGGCGCCGGTCTCTACATCGTCAAGGTCCTCTACAACCCGATCGGCTTCATTCCCCACGACGAGATGGCGACCCTGCGCCAGACGTGGGAGCTGCTCGAAACCGGCCACTTCTTCTCCGCCAACCCGGTGGTCCAGGGCTACGCCGGCTACCCCGGGCTCGAGGCGGTGACCGCGGCGCTCTCGAAGATCTCCGATCGCAGCGTGTTCGTCACCGCGACGATCGTGATCGGCGTCGCCAGGGTGATGCTGATGCTCGCCCTGTTCCTCTTCCTCGAGCGGGTGAGCCGCTCCTACCGGGTCGCGGCGATCGGCGTGGCGGTCTACGCCTGCAACCCCAGCTTCCTCTACTTCGACGCCCAGTTCGGCTACGAGTCACTGGCCTTGACCGTCGGCGCGGCACTACTGCTCGCTTCGCTGCGCTGGACCACGGTCACAGTGGCCGAGCGGAGAGTCAACCGGGGCGGCCTGATCGCGGCGATGGCGATCCTCGCCGCGACGCTGGTCACCACCCACCACCTCACCACCTACGCGTTGCTCGCGTTCCTGCTCGTCTGGGCACTGCTGATCCAGATCGGGCGGCGTGGCTGGCCGCGCCCGCGCATCCCCCCCACCGTCTCGATGGACCCCTCGGCCAAGCCCGGCTACCGGTGGTTCGACGGTCCGGCGCTGCCCGCCCTCTTCCTCGCCATCGGTGGCGCCCTCTGGCTCATCTTTGTCGCCGGAGACGTGACCGGGAGCGAGCTCGCCTCGGTGTTCACCGATGCCTTCAGCTCGATCGCGAACCTGATTACGGGCCAGTCCGGCTCCAAGGCACTTTTCGCCGCGGGCAACGGACAGACCAACACCGCCGTCGCGAGGCTGCTCGGCGTCGCCTCGATCATCCCGCTCCTCTTCGTTATCCCGTTTGGGCTCCGCAAGACGTGGCTGCGGGCTGGATCGAGCGCGATCTGGCGTGCCCTCTCGCTCGTCGCGCTGCTGTACCCGGTAACGCTGGGCCTGCGCCTGACCCAGGCCGGCACCGAGACCTCCCAGCGGGCTTCGGAGTTCGTCTTCGTCGGCTTGGCGTTCGTCACCGGGCTGCTCATCGTCAAATTGCCGCGCCCCCGCAGCGCCTGGCGGCGGGCGGCGAGACCGGCCGCCATTGCCGCAATCGCGACGATCGTCTTCCTCGGCGGGTTCATCGTCGGCGAAGCGCCGGTCACGCGCCAGCCCGGGCCCTACCTGGTCGGGGCCGAGTCGCGCTCCGTCAGCCCCCAGGCACTCGCCGCGGCGCGCTTCGCCGACGACCACCTGCCAGCGCGCAGCCGAGTGCTGGTCGACCGGGTCAACGCGACGCTCCTCGCCGCCCTCGGCCATCTCGACCCGGTCATCGGCCAGGTCAAGGGCATCCACGTCTCCCGCGTCTTCTTCAGCAAGAGATACGACCGCAAGGACCAGGAAGTGATCAGCGAAGACGCGATCGAATACATCCTGGTCGACCGGCGCTTCGTCGAAACGGCGCCCGATTCCGGCTTCTACTACGAACGCGACGAGCCATCCGGCGGCAAGCCGATCAGTGCCGAATCGCTGCGCAAGTTCGCCGATCTCGAAGGCCTGGATCGCATCTATGACAACGGGGCGATCGCGATCTACGATACGGCGGCGCTGAGGTCCAAACCTTGAGCCTCCGACGGCGGATCGCCGCGCTTGGCGTGCGCATACGGGCGATCGCCGAGGCCAACCGCCCCCTGCTCAGCAACGCGGCCTCGATGGTGGGCACCGCTGTCGTCACCTCGCTGCTCGGCGCCGCCTTCTGGTGGGTCGCAACGCACTACTTCAGCAAGGACTCGGTCGGCATCGCCAGCGCTGCCATATCGGCGATGACGTTGCTCGGCTTCCTGGCCACGGTCGGGCTGGGGACGCTGTTGATGGGCGAGCTGCCACGGATCAAGTCCGGTCACCGCTCGATCATCAATGCGGGCCTGCTTACCAGCGGTTCGATCGGGGCGGCCCTGGGCCTCGCCTTCGTCGTCGTGGCACCGCTCGCCTCGTCTAACTTCGACCCACTCAGCCAGACCTGGATCACCGCGCTGACGTTCGTGCTCGGGGTCGCCCTCACCGCGCTGACGTTCGTCCTCGACCAGTCGCTGATCGGCCTGCTGCGGGGAGGGCTTCAGCTCAACCGCAACGTCGCCTTCACCGTGGTCAAGCTCGTCGCGCTGATCCCGGTGGCGGCGCTGGTGGCCGATGCCGGCTCGCAGTGGATCTACGGCACCTGGACGGCGGGAATCGTTATCTCGCTCCTCGCCCTGGTGCGCTTCTACCGCGATCGAGGCACCGGCTCCATCAGACCGGACTTCAAGCTGCTGAAGGACATGCGCGTGCACGCCGTAACGCACCACGCGGTCAACGTGGCGCTGCGCACGCCGGAGCTGGTGCTGCCGATCGTCGTCGTCACCTTCCTCTCGGCCTCCGCCAACGCGAGCTTCTACATCGCCTACATGATCACCGGCTTCATGTTCTTCGTGCCGCTCTCGCTCAGCACCGTGCTCTACGCGGTCGGCTCGGGGGAATCGGAGCGGCTCGCCAGCCGCTTCAGGCTCACCGTCTTCGTCTCGCTCGGCTTTGGAGCCATCTCCAACCTAGTGCTGCTGGTGCTCGGCACCCCGCTGCTGGAAATCTTCGGCTCGAGCTACGCCAGCGAAGCCACCGGCACCCTCCATATCCTCGCCCTGGACATATTCCCGTCCACGATCCTGACCCACTACGTCGCGCTTCGCCGCATCCAGCGCCGGCTGGCGACCGCAGTGCCGGTCGTCTGGGGAGGCGCGCTGCTGCAGCTCGCGGGCGGCGTCGCCGGCGCGCTGCTCGGCGGCCTCACCGGCGTCGCCATCGGCTGGGTGCTGGGCGCCACTGTCCAGGCGATAGTGATGACCCCCGAGGTCCTGCGCGCTCTCAAAGCGGCGCGCCTCGACGTCCCCGGCAAGGCGGATCCCGGCGAGGACGAGGCCGAGCTCTACGCCGCCGCGCCGCGCTGACGCGAGGGAGGGGGAACGAGGCGGAAGCCGTGGTGGCGGGGCCGCGAGCGGACACCGCTGCTGCTGTAGGCGACCACCGAGACGCTGTAGCGACCACGGCCGAGGCGGCGCTTGCCGACCAACTCCGAGAGCGCGACGCGCTTGTGGCCAGGGCTCTGTTCCGCTGTGAAGACAAGCGGGCGACCGCTCCTGCGACGCAGGGATATGCGAACGATGCCAGGGCGCGAGAGCTGGTAGGTGATCCGCCCCCGCAGCGTGACGCCCCGGCGGCGCCGGTGCGAGCCGCCCTTTAGCTTGCCCTTGCTGGGTCGGGTTGTCGGCGCGGGAGCGGGAACGGGTTCGGGGGAGGTGGTCGATTCAGGAGCGGGGGCAGATACAGGGACAGGAGCAGATTCAGGAGCGGGAGCGGGTGTGGATTCGGGAGCCGGCGCGGACACGGGAGCCGGCGCGGGTGCAGGAGCCGGCGCCGGAGTCACGATCGGGATTACGTCGAGTTCTTTCACGGTCGGAGCTACTTCTTTGACCACGGGCGCCTGGGTGCCACCCCAGAGGGTCGAGGCGACCACCTTGCGGTAGGCATCGAGCGATGCCTGGGAGGAGTTGACGGGCCAGTCGCGCTCCTTGTTCTCGCTGAACCAGATGACCGCCGATATGCGCGGCATCGTCTGGGGGATGGTCCGCAGGAAGGTTTCTTCGATCCACGCCGCCTTGTTGCCGCCGGCCTCGCTCGCGGCCGTCTCGCTGACGATCAGCGGCTTGGTGCTGAGCTGCGTGATGGTTGTGTAGGAGGAGGCAAAGATCTTCGAGAAGCTGGCGAACGACTCGCCCCCGGAGCTTCCCCAGTTGTAGCCGTCGAGCCCGACATAGTCGACCCATTCGTCGCCAGGGTAGAACTGGTTGAAGGGGCGTCCGCCGTAGTCGACGTTCGGCGCCCAGACCCACTTGACGTTGTTGGCACCCTCTTCGCGGAAGACGGTGACGATGTGGCGCCAGGCATCGGCGTAGGCGCTGCCGGTGTTGCCCGCCTTGTTGGGCCCCCAGTCGCTGCTGAGCAGGTTCATCTCGTGGGCGAAGCGGATCATCACGGTCATGCCCAGGGCGCGCACCGCGTCGGCTTCCTTGCGGAAATAGGCGTCGTATTTGCCGGTGGCGATGTCGGAGAGCGACGCCACTCCACTACCCAGATACGGCTCCAGGGTGACCATCGGAGTCTCGCCACGGGCCCGCAAATTGGTGATCTCGCTCGAATACAGGAGCGGGCCGTCCATGTTGCGGAAGACCAGGAAGATGTCGGGCTTGCGCCCCACCATCGACGCGTATTCGTCGAGAGTGCTGGCGCTGCCGCCTCCTCCCGGGAGGTAAACGCCGAGTTGCCGTGGCGTTTCGGCCGAAGCCCCGGCGGGGCTGACCGCCGTGAACAGGAGAGGCAGGCAGGCCACCAGGGCGCCGAGGGCGAGGGCGATCTTGGTGCGAAGTATTGAAGCCACCCCCAACCGTCGGCCCGAGCCCGGCAATTGGGAGCGATGTCAATGGCATCTGGACGTTTGTATGAGGCGCTATGCACTCGACTGCCCAAAGCCGCCTCGGAAGGTGGCGAAACGCGCCCGGCAGCGTTCGGAAGCTTCGCGACGGGCTGCTAGCGCAGAGCGGCATAAGCAGCTGAAACGCGGATCCGCCGCACCGAGCGCGATGTCTTGGCGAAGAAGATGGGCCAGCCGGTCGAGCGGTACACCGCCTCGCGTGGGACCTCCAGCGGGCCGCGGCCACGTAGGGGCTCGACTATGCGCTCGTCGAGGGTCACGGCTGCGCTGTAACCGGCCGCGGCGACAGCGCCCGTCACCGTCGCGTCATAGCTTCCGAAGGGATACGCAAGCGTCGTGCAGGGCCGCTGCAGCTCTTCCTCGCAAGCAGCGCGAGAAAGGCGCAGCTCAGTCGCCATCCGCTCGGTCCCGACCTTAGTCAGGTGTGGGTGCGAGCAGGTGTGGGAGCCGACCTCCCAGCCGTGCCTGGCCAATTCGCGCAGCTGCTCCCACGACATGCAGCGCAGTTCGTCCTCATGCTCGCCGCCGGCCCACGGGGCCAGCTCCGACCAGGTCATCAGTCCGGCCTCGCCGGCGGCGTCGGTCGGCACGAAGACCGTCGCCGGAATCCCGAGCCGCTCGAGGACCGGCAGCCCGGCCCGAAGGATCGAAGCGTAGGCGTCATCGAAGGTGACCGCCATGGCCTTGCGCGGGGCGCTCTCATCCAGCGCGGCGGAAAGCGTGAGCGGGCGGTAGCCGCGCCTGAGCAGGTAGGCCAGTTGCGCCTGAAGCCTCGCTGCGGAGATCGCGGCGGGACTGGGCCAGGTGTCGCTGACCGCGTGATAGCAGAGGACCAGGAGGTCGGTGACGCGACGGGCCGGACGGGCCGTTTCCCCGCTTCCGGCGCTCATCCACGGTCCCCGGGCTGGCCTCCCGCTCGCGAGCGACGCGCTCGGAGCAGGCCCAGCACCACCGCCAACCCGGCCAGTGCAGCCGCCAGCGCGACCCCGATCGCAGCCAGCAAGTACTTGCCGTGCAGCTTGATCCGCAGTTCTTGGAAGAACGACGGCGCTCCGTAGCCACCGCTCGGCGGCGGCGGAGCCACCGCGGCGGACGGGAGTACCGCCGGCGTCGCCAGCAACGTCGCGCGAGTGCCGGCGTACCGGGGCGAGGCGATCGCGGTCCGGAACGCCCGCAGCGACTCGGGGCTGCTGTCGACGCGGAAGTCCGCCCGCGGGTCTTCGTCGTTGAACCAGGCAAGGGCGCGAACGCGCGGGAAGCGCGGCGCCTCCTCTTCCAGGGTGCTGGCGATCCAAGCGGCCTTGTCGCCTCCCTCTTCGCCAGCGGCCGTCTCGGCGATGACGATCGGCTTCCTCGTCAGCTTGACGATCCGGTCATAGGTGCTGCCGAAGATCGAGGTGAAGGACGGCCAGCCAATCGAGCCACCCCAACAGAACCCGTCGATACCGACCCAGTCGACGAACTCGTCGCCGGGGTAGAAAACCGCCAGTGGGTGGCTGCCGCCCGCGTCCTCGTTCGGCGACCACACCCACCTCACGTTGCTTGCGCCATGGTTGCGAAAGATCCAAAAAATATGGTGCCACGCTGCCCGGAAGTCGCGCGCGGTGTTCCCTTCGACGCCGAGCCCCCAGGGGTACCAGCCGCCGTTCATCTCTTGGGCGAAGCGAAGCAGGATCGGCTTGCCCCATTCGGCAGCGGCTTCGGCGGAGAGGCGGATGTAGCGGTCATAGCGGCCGGCCACGATCTCTCGCAGCGGGATGCCCTTCCCTTTTGCCGTTTGCGGCTCCCAAGTCACCATCGAGATGGCTCCGCGCCTCCAGACGCTTTCCAGTTCGGGTTCGTAGAAGGGCGGGATACTCCAGTTCTTGTAGGAGATCACGATCGCTGGCTGGCGGCCCACCTGGCGCCCGTAAGCGGAGATCACGCCCGGGTGGTCGAACACGTCCGGCACGAACACCCCCAGGGCGATCGGTGCCCCGCGTGCAGCGGCGGGGAGGAGGAGGAGGAGCGCGGCCAGCGCGGCCGCGCACAGGGCGCGGGCCCTCAACGCTGAAGGCGCTCGGGCGTCCGCAACAGCGTCTTGCGGCTCGACTCGAAGATGGGCCGGCCGGTCCAGCGCCGGAAAGATCTCAGCGCGGCGCCGGACGTATCCACGCGCAGGTCTCCCTTTTCGTCGACCTGGTCGAACCAGAGGATGGCGCGAAAATGCTTCATCTGAGGGATGTCGCGCCGGAGCATCAAGCGCAGCCAGCGGGCCTTGTCGCCGCCAACCTCCCCGCAACCGACCTCGCCGATCATCAGCGGGCGCGAGGTCAGACGCACAAGCCGATGGTACGAGCGGGCAAAGAGCTCGTGGAAGGATTTCCAGGCAAACCGACCTCCCCAGTTGTAGCCATCCACACCCGCCCAATCGACGTAGCGGTCGCCTGGGTAGAAGCGCGCGAAGGGCAGGTCGTTCTCGGTTTCGACGTACGGAGTCCAAACCCACTCGACGTTGTCGGCGCCCGCGTGGCGAAAGACCTTGACCACATGGCGCCAGGCATGGACAAAGGAGCGGGCCGAATTGCCCGAGGCGGGTGACCAGGGGTACCAGGAGCCGTTCATCTCCTGACCGAAGCGGATCATCAGAGGCTGGCGCCAGGCGGCTGCTGCGTGGGCGGCGTCGCCGATGTAGCCGTCGTAGCTCCCCCTGGCGATGGCGGAGAGGTCAATCCGCCCTTCTGAAGAGGTCTGCGGCTCCCAGGTGATCATCGGAACCGCACCGTGCTCGTGAATCGCATCGAGCTGCGGGTAATAGATGGGCGCCTGGTCGAAAGTCTTGAACGAATCTATGACGAGCGGGCTCCAGCCGACCCGCTGGACGAAGGAGTCGATCAGGCCAGGGCTCTCGTCGGCGTGGGGGATGTAGGAGCCGAGGGCTACGGGAGAAGAAGCCTGCGCCCCGCCGGCGGGCGTCAACAGCCAGGCGAGCAGGGTCACCAGCAGCGTGGCCATCAGCCCACTCGACCGCGCCGGCGGGAACCGCCCTTGATCTGCCTCTTGGAGGATTTCCACCATTCGCTCATCGACATCCGCTCAGGACCCTTGAGGACTGGGCAGGTTAGCGAGCGCCCTCGCTGCCCAAAACCCAGGTCCCTTCCTGCACCAACCCGCTAAAAGCGCAATTGCATCGCAAGCCGCGCCGACCTCGAGGCACGGAGCCGCCTCACCGCGAGCGACGTCTTGGCGAAAAACCTCGCCATGCCATCGTGGCGGTATATCCCCGCGCGCAGCAGTTCGAACCGGTCCGAGCTCGCACCGGTGAGCAGCGGCATCGTCTGCCTGGGGATCGCGACCTGGTTGTCGAGGATGACCGCCGCCGCGTATCCGGCGTCCTCGGCGATCTTCTTGACTCGGCCGTCGTAGCTCGTGAACGGGTACGCGAGCGAGGTGCAAGGTCGCCCGATCTCGCTTTCGCACTCCTCGCGCGAGCCGCGCAACTCGGCGGCGACCTCCTCCGCCACGATCGAGACCAGATCTCGGTGAGTGCGCGAATGGGAGCCGATCTCCCAGCCCTCGTCACGCAGGCTGCGCAACTCGTCCCACGTCATGCAGTCCAGTTCGCGCTCGAAGGGGGTGTTCATCCAGCGGGCCATCTCCGACCAGGCCATCGGATCCTGCGAGGTCGCGAAGGCCGTCGGCACGAAGACAGTTGCGGGCACCCCGAGGCGGGCGAGCACCGGAAACCCTGTCCGCAGCACCGAGCGATAGGCATCGTCGAAGGTGACGACGAGCGCTCTCGCGCCCCGCGGTTCCTCGAGAGCGGCGGCAAGGGTCATCGGCCGGTAGCCGCGACGGAGCAGAAAGCGGAGCTGCGCCTCGAGCCTGCGCGGTTCGATCGCGAATTCGCTCGGCCAGCCCTCGCTCACCCCGTGGTGGCACAGAATCAAGAGATCGTTCGGCCTGTGGATATGCCGTACGCTAGCCAGCCTCGATGAAGCCCGGCGTCCTGCTCACAGACGCACACGCGCGTTCGGCCGTCGGAGCCTGCGAGTGCCTTGCCCGCAATGGCTACCGGGTCGGCATGGCGACAAGCGACCCCCCCGCGCCCGGACAGTGGTCCCGGCACGCCAGTGCCCGCTTCACGCTCGCCAACCCGCGAGCCGAGCCCCGCCGCTTCGCCGAGCAGGTCGCCGAGACAGCCCGGTCAGGAGATTTCGCGACCGTGCTACCCGGCAGCGACGCGTCCGTGCTTGCCCTGTCGAACCACCGCGACGCTCTCGGGGACGCCGTCCATCTCGGCCTGCCGGCGCCCGAGGTGGTCGATCGCTGCGTCAACAAGCTGACCATGCTCGACGATGCCGCCGAAGCCGGCCTGGCCTCGCCGCAAAGCGTCGCCTGCGCCGATGCCGCCGAGGCACGCGCAACCGCTTCCCGCCTTGGCTACCCGGTGCTGCTCAAGCCCCGCCAGACGGTTTTCGACGATCGCGGCGGGCTCAAACAGCGCCAGACGCTGATCGCCGAGGACGAGACGGCCCTGCTGGAGGCGCTTCCCGAGTTCGGCCTTCCCTGCCTGCTACAGAGCTTCGAGCGAGGCGGTGTCGTCTCGATTGCGGGCGTGGCCGCGGGCGATCGTCTCCTGGCGATCGTCTTTTCGCGCTACGTACGCACCTGGCCGCCCCTGGCCGGACCGGTCTCCTTCTCACGCACCGAAACGCCACCGGCGAGCCTGGTCGAGCGGGTGGGGGCGCTCATCCGCATACTGGGCTGGCAGGGGATCTTCGAGCTCGAGTTGATCCAGCGCCCCGAAGGGGACTTCGCCGCGATCGACTTCAACCCGCGCCTCTACGGATCGATCGCCCTCGCCGGACGGGCGGGTGCACCGATCCCAGTCGTCTGGTGCAACTGGCTACTCCGCGGCGAAGCAGAGGAGTGCACCCCCGCCGCCGGCGTCTCCTATCGCTGGGAGGAGGCGGAGGCCCGCAACGCGCTTCAAAGCCTGCGGGGGGGACGGCTGCGCGAGGTACTGAGCGTGATCCGTCCCCGCCGGCCGCTGGCGCGAGCCTATTTCCGCTGGTCGGACCCGGGACCTGCGATCGCGATGCTGCTGCGCATGGTCAAGAGCCGCCTGGCCGACCGCCGCTCGGCAGAGGACGAGCGGGGAGTCGCCGCCGGCCCGGACGCCGCCGCAAGCCGTGCCGCGCGCTGATCGCAACGCCAGCGCCAGCGATCGACAGGACAGCCGCGTAGGCGGCATAGGGGACCGTCACCGGGGCGGCCGAAAGTGGCCAGAGCAGCGGCACGCCAGGGCCGGTCGCAAGATCGCGACAAAGATGTGCAGCGACCCCGAAGGCCAAGCCGAAGGAGACCTCCCGGCGGTCGCCTCGCAGGTACAGGCCAAGCGCCAGAAGCAAGGCGACGGTCAGGACGCTGTGGCTGTACGGGCGGGGCATCGAGGAAGCCATCAAGAGGTGGGAGCCGAGGTAGCCGGGAAGGTGATCGATGTCGATCGCCGTGCTGGCGAGGAGTGCAGCGACGGCGAACCGGCGTGAGACAGGCGCGCCGGCGACGACCAGCGCAAGTAGGGCCACCGCGCCGGTCGCAAGGTGAGCCGGCTCGTCGATCAGCGCGTAGGCGAGGCTCCCGGTCGAGTCCGCGACGAGACCCCAGAACAGATCAGCGACGAACACGGCAGCGACAAGCGCGGCCGCCAGCCGAATCAATCCAGGGCCGCGCGTTGCCACCAGACGAAGATAGCCGCCCCCCGGCTCGGGAGGCGGCTTCCGGTCGTCAGGAGAGGCGCCGCTCGAGATCCGCGAGCTGCTGGTGCAGCTCGTCCGGCAGTCGATCGCCGAACTGGGCGAAGTGCTCTTTCAGCTGCGGCAGCTGCTCGCGCACGAGGTCATCGTCGACGGAGAGCAGCTGGCGCATCGCCTCCGGCTCGATGTTGAGGCCATCGGTGTTGATGTCGCCCTCGGCCGGAAGCAGGCCGATCGCGGTCTCGACCGCGCCAGCGGTGCCGTCGCAGCGACGGAAGACCCACTCGAGCACGCGGCTGTTCTCGCCGAAGCCGGGCCAGAGGAACTTGCCGTCGGCATCCTTGCGGAACCAGTTGACGTAGAAGACCCGCGGCAGCTGGGCGCCCTCGCGTTTGCCGGCCTCGAGCCAGTGGGCGAGGTAGTCGGCCATGTTGTAGCCGCAGAAGGGCAGCATCGCCATCGGGTCGAAGCGCAGTTCGCCGACGTTGCCGGCCGCAGCAGCGGTCTTCTCCGAGGACATCGTGGCGCCGAGGAAGACGCCGTGCTCCCAGTCGAAGGCCTCATGCACCAAGGGCACTGTGGTGGCGCGGCGACCGCCGAAGAGGAAGGCGTCGATCGGCACCCCGGCCGGGTCTTCCCACTCGGGCGCGATCGTCGGGCACTGCGATGCGGGCGTCGTGAAGCGGGCGTTGGGGTGAGACGAGGGAGTCTCGGACTCCGGTGTCCAGTCGTTGCCGTGCCAGTCGATCAGGTGCGCGGGCGGTTCCTTGGTCATCCCCTCCCACCAGACGTCGCCGTCATCGGTTTTGGCGCAGTTGGTGAAAATCGAGTTGCTCTCGATCGTCCGCATCGCATTGGGGTTGGTTGCCTCGCCGGTTCCCGGCGCGACGCCGAAGAAGCCGGCCTCGGGATTGACCGCGTAGAGGCGCCCGTCGGAGCCGAACTTCATCCAGGCGATGTCGTCGCCGACCGTCTCGACCCTCCAGCCGGGCAGGGTCGGGATCAGCATCGCCAAGTTGGTCTTGCCGCAGGCAGAGGGGAAGGCGCCTGTGACGTACTTGACGCCGCCCTCGGGCGAGGTCAGCTTGAGAATCAGCATGTGCTCGGCGAGCCAGCCCTCGTCGCGGGCCATCGCCGAGGCGATCCGCAGCGCAAAGCACTTCTTGCCGAGCAGGGCGTTGCCACCGTAGCCGGAGCCGAAGGACCAGATCTCGCGCGCCTCGGGGTAGTGGACGATGTACTTGTTGTCCTCGTTGCAGGGCCAGGGGACGTCTTCGATCCCTTCGACCAGCGGCATCCCGACCGAGTGCACGCAGGGGACGAACTCGCCGTCGGTGCCGAGCACGTCGAGCGCGGCGGCGCCCATCCGGGTCATGATCCGCATCGAGGTGGCGACGTAGGCCGAGTCGGTCAACTGCACGCCGATGTGGGCGATCGGCGAGCCCAGCGGGCCCATCGAAAAGGGAACGACGTACATCGTGCGACCGACCATGCAGCCCCGAAAGAGGCTGTTCAGGGTCTCGCGCATCTCCGCCGGGTCGCGCCAGTTGTTGGTCGGGCCGGCGTCGCTCTCCTGCTCGGAGCAGATGAAGGTGCGGTCTTCGACCCGGGCCACGTCGGCAGGATCGGAGAGGGCGAGGTAGGAGTTGGGGCGCTTGGCGTCGGAGAGGCGCTCGAAGGTGCCCGCGTCGATCAGGGCCTGAGCGAGGGAGTCGTACTCCTCGGCCGAGCCGTCGCACCAGTGGATGGCGTCGGGCTGGGTCAAATCGGCGATCTCCCCGACCCAGTCGAGGAGCTTTGCGTGCGTGGTCGGCGCTTCGGCCGCGATGGTTTGGCTCATCCGCGGCACTTTATTCATTGGACCCGCGGAGATTGGTCACACTTACGTCCGCATTTTCGTTGAGAATCTTCAGCGTAGCCGTCTGTTCTTCGCCTTTCTGCAGCTTTACGCTGCAGGTGAAGGTCGCACCTTTTTCAACCTTCTGGTCCGACGGACATTCAACTGAGGCAACCTTCTCTTTCAGCGACTTCGAGAGGTTCGCCTCGAGCGCTTCCTCGGTCTTAGTGGCATCGATCACCGTTTCGCCGCAGCCAATCGCAAGCACAGCGGCGGCGAACAGCCCGAGCAGGATGCTCAGGTACTTGGACAAGCTCATCCCTCTCCCATCTGGCGGGGTCACCGGTCTGAAGTATCCCAGGAGGCCCGGGGTGCTTCTCCCCCGGAAGACCGGGTGCCCCTCCCGGCTCAACTTTTTCGGTGGATCGGCTGGGTCGTCCTGGGGTGGATTGCCGAAAAAGTACAAGCCGCCGGGAGGGGCACCCGGTCTTCCGCCGACACGCCCCTGGCGACCGCGTTGGATAGGGTTCCGCGCCGCTGATGAGATTCTTTGAGTTCGAGGCACGGAAGATCGTCGAGTTGGCGGGGATCCCGGTCACCAAGTACGGGTTCTGCACAACTGCCGACGAGGCGCGCAAGGTTGCGGAAGAGATTGACGGGCCCGTGGTGATCAAGTCGCAAGTGCTGAGCGGCGGGCGGATGAAGGCCGGTGGCGTCAAGTTCGCCGATACGCCCGATGGGGCGGCCGAGCACGCCGAGGCGATCCTGAAGCTGGAGATCAACGGGCACATGCCGCGCGGCGTGCTGGTCGATCCGAAGGCCGAGATCAAGCAGGAGTACTACGCGGGCGTCGTTTGGGACGGCACCGCGAAGCGGCCGCTGATGCTGTTCAGCGACATGGGCGGGATCGACATCGAGGAGGTCGCCGAGACCCACCCCGACCACGTCGGCCGCGGTCACCTCACCAACCTGATGCCGATCCCCGACTTCGAGGCCAAGCAGGTCATCGCCGCCACCGGCGTCACCGGCTCACAGCTCAACCGGGCGACGCCGGTCCTCGCCCGCCTCGGCCGCCTCTTTCGCGACAACGACATGACCCTGGCCGAGATCAATCCGCTGGCCGAGCTAACCGACGGCAGCTTCGTCGCCCTCGACGCCCACATGGAGATGGAGAACGAGGCGGTCGGCCGCCAGAAGGGCCTCTTGCGCAAGCAGCTGGAGATCGCCGAGGAGGACACCCGCGAGACCTATGAGCCGTCCGACTTCGAGCGCCACGTCGCCGCGATCGACGCCGCCGACCACCGCGGCGTGATCCAGGGCAAGGACCACGGCTTCGAAGGCAACCTCGGCCTCGTGATCGGCGCCGGCGGCGGCTCGCTGACCCTGACCGACGCTGTCCGCAGCCAGGGCGGCAAGCCGGCCAACTACTCCGAGATCGGCGGCAACCCCTCGGTCGCAAAGGCCTGCGGCCTGGCCAAGGAGGTGCTCGAAAAGGACGGCGTCGAGAAGATCGCCGTGATGATGTCGATCGTCTCCAACACCCGCGTCGACATCGTCGCCCGCGGCGTGATCAAGGCCTGCCTCGAGCTGGACAAGGACCCCGGCGAGACGATCGCGATCTTCCGCATCCCGGGCGCCTGGGAGGACGAGGGCTTCAAGATCCTCGAGCGCTACGGGGTCGAGTACTGCGACCGCTCCGTCTCGATGTGGGAGGCGGCGGGCCGCGCCGTCGCCAAGATCCAGGGAGCCCCTGCATGAGCATTCTGCTGAGCAAGGAGACGACCTTCATCGTCCAGGGGATCACCGGCCGCGAGGCCGTCAACCTGACCCGCGAGTGCCTCGACTACGGCTCCAAGGTCATCGGCGGCGTCACCCCGGGCCGCAAGGGCCGCGAGGTCCACGGCGTGCCGGTCTTCGACACCGTCGCCCAGGCGGTCGAGAACCACGGCGGCCCGATCGACGGCTCGGTCGTCACCGTCCCCCCCGCCTTCACCAAGGACGCCGTCTTCGAGGCGATCCTCAATGGGATCAAGCTGATCGTGATCGTTACCGAGCGGATCCCGCGCCGCGACGTTGCCCAGATGGTCGAGCTGGCGAACCTAAAGGGAGCGCGGATCATCGGCCCCAACTGCCTCGGCCTGATCGTCCCCGGAGTCTGCAAGATGGGCGGCATCGGCGGCCCGGCAAAGGACGCGGCCAAGGCCTACGCTCCCGGTCCGGTCGGCGTGATGAGCCGCTCCGGCGGCATGACCACCGAGATCTCCTCCTCGCTGAGCCAGGCCGGCCTCGGCGTCTCCACCGCGGTCTCGATCGGCGGCGACGCGATCATCGGCTCGACCTATGCCGAGCTGATGCCCTACTTCGAGGCCGACGAGCAGACCCAGGCGATCGTGATCTACACCGAGCCCGGCGGCCGCATGGAGGCACAGCTCTCCGAGTGGGTGGCGGAGAACAACTCGCGTCTACCGATCGTCGCCTTCATGGCCGGCAAGTTCATGGACGACGAGGAGATGAAGGGGATGAGCTTCGGCCACGCCGGCACGATCGTCGAAGGCGTGGAAGACACCGCGACCGAGAAGATCACCCGCCTCGAAGCCGCCGGCATCCGCGTCGTCGAGCGAATCGACCAGATCCCCGACGCGGTCAAGGAGAAGCTGGAGGTGGCTGCCTGATGGCGGAGACGCTGAACAAGGTCTTCATCGACGTCGAGGTCGACGGCTCCGTCGCCGGCGATGCGGAGCTGGCGAAGAAGCTCGAGGAAGTCTGTCCCGTCGACATCTTCAAAGCGACGGATTCCGGCGTCGAAATCGTCGAAGAGAACCTCGACGAGTGCGTCCTTTGCTACCTCTGCGTCGACGCCGCGCCCGATGGCACGGTGCGCGTGATCAAGCTGTACGAGCAGTAGCGACGGGCCCGCTGCTCACCGCCGCCAGCGCTTCCTCGCGCAGGTGCTCGGGGATGACGATCATCGAGCGCAGCGTGTCGAGCAGTTCGCGGTCGCCTTCTACCTCGACGCCGGCCTCACCCGTCTCGCCGGCGACCAGGGCGGCGATGACGGCAATCGGGGTGCCGGCAAGGCTGACGTCGGCGTTTGCGGTAGCGCCACGAGAGGCGGCGATCCAGCCGTCGGCAACGCCCAGCACGAAAGACTGGCCGCCGCTGCGCAGGGCAAGCGTCGCCCGCAGATCCGTGGGCGGGCGGAGGATGACCCGGATCGCGTTGGGGAGCGAGGACGGCGCCAGATCGATCACGTCCTCGAGCTTCTGCAGGCCCATTCCCCAACGGCTCAGCTCGATCATCGGCACTTCCAGCCCGTGACCTAGTGCGGTCAGCTCGTAAACGGTGGTAGAGGCCGGCGGGTCGAGTTCCCGGCGCTCGACGATTCCATGCTGCTCGAGATCGCGCAGGCGCTTGGTCAGTACGTCCGTGGGGGCGCCGCCGACAGAGCGCGCCAAGGCGGAGAAGCGCATCGGGCCCAGCGAGAGCTCGCGCACGATCAGCAGCGTCCAGCGCTCGCCGATGCGATCGAGCGCGCACGCGAGGCTGCACGATTGACCATATTCCCGCGAACCCATGTTGTGATGATAGCAATTGATCAATTTGGAATCCAAAGTATGTACTTTGGATTCTGGTACAGTCCGGCTCCGTGTCCGGCCCCCTCCCCCTCCCCCTCGCGCCAGTAGTGCGATGAACCGGATCGCCAGCCTCACTTGGAGACATCCCAAACTGGTGCTTGGCCTGGTCGGGGCCTTCGCCTTGCTCGCAGTGGCAATCGGACACAACGTCGAGCAGCACCTGAAGGCGGCGGGCTTCACCGACCCAAGCTCGGAGAGCGAGCAGGCGACGAGGATCTTGCGTGACTCGCTCGGCTATGACCCCAACCCAGCGATCGTCCTGGTCGTCCGCTCCCCTGACGGCGGCCCCCTCCACCCGCGCGATCCGGCCGTGCGGCGCGAGGTCGACCGGCTCAGCACCGAAGTGGCCAAGGTCGAGGATGTCGGCCGCGTCGTCAATCCCCTGCGCGACCGGCGGGCCGGCGTCGAGCTGATTGCCACGGACGGCAGGTCGCTGGCGATCGCCGCCTACCTCTCGACCAACGACATCGAGGACGCCGGCGGAGTCGCCGCCGAACGCGTCAAGGTGCTCGCCGAAGCGAGCCCGCTCGCCGTCGCCGAGGGCGGCTTCGCGCAGGGCTTCAACGAGACCAACGACCAGACCCGCACGGACCTGACCAAGGCGGAGCTGATCGCCTTCCCGGTGCTGGCACTGCTGCTGCTCTTCGTCTTTCGCGGCGTCGTCGCCGCCGGGATCCCGCTGCTGATCGGCGGTATCTCAATCGTCGGCACCCTGCTCGTGCTGCGGATCATGTCGACCTTTGTCGATACCTCACTCTTCGCGCTCAACATCGCCACCGGGCTCAGTCTCGGCCTCGCCGTCGACTACGCCCTCTTGATGGTCTCTCGCTACCGCGAGGAGGTGGACAAGGACGGCGCCACACAGGAGGCACATCAGCGCACGGTGGTCACCGCCGGGCGCACCGCGGTCTTCTCCGGATTCACCGTCGCGGCGGCGATGGCGGCGCTGATCTTCATGCCACAGCGCTTCCTCTACTCGATGGCGGTCGCCGGTGCCTCGGTGGCGGTGCTCTCCTCGGTGATCGCGGTCCTCGTCGTCCCCTCGATGCTGGCCCTGCTCGGCAAGCGCATCGACGCACTCTCGATCCGCCGCGGCCCGGCGGTCTCCGACACCTCAGACGGCTGGTACCGGCTTGCGCGCGGCGTCATGCGGCGCCCGCTCGCGGTCGCCCTCGGCAGCGGCGCTCTGCTCCTAGCCGCAGCGGCGCCGCTGCTCTGGACGACCCTGACCGGCCCCAGCGCCGAAGCGGTGCCGCCCAACCAGCCCTCCTACGATGCCTATCGCTACCTGGAAGGGCATTACCCGCGTGACGTGACCGAGGCGGTCACGGTTGCGGTCGACGGCCGCGCCAGCAACGCCCAGCTCGCCGCCTACGGCAAACGGATCAAAGCCGTCGGCGGCGTCGCACGCGGAGGCCCCTTCATCCGTGCTGCCAACAACGTCGCCTACGCCAACTTCGCGCTTTCTCAGCCCGCCCTCTCGAGTACCTCCCAGGACGCCGTGCACTCGATTCGCGGGCTCGACCCGCCGGGCGACGCGACCACGCTGGTCTCGGGCAACTCGGCGCGGTTCATAGACCAGAAGCAGAGCCTGATCGAACACGCGCCCCTGGTCGTGGCGATCATCGCCCTGACCACCCTGATCGTCCTCTTCCTGCTCACTGGGTCGGTGCTGCTGCCGCTGAAGACGCTGCTGATGAACTCGCTGACGCTCGGCGCCACGCTCGGCATCCTCGTCCTCGCCTTCCAGGCCGGCTGGCTCGATTCGCCCCTCGACTACACCGGTCCGGCGGCGATCGAGGTGACCAGCCTCGTCTTCCTCTTCGCCGTCATCTTCGGCCTCGCCACCGACTACGCGGTGCTGGTGATAGCGCGGATCAAGGAACGCCACGACCTCGGCGACTCAAACGAGGAGGCGGTCGCGGTCGGCATCGGCCGCACCGGCCGGGTGATCACCGCTGCCGCCGTGGCGATCGCCATCGTCTTCCTCGCCTTCGGCGTCAGCACCGTCTTCTTCGTCAAGCAGATTGCGATCGGAATGGCCTTCGGCGTGATGATCGACGCGACGATCGTCCGCGCCCTCCTCGTCCCCTCCCTGATGCGACTCTTCGGCGAGTGGAACTGGTGGGCGCCGAAACCGCTGCGCCGCATCTACCTGCGCCTCGGCATCTCCGAGGCCTAGAGCGCTCCAAACCCGCTGCAACGTTTTCTCCCCCCGTCAGGGGGTCAACGCGTTGCACCTGGCTGTGACGTCAGTCACATTACGCATATATAAATTTATATCTGGGTAACGTATACATCGATGGCTGCAACGTCGACACGTTCCCGGCTTTCCAAGGCCGACCGAATGGAGCAGGCACTCGTTGCCGCACACAGGCTCTTCGCCGAGCGGGGCTACGCGGCGGTAACCATGGACGATGTCGCCGCGGCGCTCGGCGTCACCAAGCCTCTCCTCTACAACTACTTCGGCAACAAGGAGCAGCTTTATATCGCTTGTATGAAGCGGCCGGGTGACGTGCTGGTCAAAACGATCCTCGAGACGGTCGGCGACACCAGCAACCCGGGCGACGCTCTCAACGAGGGCCTGCGCGCCTTCTTCGCCTTCCTCGACGCCGACCGCGCCGCCTGGGCGGTGCTCTTCGACGAGACCCTGCCGCACAGCGGTGTGCTGGCCGACAGGGTCGCCGAGTATCGCGGCCGCCTGATCCAACTGGTCTCCGAATCGCTGCTGGCTCAGCTTTCCGCCAAGCAACGCGCCGCGGCTCGGATCGAAGTCGAGGCGCTCTCCACCGCCCTGCTCGGTGCAGCCGAGGCGCTGGCGCGCTGGTGGCTGCGCACCGAGGCGACCAGCGCTCAGGAGGCGGCCGAGTTGCTGATCGCGACGATCGAGCCGGGCCTGCGCCTGCGCTCCACCCCATCCGCCAAGTCCTCACGCCCGAAACCGAAAGGCGAAAGCAGTTGACCGATAAGCCACGACGCGTCGCCGTGATCGGCGGCAACCGGATCCCCTTCGCGCGCTCCAATTCCGTCTACTCGAGCGCCTCCAACCAGGACATGCTCACCGCTGCCCTCGATGGCCTAGTGGCGCGCTACGCGCTGGAGGGCGAGCGCCTCGGCGAGGTCGCCGGCGGCGCCGTGCTCAAGCACTCGCGCGACCGCGACCTCACCCGCGAGAGCGTGCTTGGCACCCGTCTCGCCGCCGAGACGCCGGCCTACGACGTCCAGCAAGCCTGCGGCACCGGCCTCGAGACGACGATCCTCGTCGCCAACAAGATCGCCCTCGGCCAGATCGACGCCGGCATCGCCTGCGGCGCCGACACCACCTCCGACGCGCCGATTGGCCTCAACGAGGACCTGCGCGAAGTCTTGCTCGACGTCAACCGCGAGAAGTCGAACTTCGGCCGGATCAAGCAACTGACCCGGGTGCGGCCCAGCCACGTGGTCCCGGCGATCCCCCGCAACGAGGAGCCGCGCACCGGCCTTTCGATGGGCGAGCACTGCGCGATCATGGCGGCCGAGTGGGAGGTCGGCCGCGAGGAGCAGGACGAGCTCGCGGTGCGCAGCCACCACAACCTCGCCGCCGCCTACGAGCGCGGCTTCATGGATGACCTGGTCAGTCCCTACCTCGGCCTCGAGCGCGACCAGAACCTGCGTCCCGACTCCTCGACCGAGAAGCTGGCCAAGCTCGACCCGGTCTTCGGCGGGGCCGAGGGCACGATGACCGCCGCCAACTCGACCCCACTCTCTGATGGCGCCTCCGCGGTGCTGCTCGCCAGCGAGGAGTGGGCCAGAGAGCGCGACCTGCCGGTGCTGGCCTGGTTCGTCGACGGGCAGACCGCTGCGGTCGACCACGTCCACAAGCGCGAGGGCCTCTTGATGGCCCCGGCCTACGCGATGCCGCGGATGCTCGATCGGCTGCGCCGCAGCCTCGGCGACTTCGACCTCTACGAGATCCACGAGGCCTTTGCGGCGCAGGTTCTCTGCACCCTGAAGGCCTGGAAGGACCCGGCGTTCTGTCGCGACCGTCTCGGTCTCGACCGCCCACTCGGCGCGATCGACCGCGAGCGGCTCAACGTCAACGGCGGCTCGCTGGCGGCGGGACATCCCTTCGCGGCGACCGGCGGCCGGATCGTCGCCAGCCTCGCCAAAGCACTGCACGAGCGCGGCTCCGGCCGCGGCGTGATCAGCATCTGCGCGGCCGGCGGCCAGGGCGTCATCGCCGCTATGGAAAGCGCAGGAGGAAAGGACTGATGAGCGATCTCTACACGCAGGTGGTCAACTCGCCTCCGGGCCGGATGATCGCCGGCCGGGTCGGCCTGCCACAGCCGGCGACGCTGGAGCGCCACGAACCCGGCGCGCCGGTGGTCTCGGGCGCGGTGCTGGCCGGCGGCGCACCTCGTGGTCGGCTCGACAAACGACTCGAGCACCTGCTCGGCGAAATCGGCGCGGGGCGTCCGGAAACCACCAGCGCACCGGTCAAGGCGCTGGTCTTCGACGCCACCGGCATCGCCGACTCGACCGAGTTGGTCGAGCTGCAGCGCTTCTTCCACCCCAACGTGAAGCGGGTCGAACGCTCGGGCCGCGTGGTCGTGCTGGGCACGCCTCCGGCTAATCTGCCCGCTCGCGCGGCGACCGCGCAGCGAGCGCTGGAGGGCTTCACCCGCTCGCTCGGCAAGGAGATCGGCCGCGGCATCGCCGTGCAGCTGGTCTACGTCGCCGAGGGCGCCGAGGAGGAGATTGACTCGTCCCTGCGCTTCCTGCTCTCGCCGCGCTCGGCCTACGTCTCCGGCCAGGTGGTCGAGATCGGTCGTCCAGTCGCCAAGGCCGAGGAGCTCGACTGGGCAAGGCCGCTCGACCGCAAGGTGGCCCTGGTGACCGGCGCCTCGCGCGGGATCGGCGAGGCGATCGCGAGGACCCTGCACCGCGACGGCGCCAAGCTCGTTCTGCTCGACGTGCCGGCCCTCTCCGCCGACCTGGCCGCGGTCGCCGCCGGTCTCGGCGCCGAGACGATCGAACTCGACATCACCGACCCCGACGCGCCAAAGCGGATCGCCGAGGCAATCCCGGACGGCGTCGACGTGATCGTCCACAATGCCGGCGTCACCCGCGACCGCACGATCGCCAAGATGCCCGAGGACCGTTGGAGCTCGCTGATGGAGATCAACCTCTCCAGCGAGGAGCGGATCAATGATGAGCTGCTCGAGCGCAAGCTGCTGCATCCCAATGGCCGCATCGTCTGCGTCTCCTCGATGAGCGGGGTCGCCGGCAACTCCGGCCAGACCAACTACGCGACCTCGAAGGCCGGCGTGATCGGCATGGTCGAAGCGCTCGCCCCGGCGCTGGCGAAACGCAAAGCGACGATCAACGCCGTCGCCCCCGGCTTCATCGAGACCCAGATGACGGCGAAGATGCCGATCGCGATCCGCGAAGCGGGACGGCGGATGAACAGCATGTCGCAGGGCGGCCTGCCGGTCGACGTCGCCGAGACGATCGCCTGGTTCGCCAGCCCCGCGTCCACCGGCGTCAACGGCAACGTGGTCCGAGTCTGCGGCCAGAGCCTGCTGGGGGCCTGATGACGACGCGCACGCTCGAGAGCTCACCCAGCATCCTGCCGCTGTACGCCCGCGCGGCCGCTCCGATGATCCCGGGCGCCTCACTGCTCCCCTTCGTTCCGGGGCGCGGAAAGGAGATCCCGGAGATCGAGTTGACCCTGCCGCGGATGAACGCCGGCGCCAAACAGGTCGCCGCCTACGCACGCGTCTGTGGCTTCGCCCTCCGCGATCATCTCCCCCCTACCTACCCGCACGTGCTCGCCTTCCCGCTGCACATGGCGGTGATGGCAGAAGGCAGCTTCCCCTTCGGCGCTGTCGGTCTGGTCCACGTCGAGAACCGCATCGTCCAGCACCGGCGAATCGGCCTCGACGAGGAGCTGACGATCCACGTCAAGCCGACCAAACTGGTGGACCACCCCCGTGGCCGCACCTTCTCGCTGCAGACCAAGGCGATGAGCGGCCGCCAAAAGGTCTGGGAGAGCACCAGCACGATGCTCCGCCGCGGCGCCAAGGCCGCGGCAAGCACCAGCAACCCCGAACTGCATCAAATTTCCGGTCTTCCAGGCAGAGAATTTGATGCGGTTCGCGAGGGGGCGCTGCGGGCAGGAGCGGAGTGGAATCTTGGTGGGGATCTGGGGCGGCGCTACGCGGCCGTCTCCGGCGACCGCAACCCGATCCACATGCATGCATGGACGGCGAAGCCGCTTGGCTTCCCGCGGGCGATTGCCCACGGGATGTGGACCAAGGCGCGCTGTCTGGCGGCGATCGAGAGTCGCCTGCCTGACGCTTTCGACGTCGACGTTCGCTTCCGCAAGCCGATCCTGCTCCCGAGCCGGGTCGAGTTCGCCAGCAACACCGAGGGAGACGAGATCGCATTCGCGGTGCGCGACGCAAAGCGCGGCACACCGCACCTCGACGGCCGCATGGTGCCGCTTGAGGCCAAACCCAAAGACGAGAGGAAGTAGAGATGCCCACCGCAACAGAGGAGAAGGGAGTGGCCGAGCGCGGCATGGGCCTCGGCCTGCGCTGGCTCAACAAGCTGGCCGGCTCGGACCTGCTCGACCGCATTCGCATCCGCAAGCAGGTCGAGCGCGCGCTCTTCACCGGCACCAAGAACGGCTTCCGCTCGGCGACCGCCGCCGGGCGCACCTTCAAGGCCGCCCAGAACCTGACCGGGCCGGCACGCCAGGCGCCGGGCAAGCCGCGCAGTCTCTTCGACATCAGCCCCGACGACGAGCAGCAGATGCTGCAGGAAGGGGTGCGCGACTTCGCCGAGACGAAGGTCAGGCCGGTGGCCAAGCAGGCCGACTTCGACCGCTCGACGCCGGACGAGCTGCTCGCCCAAGCGAACGAGCTCGGCATCAACATGCTCGGCGTCCCCGAGGAGCTCGGCGGCGTCATGCACGAACAGGCCGCCGTCACCAGCGTGCTGATCGGCGAGGCCTTCGCCCACGGCGACATGGGCATCGCCTACGCCGCCCTCGCTCCCGGCGCCGTCGCCACCGCGATCGGCCATTGGGGCACGCCCGAGCAGGAGGCGACCTACCTGCCCGCCTTCACCGGTGAGGACACCCCGGCGGCGGCACTGGCGATCCTCGAGCCGCGACCGCTCTTCGACCCGCTGAAGCTTGAGACGACCGCGCGCAAGGACGGCGAGGACTGGATCCTCGACGGCGCCAAGTCGCTGCTCGCCCGACCCGCCGAGTGCGAGCTCTTCCTCGTCGCCGCCGAGGCCAAGGATCTCGGCCCGGCGCTCTTCGTGATCGAGTCCGGCGCTTCCGGCCTCACGGTCGAGGATGAGCCGGCGATGGGGCTGCGCCCCGCCGCCACCGGCCGTCTGCTGCTCGAGGACGTGAAGCTGCCCGCCGCCGCGCTGCTCGGCGAGGGCAAACGCGAGGACTACGTCGAGTGCGTGCAGCGCGCCCGCATCGCCTGGTGCTCGCTCGCGGTCGGTGCCGCCCAGGCGACGCTCGACTACGTCAAGCAGTACGTCAACGAGCGCACCGCCTTCGGCGAACCGATCTCCAACCGCCAGGGCGTCGCCTTCGCGGTCTCTGACATCGGCATCGAGTCCGAAGGCATGCGGCTCGCCACCTACCGCGCGGCCAGCCGCGCCGACCAAGGTCAGGACTTCGCCCGCGAGACGGCGATGGCCCGCCGGCTCTGCGCCCAGAAGGGCATGCAGATCGGCTCCGAAGGAGTGCAGCTGCTGGGAGGCCACGGCTTCGTCAAGGAGCACCCGGTCGAGCGCTGGTACCGCGACCTCCGTGCAGCGGGCGTGATGGAGGGCGCCCTGCTCGTCTAGAGCTAAAGGAGAGCCATGATCAACCTAGAGATACCGAAGAAGTTCAAGCCCCTTGCCAACCAAGCAAACCAGGTCGCGACCGAGGTCTTCCGGCCGATCTCGCGCAAGTACGACGAGGCCGAGCACTCCTACCCCAAGGAGCTCGACATGCTCGCCTCGCTGATCGACGGCATGAATGAGGGAAGCGAGATCGGCGGCGCCGGCGCCGCCGGTGTGCGCCGCGAATCGAACGGAAACGGCGACGGCGGCAACCGCAACGGCTCCAACCTCTCCACCGTACTCGGCATCATCGAGCTCTGCTGGGGCGACGTCGGCCTGCTGCTCTCGATGCCCCGCCAGGGCCTCGGCAACTCGGCGATCGCCTCGGTGGCGAGCGACGAGCAGCTGAAGCAGTACGGCGGTAAGTGGGCGGCGATGGCGATCACCGAGCCCGAGGCGGGCTCCGACTCGGCCGCGATCCGCACCACGGCTGAGCTCGACGGCGACGAGTACGTGCTCAACGGTGAGAAGATCTTCGTCACCTCGGGCGACCGCGCCGACCTGATCGTCGTCTGGGCCTCGCTCGACCGCTCCCAGGGGCGGGCGGCGATCAAGTCGTTCATCGTCGAGCGCGACAACCCGGGCCTGAAACTCGACCGGCTCGAGCACAAGCTCGGCATCCGCGCCTCCGACACCGCCAACTTCACCCTGCAGGACTGCCGGGTGCCGAAGGAGGCGTTGTTGGGGGATCCCGAGATCGACGTCAAGGCCGGCTTCGGCGGGGCGATGCAGACGTTCGACAACACGCGGCCGCTGGTCGCCGCGATGGCGGTCGGCGTCGCCCGGGCCTCCCTGGAGGAGGCGCGCGTGCGGCTCGAGGAGGCCGGGGTCGAGATCGACTACGACACGCCGGCGCTCTCGCAGTCCGCGGCCGCGGCCCGCTACCTCGAAATGGAGTCCGACTACGAGGCGGCGCTGCTGCTCACCCTGCAGGCGGCCTGGATGGCCGACAACGGCAAGCCCAACTCGCTGCAGGCCTCGATGGCGAAGGCAAAGGCGGGGCGCACCTGCGTCGACGTCGCGCTCGGCTGCGTCGAGCTCTGCGGCAGCATCGGCTACGGCGAGAACGAGTTGCTCGAGAAGTGGGCCCGCGACGCCAAGATCCTCGACATCTTCGAGGGGACCCAGCAGATCCAGCTGCTGATCGTGGCCCGGCAGTTGCTGGGAAAGTCGTCCAGCGAATTGCGGTAACCAGGGCCGTCAAGCGACACGCCCCGGCGAAACAAGCTCAAGGAACAGCCGGCTCTCCTTCTCGAGCTTCGTAGGGCAGACTGGCGGGCGTGAACTTCATCGATGAGATGGAGCGGTCTCCGGCTTCGCGGCTGGGGATCGTTGCGGTGGATTCCGAAGGGAACCGGCGGGACTGGTACTTCGGCGAACTGATTGCTTGCTCGGCTGGGCTTTCGGGAGCCTTTGTGGCTCGGGGGGTGCAGCGTGGTGATGTGGTGATGACGCTGGTGGGCAATCGCATCGAGTGGGTGCTCTCTCTGCTGGCCTGCTGGCGGATGGGGGCGGTGGCGCTGCCCTGCAGCACGCAGCTGCGTCGGCAGGATCTGGCGCTGCGGGTGGCAGCCGCTGACCCGAAGCTCTGTGTTGGCGAGGACGCGCTACTGACCGAACTGCCCGCTGGCATGGGGACGATGACGATGGATGAGGTCACCGCTGCGCTCGACGAGGATCTGCCTCAGGAGACGCCGGCCCCGATCGAAGCGATGGATTCCGAGGACCCTGCCCTGATCGTCTTCACCTCCGGCACTACCGGTGAGCCGCGCGGCGTCGTCCACGCCTACCGCTACCTGCTTGGCCAACAGGCCCAAGCGGAGCACTGGCTCGGCTCGCGCAAGGGCGAGCTGGTTTGGTGCACGACCTCTACCGGCTGGTCGAAGTCGGCACGCAACGTCTTCCTCGCCCCTTGGCTGACCGGTGCCGCGGCGGTGATCCATGACGGTCGCTTCGAGCCCGCCGAGCGGCTTGACTTCGCCGAAGCGCTCGGCGTCAACGTGCTCTGTCAGGCACCAACCGAGTACCGCATGCTGGCTAAGCGCGCGGCCCTGCGGCGACTGCCCAAGCTGCGCCGGATGGTCTCGGCCGGCGAGCCACTGGAGGCGGAGACGGTCGCCGCCTTCAAGGAGGCGACCGGGCTGGAGCCAGCCGACGGTTACGGCCAGACCGAGACCGGCCACATCAGCGGCAACCTCTGCGGCGAGCCCGTTCGCCATGGATCGATGGGCAAGCCCCTGCCTGGCCTCGAGATCCGCATCGTGCCTGTCGAGGGAACAGGCGGCGCGGGATCGACGGCCGGCGAACTGCAGCTGCGCGCCGCCTCCTCCCCCACCTTCTTCTCCCGCTACCTCGACGGCGAACGCTTCGAGGGCGAGTGGTGGCCAACCGGCGACCTCGTCCGCAAGGACGCCGACGGCTACCTCTACTTCGAGGGCCGCGACGACGACATCATCCTCTCCTCCGGCTACCGGATCGGTCCCTTTGAGGTCGAGTCCGCCCTGCTCTCACATCCCAACGTCGCCGAAGCAGCAGCTGTCGCCGCCCCGGACCCCGAGCGCGGTTCCGCGGTGCGGGCGATCGTCGTGCCCCGCGAGCGCGAGCCGAGCGAGGAACTGGCCCGCGAGTTGCAGGAACACTGCAAGCGCGAGACGGCCCCCTACAAGTTCCCCCGCATCGTCGAGTTCGCCACCGAGCTGCCGAAGACGAGCAGCGGCAAGATCAGGCGGGCTCAGCTGCGTGGGGAGCTGAATGCCTAGAGCGCCTCGGCGACGTCGACCGGCCGGCCCAGGTGGTAGCCCTGGGCCATATCGACACCGTATTCGCGCAGCATCTGCGCGGTGACGTCGTCCTGCACGTACTCGGCGATCGTCGCCTTGCCGAGACCGCGGGCGATCTGGACTATCGCCTGGACGGTGAGCTGATCGGCGTCGCTGTTGGGCATGTCGCGCACAAAGGAGCCGTCGATCTTGATCAGGTCGAAGGGGATGCTCTTCAGGTAGTGGAACGGGCCGAAGCCGGCCCCGTAGTCGTCGATCGCCACCTGGCAGCCAAACTCGGTGATGCGGTCGGCAAAGCCAGCCGCCGCTTCGTAGTTGTGGACCCGTGCCGTCTCGGTGATCTCGAAGGTGCAGCGCGCTGGGTCCGCCTCGCCCTCGTCGAGGCGGCGCTCGATGAATTCGAGCACGGAGAGGTCGGCGACGGAAGCGCCGGAGAGGTTGACGTGCAGCGAGACGGGATCGCCACCCTGCTCGCGCTCGGCGAGCAGCTCGAGTGCCTGGACGACGACCCATCGATCCAGCTCCTGGACCATGCCGGAGCGCTCGGCGGCCTCGATGAACGAGGCCGCCGGCAGCAGCTCGCCGTTCTCGCCGGTCATCCGCAGCAGCAGCTCGTAGCGCTCGATCCCACCCGAGGCGAGGCTGCGGATCGGCTGTGTGTGCAGGCTGAGGCGGTCGTGGGTGAGCGCGTCGCGGATTCGGGCGCTGGTCGTCTGGCGGCGTTGCTGCAGGCGCTGTGGCTCGCCGGGATCCTGGAAGAGGGCGATCTGGTTGCGTCCATCCTCCTTGGCCCGGTACATCGCCTGGTCGGCGGCGACCAGCACTGCCTCGGCGCCGATCCCGCGCTCGCCGCCGAACATCGTGATGCCGACGCTGATCGTCGCCGTCTCGGTGTCGAGGCCGGCGGCGGCGTGCTCGGCGACCTGGGCGCGCAGATCCTCGCCAAGCTGAAGGGCGCCGGCGGTGTCAGTCTGCGGCATCAGCACAGCGAACTCATCGCCGGAAAGACGGGCGACGATGTCTGTGGTCCGCACCCGCTCGCGCATGATCGCGGCGATGTGGCGGATCAGGTTGTCGCCGGCGTGATGACCATTCGAGTCGTTGATCGCCTTGAGACCGTCGATGTCGATGATCATCACAGCGCCCTGGCCACCGTAGCGGGCGCTGAAGGAGACGTACTGGTCGAGCTCCGCACGAAAGCGGCGGCGGTCGAGCAGGCCCGTGAGCGAGTCGTGATCGGCGATGTAGCGCAGCTCAGCCTCGGTCTTCTCGGCCTTGGCAAGCGCTTCGTCGATGACCTTGCGGTCTTCGGAATCGAGCTTGGCAAGCACCGCTTCGATCGCCGGATCGCTCTGAATGGGCAGTCCCTCTTTCGCCACCTACAGAAGTTAGAACTTTCGGCGGAACTTCGGATTGGCTCTCAGGCGTGGGCCCCCGAATGCGTACGAATTTCATCTACCTGGTATTGCCAATAGTTGGCGTCTAGTTGTCCACGGGTGGTGTCGAGCCGCCGTGGGTAGTGTGAGGCCATGGCTAACCGCCTCGCCCGGGAGACCAGTCCCTACCTGCTCCAGCACCGTGGGAACCCGGTGGACTGGTACCCGTGGGGCGAGGAGGCACTGACCCGTGCCCGCGAGAAAGACCGCCCGATCCTGCTCTCGGTGGGGTACTCCGCCTGCCACTGGTGCCACGTGATGGAGCGCGAGTCCTTCGAGGACCCCGAGACCGCTGCCTATATGAACGAGCACTTCGTCAACGTCAAGGTGGACCGCGAGGAGCGTCCCGACGTCGACGCCCTCTACATGGAGGCGGTGCAGGCGATCAGCGGCCAGGGCGGCTGGCCGATGACGGTCTTCCTCGACCCCGAGGGCGTGCCCTTCTACGGCGGCACCTACTTCCCCCCCGATGAGGGACACGGCATGCCGAGCTTCCGCATGGTGATGGAAGCGGTAGTGGGAGCCTTCGCGGGCAAGCGCGAGGAAATCAAGCAGCGGGCGCCCGAGATGCGCGCCCGCCTCGCCGCGATCGGCCAGATAGAACCAGTAAGCGAGGCTCCCGAGGCAGCCCAGCTGGAGGAAGCGGTGGCACGGCTGCGCGACGTCGCAGACCTGGAGCGCGGCGGCTTTGGCGGGGCGCCGAAGTTCCCGCCGGCGACCGCGATCGAGCTGCTGCTCAGCTGCGGCGAGCGGGAGATTTCCGAGCTGACGCTCGATGCGATGCTCGCCGGCGGCATCTACGACCAGCTCGGTGGCGGCTTCGCCCGCTACTCAGTCGATGCCGCCTGGCTCGTCCCCCACTTCGAGAAGATGCTCTATGACAACGCCCTGCTCGCCCGCGCCTATCTGCACGGCTGGCAGGTCTTCGGCCACGGGCGTTACCGGCGGGCCTGCGAGGAGACACTCGACTGGGCGCTGCGGGAGATGCGTGGCCCCGAGGGTGGCTTCTACTCCGCCCTCGATGCCGACTCCGAGGGCGAGGAGGGCCGCTTCTACGTCTGGACACCGGACCAGATCCGCGCCGTACTCGGCGACGGCGCCGAGGCGGTGCTTGACTACTACGGGGTCAGCGAGCGCGGCAACTTCGAGGGGCGCAACATCCTGCACCTCGCCCGTGGGGCCGATGCCGCTGAGCCCGAAGGCTTGGGTGAGATGCGCCACGCGCTCTACGAGGCCCGCGGCGAGCGCGTCTGGCCGGGGCTCGACGACAAGCGCCTCACCGCCTGGAACGCGCTGATGATTACCGCCCTTGCCGAGGCCGGCGCCGTGCTCCAGCGCGACGACTACCTCGACGCGGCGCGGGCGTGCGCCGACTTCGTCTGGGGTGAGCTGCACGATCCCAACGGCAACCTGCTGCGCACCTACAAGGACGGCCGCGCCCACCTCAACGCCTATCTAGAGGACCACGCCTTCCTGCTCGAGGCACTGCTCACGCTCTACGAAGCGAGCTTCGAGCCCGAGTGGTTCGAGCGTGCCCGGTCGCTCGCGGACATCCTGCTCGACCGCTTCGCCGACGCCGAGCGCGGCGGCTTCTTCTCCACCTCAGACGACCACGAATCGCTGATCGCCCGCCGCAAGGAGATCGGCGACCACCCGATCCCGTCGGGCAATTCATCCGCCGCATTCGGCCTGCTCCGCCTCGCCGCCCTGACCGGCGAGCGCCGCTACGAACGGGCAGCCGAAGGGGTCTTTCGCCTCTTTGCCCGCCCCGCCGGCCAGCACCCCGAGGCCTTCGCCCACCTGCTCAGGGCAATCGACTTCCGCCTCTCGCCGACCAGGGAGGTGGCCCTAGTGGGCGACGACCTGGCGGAGCTGGCAGCCACGGTCCGCTCCGAGTTCCGCCCCCACCTCGTCCTCGCCGGAGGTGCCGAGGGGAGCGAGCAACCGGAGTTGCTCGCGAACCGCCCGACGATCGACGGCCAGACGGCCGCCTACGTCTGCGAGGGCTTCGCCTGCAAGCAACCGGTCGCCGACGCCCCCTCGCTGAGCGCCCTGCTCTGATATGGATGCAGGACCCGTGCGAGGCTCCCTCTTCACCTTCGCCGCCGGTCGTCGCTCTAAGTGGATCGTCTTCGCGATCTGGTTCGTGGTGATCTTCGTCGCCGCCGGCCCGGCCAACCTGCCGGGGAAGTTCGAAGACGCGGAAAGCAACGAGGCGACGTCCTACCTGCCCGGGGACGCCGAATCGACCCACGCGCTGAAGGCAACCGAGTCGTTGCAGAACGGCGAAATCGCTCCCGCGGTGATCGTCTTCCGGCGCGACTCGAGCCTGACTTCCGCTGATCGCCAGACGATCCTCGCGGACGTTCGGAAGATGACCGCAAAGCGCTTCCCCGGTGTGATCCCCGACGGTGCGACGGCCGCCGCGGGCGGTAAGCCGCGGGCCTCTGCTCCCGCAGAGGAAAAGGGGTTGCCGTCCAAGTGCGGCGGGCCCACCACCACCGTCCCCGGCCAGCCGCCCGACTATGCGCCGTTCGTCGGCCCGACCTGCTCGAAGGACGGCAAAGCGGCAATCGTCACCGCATACATCAAGGGCAACGGCGAGGGCGAACGGATCGTCGACCCGGTGAAATATTGGCGCGACCAGATTTCCAGCGAAGAAGGCGGCCTCGAAGTGAAGATCACGGGCGGCGCCGGCTTCTCGGCCGACGCGATCGAAGTCTTCGAAGGCATCAACGGGACGCTGCTGCTGGCGGCTCTCAGCCTGGTGATCTTCCTGCTGATCGTCATCTACCGCTCGCCGATGTTCTTCCTGATCCCGCTGGTGGCGGTCATGTTCGCCGAGCTCCTCTCGCGCTCGCTCGGCTACGGGCTGACTGAGCTCGGCGTCACGGTCAACGGCCAGTCGAGCTCGATCATGTCGGTCCTTGTCCTCGGCGCGGGCACCGACTACGCCCTGCTGCTCGTCTCCCGCTACCGCGAGGAGCTCCATCACACGGTCGACAAGCACGAGGCGATGCGGACCGCGCTCGCCTCGGCGGGCCCGGCGATCTTCGCCTCCGCCGCGACGGTGATCGCGGCCCTCTTCTGCCTGATGCTGGCAAAGGTCAACGGCACCGCCGGCCTCGGCCCGATCGCCGCGATGGGGATCGCCTGCGCGGCGCTCTCGATGCTCACCCTGCTGCCGGCCCTGCTGACGATCTTCGGCCGCCGCGCCTTCTGGCCCTTCGTCCCCCACACGCCCGAGACCGCGCCCAGCGCCGACGCCATCTCGGAGCGGGCGCGGGCGAAGATCGTCGAAGGCGGCGCCTTCGGAGCAATCGCCAGGATCGTCCTCGCCTGCCTGGCCGTGCTGGTGCTGCTGCCCCTGGTCCTGGTCAACTGGCTGCTGCGCCGCCTCAGTGGCCGCCGGATCCCCTCACTGATCGTTGGTCCGCTGGACCGGGCGGTCTTCACCCCCTACGAGCTGCGCCGGCGCCGGCTCGAGCACGCCGCCGACGCCACCCACGGCTTTTGGGCGAAGCTCGGTGAGCGCATCGCCCGGTCTCCGCGTCGGGTTGTGGTCGGTTCGATCGCCGTCCTGCTGATCCTCTGCGGCGGCTTCGCCTTCTTCTCAACCGAACTGACCAGCGAAGACACCTACCGCAGCGAAGTCGAATCGGTAGAAGGCCAGCACCTGCTCAACAAGAGCTTCCCGGCGGGTACGACTGCCCTCACCGACATCGTCGTTCCCAAACGTGCGGAAGTACCGGCGGTGCGGGCGGCGATGTCCAAAGTCGACGGAGTCGAGGCGATCTCGCAACCGGTGGCGGAGGGACGGCCCGGCACCCTGGTCCAGGCCACGCTCGAACCCAACCCCTACTCGACCGACGCCTTCGACCTGGTCGAACCGATCCGCGACGCCGTCCACCGCGCCTCGCCCGAAGCGCTGGTCGGCGGGCCGACCGCGGTCGAATTCGACGTCCGCGACGCGGCCGGCTCGGACTCGATCCTGATCCCACCGCTGATCCTGTTTGTCGTCTTCCTGATCCTGATCGGCCTGCTGCGTGCCGTGGTCGCGCCGCTGATCCTGATCGGCACGGTGATCCTCAGCTTCCTCGCCGCGCTCGGAGTCGGCTACTTCGCCTTCGAATTCATCTTCGACTTCCCCGGCTCGGACCCCTCGCTGCCACTTTTCGCCTTCGTCTTCCTCGTCGCCCTCGGCGTCGACTACAACATCTTCCTGATCGCCCGCGCCCGCGAGGAGACGATTAAACACGGCTCTAAACAAGGCATCCTGCGAGCCCTCGCGGTGACCGGCGCCGTCATCACCAGCGCCGGCATCGTCCTTGCCGGCACCTTCTCGGTGCTCGCCGTCCTCCCCCTCACCTTCCTCACCGAGCTCGGCTTCGTCGTCGCCTTCGGCGTCCTGCTCGACACCTTCCTCGTCCGCAGCGTCCTCGTCCCGGCGCTCGCCCTAATGGTGGGCGACAAGTTCTGGTGGCCTTCGGATCTATCGAAGGGCGGCGGCGGGCCGGCGGGCCCCGAGGGCGTCAGAGAACCGGCAGGAACTGCTCAATCTCATACGGGGTGACCTGCACCCTGTAGTCGTCCCACTCCTGCCGCTTGATCTCGACAAAGCGGCGGAAGGTGTGCTCGCCAAGCGTGCGCAGGACCAGCTCTGAGTCGGCGGCGACCTCGATCGCCTCGCCCAGCGTCGCCGGCAGCTGCTCGATCCCCTGATGGGAGAGCTCCTCGGGCGAGAGGTGGTAGAGGTTCTGCTCCATCGGCTCGGGTAGCTCGTAGCCCTTCTCGATCCCTTCCAGGCCCGCCTGCAGCATGCCGGCGAAGCAGAGGTAGGGATTGCAGGCGGGGTCGGGACAGCGCAGCTCGGCGCGGGTCGCACTCTCCTTGCCAGGGTGATAGAGCGGCACCCGGATCAGCGCCGAGCGGTTGCGGCGTGACCAGGCCAGATAGACAGGGGCCTCGTAGCCGGGCACGAGCCGCTTGTAGGAGTTGACCCACTGGGCGAAGAGCGGTGAGATCTCGCGCGCGTGCTTGAGCTGTCCCGCGATAAAGGCCTTTGCCGTGGGCGAGAGGAAGTACTGGTCGTCGGCATCGAAGAAGGCGTTCTTGCCGCCTTTGGTCAGCGACTGGTGCACGTGCATGCCGGAGCCGTTCTCGCCGAAGAGCGGCTTGGGCATGAAGGTGGCGTGCCAGCCGTACTTCATCGCGTACTCCTTGACGACGATGCGGTAAGTCATGCAGTCATCGGCCATCGCCAGGGCGTCCTTGTAGCGCATGTCGACCTCGTGCTGGGAGGGGCCGACCTCGTGGTGGGTGTACTCGACGTGGATGCCCATCTTCTCCAGCGCCAGAACGGTGTCACGGCGCACGTCGGAGCCGGCATCGAGCGTGGTCAGGTCGAAGTAACCGCCCTCGTCGAGGCCCTCGGGGACGCCATTCGGCGGCTTGGCCGAGCGAAAGTAGAAGAACTCGAGCTCGGGGCCGATGTTGAAGGCGTCGAAGCCCATCTCCTCGGCCCGTTTCAGCGCCCGTTTCATGATCCAGCGCGGGTCGCCCTCATACGGTTCGCCTCCTGGGACCTGGATGTCGCAGAACATCCGCGCGACGGCGTTTTCACCCTCCGGTCGCCATGGGATAAGGGCGAAGGTCGAGGGGTCGGGCATGGCAATCATGTCGGACTCCTCGATCGGGTTGAAGCCGGTGATCGAAGAACCGTCGAAGCCCATTCCTCCCTCGAAGGCGTCATCCAGCTCGGAGGCGTTGATCGAGAAGCTCTTCAGCTGGCCCAGCACGTCGGTGAACCAGAGCCGGACGAAGCGGACGTCGGCGTCCTTGACCAGCTGGGCGACGTCAGCGGGGCTCTTCGGTTGGTCTGCCATATAACTGCCTCCTGGGCTCGCGCTTGTCCGCTTCGAGCGCGCAACGATAGGCCAAAGCACCCTCACGAACTCCTTTGCGAGCGATTGCAGTGAACCGGGTGGGTAGAAGCGGCCGTATTCGGGTAAAGAGCGGTTGCTTTGCGGCAGCTTGCAGGACGACCGAAAATCAGGTATAACTTACGAGACGTAAGTAACTGGCTGAAAGTAAAGTAAAGGCCAACTAAAGGCTCTACAAAGCGGAATTCCCCCAGTTGGAGCCGGAGGCGGATGCAACGTGACAGTTAAAACAGACGTGAGCAGGTTCCAGATCCACGACGAGCTGACGGCACCTGATGAGAGCGCTCCCCTGATCAAAACGATCCAGGCCACGGGTGGCGCGGTAACGAAGTTCGTGGGCGTGCTCGCCGGCGCGCCCGCCGTCCTGCGCGCCTACACGCGGATGCGCTCGGAGCTTCGCGGTGGAGTTTTGCCCCGGGCGACCCGCGAGCGGATTGCCCTGGCGGTAGCCGAGTACCGTGACGACACCTACAGCATTGCCCAGCACGCGAAGTCGGCACGAAGCGCCGGTCTCGGCCTCGACGAGGTCTCCCGGGCCCGCAGCTTCAGCTCGAACGACCCCAAAGAGGCAGCACTGCTCGAGTACCTGCACGGCGCCCTCGAGGCCAACGGCCACCCCCCGCTCCACCTCCACGAGGAGGCGCGTGAGATTGGTTGGAGTGACGAGGAGCTACTCGAGGCGGTCGCGCATCTCGTCCTAAACGAGTTCCAAAGTCTGATCGCGGGTGCGGCTGAGCTACCCAAAGATCAGTCGAGCCCTCGGGTCCTTCCCTCCGTCGCGTAGGCGCAGGCAGGAGGGGGCTGCCATCCTCAAAACGCTCGGCAGGAGCCTCGCTGGAGTGTTTTGAGGATGGCAGCCCCCTCCTGCTTCGAGCAAACGACGGAGAAGCACAGAGAAGGGAGAGGGATCGGGTGCCTCTCTAAAAACACTCAAGAGCGGCCGCAAGGCCGCTCGTTTTGGGAGGGGCACCCGACCCCTCCCAACGCTTAATCCTCTACGACGGTGACGGTGTAGAGGAGGCGGGCTGTGGCGTAGCGGCAGCCGTATTCGGCGCGGGTGCCTACCTTCTCCTGGGGTTCGCCTTGGCGGACATCGGTGGAGTCGACGCACTTGCCGGCTTCGCGGCTTGCGCGCCAGGCATTGCTGGAAGGTTGGCCCTGGGCAAAAGCGGGGGCCCAGGTAGGGACTGTGAGGCCGACGATGTCGCCTGCTTTGACACGGAGGGAGGCGCCGAATTTGACGGTTTGGCCTAGGTAGGGACTGAGGACGTGGATCGAGCCTTGGGCGCGGAGGGCGTAGCGGGGCGGGTTGGTGCCGGCTACGCGGCGCAGGATTGCGAGGCGCGCCTCAGGCGGTGTGCCGAAAAAGCCATTGAAGAAGGAGCGCTGGCTGCTGGTCGGCTGCGAGAGCGTCAGCGTCCAAGACTTGATCTTGCCGTCGCGGCGCACTCGAAAGGGCAGCTGGCCCTGGCTAGTGCTGACCTGGAAGCCGGTGACGCTGCCGATCGCCTGGCATGGGGACTCGGGGCAGGAAGGGTCGGGCATCGTCGCCGTGTTACCGAGCACGACCGTCGTGTGCGCGGTTTCTTCTGTTGCAGCGCCAGCGCTGCCGGCGAAGACTACGAGGAGCATCAGCAGCCCGGCGTAGACAGCTGCCTGCAAGAACCTCGACATACAAATGCTCCTCTCGTTGGAAACCTGCCCGTTCCGGGGCAGATTTACCATCAAACCGAGAAGTCCTGCTTAGTCGCGCTAGTGGGAGGAGCCGACGGCGACGGCGTAGCGAACCTGCCCTACGCCTTCGAAGTCCAGCGCGAGGCGGGCGCCGTTGGTGAGGTCGAAGTCGTTGCCCGGGGTGTATGGACCGCGATCGATCACTTTCGTCACCAGGGAGCGGCCGTGATAGTTGAACCTGACCGTGGTCCCGCAAGGGAGCGTGCGATGAGCGACGCCGATCGTTCCCGGTCGCAGCGTCTGCCCGCATGCGGTGCCATTGCCGTAGAGGCCCGGGCCGTACCAGGTGGCGCCAGCCGAGCGCATCGGGCTGCTGAAGACGAGGCCCGCACCGCCAGAAGTGGTGCCTTCGGGAGCAGGCGCGCCGGCTCCTCCGGTTTGCGCTTCGGCAGCCAGGGGCGCCAGAGCCAGGGAGAGCAGCGCCGTGGCCAGGGAGATTCGGCTCAGCCGTTGGCTGAGGTGGGCGCGCGCAGCGTGCCCTCGCCGTGAATGATCTTTCCGCCCGTGGCGGTTCTTGCCTGTCTTCATAGCTCTTTACGACGCTTACGGGGTTAGCTGACGGGCTCGCGCTGAAAGAGCTGCGCTACGCGGCAGATGCCGACGATTCGCCCCAACAATTGGGTCCCCCGCTCTTCGCGATATGTAGGCGAAGATTCAGCGGAAGTTGGCGGCAGGTTAGCAAACGCTAAGACAGAAACTTGTCCAGGCATGGAAAAGGCCCCTTTGCAGGGGCCTTTTCGTTAGCGGGCCTGTAAGCCGGATCCTGTCGTGAGCGACTATCTGTCTCACCGGGGCCGCAGCCCCGGGGGCCGCCGAAGCGGCCTGCGGCCTACCTGGACCTCGCCGGGCAGGGTCGACGGTCCTGCTTGGCCTTGCACCTGGCGGGGTTTGCCTGGCCGCCGCGTCACCGCGACGCCGGTGCGCTCTTACCGCACCATTTCACCTTTGCCTGTACGCGACTCACGTGTGGCCGCGCCATCGGCCGTGTATTTCTGTGGCACTGTCCCGCGGGTTTCCCCGGGTGGGCGTTACCCACCGCCATGCCCTCTGGTGTCCGGACTTTCCTCGAGGGGTTTTCTCTCCCCCCGCAGTCGCTCGGCCCGCCCTTCGATGGTAGCGCGGGATCGATGAGCTTGAGACAATGCATCGAATATCCTGCGTCGCGATGCCGGTTGCCATCGTCACGGGAGCAGGCGGTGGCCTCGGACGCGCGATCGCCGTCGAGTTGGCCAACCGCGGCTACCTCGTCCATGCCACGGACCTCGATCCCGATGCTGCTGCCCGCACCGCGGCCGAACTCGGCGCCGGCGCGCAATCGTCGGGGCTCGACGTGCGTGACGAGGGTGCCTGCCGGGCGCTTGCCGCGGAAGCCGCGACGCAAGCCGGTGCGCTCGACCTCTGGGTCAACAACGCGGGCGTGCTCGCCACCGGGCTCGCCTGGGAGCAGGACGAGGCGACGCGCCGGACGATGATTGAGGTCAACGCGCTGGGGACGACGAACGGCACCGTCGCCGCCCTGGAGCCGATGATCGCCGCCGGCCGCGGCCATGTGATCAATGTGATCTCACTGGCGGGCATCGTCGCGGCGCCAGGGGAGGTCAACTACTCGGCGAGCAAGCATGCGGCCATGGCCTTCACCCTCGGCACCCTCTTTGACCTGCGTCGCTCCGGCATCGAGGGAGTCGACCTCTCCGCTGTCTGCCCCGACGGCATCTGGACGCCGATGCTCGAGGACAAGCTCGACGATCCCGACGCCGCCGGCTCCTTCTCCGGCCACCTGCTCACCGCCGAACAGGTCGCGACCGAGATCGGCAAGCTGACCGAATATCCTCGTCCCATTCTGATCCTGCCGCGCTGGCGTGGCCTGCAGCTCCGCCTGCTCGATCTGTTCCCTCGCCTCACCCTGCGCCTGCTCCCGCTGGCTATGAGCGACGCGCGACGCAAACAGCGCCGTTACAAGAAGCGAATCGAAGCCGGCAAGTGGCCTAAGTAGACGGCTAAATCTTGCGAAAGACGCCGACGACCTTGCCCAGTACGGTCGCCTCCGTGGTGCGGATTGGCTCCATCGTCTCGTTCTCGGGCTGCAGGCGGACGTGATCGGCTTCCCGGAAGAAACGCTTGACGGTCGCCTCTTCGCCGATCAGGGCGACGACGATTTCGCCGTTGACCGCGTCGTCCGCCGGCCGCACAACGACGTAATCGTTTTCGAAGATGCCAGCGTCCTTCATGCTCTCACCACGCACTTTGAGGATGTAGTCGCCATCCTCGCCGCCGATCACGTCGGGCACTTCGATGTATTCCTCGACGTTCTCTTCGGCGACGATCGGCTCACCCGCGGCGACGTGCCCGACCAGCGGCAGGCCATTGCCCGGCATGATCGTCTTCTTCGCCTTGTCGAATAGCAGCTCGATCGCCCGCGGCTTCGAGGGATCGCGCCTGAGCAACCCGATCTTCTCCAGGTTGGACAGATGGGCGTGCACGGTAGAAGACGAATGCAGTCCGACCGCTTTGCCGATCTCGCGCACCGTCGGCGGGTAGCCGGTCTTGGCGGCGTACTTGCCGATGAAGTCGAAGATCTCTTTCTGCCTCTTGGTCAGATCCAGGTCCACGCTCTGCTCCCCTCCGCGAAACGCCGGGTATCAACTCGTTCGAACACTTGTTCGCAACCTTACCGCCAACCCCGGATGCCCGCAACCAGAAGCCCCGGAATCCCCAAACATCTAGAATCGTCGCCCCTCAAGCGGCTGTGGCGGAACTGGTAGACGCGCAAGGTTGAGGGCCTTGTGAGCCGAAAGGCTCGTGATGGTTCGACTCCATTCAGCCGCATTGAAAGGTCGTCGGGATTCGACGGGACGGCAGTCGGGCAAATTTACGCCGAAGTGGCGGATAGGACACGGAGAAAACCAAAGCGGGATCCGGACGAACCGGTAGAGCAGTCGCCGTGGCTCGAGCGCGACGCCACCTCGCGCGCGGCCTTGCCTGCAGCGGCGCGCTCGACGGGAGAGCGTTCGTCCTGGTGACGATGAGATGTCAGGCGGTCATCGGCTTGGGTTCGGCCGGGGGCGGATCGGGCCCGGCCTGCAGTTCGTCGAAGCGGCGATCAGGCAGGCGGCGGGTCGTCCAAAAGGAAGCCAGGGCGAGGAAGGCGGCGAAGAGGAAGGCGGTCTTCAGCGCCTTCAGCTGCGCGTCTTCGTAGTTTTCGACCAGTGCCTCGGCGGTCGCGGCATCGAGGCCGGCCGCCTCGGCCCCGGTTCGCACTTCGTCAGCGGCGACGAAGCTGCCGCCGGCACTGAGCCGCACCTCCAGCTGCTTACTGACGCCGGCGGAGATGCGCGCGTCGTCGGCGACGTTGGCTGTGAAGGCGGTGATCAGGCCGGTGATTACGATTGCGCCGAGCAGGGCGGTGCCGAGTGAAGAGCCCAACTGCTGTGCGGTGCTCTGCAGGCCACCGGCCTCGCTGCGGTCGCGGTCGCCGACCGAGGACTGCACGACGTTGCCGAGCTGGGAGACGATCAGGCCCATACCCACCCCCAGCACTCCCATCGCGATCAGGAACGGGGTGCTGTTCAGCTCGGGCTCGATCGTGCTGAGAAGCAGCAGGATCGCGGCGAAGACGGTGACTAGACCAGCCCGGACGAGCGGCCGCGGGGCGAAGCGCTTGGCCAGTGCCGAGCCGGCGATCGCGGCGAAGAAGAGACCTGCCGAGGCAGGCAGCATGCGCACGCCCGTTTCGAGCGCATCCAGGCCCTGGACGACCTGCAGGAAGAGCGGGATGGTGAAGAAGACCCCCATCAGGATCAGGTTCTGGGCGAGAAACATCGCAACGCCACCACGCAGCTGTGAGATACGCAACAACGGCAGGTGCACCAGTGGATCCTGGCCGAGCCTTTCGCGGCGGCGCTCCCAGGCCACGAATCCCGCCAGCACCAGCCCGCCGGCACCGATCACGAAGGGAGTCAGCGAGAAGCCGAATGGCTCGATCGGCGAGCTGCGCGGGGCCAGCCAGCCCCAATTGCTCGCCTGCAAGACGCCGAAGACGACCAGGGCCAGGCCCGCGGCCGAGAGCACGCCGCCGACCCAGTCGAGTGCCGGGGCCTGGCCCTCTCGCTCGGGCTCCCGGATCAGCCGCGTGCCGGCAAGGATGCCCAGCGCGACGACCACCTCGCCGACGAAGACGATCCGCCAGCTCAGCTCCGTCGTCGCCCAGCCGCCGAGGATCGGACCGACCGCGATGCCGGCGCCTGCGACGCCGCCGAGCACGCCATAGGCGATCGCCCGATCGCCGCCCCTGTAGTTGCCGGCGACGAGGGCGATCAGGGCTGGGATGACCAGCGCGGCGCCGATGCCCTCGAGAACCGACCAGCCGAGCATCAACGAGGGCACGCTCCAGGATGCCGCCGTCAGCCCCGAGCCGACCCCGTAGATGCAGAGGCCGACGGTGAAGGCGCGACGCCGTCCCCAGATGTCGCCGAGCTTGCCGCCGGTCAGCATCAATCCCGCCATGACCAGGGCGTAGAAGGCGATTACCGCCTGGATTGTGGTGACCGTGGTATCGAAGTCTTCGACCAGCTGCGAGATCGCGACGTTCATCACCGCCTGATCGAGCACCATTAGGAACTGGGCGGCGCCGAGCGTCACGAGGACTCCCCACTTGGCCATCGTCAGCTCACCAGTCCCGCAATTCCACGGATGAGGGCGAGAGCGCCGAGCACGGTGACGACGATTATGCCGGCGCGGCGGCCGTTGCGGCCAAGCCAGGCACGAGAGCCATCGACGGCGCGCTGCGTCGCCTCTGGATTGAGGACATAGCCGACCAGCGGCAGCTCGAGGAGCAGCTGCTGGATCAGGCAGAAGGCGATGACCAGCAGCGCGGTCGGCACAGCCGCGGCGCCGAGTTTGTCGATGTGGCTGAGCCCGGTCAGGTAGGAGACACCTGGAAAGCTGAGCAGGAGCCCGACGACGAAGGCGAGCCGCGGCGAGCCGCGGCCGAGCAGGCGCATCGGCAGCGGTTCCCTTTCCTCTTCCCCGCTCTTCTCCCGCTTGGCGCTCTTGCGCCGCGCCCGGCGCTCGCGCAATGGCTGGTCGCGGTCGGTGCCGAGGACGTAGGCGACCAGCAGCAGCAATGCGCCGACGACGATGTCCTCGCCGGGGCCGATCGTGCGCTTGCTGGTGCTGACCGCGTCCGAGTCGTGGAGCGCGAAGACGATCGTCAGCCCCAGCGTGATGCTGGTCGTGTAGGCACCGAGCAGGTAGCCGAGCATCAGCCGCTTCGGGTGCTCGGTCAGCAGCATCAGCGTCACCGCGGCGAGCAGGGTCGGGGTGAACATCGCCAACAGCGAGAGCAGGAAGATCTGGCCGAGATCACTCACCCGGCCGCATTCTCTCCTTAATCAGTTTGCGCAGCGTTCGCAGAGCCCGCGCAGGACCACGTCGTGGTCGGTGACCTCGAATCTCATCTCGCCCGAGAGCTTGGCAATGGCGCGCTCCAGGGAAGCGTCCTCGAAGGGGACCATGCGCCCGCAATGCCGGCAGATCGCGTGGTGGTGATGCTCGCCGCCGGGCTCGACCCGCTCGTAGCCCGCTGTGCCGCGAGTCACCTCGAGCCGCTGCACCAAGCCAAGCTGCTCGAGCTGCTCGAGGGCGCGGTAGACGCTTGCGCGACCGACCGCCGGCTTGCGACGGCGCAGCTCCTCGTCCAGGTCGAGGGCGGTGACGGCACAGTCGTGGCGGGCCAGCGCCTCGACCACCGCGGTGCGGGCGCCGCCGCGGCGGTAGCCGGCCCGTTGCAGGGCAGCCAGTGCGTGCTCGGCCCAGGCGCTGTCGGTCTTGGTTGACATCTCAGCCGATCGTAGCCCCGGTTTGCATGGTCCCGGGCGGCCGAGTATCGCGCAGGCGCTCCGCCGGCAGCGAGAGCAGGTAGATGGCGACTATCGCCAGCGCCACCGAGGCGCCGCCCGCCGTGCCGGCGTAATAGGAGAGGTAGAGACCGGCGACGCCGGCCAGCACGGCGAGGCCGGCGGCGAGGAGCATCATCGGCAGCATGCGGTCGCTCAGCCGCCTGGCCGTCGCGGCGGGCCCGACGAACACGGCGACCACGAGCAGGTTGCCGAGGCCCTGCACCGCGACGACGATCCCGGCGCCGAGCAGGAGCAGCAGAGCCGCATCGGCAAATGCCGGCGAGACGCCGAGCGAGCGAGCCGTGCCGCGGTCGAAACCGGCGATGAGGAGGCGGCCGTGCAGGAGCCGAAGCGCCACGACCACGAGCACGGCGAGGCCGGCAGCGGTCGCCAGATCGCCGTCGCTGACGCCGAAAATGTCGCCGAAGAGCAGCGACTCGATCCCGGGCGGCGAGGAAGGCGAGAGCGCCAGCAGCGCCCCGAGGCCGAACATCGTCGTCACTACCACCGCAACCGCGCCGTCCCGGCCCACCCCGGCAATCCGGGCGCCGAGCGCAATCGCAGCCGCGGCAAGGACGATCGCGGGTACGGCGCCGACGAGCAACGGCGCGGCGGCGATCGCGGCCAGGACCAAACCGGGAAAGAGCGAGTGGGCAAGCGACTCCGCCGCGTAGGAGAAGCCGTAGAAGACAACCCAGCAGCCAAGCGCGCCACCGGCCGCGCCGACGAGCGCCACCTCCAGGAGAGCACGCTGCATGAAGGGTTCTTGGAGGGGTTCGAACATGGTCAGTGGTGGTGATGTGGGGGCAGGATCGCCCGGCCGCCGCCACCGGGAATCTCAACGATGGCGCCTCCGTAGGTGGCTTCGAGCACGCCGAGGTCATCGAGCACGTCCTCGGGCCGGCCACGGGCGACCTGGCGCTTGTTGATGCAGAGGACGAGGTCGCAGGCGCGCGCCTGCGCCAGGTCATGTGTGGCGATAACGATGCCACGACCCGCCTCTGCCAACTCTTTGATCAGCGCTTCAAGCCCCTCAGCGCTGGGACGGTCGAGACCGGAGAACGGCTCGTCAAGCAGCAGCACGCCGGCATTCTGGACCAGCGCACGAGCGATCAGGACGCGCTGGCGCTGGCCACCTGAGAGGCGCCCGAATGTCTGGTCGGCAAGCGGCTCCAGGCCGACACGCCCAAGCTCCCGCACCGCCGCCTCACGCTCTCTTCTCCCCGGCCGCCGCCACCAGGGCAGGCGCGCGAGCGCGCCCATCGTTGCCACGTCGAGCACGGAGACGGGATAGTCGAGGCGCGAACGCTCGGTCTGGGGAACCGTGCCGCAGGTGGTCGCAACGCGCAGCGCCCCAGCCAGCGGACGCAGTTCGCCCAGCAAGGCGCGCAGCAGCGTCGTCTTGCCGCCGCCATTGGGTCCCAGCAAGGCCAGTGTCTGCCCCGCCGCAAGCGAAAAGTCGACATCGGAGATCGCCGCCGACCCGTCGTAGCCGGCGGCCAGGCCAGCTGCCTCGATCAATGATGCGGCTGACATCGGTGTCTCCCCAGGCGCGTTTGCATTGGCCACCTCCACCATCATCCGAGTGCGGGCGCGCGCCGAGCTTCCGCCAAGGTCCGGGTACAGGCAGCGAGTGCGAAGACCGCCCCGGCCACTACCGCGATCGTCGCTCCAGGCGGGGCATCGGTCTTGACCGAAAGCCAGAGTCCGACCGCCCCCTCGGCAGCGACGAGCGCGACGCTGGCGAGTTGCAAGCTCAGCATCCGCTCGAAGAAGAGGCGTGCGGTCAGCGCCGGCACGACGAAGAGCGCCGTGACCAACAGGGCGCCGACGATCGACAGAGCCGCAGTGATGGCAAGGGCGATCAGGCCGAGCAGTGCGGTGTCGAATACGCGGCTGCGGCCCTTGAAGGGGCCGTCCCCGGCGGGGTCGAAGCCGACGGCAAGCCAACGATGGCCGAGCAGCAGCGATGCAATCAGCGTCAGCCCCGCTGCCAGACTGGCCAGCGCGATGTCTCCACTATCGACGAGGAGCAGGCTGCCGAAGAGCAGGGTCTCGATGTTGGCACCGGAACCGAAGACGTCGCTGGCGAGGATCGTGCCTGTCGCCAGGCAGCCGACCAGGACGATTGCCACGGCGCTGTCGTTTGCCTCCTCCTCGCGACGGCCGAGCAACGAGCTGCCGACAGTGAAGACGACCGCCGCGCCGAACGCCCCCAGCGGCGCGGCGAAGCCAAGACCGTCGGCGAGCACCAGCCCCGGGAAGGCTGCGGTGCCGACAGCGTGAGAGAAGAAGGCCAAGCCGCGCAGGACAATCCAGGTGCCGAGCAGCCCCGCGGGAACGGCGAGGATCAGAATCTCGAGCAGGCCACGCTGGACGAAAGGCAACTGGAAGGGCTCGAGCACAGTCCGATTGAATCAAAAATGAGACCCATTTTCATCAAGAGGGAAGAACGGTGCGGGCACTCGTCCAACGGGTGAGCCAAGCCGCCGTCGACGTCGACGGCGAGCGGGTCGCGCAGATCGGCCCCGGAATGCTCGTCCTGCTCGGGGTACGGCGCGGCGACACCGCCGAGCAGGCAGGTCGGCTCGCCGACAAGGTTCGGGCGCTGCGGATCTTCGACGATGCCGATGGGCGCATGAACGAGCCGCTCGGCGAGCGCGAGGTGCTCTGCGTCAGCCAATTCACCCTCTACGGCGAGACCCGTAAGGGCAACCGGCCGAGCTACGTCGATGCGGCGCCGGCGATGGAGGCCGAGCCGCTCTATGACCGCTTCTGCGAGCGACTCGGCGCCGCCAAGGGCGTCTTTGGTGCTTGCATGGGAGTGGCGCTGGTCAACGATGGTCCCGTCACTTTGACCGTGGAGGTTTGAGCTAGGGAGCCAGCAGGGAGCGTCGCCAACCGCCGTCCGTCGCCTCGTAGAGCTCGCGACTGTGCAGTCGGTCCTCGGCTTCCTCCCAGAACTCGACCCGGTCGGGGATGACACGCACCGCCCCCCAGTCATCCGGACAGGGGAGGGGGTCGTCACCGAGATCGGCCTGCAGCGCCTCGAGCCGCTCTCGCAATACGTCAAGGCTCTCGATCTCCTCACCCTGACGGGAGACATGCGCCTGCAGCTGATGACCGCGGGGGCGGTCGGCGAAGAGCTTCTCCGCCAGCTCGCGCTCGGCGATCTCGGCACGTCCCTCGACCCTGGCCTGGCGGCCGAGCGATGGCCAGTAGAAGACCGTCGCGACGCGGGGATTGGCGCGTAGCTCCTCGGCCTTGCGGGACCAGAGGGCGGTGGCGAAGACGAGCGAATCGCTATCGAGCTGCTTGAGGGAGACCACGCGGGCAGAGGGCTGCCCTGCTTCGGTGGCCGTCGCCAAGGTCATCGCGCCAGGAGCCGGAACTCCGGCTTCCCGTGCCGCTGCGAGCCAGCTATCGAGGATCTCCAACGGCTTACTCATCGCACCCAGTTCGTCATATGAAATTGGTATCACAATTCAAGTTATACTCATAATCTGAATGGCCGAGAAGACTCAACGCGAGACACGGGCCGAGAAGCAGGCCCGCACCCGCGCCGAGTTGATCGCCACCGCCACGAGCGTCTTCGCCCAGCGCGGCTACGACAGTGCCTCCGTGGAGGAGATCGCCGAGCGCGCCGGCTATTCCCACGGGGCCGTCTATTCCAACTTCACCGGTAAGTCAGACCTCTTCCTCGCCGTCTTCGAGGAGTACATGGCGGCACGGGCGCAGGAGCTTGCCGCGACCCAGGAGGCGATCGATGAGGACGCGCCGCTCGAGACCCGCGCCCGCGCCCTCGCCGACCAGTGGATGGAGCGCTTCGCCGAGGACCGCGAGTCCTTCCTCCTCCACCTGGAGTTCCTCGCCAGCTCCCGGCGCGAGCCCGAACTGGCCGAACGTTTCGGCACGCGCTCCGCCTCTTTGCGCGAGGTAATCGCCGCCTACATCGCCCATTACCAGACAGAGGAAGGAGTCGAGGCACCACTCCCCCCCGCCGACCTTGCCCTCGTTTTGCGCGCCCTCGGCATCGGCCTCGCGATCGAAGCGCTGGTCAGCCCCGATGCGGTGCGCGATGACCTCTACGGGGATTTTGTCGAGCTGCTGGTGAAAATGCTGCGCGAACGGGCCGGAGCGCATTGAACCCGCCGGTGAGGGCAATGTCCATCAGGGCTGCCAACGACGGTGACGCGGAGGCGGTGATAGCTCTCTGGACCGAGGGCTATGTCACCGAGGGCCAAGGCGGACGAACGCTCCCCTACACCGAGTCCGAGTTCTTCGAGACAGCCTCCGTAGGCACGCTCTTCGTCGCCGAGTGCCGAGGTGAGGTTGGCGGCGTGGTCGCGCTTCTGGCCCCAGGCGCAGAAGACAGCGCGGTGGCTCGCGACGATGAAGCCGAGCTCTGCCGGCTCACGGTCGCCCCATCGGCCCGACGCCAAGGCATCGGTCGCGCTCTGACGAATCGCTGCGCCGACGTCGCCCGCGCCAAAGGCTGGCCAGCGATCGCGCTCTGGAGCCGCCGCTACCAGACGGCCGCGCATCGCCTCTACGAATCACTCGGCTACTGCCGCACCCCCGACCGCGACTCAGTCGACGAGACCGGCCACGAGCGCCTTGTCTTCCGGCTCGAGCGCTAGCCGACCGAGCCGAGGGCGTCGTCGATGAAGGGGCCGAGCAGCTCGCCGGCCTTGGCGGCGGTCGTCTCGGGATCGTCGCCGGGGGCGGTGATGTAGCTGATCGCGAGGCGGACGAGGGACTCGGCAAGCAATTTGACCTTGGCCTCGGGCGCCTGGGGCCAGCCCGCTTCAATCGTCGCGGTGAGACGGGCGGTGGCCCAGTGGACCACCGGCATTCCCTGGGTGGTGACAAGGGGCAGCATGCCGCCGGTGCCGTCATCGCTGAGCAGGATGCGGACGAGCGGGTCCTCGCCGGCGGAACGGAGGAAGGCCTGGAGCGCAGCGCCAACCGCTGCCCGTGGGTCGTCCAGGTGTTCCTTGACGGCTTCGTCGACGCCATCGAGGAAGCGTTCGCCCTCGTGGATGACGAAGGCCTGGGCGAACTCGTCACGGCTGCCGAACTCCTTGTAGAGGGTCTGGCGACTGACGCCGGCGGCGCTGGCTACGTCGGACATCGTGATCTCCGACCAGGCGCGACTCTCCAGCTGGTCGCGGGCGGCGCCGAAGAAAGTCTCGCGCAGGAGCTGCCGGGCGGCCTCCGGGTAGGGCGTGCGTGCGGTGGCCACCGCCGGGATCGTGCCAGCCGTGGCGGTCACTCGGCGGCCCCCACATCGTCAGGCTCGAAGTCGACCTTGTCGCGCACGCCGCAGTCGGGACAAGCCCAGTCGTCGGGCACGTCGCTCCACGGTGTGCCGGACGGGAAGCCCTCGCGCGGATGGCCCTGCTCCTCGTCGTAGGCGTAGCCACAGCCCGGACAGCGCCAGCGACTCATGCCGACGCTCCCGTCCCGTAACGGGCGAGGATGCGGCGGCGTGCGCGCGGCTGGATGTTGGCGCGGCTGAGGTCGCCGCCGTAGTGCTCGACCAGGATCGGGTCCATCACCCGCCGCCAGAGCGGTGGGATCCAGGCCAGCACGATCATGCCGGCATAGCCGGTGGGCAGCTGCGGCGCCTCGTCGACATGGCGCAGCGCTTGGTAGCGCCGCGTCGGGTTGGCGTGGTGGTCGCTGTGGCGCTGCAGGTGGTAAAGCAGGACGTTGGAGGCGACGTTGTTGCTGTTCCAGCTGTGCTCGGGACGACAGCGCTCGTAGCGTCCGTCCTCTTTCTTCTGCCGCAAGAGGCCGTAGTGCTCGAGGTAGTTGACGACCTCGAGCAGCGAGAAGCCGAGCACGGCCTGAATCAAGAGGTAAGGCAAAACGACCGGCCCGAAGACGATCGCCAGGACGGCGAAGAGAGCCACCGTCATCGCCCAGGCGCCGACGATGTCGTTGCGCAGGCTCCAGTGGGATTTGCCCATGCGGTCGAGCCGGCTGCACTCGATCCCCCAGGCCGAGCTGAGGCTGCCGGCGACGGTGCGCGGCAGGAAGGCCCAGAAGCTCTCCCCCAGCCGCGAGCTGGCCGGGTCCTCTGGAGTGGCGACCCGAACGTGGTGGCCGCGGTTGTGCTCAATAAAGAAATGGCCGTAACCGGTCTGGGCCAGGGCGATGCGGCTCAGCCAACGCTCCATGCTGTCGCGCTTGTGGCCGAGCTCGTGGGCGGTGTTGATCGCGATGCCGCCGACCACGCCCATCGTCAACGCCAGGCCGAGGTTCTCCAGGATCGAGAGATCGCCGCTCGACCACAGCCAGCAGGCGAAGATCAGCCCCGCGTACTGGACCGGGATGAAGAGGTAGGTGCACCAGCGGTAGTAGCGGTCCTGCTCGAGCCACTTGAGGATGCTGTCTGGCGGATTGGTCGGATCCACCCCGATCGCGATGTCGAGCAGGGGGAAAACGATGAAGACGAGCAGCGGCCCGAAGAACCAGAAGGCCTCGAGGCCAGTTACCTCGACGCTGGCCCAGGCGATGAAAGGCGCAAAGGGAATGATCAGGCCGAGCAGCCAGGCGTAGCGCTTGGCATCGCGCCAGGTTGCCGGATTGAGCTCGATCTCCGGCCCGTGGTCCTGGCTATGCGCCGCTGCCTCCATCCGTCCTCCTTGTCAAATTCCAAGAATGCGCCCTGTTAATTGACAAGATAGCGAACTTTGTAACTCGCTGCAACAATTTCTTGCTGGCTGTCCGCAGAACGACCGATTCGACGGCCCGCTACCATCCGCCATCGTGTACACGTTTCTCGGCTTCCTACAGGTGATTATCAGTGGGGTCCTGATCTTTCTGATCCTGCTGCACTCCGGCAAAGACACCGGCCTCTCCGGCGCCTTCGGCATCGGTGGTGGCGGCAGCTCCTTCGGCGGCGGCTCGATGGTCGAGCGCAACCTCGACCGGGCGACGATCTTCTTCGCCGTGCTTTTCGTGCTGAATACGCTCGTACTGCTGAAGATCTAGACCCGCTCGGCGGGCTGGCGACTGCCGTTGGCACTTGCCCCGTTGCCTGAGTCGAGGATCTCGACCGCCTCGCTGCGCAGCTCGGCATTGAGTAGGGCGAAGTCCTCGTCGGAGAGCTTGCCGGCGGCGTGATCGAGTTCGGCGTCGCGGATCTCGCGGTACTTGACTTCCTTTAGTGCCTCGAGCTCGGTATTAGCGACGGGGGCACGACGACCGCGTCGGGCCGGCCAGATCGCGATCAGCGCTCCGGCCAGGGCGATCAGGCCACCGATCCACATCCAGGTGACGAGCGGGTTGACGATGACGCGGAAGGTCGCCGGCGCGTTGTCATTGAGGTAGCTCTTGGCGATCCGCTCGGCGGTCGCCGATTGCAGGCTCTCGATCTGCTTGGCGGCGAGCGGCCGCAGGCTGGGGTTGGCCGCCGCGGCACGCATCAGGTTCGAGACCGCCCGGCACTGCGGCGGCGTTCCCGGGGCCCCGCGGACGCAGGCGCTGAAGCCTCGGTCGGCGGCACGCACACGGCGCTGCACCGCGGTGATGTTGGGTCCCGCCGACATCCAGAAGTCGCTGCCGATGCCCGCCTTGAGACCGACCTCGCTCGTCGCCTCGCCGTCGAAGAAGCTGGAGATCGTGCCGGTGCGCACTCCGGTGGGCCGGTAGAAGCGGCGGCTCGGACGCAGAACCGTCGTCTTGTCTCCCTGCCGCACCGCCATCACGGCGCCAAAGGTGAACTTCTCGCTGTCGACGGCAACCGTCGGCCGCTTGTAGGTGACCGTGCGACCGTCGACTTCGGCGCTCTCCCCCGGTCGCAGCTCGACGTCGCGGTTGGTCTGGAAGCTCGAGGAGGCGGCGATGCCGATCAGCAGCACGGCTACGCCGGCGTGGACGATGTAGCCGCCGTAGCGGCGCCGGTTGCGCGAGACCACCCCAACCAGCGCCGCGGCCATCGAACCGCCCACGAGCGAGCGCCGCGCCGCCGCGCCACGCCAGAACTCCTGCCCGAGGCCGACCAGGGCGAAGGCGGCGAAGACGAATAGAGCGAAGGCCCAGGGCTTGTGCAACGCATCGGTAAGGAGAGCCAGCGCAACCCCGGCCGCAACAGCCGCCAACGAGGGCACGAGGAAGACCCGCTTCGCCGTCGCCCAGCTGACCCGGCGCCAGGCGAGCAGCGGTCCGACCCCGGTGAAGAGGACGAGCAAGATCGCCAGCGGCGTCGTGTAGTGGTCGAACCAGGGCGCCGCCAGCGAGGACTTGCTGCCGGTGAACAGTTCGGAGATCAGCGGGAAGAAAGTGCCCCAGAAGATCGTCGCGCAGAGTGCCACCAGCAGCAGGTTGTTGACGATGAAGACGGCCTCACGCGAGGCCAGCGAATCGATCCGCTTCTGCGAGCGCAGGTCGTCGAGGCGGGAGACGATCAGCGCCGTCGAGCCGATCAGCACCACGGCGATCAGACCGAGGATGTAGGGACCGACGGTGTTGTCGCCGAAGGCGTGAATCGACTGCAGCACGCCAGAGCGGACGAGGAAGGTGCCGAGCAGCGCCAGCGAGAAGGTGGCGACGATCAGGCAGGCGTTCCAGACCTTCAGCATTCCCCGCTTCTCCTGAACCATGATCGAGTGCAGGAAGGCGGTGCCGATTAGCCACGGCATCAGCGCCGCGTTCTCGACCGGGTCCCAGGCCCAGTAGCCGCCCCAGCCCAGCTCGGTATAGGACCAGCGGGCGCCGAGCAACAGGCCGAAGCCGAGCAGGGCCCAGGCGATCAGGGCGAAGCGGCGGGTGGCACGGATCCAGGAGGCGTCGATGTGGCGGGTGATCAGGGCGCCGACGGCGAAGGCGAAGGGGATCGTGAAGGCGACGTACCCCGAGTAGAGCATCGGCGGGTGGATCATCATGCTCGGGTGCTGCAGCAGCGGGTTGAGACCGATGCCGTCGGCCGGCGCCGGGTCGAGCGTGGCGAACGGGTTGACGCCACCGGCGAAGAGCATCAGCCCGGTGAAGAAGCTCGCCACGCCGGCCATCACCGCGGTCGCGTAGGGGACGATCTCGCGCAGCTTGTTGCGGGTCGCATAAAGGGCAAGCGAGGAGGCGATCGAGAGGACCCAGGCCCAGAGCAGCAGCGAACCTTCCTGGCTCGACCACATCGCCGCCAGCTTGTAGAAGTTCGGTGTCTCGATCGAGGAGTGCTGCTGGACGACATTGAGCGAGAAATCGTCGCTGGCGAAGGCGACCTCGATCAGCGCCACGCAGAGCGTCAGCAACCCGCAGGCCGCGTAGACGGCGCGGCGAGAGGCGAGCACCCAGCGCTCGTCCCCATTGCGGCCGAGCAGCGCGGCGATCGCCGCGAAGACCATCGTCGCAAAGGCCAGCGCCAGGGCGGCGCTGCCGAAACTAGCTGTCATTCGATGTCGAGAACTTCGACGGACACTTGGTCACCAGCGTGTCCCGTTCGCCGACGAAGACGCCGTGCTCGACCTCGCCGGTGAGGACGATCTCGCGCCCGCCGCGAAAGGGATCGGGGACGGTGCCGCTATAGGTGACCGGGATGCTCTCGCCGGTCCCGTCGCGGTCGGCAACCCGGAAGCGCAGGCCTTCGCCCTGGCGGCGGATCGAGCCTTCGACAACCTTGCCCGTCAGGTCATAGCTCGTCCCCGGCGCGGCGCCGAGCAGCTGCGAGGGCTCCTTGGCGGCTGTCGCGGCGCTGAAAGACGTGTAGACGAGCGCCCCCGCCAGGAGGACGGCGACGCTGAGGGCGATCACGAGCCGGATCTTCCGCTTGCGCTGGGGATCCACGGCGACGGATTATCGCAACCTGGGGTGGGGAGCGAGCGTGCGGGGGTCGGCGGACGCGCTTCGCGCTGAGTGTCCGCCG
>JAWVFJ010000034.1:0-37970 GCA_033856275.1 Solirubrobacterales bacterium
TGTTTCGCTATGCGAAACAAAAGGCGAACTCAGCCTCCGATAGAACTGTGGGATGCCCGAGCTGCCTGAGGTGGAGACCGTTTGTCGGCAGCTCGATCCGGAGCTGGCGGGGCGGCGAATAGGGGCGCTGGAGGTGCTCGATGCGCGTTGGTGTCGGCCGATGGCGCCGAAGGCGCTCGAGACTGCCGTCGCGGGCGCGACGATCGAGGGGTTGGGACGGCGCGGCAAGTACCTGCTGCTGGCGCTCGAGGGCGAGCGGACGCTGGTAATGCACCTGCGGATGACGGGCAACCTTGTGCTGGTGGAGGAGGGGCAGAAGCTCGATCCCTCTGAGGGGAGACGGCTGTACGAGGCCGAGCGCTCGGTTTCCGAGCGGCACCTGCGGGCACGCTTCAGCCTCGACGATGGCCGCGAGGTCTGGTTCACCGACCCGCGTCGTTTCGGCGAGGCCTTCCTGATTGACAATGCCAAGCTCGACGAGCGCTTCGCCAAGCTCGGCGTCGAGCCATTCTCTGCCGAGTTCACGCCCAAGGCGCTGGGCGCGATGGCGGCCGGGCGCACGGCACCGCTGAAGTCGTTCCTGCTCGACCAGTCCGGCGTCGCCGGCGTCGGCAACATCTACGCCGACGAGGCGCTCTTCCGTGCCCGCCTGCACCCGCTGTCTCCCGCCGGCTCAATGAAGCCCGAGCATCTGGAGGCGCTGCACGAGGGCGTGATTGCCGCGCTGGAAGCCGGAATCGACGGCGGTGGCGCCTCGATCGACGACTATCGCGACGGGCGCGGCGAGAAGGGCACGATGCAGGACGAGTTCCTCGTCCACACTCGCGAGGGTCGGCCCTGTCCACGCCGCGATGGCACGATCGCCCGCATCGTCGTCTCCGGCCGCTCGACCTATTACTGCCCGGGTTGTCAGGTGCGCCTGCGCAAGCGGCCTCGCCGGCGCCGTCCGGTGCGTCGTTCATCGTAAATCGGCTATGGCCGGAACGACGCTGAAGACCGAGGCGGTGGTGCTGCGCAGCATCCGTTATGGCGAGGCCGACCGCATCCTTCATCTCTACTCGAAGACGCGGGGGCGGATCGGCGCGATCGCCAAGGGGGCGCGGCGGCCGAAGTCGCGCTTCGGCGGGCGCCTGGAGCCTTTCTTCCGGCTCGACCTGGTGCTGCACGAAGGCCGTGGCGAGTTGCTCACCGTCACCAACGCCGCAACTCTCGACGGCTATCCGCGCCTGCGCGCCTCCGGGCCGGCGCTCAACGCCGGCGCCCGCGCCTGCGATGCGGTGCTGCGCCTGCTCGACTCGACCGACCCCAATCCGCCCGCCTACAACCTGCTCTGCCGTTATCTGGCGATGCTCGATGATCCGAGCGAGGAGGGAGCGGCCAGCCTCGAGACCGCGCTCTCCTTCCGGCTCAAGCTGGCGCTGACTGCCGGTTTCGCGCCGGAGCTTGCATCCTGTGCCCACTGCGGCGAGGCCGAGCACTTGAGTGGCTTCTCCGGCTCTGCCGGCGGCGTTGTCTGCGTCAGCTGCGAAGGCGGCGCCTTTCCGCTCTCCCAGGAGGCACACCGCTTCATGGTCGGAGCGATCGGCAGCCCGCTGGCCGAGGCACCCTCCGCCGAGGGCCAGGCTCTGCGGCAGGTCGAGCGAGCGGTGGGCGAGACCCTGGAGCATCATGCGCACGTGCAGCTTCGATCTGCCGCGTGAGGGTCCCGGCAGGGGTTTCGCTTAACTTTTTGCGAAGAGAGGTGGAGCGGCTGGCGCCCGCTGCGTTGCGCGCAAAAAGTACAAGACGCTCCACCCCTGCCGGGACCGACCCTTAGGATCGACGGATGGATGCGACGGTGACGTTTGAGGATCGGGTGTGCGCCTGGGAGGAGGAGTTTCTCGCGCCGGAGGCGACTCGCTCCTACCCGGTGCTGCGCGTCGTCGAGGAGCCCAACAGCCCGGTGCGCACGCCGTTTCAGCGCGACCGCGACCGCATCGTCCACAGCAAGGCCTTTCGCCGTCTCAAGCACAAGACCCAGGTCTTCGTCGCCCCGGAGGGTGACCACTACCGCACGCGTCTTACTCACACCCTGGAGGCCTGTGGGATCGCTCGCACGGTCGCCCGCGCGCTCGGCCTCAACGAGGACCTGACCGAGGCGATCGGACTCGGTCACGACCTCGGCCACCCGCCCTTCGGCCATGCTGGCGAGGAAGCGCTCGACGCGACGCTGCGCGAGCGCTGCGGCGCCAGCTTCAAGCACAACGAGCACTCGCTGCGCGTGGTTGAGGTGCTGGAGCGCGACGGGCGGGGCCTCAACCTGACCGAGCAGGTGCGAGACGGGATCCTCAATCACACCGGCTCGCGGAAACCGGCGACGCTGGAGGGCCGGATCGTCAAGCTGGTCGATCGCGTCGCCTACATCAACCACGACATCGACGACGCGCTGCGGGCTGGGGTGCTACGCGGAGACGACCTGCCGGCGGCCGAGATCGAGCTGCTCGGCGAAACCGGCTCGGCCCGCATCGACACGCTGGTACGTGACATCGTCGCACGATCCCAGGCCGCTGGCGACATCCTCCAGAGCGAGGAGATCGGCGGCGCGATGCTGCGCCTGCGCAAGTTCATGTTCGACCGCGTCTACCTTGGGCCGCTGGCCCGCAGCGAGCACGAGCGCGTCCACCGCGCGATGCGCGCTCTCTTCGACCATTACATGGAGAACCCAGGCGAGGTTCCGGAGCTTGGGCCGGGGGCGAGCGACTGCCAGCGCGCCGCCGACTACCTCGCCGGGATGACCGACCGCTATTGCATTGCTAAGTACGCCGAGCTGACGATCCCGGAGGAAACGCTGTGGCACTGATCTCGGCAGAGAGCCTGGAGCGGGTCAAGCAGACGGTCGACATCGTCGAGGTGATCTCGGCCCGCACCGACCTGCGGCGCCAGGGGACACGCTGGGTCGGGCTCTGCCCTTTCCACGAGGAGCGAACGCCCTCGTTCTCGGTCGACGCTCAGGAAAAGCTCTACCACTGCTTCGGCTGCGGGGTGGGCGGCGACACGATCAAGTTCATCGAGGAGAAGGAGGGGCTTGGCTTCGCTGAGGCCGTGGAGCTGCTCGCCGACCGCTACGGGGTCGAGCTGGAGCGCGAGCGCGAGGATCCGCGCGCGGAGGCCAAGCGCCAGCAGCGCCGCAGGCTCGGTGACCTGCTCGACCGCACCGCGGGCTTCTACGCCGCCTATCTCTGGGACTCCGACGAGGCTGCCAAGGCGCGCAAGTACCTGGGCGAGCGCGGCCTGGGCGAGGAGGTGCTGCGCGCCTTTGCGGTCGGCTACGCACCGAGTGCCTGGGACAAAGTGCTGCTGCGTGGGCAACGGGCCGGGTTCAAGGTCGAGGAGTTGCGCGGGGTGGGATTGGTCCAGCGAGGGCGGGGTGGGGGGGAGTACGACCGCTTCCGCTCACGGATCATGTTTCCGATCCGCGACCGCCGCGGCCGCACCCTCGGCTTCGGCGGCCGGGCGATGCGCTCCGATCAGGGAGCGAAGTACGTCAACACGGCGGAGACCGACTTCTTCCACAAGAGCCGCATGCTCTACGGCATCGACCTGGCCAAGGGCGCGATCGCCAAGGAGGGTCGGGCGGTTGTCGTCGAGGGCTACACCGACGTGCTTGCCCTGCACCAGGCCGGGATCGAGGAGACGGTTGGAGTGATGGGCACGGCAATCACCGACGAGCAGGTCGCCTCCCTGTCCGGCATGGTCGACGAGGTGATCCTGGCGCTCGATGCCGACTCCGCTGGGCAGGAGGCGATGCTGCGGGCCCAGCGCGTCGCCGCTGGGCGCAAGATGCGACTGCGCGTCGCGGCGATGCCGGCGGGCGAGGACCCGGCAGAGATGATGGCCGCCGATGACGGGCCGGAGCGCTTTCGCGCCCTGCTCGACGGTGCGGTCGAGATAACCGCTTTCCAGGTCGGGCTGGTGTTGGAGCGCACCGATGTTTCCTCGCCGGCGGAGCGCGACAGGGCATTGGGAGAGGTGGCGCCGATCCTTGCCAGCTTGGGGGAGAGCGCCAGCCGCGACGACCTGGTGCGACGCGTCGCCGAGCGGCTCGACCTCGAGCCGGCGATGGTGATGGGCCGGGTGGTCGTGGCGCAGCCGCTAAGCGGTGGCTTGGCGGAGTCCGAGCCGTCGAATCGCGGCCTCGCTCCCGAATCGCGCCAGATCGCCGAGCTGACCTCGCGTGAGCGCCGCGAGCGCGCCTTGCTGGCGATGTGCATCGCGCTGCCCGACGACGGCAAGGAGTACCTGGCGCGCCTCACCGACGAGCACCTCTCCCGCCTCGGCTCCCGGGCCGCCGCCTGGCTCCGCGAGCACCTGCAGGACCCTGCCTCCGACCTCCCGCGCGAGGACACCGAGCTGGCCGGCCTAGTCACAGAACTCGTCATCACCGCTCACGACGAGCCTGCTTCCCCCGAGGCGATGGAGCTCAACTACCTGCTCCTCGAGCAGCGCCGCATCGAGGCCGAGATCGCCGCCGCCGGCGAACGCGACGACTACGAGCAGCGCGCCGCCCTCAGTCGCGAAAGGGCGGCCTTGGTCCAGCGCATCGCCCACACCGAGCGCGTCGGCGGCTAACCGGTAAATTCTGTGCGAGTTCTAGTCCGGGGTAGCTCAACTGGATTGGCACGGTCCGGGGTAGCTCAATTGGTAGCAGCGCTCGGCTGTTAACCGAGAGGTTGTGGGTTCGAGTCCCACCCCCGGAGCTCTCTAGGTAGACGTTCGAGTGCGGGCCAGCTGTTCGATCAGCTCGGCCCCGCGCTCGGCGCCGTCGTTCTCCTTGGCCCACCTGGCAAGCTCCGCGGCATGACCGGCAAACGAGGTGTCTTCCAGCAGGCGACGGGCCGCCCAGCGCAAGGGCGCTGGCTGGCAGAGGCGCCAGGGGAGGGAGAGCCCGCACTTGGCCCAGGCGACGCGCATCGCCGTCTCGCTCATGTCGCCGATGATCGGGCAGATTAGGACCGGGGTGCCGGCGCCGAGGGCGCGGGCGACGGTGCCGTGGCCGCCATGCGAGATGATCAGCGAGGCGGCCGGCATCAGCTGGCTGTAGCTGAGCCAGTCGACGAGGACCGCGTTTGCCGGAACCTCAATCGGCGTTTGCGGCGCCACGCGGTTGGTGGTTGCGACCACCCGGACCGGCTCTCCGGAGAGAGCCTCCAGCGCCGTGCGCACCAGGTGATTGTCCGAATCGTGCGCGGTGCTCGGGGCGACGAGGACGAGAGGCTCCTCACCGGGTGGCAGCTCGATGTCGGGATAAGGCAGCTCGAATGTCATCGGGCCAGTGACCTTCACTCCCTCAGGCCACGGGCGTGGGTACTCGAGCTGGGGGAAAGTGCCGACTAGGGCAAGCTCCCTGCTGATGCCGCCATGGAAGTGCTTCACAGGAGGCAGGTCAAGGCGGGCGCGTTGCGTGTTGAGGTCGCGCCGGCCATGCTCCAGACCGATATTTAGGGCGCGCTGCCCGGTGCGCCAGACTGCGCGTCCCAAGGGCGTGCGGGGTGGTTGAAGGCCGACGGCGAAGAACGGCAGGCCCGGCTCGACCACCGGATAAATGTGGGGAATGAGGGTCGCCAGCGGCACGCCGGCCACCTCGGCCGCCAGCGACGGGGCCAGGGTGAGGATGTCGCTGATGACGAGGTGCGGCCGCATCTCCTCGAGCAGGGGAAGCAGCGCCCGCGCTGCCTCTGCGGCGTGCGTCCCCTCGGCCGAGTTGGGATCGGGCGGCGGGAACATCCGATATTCCTCCGCTGCGGCGAATCCAAGCCCTGCCCCCTCGACGGCCTCACGCCGCTCCTCCCAGGTCTCGACTACGACGTCGTGACCGCGCCCGCGCAGCGCCCGCCCCAGCGCGATCGCAGGGAAGACGTGGCCGGGGTCACCGAAGGCCGCGACTAGGAACTGCATGCTGACGAGGTCCAGACGTCGGTAGGCAAGGACGCAGGGAACACGAATAGCAGCGCTATTCGTGCGACCGAGGACGCCGCCTGGCGGCGTCTGGGGCCGTCAGGGCGTATCGAGTCCCTCGCCGGGTCTGGTGAAGACAATCTCCGGGACATGGCAGTTGCGCGAGGTGCGCAGGAGGAAGCGAACTGCCTCACCGAGGTCCTCGGGCCGAATCATTTCCTCCCCGGAGACCTGCCCCTTGGCGAACTCGGTCATCGGCGTGTCGACGAAGCCTGGCGCCAGCGCCGTGCACTGAATCCCCGCGCTGCCCACCTCGCGGTGCGTCGACTGGGTGAAGTTGATCACCGCGGCCTTGGTTGCGGCGTAGATCGAGAGCCAGGCCTGGCCGCCCTTGCCGGCGATCGAGGCAGTGTTGACGATCAGCGCCTTGCCATGCTCGCCGCCCGCCTGTTTCAACATCGGCAGGCCCTCGCGGGTGCCGATGATCAGGGCCCGCAGGTTGACGCCGAGTTGCATGTCGAGGTGCTTGGTCTGGATTTCCTCCATTGGCGCGCCGATCCCGACGCCGGCGTTGTTGACGAGCACGTCGAGTCGCCCGTAAGCGTCGCGGTGCTTTGCGAATACGCCGACCACGTCATCCTCATCGGTCATGTTGGCAGCCACGTTTTGCACTTCTAGCCCATCCGCGCGGAGACCCTCGGTGGCGCTCTCGAGCTTGTCGGGGCGCCGGGCGGAAACGGTCAGCGCGTAGCCTTCTTCGCCCAGCACGCGGGCGATTGCCAGCCCGATGCCGCTCGACGCTCCCGTGATCAGTGCCGCTCGCTTCGCCAAGACCATCTCCTTCCGCTTGCCCTGTTCGCCTGCGGACCCTATCTCCCGCCAGAATGCCACGCCGGATGGCGCTGCATCGGCAGCATCGCCGTGAATAACATGCCGCCGATGCGCTCGCGCCGAGCACTCGCCACCCTCGCCTGCCTACTCACACTTCCCGCTCTGGCACTTGCCGGGTGCGGCAGCGGGTCGGGCAACTCGACCAGTTCGTCGTCGACCTCAGCGGAGAGTCGGCCCGCGCCGCCGAGGGCTGTGTTCCCCAGCGCGAAAGGCAAGACGCTGGCCGAGGTTCTGGAAGCGGCTGACGGCCCATCGAACCTGGTCGTCTCACCGGCCGCGCTGGTCTTCTACAAGGGTCAGAATCGCTACCCATTCGGGGTCTTTGAACGCGACCTGACACAGGTTCCAGACGCCCAGGTCGCACTCTATTTTGCCCGCGTGCCGGGCCAGAAGGGAAAGACCGGGGACAAATTCGGCACCGCCGCGGGTTCGACGGGCGCGAAAAAAGCGGAAGCGCGCGCGCTGGACGAGCAGGCCGTCGGACCTTTCACAGCCCGGGTCGAATCGATGCAGACGCAGCCCGCCTTCCGTGCGCAGACGACGGCCAGCGACCCCAACGTCGCCACCGTGGTCTACGCGACCGATGTCAACTTCCCGGCAAACGGCGAGTGGCGCATCGCGGCGCTGATCAAGAAGGACGGCGAACTGACCGCGACGCTGCTCTCCAGCGCCGCGGTCGGCGGCTACAAGAAGATCCCCCAGGTGGGGCAGTCGGCGCCGCTGATCCACACGCCGACACTGTCCGACGTCGGCGGCGATCTCTCGAAGATCACCACTCGCATCCCCCCGGACACCCAGAACAAGGTCGACTACGCGGATGCCCTGGGCAAGGAACCGATCGTGCTGCTCTTTGCCACTCCCCAGTTCTGCCAGAGTCGAGTCTGCGGACCGGTGGTCGACGTCGCCGAGCAGCTCAAGCAGCTATACGGAGACAAGGTTGCATTCATCCACATGGAGATTTACCAAGACAACGATCCAAGCAAGCCAGTGCGCCCCCAGGTAAGCGCCTTCCACCTGCCCAGTGAGCCGTGGTTGTTCACAATCGGCCGAGATGGAAGGATCAAGTCCGAGATCGAGGGCGCATTTGGCGTCGAAGAACTGACTCGTGTGGTGAAGGGACTGACCGGAGAATGAGCGACAAGACGAGCACCGAGGAGGAGCTGCTGGCTTCCTTTGCCGAGGAGGCGAAACGCCGCTGCGACGTGATCGCCGCCGGCCTGGCGACAGAGACGACGGACTTCGAGACGATGCGCATGGAAGCCCACGCCCTCAAGGGCGCTGCTGCCGTCATCGGCCTGCGCCGCCTTGCTGAGCTCGCCGGCTTGATGGAATCTGACCTTGCCGAAGCGAAGAAGACCGGCTCGATCCGCGGTGGCCGCACCCACCAAGTCGCCGACGCCGCCAAAGCCATCGCCGAGGGCGCCACCGCAGCCGCCAAAAGCGAAGAAGAGCCCCCCGACGTCGGCCGTTCCCTCGCCCAGCTTTTCAGCGCCTAGCGCTACCCTCCCCAGCCAACGGGGCGGTAGCTCAGTTGGTTAGAGCAGCGGACTCATAATCCGTCGGTCGAAGGTTCGAGTCCTTCCCGCCCCATAAGAAAACCGCTTCAAATAGCCATATTTTGAGTTGACGATCTGGGACGAATCGAAACTTTGTCCCGAAATTTGTCCCGAAAACGAGCTAGAATCGTCGGGGCGATGCGTCAACCACGGCCACAACCGATCTCCGGACACGTCTCCCGGCGCAAGGGAAAGCGCGGCGGTGTCTGGTACGCGAAATACCGCCTGCCGGACGGACGGCAAGTGCAGAAACGGATCGGACGAGCCTGGACCAAGAAGACCGCGCCGCCCGAGGGCTACTTCACGAAAGCGTCCGCGAAGGCGCATCTGGACGAGCTGCTGGCGCAAGCGCGGCAGGGAACGCTGCCCGGCATGGTGCGGACGGGGCGAACTTTCCGCGATGCCGCTGAGGAGTGGCTGGACTACTGCGAGAAGGTCCGCGACTGCAAGGCGTCGACGCTGCGCGACTATCGCAACATGGTCCGCGTCCTCGACCGTGAGTTCGGGAACCGGAAGATCGAGACGATCACGCCGGAAGAGATCGAGCTGTGGATCGGTGGCTACAGCGGCTCGAACCGGACCCGTCAGAAGTACCTCGTCTGCCTCGGCTCGATCTTCAAGCGAGCGATGAAGGTTCACGGTCTGCCCCGCAACCCGGCCGATGTGGTCGAGCGCCCGCGGGTGCGCCGCGCCGCGAAGATCGACGTGCTGCGCCCCGAGGAGGTCTTGGCCCTGGTCAGGGTGGCGCAATCCGAGCAGGACGCCGCGATCTTCCACACGGCGGCGTTCGCCGGACTGCGAATGGGGGAGCTGCTCGCGCTGCGCTGGCGCGACGTCGACTTCATCCGCCGCACGATCCACGTCCGCGAAAACTGGACTCAGGGCGAGACGACGACCCCGAAGAGCGGCACCGAGCGAGCCGTTCCAATGGCCGAGGAGGTGGCGCAACGGCTCGCCCGCCTCGGACAGCGCGAACACTTCACGGCGGACGACGATCTCGTCTTCTGCACAGCGCGCGGTCAGCACGTCGGCTACAAGTCCTTGAAGGAGCGCTATCGCGCCGCGCTCCGGGCGGCAGACCTGCGCGAGGACTTCCGCTTCCACAATCTGCGCCATACCTTCGGCAGCACCGTGATCCGCCACGCCGATTCCCGCGAGGTGATGGAGTGGATGGGCCATGCGGACCTGACGACGACGCGCCGCTACCTCGCCTTCGTGGACCGCGAGGATGCTGCCAAGCGGGTCTCCGAGGCGTTCAGCCTCGAGAAGCCGCAGCCGGTCCCGACCACGGCTGGCTGAGCCTGGCTGCATCACCGACCGCTCCGGGTGCCGTAGGTGTTCTCCGCCACCCAGGTCTCCAGGTCGCGACGGGTGAACCGCAGCGCCCGATCTCCGATCCGAACGTGCGGCAACCCTCGCACTCGGACCAGTTCGTACAGCGTGCTACGCGGCACCCGGAGCAGTCGAGCCGCCTCGCCGGCGTCTAGCAATGGCTCGGTGAGCAGGCGGGATTCAGTCACCGGCCTGCCGTCCCAAGGAGCCGTTGCCTCCCCAGCGCCGAGGGGATCGCGGTTCGCGGCGAGTGCGAGCCAACGGCCACATCGGGCATCGAACCTGCATCCCCTTTGACGCCAGTAGAGATGTCGGCAGATCGCCGAACCGGCAAACGGCGGTGGCATCGGCGAGGGCGGCAATTCCGCGAGCTTCCCACCCGACCGCACACCCGTCCGCAGGGGCGACCGCACACCCGTCCGTACAGACGACCTGCCGCGCGGCTGCTGAATGAAGCAATGAGGCAAGAATTCATGGCCCTGGCATAGCGCGGTGGACTCGCTCGGTCCACAACTCCGCGTTTGCGCAAATGCGGAGTGCCAGGGTCAGCCTGCGCGACTTCTCGGGGACCGAGACAAGCTGCGGCGAACCCACCGGTCCATTCCGCAGCTTCCCTGTGGCCTGCGCCCCGGCCCCCGAGAAGTCGTGCTCAGCGGGTCAATCCAGGGAAGGGCCAAAGGTGGCCTAAACCCCTCCCCGGTCGACCCATCCTCAACGCGCCCTTGCCGTCTTGGCGACGTAGGCGCGAGGAGCCTTTTTCGCCAGCCGGACCTTCTTGGCTTTCTCCAGGCGGGCGAGGCAGTTGGAAACGGCACCGGCAGACCGCCCGCCGAGACCTTTGGCGACGGCGGTGGCGGTCAGCGACCCGTCCTGCTTGTGCTGGCAGAGGTAGGAAAGAACAAGGCCGTCAAGCTCGCCGGGACGAAGGCGCTTCCTATGCGCAGCGGACACGGATATCGCCTCCTTCGGCCTCGGCCAGCGCCGCGAGGATCGTGTCGCAGGTATCCCGCGCGTCTTCATAGCCTTTGATTACGGGCAGCGGCGCGACCGATTCGCGGTCCTCTTCCACGTCAGCAAGGCCGCCGTGCGCTTCATCGCGCAGGCGCTTGGCGACTTCCATCAGGTCATGCGGCGGCATCGTGAGCTCAACCGTGTCCCGGCCGTCCTGGGGCTGCCAGCCCAGGTCCGCCATCAGCCGGAAGTCTTCGCCGAACTCGATCGCCAACCGCTCGGCGGTGGGATAGTCCTTCTGGCACTCCAGCGCAACGACGACATCGCCCAAACCCGCCAGGTGGTTGCGCACCTGCTCGTAGAGCGCGTCGCGCTGGCTGGCGACAATTTTCAAAGTGGGGTGGGGCATGGTGCCCTCCTTTCGGTAGGACACCGAAGAGCCGCCGGCGATGCAGTTCTCGCCAGAGAACTACGGCGAGTAGCTTTTCGCTTGCATCGAAGGCTGAATCTTCGGTGCCATGCCCCGGGGCGTTCCACCGCCGCCGGGGCGCTTATTCAATTGGCGTGGCGACGATAGCTCCGCCTCGCCGACAAAGCGAGCCGGATTGCCGGGGATGCGTGGGGATTGCGTTTATTCGTGCGAAGCGGAGCGATAAGAGGCAATGAAATTGGCGGAAGATGCGGCCGAGTATCTCTTGGTATCCGAATGAGATGCAAGAGTTCCTAAGCCCCAAAAGCAACCCTGGCAGGAGGTGATGGCATGGCGAAGCAGGAGGTCGTTTTCGTTTGTCCCCGTGGTCGTCGTAACAGGCGCATCGTTACCGGTCGCGGAACGGTCAATATCCGCTGCGGCTGCAGCTGCGGTTACACCTATAGCGTCCGATTTCGCTAGCTGATGAGCGACATCGAACTTTCTATGAGCGTGCCTTTGGATTCGGGGGGATTTCTTCGGCGCGAGTGCCCAACTTGCGAGCGGGAGCTCAAGTGGAGACCTGCCAGTGAGGACGAGGAGGCGACGCCTGCTCCCGAGGGCGGCTACTTTTGTCCCTATTGCGCTGTGCAGGCCCCGCCGGATTCTTGGTGGACGGGAGCACAGATCGAGGCGGCCAAGGCACAGGCATTTGAGAAGGTTTTGAAGCCCGAGCTCGACAAATTCGCTGGCTCGGTTGGAAGTTCGGGCTTCCTTGATATCGAGGTGTCGGTGCCTGAACCAGATCAGCCCCCGGCGCTTGACGAGCAAGACGACATGCATAGGGTTGACTTCCGTTGTCACCCGGACGAGCCCGTCAAGGTTCTTGAGGATTGGACCCGACCGGTGCACTGTCTGATCTGTGGTCTTGCCGCCAGCGCAGATTGACCACACCAGAGAGACAGCTCGGATCGTGGCGACTTGGCGAGGAACTCGGCAGGGGTGGCAATGGGAAGGTCTGGAAGGTCGAGAACGTCGAGACCGGCGCTTTTGCTGCGCTGAAGGAGCTCAATACCAGCAAGGTTGATCGTGAGCCCTACAAGCGTTTCATCACTGAGATCGAGGCCCTGCGCGGCCTAGGCGAGTACTCCGGCGTCTTGCCGTTGCTCGATGCCCATGTTCCTGAGAAACCGGGACCAAAGAAACGACCATGGTTCGTCATGCCAGTGGCGACACCGATCACTGCCGCGCTCAGTAACGCAGATCACGCGGCCATCGTTGAGAGCTTCGCTTCGATCGCACGCACCTTGGCGAGTCTGCGTGCAGACTACGAAATGGGTCATAGGGATATGAAGCCTGCGAATCTTTTTGAGCTCAATGGCGTGGCTTCAATCGGTGATTTCGGTCTAGTCTCGCTACCCGATCGCCGAGGCCTGACCGAGCTCGGCAAGCCCCTCGGACCCACTAATTTCATTCCCTTTGAGATGTTGAATGAACCGGCTGATGCGGACCCCCTCGCGGCCGACGTCTATTCCCTGGCAAAGTCGTTCTGGGTGCTTGCCACTGGAGTCGACTATCCGCCTCCGGGTCATCAGCCTGCCGGAGCGGAGCCCTACCGAATTGCCGATTACCGGCCGCATCCAAATGCTGTTCGGCTAGACGAGCTCGTTGACCGCTGTACCAGGCTTGAACCCCGCAGTCGCCCCGAAGTCGCCGAGGTTGCTCAGGAGCTACAAACGTGGCTGGAGCTGCCAGTTGCCAAAGCAGATTTCGACCTCGCCAGTGTCTCCGGGGCTGTTCGTGAGCGTCTCTCCGCTGAGATTGGCGAGAGCGAGCGCGTTGATGAATGGAAAGAGGATGCGTACCGAGCCTCTCGCCGCCTGGAGGAGCTGATTCAGCCGTTGAACGAGGCCATGAAAGCCGCCGATCCTCGGGCGAAAGTCGGGGTTACGGATGAGCTAGTCGACAAAATGCTGGCAACGCTTCGCGAGTTCGGCGCGGCTGAGGTTCTCTATCACTTCACGCGAGCTACGACTATCAGTGCTGGCTCGGACCCGATCGCTTATGTATTGCGGATGGGCAGGGGGGTAGAGCTAGTCGAGGATGGCCAGCTGGTGATTCGGACGATGATCGACCTTGGCCTGGATGGGGTTATGCAGAGCGATATGCACTGGATGAGCAAGGAGCGTGCGGTCCCTGTTGGCTCGGTTCAGCAGAGGCCGCGTTGCAGGAGGCGGTCACGGAGCTGGGCGACAAGCTACGCGAGGCACTAGAGATTCTCGCGGAGAAAGCCCCAAGTCGAGCTTAGAGATTTGCGCATCGCCCAGTCTGACCACGCGCGAAACGGCGCGGAGTCGATGGCTTTAGGCTCCCCAGAATGAAAGGAGCGGGGATCGGGTGCGCGGTCGCAATCCTGTTCGGTGTCATCGGGTGCGGCAGTGGTGGCTCCGACACCGTGGGAGTGGTCCTCGAACACTTTTGCAGCTACGAAGCGTTTAGCGACGCCGATGAATCGGCCTGCTTCACCGAGGCCACTGAACATGGCTTCGACAAGGTTGTCCGCCGTGAAGAATGGGGACCGCGTGCCCAGGCTGTTCTCTACGCGCTTGGAGAAGTAAAGGACTGCTTGTCAAGGGCGGGATCGCAGTGCGAGAGGGGAGACTGGCCGCCCGTACTTGAGCACGAAAGCCTATTGGTCAGCCGTTACTGCGCCTACGGCGCAAGCTCCATAGCCCAGCTTCACGGCTGCGTTCAGCACGTCACCCCGTCGACCGTACGTACCTACCGGACGAACGCCGAGCGATATGCGGTTGGCGACCGGACTACTTGCGGCTACGACTCCGGACCGTTCTGTGTTGACCATGGATGATCGCTCTGAACTGAGGGTGCGTGTGCTGCTTAGGGGGTCAGCTAAGCAGACGTGCATCTCCCCGGCTGCATTTCCAAAGGCCGAAGCAGAGCGGATTCTTGCGGAGATCGATCAGGCTCGGCGCGAGCAAAAGGGAGTCAGCTTGCCCTGGCTATCGGTCGACGGTGCCGACGTTCTCGCAGCCCATCTTGAAGACGCAACGCCGGGGGGTGCCAATCGCCCAATCGAGGAGATCCTTGCGAGCCTAAAAGCCAAGGGAATCGAGTTTGTGGTGGGTCCAGAGGACAAGCCATCAACCGATGGCTAGCTTCAATCAGTCCTCGGCAGGCTCCTTGTGTGGTCCGCAAATGCGCCATTTCGATCTCGGTTTTGCAGTGGCGGGCCGCTGAAACTTTGTCCCGGCCTCCACCGAACTCAGCCCCAACTCCTCAGACTGGGGGCAGCCCGTTAGGCACAAATCGGCTCTACGGACGGCCTCCAGCGCGACTCATGATCCGTCGGTCGAAGGTTCGAGTCCTTCCCGCCCCATATGAAGTGCCTGCAAAGTCGGCATTCTTTCGAGCGGCCCAATCTGGCTGATCTCGAACTTTGTCCCGAAGTGATCGCAGGATCGGGCGCTAAACTCAATGTATGAGTGACCCCCTGCACCTCACGATCCTCTACGAGGAGGGAGGCGACGGCTGGATTGTCTCCTCGATCCCCGAGGTTCCCGGCGTGCTCAGCCAGGGCCGAACCAAGGAGGAGGCGCGCGAGATGGCGCTGGACGCCTTGGCGGGGATGCTTGAGTTGCGTGCCGCCGAGCACGAGCCGCAAGGCAAGGCAGTTGGCAGCGAGTCGCTGAATATCGTTGCGGCGTGAAGCGCCGAGACCTTGAGCGACATCTAAAGAAGCACGGTGCCCGGTTGCTTCGAGAGGGCGGCCGGCACAGCTACTGGGGTATGGATGCCGAGCACTCAACCTCGGTGCCGCGTCATCGCGAGATCGCCTTTCCGCTGGCCCGCGCGATCTGCAAGCAGCTTGGTGTTCCGCCGCCCAAAGGTTTGCGGTAGCCGGGCTAGAACGTGTCGCTAGCCTGCTGCGAAAGTGGGTACGACGCAAGGAGATTCGATCCGATCGTCCGGGGAAGATGCCGAAGCATGGATCCGGTTCTCTTCATTTCGCCGGTCGCTGGGCTTCTAGGCGTGGCGCTCGGCGCGAAGCTGAATGAGCGGTCGGCGTTGCGCGCCGTTCGAGACGAGCGTCGCTGGTCTTCAAGCCAGTTGGTGCAGCAGCGGAAGGAGGAAGCCGCGGCTCGCCTTGACGAGGACATTCTCAAGGCGAGCGAAGAGTTTCCGCGTGGGACCATTCTGGCCTCGGAATCAATGGAGCTGCTGTCGCCTATGCATACCGAATTGAACCGAGCCTGGACCCGAAGTGCGGTGCTTGACGACGCCGATCTGCAGCGTCGCTTCAAGACCCTCGACATGCTGATTTTTATGGCCAGCCGAGCAGATCAAGGACGACCCGGCGAGGCCGAGCTGAACATCAACCTTTACCCAATCGAAGTCGCCGGGACTGAGCTTCGGGCCGCTCTCGCTGCGTACCAGAGACGGGAGCAGCCGCCGCCTGCGGAAATGCCGCCTTCGAGCGACCTCATACGAATCGCTCATAGGGGCGGTGGCAGCGATTTCGGCCGGATTCATCTATGGATGATCGATCACGACGTAGGTGCCTGATTCCGACGCTTGAAACTTTGTCCCGAAATTTGTCCCGGACTCCACCGCACTCAGCTGAACTCCCCGGACTGATCGCACCCCGTCAGGCACGATTCGGCTCTACGGACGACTTCCGACTCGACTCATAATCCGTCGGTCGAAGGTTCGAGTCCTTCCCGCCCCATCCCAGTGGGTCGCCTCTCTCGCGCCGGCAAAGTAGACTTGCTAAGTACCGAGATGAAGATCACGGGATGTGGGGGAGATCGATGATGTTCGGGGGAGGCACGGGTCCTTTGCGTACGCATGCACCTCACTCGTGGTTTCTGCGCCTGACCATTGCCGGCTGCTTGGCGGCGGGTTTGGTCGCGCCGCCCGCGAGCGCTGCGCCAGGCTGGTCGCGCCCGATGAATGTCTCCGGGGTTATGAGCATTGGCGAAGAATCCCCGTTGGTGAGTGTTGATTCCGCAGGCAATGCGACCGCCGTGTGGCGGCGATACCGCGGCGGAAAACTCATCTACGAGAGCGCGGTGCGGCAAGCCGGCGGACCTTGGTCCACTCCATCCCGTTTCTTTGGCGGTTTGGAAGATGCGTATGGATTGCAGATCGCCGTCGACCCCCTGGGCAACGAGACGGCCATCTGGGGGCGCCGTGTGGGTCGCTCCTGGGTCGTCCAGAGCGCGACCCGCTCAGTCGGAGGGAGCTGGTCGGCGCCGGTCACCCTCTCCGCAGCTGGCGCGGGTTCGGCGCTCGTAGCGGCCGGCCCTGAAGGCAACATGACTGCGGTTTGGCTCTTGGAACGGGAGGAAGGTCGGCGCTCGGTCGTCCAAAGCGCGACCCGGTCGGCTGGAGGGAGCTGGTCGGCACCGGTCACCTTGTCTCCACCGAGAAAGGCCGCCCGATCTCCGCAAATCGCACTTGACCCCCAGGGCGGCGCAACTGCGGTCTGGGAAGAGGAATACAGCGGTGCAATTGAAAGCTCAACCCGCTCATCCGGAGGGATCTGGTCGGCGCCGGTCGCCCTCTCTGCCAATGGAGTAGTGGGCGGTTGGCCACAGGTGGCTGTGGATTCCCAGGGCAACGCCACAGCGGTCTGGGCAGGCAGGGCGTCCAATGGCCGGCGGATCCGGATCCAAAGCCGTCGGATCCAAACTGCGACCCGCCCGGCCGGTGGGACCTGGTCGGCGCCGGTCAGCATCTCCAAGGCGGGGCACCGCCTCGTACAGGACCCGCAAATCGCAGTCGATCCCCAAGGCGAGGCGACCGCGATATGGCAACGTTCCAACGGTAGTTATCTCGTCGTCCAGGGCGCGACCCGCCCGGCCGGAGGGGGCTGGTCGAGGCCGGTCGACATCACTACTGGTCACGGCCGGGGTGGGCAGCATCTGCAGCTGGTGGTGGATTCCTGGGGCAACGCGACCGCGATCTGGGAGGGCTACGACACTCGCCCCGGCCCCAACTTCGCCATCCAGGCGGCGAAGCATCCGCCTGGAGGTGCCTGGTCGCGGCCCACCGATATCTCCCGTTGGACGAAGAGCCTCGGCGAACCGCAGATTGCTGTCGATCCGCTGGGCAGATCAACCGCAATCTGGGCAATCGGCGCTAAGGGCGGCGCAGTCATCCAATCTGCCACCTCGGTCAGGAGGTAGAGCGCACGCTGCTCGCTTCACCCGTCCGGGGGTCGGGCCTTGATCACGGTGCGCTGCACGTATGAAATCGCCGATGCAAATCTGTGGTCTGAAGACACCGAAACTTGGTCCCGAAATTGGTCTCCGACTCCACCGAACTCAGCCGAACTCCTTGGACGTGATTCGCTCTACCGCGGGGGATTCGGCTCTATAGACAGCTTCCGGCCGCGACTCATAATCCGTCGGTTGAAGGTTCGAGTCCTTCCTGCCCCATTGGCAAACGCTCTCCGCAAGCGGCAGCGATGCGCGAGTTCCGATTCCAGGCCAATCGGTCCTGTTTTCCCGATGGAATAAGGTCATCCAGCGCAGTTTCGCTGTGCTTAAACAATTGAGAGGCGGTCTCTTGGATCCTGTCGGATATGAGCTTTGTACTCCTCAAGGAGGCAAGGGAGGTGGCGTCCGCGCAACTCGTGGCTTCCAAGTCGGCGAAACGGTGATGGTCGGAGTGCTCGAAGGTGAGGTTGCCCGTAACGACTCGCATGCAACCCAGGTCAGTCGCACTAAGTGGGCAAGACACGGCGGTCTCGGCCCCAAGGTCAACCACTCGTGCAGCCCGAACTGCGGCGTTGAGCTGAACGTGACCGGCGCCTGCGATTTTGTGGCTCGGAGGTCAATCTCCGATGGCGAGGAGATCACCTTCGACTACGCGATGCGCAACTACTCGATCGAGCATTTTCCAGGCGGTTGTCTTTGTGGAGCAAGCATTTGTCGCGGTTCGATAACCGGCTGGAAGGATCTCCCCGTGGAGCGCAAGGCTGACTATGAGGGCTTGGTTGCGCCATACCTTCTCGAGATCGATCGGGAGCTGGCCGGCTCAGTGGCCTAGCTTTGGCGGGTGCCTGACGCCGGCGAGCCAGAGGAGTTCGAGTTGCTGGTTGCCGATGCGATCGATCGCTTGCCTGATGAGTTTCAGGAGGTGCTGGCGCGGGTTGCCGTTGTCGTTTCCGACATGGGGACTGAGGTGCATGCGTACGGCCAGTACTTCGGTGACGGCATCGCGCATGATCGGTATGAGGACCGGATCGTCATCTACCGGGACACGCTGGAACGCGACTTCGGGCATGACCGGGAGCTGCTCGCGCGCCAGGTGGAGGTGACCTTGCGACACGAGCTCGCTCATCATCTTGGCTGGGGCGAGAAGGGAGTGGGCGGGCTCGGGCTCTGACCCCAGGGTTGTCCATTTAGGCGCTTCCCGTTCGTCTAAGGAGCGATCACAATCTCTCCCCAAGGAGGAACGAATGAAGTACATGCTGCTGATCCACCAGGGAACGACGCCGACGCCGCGGGACCCGGAGGCTTGGAACAAGCTCTCCGAAGACGAGCAGAAAGCGGTCTACGGCGCCTACCGGCAGATCAACGAAACGCCGGGCGTGACGCCGGGAGAGGCGATGGGAGACCCCGAAACGGCCACGACAGTGCGGGTGCAGGATGGCAAGACGCTGACCACCGACGGGCCGTTTGTCGAGACCAAGGAGGCGCTCGGCGGCTACCTGATCTTCGAGGCGGACGATCTCGACGCGGCGATCGAGCTGGCGGCGAAGATCCCGGCCGCGAGCATGGGCGGGGCGATCGAGGTGCGTCCGGTGGAGTCGTACTGATCGAGCGCGTCTTCCAGGAGGAGTGGGGCCGCGTCCTCGCCGCCCTGATCGGCCTCTTCGGCGACTTCGACCTCGCCGAGGAGGCCGCTCAGGAGGCGTTCGCGATCGCGGCGGAGCGCTGGCCCGCGGAAGGAGTCCCCGCCAACCCAGGCTCCTGGTTGATCGCCACCGGGCGCAACCGGGCGATCGACCGCATCCGCCGCGAGCGGACTCTCTCCGAGAAGACGAAGCTGCTCGAGGTACCCGAGGCAATGCTCGACGAGCCCGAAGACCGGCAATTCCCCGACGAGCGGCTGGAGCTGATCTTTACCTGCTGCCATCCCGCGCTCGCCACCGAGGGCCAGGTGGCCCTGACCCTGCGGACCCTGGGCGGGCTTGGCACCGAGGAGATCGCGCGCGCTTTCCTGGTCCCCCAGGAGACGATGGCGAAGCGCCTGGTCCGCGCCAAGAAGAAGATCAAGGCGGCTGGAATTCCGTTCCGCGTACCGCCCGGGCACCTGCTTCCCAACCGGCTTGCCGCGGTTCTCGCCGTCGTCTACCTGATCTTCAACGAGGGGTACGGGGGAGAGGGCGAGCTGGCACGCGAGGCGATCCGGCTCGGCCAGGCGCTCGCTGAGCTGATGCCAGACGAGCCCGAGGTGCAGGGACTGCTGGCGATGGCGATGCTGCTCGAGGCGCGCCGCGAGGCCCGCTTCCGCGACGGCGAGATGGTGCTGCTCGCCGACCAGGACCGCTCGCTCTGGGACGCGGGCCAGATCGCTGAGGGACGGGTGGCACTCGACCGAGCGCTTGCCCTGCGCGGGCGCGGTCCCTACGTGATCCAGGCCGCAATCGCTTCGCTGCACGTCGAGGAGCATCGCGACTGGCCGCAGATCGTTGCCCTCTACGACGAGCTCGCCCGCCAGACCGAGTCCCCGGTGGTCGAGTTGAACCGTGCGGTTGCCGTTGCGGAAAGCGATGGTCCGGAAGCCGGCCTGGCCGCAATCGAGGGGTCGGAGCTCGACTCCTATCACCATCTCCACTCGACTCGAGCCGATCTGCTGCGCCGGCTTGGCCGCGACGACGAGGCCCAGGCCGCCTACGAGCGAGCGCTGGAGCTGTCGAGCTCGGAGTCCGACCGCCGCTTCCTGATCTCGCGGCTGCGCTCCTTCCCCTCGCCGTAGGAGAAACACCCGACCAGTTGCTTGCCACTGGTCCCAGCTAGCCGCGCGCCGCGGTCGATGCGAAGATCGCCATTCAATGCGATCGAGAGGAGCGAATGTGTCAGCAAAAAGCTTGAGTTGGAGGAGCGCGCGGATCGCCCGCTTGCTGCCGCTTGTATTGGCAATCGGGATCGCGGCCGGCGTCGCGGCCGGGTGCGGCGGCAGCAGCAACAGCGACAGCGTTTCCTCGGAAGCTCAGAACCGGATCGAACAGGGCTCCGAAGAAGCGAAGAAGGGCATCGAAAAGGCCAGAGAAGAAGTGAAGAAGGGCTTCAACGAAGCCGAAGAAGCCGCCAAGAAAGGCGTTGAAAACGGTAAGGGCAAGACCAGCAAGACGATCGAAAAAGCCAAGAAGGAAGCCGAAGAAGGCATCGAAAAGGGCAAGCAAGAAGCCGAAGGCGCGGTGAAGGAAGCCGAAAAGCAGGCCAACAAGTACGGCTACTGAGCATCGTGGACGGCCGGGCGGCTAGCGGACCCTGCAGTCGCCCGGCAAGTGACTGATCAGGTGTTGGCCGCCGGCGAAGGAGAAGGTCGCCTTGGCCAGTTCGAAGATCGCGCCGGGGAAGCCGGCCGGTGCGGCGCAGCTGGCGCTGATGAAGCTGCGCTTCTCGCCGCGGTAGCTGTACGTGCGGCCAATCTTCAGGTCGATGTCGGTGACGTAGCCCTGGTCGGATGCGAGCCGGGGCAGATGGGTCGAGAACACCGTGCCGAACTTGCCCTTGCTCTGACGGGAGATCTTGAAGGGGAGGACGAACGCGGCTCGGACAGGGCTGGAGCCGTAGAGGTGCAGAAGCAGGTTCATCCCTCCTTTGCCCGTGCTGTTGAAGACCAGGACCGTTCCCCGCGCCGGGAAGACGGGCGAGCCGGGAAAGTTGACGTTGGCCGCAAAGTGGCCATGGCCGACAAGAGCGCTGCGGCACTGCCTGAGGGCAGCTTCAGTGCTGGTCTGCTGCAGCTCGGAGGGGCGGCAGCTCGGCAGTCCGGCGACAGAGACGACGCCGGCCCGGTTCATCGCGATCGAGATCTCGCGCAGCTGAGGCGGGATGCTGCCGTCGGTTGTGCGGACCGCGCCAGCGAGTTGCACGGTGACGGGCGCCTCCCGTTCGCGCGGCAACGCGTGGGGGAGCAGGTGCGCATCAAAGGCGACCCGCAGGGTGCCTTGCTGCACGAATTGGCGCGCCGCGGCGACACCGGCGGGTAGGCAGGCAAGGAGTACGGCGGCGATGGCGAGGCGTCGCATGGGTCCACACTCAGTCTAGAAAGCCCCAGGTTGCGGCTGAGTTAACCGGCCAGTCTGCCGGAGGCGGGCTAGGGTTCGGCAATGGCCGAGCCGACTCACGGGATCGAGCTCTCCGACGGCGATGAGTTCGCCGGCTACCGGATCGAGCGTCGCCTAGGCCGTGGCGGGATGGGAATTCTCTATCTGGCTGTGGAGCCGGGCCTGGAACGGCGCGTGGCGCTGAAGCTGATCGCCCCCGAGGCGGCCGCCGACGAGGTCTTTGCCCGGCGTTTCACCGAGGAGTCGAAGATCGCGGCCTCGATCGAGCATCCCAACGTGGTGCCGATCTACGCCGCCGGAAAAGAGGGTGGCGTGCCCTTCATTGCGATGCGCTACGTCGCCGGCGCCGACCTCGCCAAGCGGCTTGTCCGGGAGGGGCGCCTACCACCTGGCGCCGCGGTGGACCTGATCGCCCAGGTCGCCAACGGCCTTGATGCGATCCATGCGGCCGGACTCGTCCACCGCGACGTCAAGCCGGCCAACGTGTTGCTTAGCGGCGGCGATGGGGCCGAGCACGCCTACATCACCGATTTCGGCGTCGCTCGCAACGTCGCCACCGAGTCGGGCCTGACCCAGACCGGCCGCTTCGTCGGCACGCTCGACTACGTCGCACCCGAGCAAATCTCCGGCGGCGCCGTTGATGCCCGCGTCGACGTCTACGCGCTCGGCTGCCTGCTCTTCAAGCTTCTTACCGGCGAGGTGCCCTTTCCCAAGGACGGCGAGGCCGCCCGGCTCTATGCCCACTTGAACGATCCGCCCCCGGCGCCCTCGCTGTACGTGCCGGAGGTCTCGATGGCACTCGACGACGTCGTCATCCGGGCGATGTCGAAGACCCCCGACGATCGTTATCCGTCGGCCGGAGACCTGGGCCGCGCGGCCCAGGCGGCCCTCAAGGGGGAGCGCCCGGCGGCGCCAGAGCGGACGGTGGCAACTGGCGCTGCGGCCACCCGGACGACCGAGACGATCGCAGCCGAGACGGGGGAGACGCGGCCATCTCCGCAGCCGACCGAGGCGACCCGGAGGGTCATGGCCGAGACCGTTGCGCCCGGCGCGCCAAAGAAACGAGGCCGAGCTGCAACTGGGCCTGCGCGCAAGCGCCGCCTTGCTCTCTTCGGCGCCATCGTGGCGGTAGTCGCGGCGATCGTCACCGTCGTAGTACTTGCAAGTAGTGGAAACGGCGGTGACGGAGCCAACAGCGCAGCCGGTCCGAAAAAGACCAAGGCGGTGAGCGCCAAAAACGTCAAGCCGCCAACACCCGAGCCACTCAGCAAATCAGCACTGATTGCCAAGGCCGATTCGATCTGTGAAGCAAGCCAGAGCACCTACACGACGGTGCGCTCACAGGAACTCGAAGAAAACCCCAACGTTCCGTACGCGACGACGCTTATGGGGATCTCCCGGAGCGGAGTCGAACGTTTCCGGCGACTCAACGCGCCCGCATCGGTCGAACCGGCCTTCCGAAAGTATGTGCAGGCTCAGGAACGGGTGATGCGCTATGACCGGCAGGCCTTGAGGGCGGCGGAAGCTGGCGATGCCGCGGCCTACGTGAAAGCCCGCCAGCGCCGCGATACCGAGGCCCCCAAGCGTTACGACTTGGCCCGCGAAATCGGCCTCCAGCAATGCAGCATCAAACGCAGCCAGGAAGGGAGCCAATGAAATCCCACACCGCCTATATGACCTTCAACACCAGCCAGCGGCGTGAGCTGATCCGCATCACCGAGGAGGTGCAGGCGGCGGTCGAGGAGGCAGGCATTGAGGAGGGGATGGTGCTGGTCTCGGCGATGCACATCACCGCTGGGGTCTGGGTCAACGATGACGAGCCGGGGCTGCACGAGGACGTGCTCGAATGGCTCGACAAGGTGGCGCCGCCAAGCTGGAAGCCGACCGCGAACGAGATAGCCGCAGAGCTGCTGCCCGACGGCGGCGACTACCGGCACCACCGTGGCGGTGAGGACAACGGCGACGCTCACCTGAAGAACCTGCTCGTTCACCACCAGGCGATCGTGCCCGTCACCGCGGGGCGCCTCGATCTCGGTCCTTGGCAACAGGTCTTCTACTGCGAGTTCGACGGCGGCCGCCCGAAGCGCCTTGTGATCAAGGCGATGGGCGAGTAGCGGCAGTGACCGAGCTGTTCTTGGTCCCGGCCGCGGATGCCACCGCTCGCCGCAACTTTGCGCGCACGGTGAGCACGTCGGTGCCGCTCAGCCGCCTTCGGGGACTGAGCGCCAGCTCGCTTGCCCTCGCCGAGGGGGTGCCGACGGGCGTGGCCGCATGGGGTACGAAGGCCGGCCGCAAGGTCGGCACCTGGGAAGCGATGGAGCAAGGCGACTGGGTGCTCTTCTACTCCGAAGGCCTCTTCCCGGTCGCGGGGCGGGTGCTCCTTCGCGAGCGCTCGCGTACCGTCTCGAAGCGACTCTGGGGCCTCGATGCCGGCGGGGCGACCTGGGAGTACATGTACCTGCTGGACGAGCTGCGCTGGATCGACGCGCCGCGCATCGAGGTCCTCTCCGCGCTGACGTACGAGCCGGGCTACTACCCGCGCGGGTTCACACGTGTGGACAAGCCGATCGCTTATGCCTCCGTCGAGGAGATGCTCGGTGAGCTGGGGGCAGTTGGAGGAGCGCTAAACGCGGCGCTGGATGCGGCGGCGGGGGCCGATGATGCCGCGGTGGCGGTGGCGGTCGATGCAATCGCCGGCGAAATGTCGAGAAAGGCGCTCGAAGAAGCGATCGCGCGCCGGACGACCTCAGCCCCGCCGCGGGTCCGGACCGCCCTGGCCCGCCTCATCGTCCGCAACCACAGGATCGTCGTCAACCTCAAGAGACTCTACGAGGGACGCTGTCAATGCTGCAAATTCACCTTCACGCAGGCGAATGGGAAGACGTACAGCGAGGTGGCTCACCTGCGCGCGATCGCTGGGCGGGAAGCGAACCTCGACGTCAAGGACAACCTGGTCGTGCTCTGTCCAAACCACCACAAGATGCTCGACTACGGTGCAATCGAGATCGAGTATGACCCGGCCGCCGACGAGCTTCTGCTTCACGAGGCCGGCGCTACCACCGAGATGGTGAACGAGCACATCGGACCCGGCAGGCCGAAGAGATAAGTCAGGGCACCGGCTCCGAGTGCAGTTCGGCGCCGCCGCCCTTATCCCGAATCAGGTCGACAGTTAGCAGCACGGCGGCGACGGCATAGAACGGCGTAAAGGCGATGTTCGAGAGCACGTCGGCGAGCCACTCGCAGATCAATTCGCTGCCGAAGAGGTTGTGGGTGAGGTCGGTGGCGAGGTTTGTTAGCGCGTCGCCGATGATCTCGATCGGGATCAACACCAGGGCGACGACCCAGAATTTTTCCCGAACCAGGCGCACGCTGCGAGTAAACGCGGCGCGGATGCCGCGGTGCTCGATCTCGACCACCGGAGCCGCCAGGCCCAACCAGACGAAGGCGAGCACGCCGGGGACGAAGAGGAAGACAAAGCCGACGGCGACCAGCGTCCCGTAGATCAGGTCGACGGCGACCAGGCGACGGTAGTTGATCATGCCCGCGATTTCGCGCAGCGACGGCGGCCTGCCGTCGCGCGGATGGGTCAGCGAGATCGCCACCGCGCCGGCGTAGAAGACCTCGCCGACCAGGCCGGTCATGGCCAACGCGATGACTGCGCCGACGATGGCAAGCAGATGCAGTGCGCCGCCGAGGTCGAGCGAGCCGATTTCGGCGCTGACCGTGAGCGCGTGGACAAGGCCAAGCGGCACGAAGACGACGACCGCGAGCAGTAGCAGCGAGGGCGCCCAGCGCCAGTAGGTCCGCCCGATCCGGGTGTAGATCGAGATCAGCTCGGCACGGCGGGTCACGTCAGCGATGCCGGCGCCGGCCAGACGGGTACTTGCCACGCCGTTCGAGCTTCGACTGGGCCGACTCCGAGGTCGGCACTCGGCGAACGTCGCCGAGCTCGCCGATCAGCAGTTCTTCGGCGCAGCGGCGATGCCAGTGGTGATGTTCGGTGCCGCCGAGCCGGAAGACGTACTGGACGACGACGTGCTCACTGCCGATCTCGATCTCCCCATGACAAGCGGGACAGCGGTAGAGCTTGCGCGAGATGCCGCGGATCAGCCACGCCTCATCTCCCTCTTCGGTAGTGCCGCGCAGGCTCCAGCGTTTGTCGGGGAGCCCGGCGAGATCGGCCAAGGGTTACTTTCTCGACAGCCAGGCGAATCCCGCGGCCATCGCCACATTGGCGACTCCGGCGAGACGAAGGCCGAGCTTGGCGCCTGGGCGGCTGACAGCAGGGGACTCGGCCCAAAGTGCATCGGTGGCGATCTCGGTGCCGCGCAGCCAGGCCAGCGCCCACCAGTCGCGCTGCTCGCCGCGGCGCTCGGCGATCGCGTGCGCGGCGGCAAAGGTGAGCCAGATCGGACCGCAACGGCGGAAGAGGTGCTCGGCGTCCGGTGAGGGGTGCTCATGTCCGAGCACCTTCAGGGTCGCGGCGGGAGCGGCAATCGCGGCGCTGCCGAGCAGCAGATCGAAGGCGATCATGTTGCGGTTGGTGAGGTGCAGCGCCTGCTCAAGGGTCATCGCAGCGCCAATCCAACCAGATAGCGAGAAAGCGGGTGGGTGGAAGTGTTCACGGTTTGCTGGAAGGGAAAGCCCTGGGTCCGGCGAAAACGACCGCCGTGACCAAGACTGCAACGAAGACCACAACCAGTCCCGCCCAGCTCAAGAGCCTCTCTGAGTACATCCAGGAGCGCTTCGATGAGTTCTCGCGTTCTCAAAAAGACGTCGCCCGCTACATCGTCGATCACCTCGACGAGGCAGCCTTCCTCACCGCCGAGGAGCTGGCCAGGAGAGCGAGCACCTCGTCATCGACGGTGGTGCGCTTCTCCCAGGCCCTCGGCTTCGAGGGATACCCCGAGCTTCAGCAGGCGGCGATCGAGGAGTACCGCACGGCAGGCGCCGTCGCCGCCAGCGCGGCGAACGCCGGAGCGCTCTTCTCCTTCGACCACTCCGAGCTGGAGGCATCGCTGGGCGCCGACTACGCCAACCTCGAGGAAACCGCCCGCAAGCTGACCCGCGAGCAGGTCGACGGGGCGGTCGCCGCGCTGGCCGAAGCGCAGCGCGTGGTGATCGTCGGCGTCGACCAGATGGCCTTCTTTGCCAGCTACCTGCGACACACGCTGAGCTTGCTCGATATCCGCGCCGAGATCGTCGCCAGCACCGGCGGCGAGTCGCTGCAGCGACTCGGCCGCATCGACGAGGAAACCCTGGTCATCGTCATCTCCTCCGGTCGCGCCCATCCCCTGCTGCTGCGGGCGATGAAGCTCGCCCTGCACCGTGGCGCTCGCACCCTCGCCGTTTCCGATGCATCGATGTCCGAGGTCGGCGAGCACGCCGAGCTGACCCTCTACTACTCGTCGAACAGCCCTTCCTTTGCCCGGTCGAACACCGCGCTGATGGCTCTCGTTCAGGCCTTGGCCCACGGCCTCTACGCCCGTGACGAAGACACGCACAAAGACCGCATCCGGGCTTACAAGCTGAAGTAGCAATTGGTGGGCGGGCATCGCCGCCGCCCCTCACTCGCAACTCGTCGATTGAGAGTGGAGTAGCTGGCGCCGCTTGGCCCTGTGCTCCCCCCGCGCAAAACGTTCGGGGGCAGCACCGATGCCCGCTCGCGAGCTCGCTGGCGAGATTGAGAAGGCCAGGCACGTAATATGCGGGTTCATGGCTGAGAGAGCGACGTTTCGGGTGAAGACCGGGCTGGCGGAGATGTTGAAGGGCGGCGTGATCATGGATGTGGTCACGCCGGAGCAGGCACGGATTGCCGAGCAGGCTGGGGCTTGCGCGGTTATGGCCTTGGAGAGGGTGCCTGCCGATATCCGTCGGGACGGCGGCGTCGCGCGGATGTCGGATCCGGCGATGATCACGGGGATTCAGGAGGCGGTGACGATCCCGGTCATGGCCAAGGCGCGGATCGGCCACTTCGCCGAGGCGCAGGTCCTGCAGGCGCTCGAAGTCGACTACATCGACGAGTCGGAGGTGTTGACCCCGGCCGACGAGCGCCATCACATCGACAAGCTCGCCTTCGAGGTGCCCTTCGTCTGTGGCGCGACCAACCTCGGCGAGGCGCTGCGGCGGGTCGGCGAGGGAGCGGCGATGATCCGCTCAAAGGGCGAGGCCGGCACCGGCAACGTGGTCGAGGCGGTGCGTCACATGCGCGAAATCGTCGCTGGCATCAAGTGGCTCGCCCAGCTTGGCCCCGAAGAGCTTGCCGCGGCCGCCAAGGAGCACCAGGCGCCGCTGGAAGTCGTCCACGAGGTGGCGGAGCAGGGCAGGCTGCCCGTGCCGCTCTTCTGCGCCGGCGGCATTGCCACCCCAGCCGACGCGGCACTGATGATGCAGCTCGGCGCTGAGGGTAACTTCGTCGGCTCGGGCATCTTCAAGAGCGGCGACCCCGAACGCCGCGCCAAGGCGATCGTCGAGGCGACCACGCACTTCAACGACCCCGAGCGGGTGACGGCGGCTTCGATCGGACTCGGCGAGGCAATGCCCGGCCTGGAGATCGCCGACCTCGCCGCAGCCGATGCGCTTCTACAAGACCGCGGTGCCTGAGCTGCGCCTCGGCGTGCTCGCAATCCAGGGGGGCTTCAAAGCGCACTGCGAAGTGTTGCGCGAGCTGGGGGCCGAAGTAAACGAGGTCCGCGTGCCGGGGGATCTGGAAGGGCTCGATGGGTTGGTGATCCCAGGGGGAGAGAGCACAACGATCTCGAAGGGGATCGAGTCTGCTGGCCTGGAGGGGCCAATTCGCGCGCTACACGACGCCGGAGGGACGATCTTCGGCACCTGCGCCGGAATGATCGTCTGTGACTCCGGGCACCTGGCCCTGATCGACGCGAGCACCGAACGCAATGCCTTCGGTCGCCAGTTGCAGAGCTTCGAGGCGGACTTGGAGATCGAGGGGATCGGCGACGAGTCGCTGCGCGCAGTTTTCATCCGCGCCCCCTGGGTCGAGCACTGCGGTCCCGAAGTGGAGGTGCTCTCCACCTACGACGATCACCCCGTGGCAATTCGAGAGGAACGCGTGCTCGCTTGCGCCTTCCATCCCGAGCTGACCGACGATCCAAGACTTCACGCACTGTTCATGGCGATGACTACGAGCGCGCAACAAAGTCGTGCTCGAGAGGAGGCGGAGACTTGAGAGATCCCAGAGCGGAGAACCTGGCGAAGATCTTGGTCGGCTATTCGACCAAGGTGAAGGCGGGCGAGATCGTGTCGATCGACGGCGAGGTCGGTGCCGAGCCGCTCCTGCGGGCAGTATATGAGGAGGTGCTGAAGGCCGGCGCCCACCCGATCCTCAACGTCGGCCTCGACGGCCTCGCGGCGATCTACTACGAGCACGCCAGTGACGAGCAGCTGGCCTGGATCTCGCCGCTGATGGAGTGGACCGTGGAGAACGCCGACGTCCGCATCGGCATCGGCGCCAGCGCCAACACCCGCGAACTCTCCGCGATCCCGCCCGAGCGCCAGACCCGCCGCCAGATGGCCACCGGCCCGGTGCTGAACAAGATGATGGAGCGCAGCGCCGCCAATGAGTTCCGCTGGTGCTACACGCTCTACCCGACCAACGCCTATGCCTCCGAGGCTGAGATGAGCCTCGCCAACTACGAGGACTTCTACTTCGGCGCCTGCTTGGCAGACGACGCCGAGCCCCTCACCGCCTGGCAGCGCGCCTCGGCCGAGTGCGTGCGACTGGCCGAGTGGATCGAGGGTCACGAAGAGGTGCGGGTGACTGCCCCCGGCACTGACATCAAGCTTGGCATCGCGGGCCGCAAATTTATCCCCTGCGACGGCCGCCACAACATGCCCGACGGCGAGTTCTTCACTGGCCCGGTCGAGGACTCGGTCGAGGGCGAGGTGACATTCCACTTGCCCGCCGTGATTGGCGGCCGCGAGGTCTCCGGGGTGCGGCTGCGCTTCGAGGCCGGCAAGGTCGTCGACGCCAGCGCCGAGCGCGGGGAGGAGTTCCTGATCCAGCTGCTCGATACCGACGAGGGCGCCCGCCGCCTCGGCGAGTTGGGCATTGGCACCAATTACGCGATCGACCGCGGCACTCTCGAGGTTCTACTCGACGAGAAGATCGGCGGCACCGTGCACATGGCGGTCGGCAAGTCCTACCCCGAGTCCGGCGGCGTCAACGACTCCGCCGTCCACACCGATCTGGTCTGCGACCTGCGCAAGGGGGGCAAGATCGAAGTCGACGGCGAGGACTTCCAGGTCGACGGGAAGTTCGTCGTCTAGACCGGGGTGGTGGGGGGAGCCTGGCCCCTCCAGGCGAACGGGGAGGGGCACCGGCATCCCACCCCCGCACCATTGATCCGCCGCGCTACTGATTCGGGATCGGCGAGCCCGCCAGCAGGAAGAACCAAACCGTCAGGGTGAGGGCGGCAAGAATGACCGAGCCCATCAGCACGGCCTCGACCACGGTCGTCGTGCCCGGGTTCGGCGAGGTGTCGCGCATGCTCTTCAGCCAGGTGGGGCGCATCGGCTCGAGGCGGTTGGTGCCGGTGATCTGGATATAGAGACGGTTGAGCCGGCCGATCAGCCAGGCGATCAAGAGAATCGAGACGATGATTCCGACCGCGACGACGAAGTAGGGCCCCTGGCTGGGGAACTGGGTGTTGGAGACCTTCGAGCCGATGTAGATCCAGCTCAGCGGAATCGCGGTCCAGATCGCCAGAGCAGCGAACAGCATTGCCACGAAGATCAGGCTTGCGGCCAATCCTCTGGCCGCCCCACCCCTGTGCGGCTCACTGACCATTTCCACATTCATAGAATGCCAGGTATGTCTGGACACTCGAAGTGGTCTTCTATTAAGCACAAGAAGGGTGCGGCGGACGCCAAGCGCGGCAAGCTCTTCACCAAGCTGGCACGGGCGATCACGGTTGCCTCTCGCGACGGCGGGCCCGATCCCGAGGCCAACGCCCCGCTTGCCACGGCAATCCAGAAGGCGCGCGACGCCTCGATGCCGAAGGACAACATCCAGCGTGCGGTCGATCGCGGCAGCGGGGTCGGCACCGACGCCGAGGCGATCGAACGGATCCTCTTCGAGGGCTACGGCCCGGGCGGTGCGGCGATCCTGGTCGAGGCGCTGAGCGACAACCGCAACCGCACCAGTGCTGATGTGCGCCACGCGTTCACCAAGCATCACGGCAACCTCGGCGAGCCGGGCTCGGTCGCCTGGATCTTCGAGAAACGCGGTGTCGTCGTCGTCGACGGCAGCCGCTACGGCGAGGATGACGTGATCGTCGCGATCGACGCCGGCGCCGAGGACGTACGCGAGGACGGCGACCAACTGCGCGTGATCTGCGAGCCCGGTGACCTCAGTGCGGTGCGCGAGGCACTCGAAGGGGCGGGGGTAGAGGTGCTCTCGTCCGACCTCACGATGGAGCCGAAGAGCACCGTGATGGTCAAGGGCAGCGAGGCCGAATGGCTGCTCAAGCTCGTCGACACGCTCGAGGAGCACGACGACGTCAACGAGGTCCACGCCAACTTCGACGTGCCGGCGGAGATCATCGAGAAGCTGGCCGCGTAGAGCGGCCTCAGCAGGTCTCCGCTTAACTTTTTCGCGAGGCGCCAGATTGCTGGCGCCTCCAGCGATCAGCGGCGAAAAAGTACAAGACGCTACGACCTGCTGAGGCCGCTCTCCTAAAGGCATCCGGGCTTGGTCCCAGAATCACCCCTTATGCAAGTCGTGATGGGGATCGATCCCGGCGCGGCCAATCTCGGCTTCGGCGTGGTAAGGATCGAGGGCAGCCGCATGGCCGCCCTCGACGGTGGCGTGGTCGAAACCTCGTCGGAAGTGCCGATGGAGCGACGCCTGGAGCGGATCCACAGTGCGCTCGCCGAGTTGATCGAGTGGCACCAACCGGTGGCGATGGCGCTGGAGGACCTCTACTTCGGCAAGAACGTGCACTCGGCGATGGCCGTCGGCCGCGCCAGCGGCGCGGCGATGCTCGCTGCCGCCCAGTGCGGCGTCAACTGCTTCACCTACACGCCGCAGGCGATCAAGATGGCGGTCTGCGGCTCCGGCGCCGCAGGCAAGCAACAGGTGCAGCGGATGGTCGGAACACTGCTTGGTCTGCCTGACCCACCGACGCCTGACCACGCGGCCGATGCGCTGGCGGTGGCGATCTGTCACGGTGGCGCAACCGGGCGGGAAGCGGCCACCCTGGCAGCCGAAGAAGCCGCCTCGCAGAGGCTGGCCGGATGATCGCCGCGGTGCGCGGCGAGGTGATGGTGCGACGGCCCGACCACGTCGTCGTCGACACCGGCGGGGTCGGCTACCGACTGGCGGTCTCGGCGGAGACGCTGAAGGCCGTGCCGGCGACTGGGCGGGAGGTCTTCCTCCACGCGGAGCTGATCTCGCGCGAGGACTCGCTTTCCCTCTTTGGGTTCGCCTCTGAGGAAGAGCGCGACCTTTTTGGCGAGCTGATCTCGGTCAGCGGCATCGGCCCCAAGGTGGCGCTGGCGGCGCTCTCCGGCGGTCCCGCCCGCGAGTTGCTGCGCGCGATCGCGGCCGGCGACGCCAAACGCTTCCAGGCCGTGCCCGGTATCGGCAAGCGCACCTCGGAGCGGATCATCGTCGAGCTGCGCGAGAAGGTCGCCGGCTCGCTCGAGGAAGAGGTCGCTGCGATGGTGTCCGACGGCGCCGACGCCCGCGGCCTCGCCCGCGATGGCCTCGTCAACCTCGGCTACGCGCCGCTAGAAGCCGAGCAGCTGCTCGAAGGCATCGAGGGCAGCGACGCCGAGGACCTGCTCGCCGCCGCGCTGCGCAAAGCGGGCTCGTCGCGGAGCAAGGCATGAGCGATATCAACGGAAAAAGGATCCGCACACCCGGCATCGAGGGATCCCCGGCTGCCCCCGGACGCGGGAGCGAGGGCCTGTCCATATCTGACTCTCAGGCCCTCGCGGGAGCAGAGGAGGCGGCGGTTGGCGCCCGTGTCCACGATGCTCGCGCCGATGTCCCCGACGAGGACCTTGACCGGTCGCTGCGGCCGCGCACCCTGGCCGACTTCGTCAACCAGGAGCAGGTGACCGAGCAGCTGTCGATCTTCATCGAGGCGGCGCGCGGACGGGACGAGCCGCTTGACCACGTACTGCTGGCGGGACCGCCCGGCCTCGGCAAGACCTCGCTCGCCCATATCGTCGCCGAGGAGATGGGCGTGCCGCTTGTCCAGACCGCCGGGCCGGCGCTGGAGCGCAAGGCGGACGTCGCCTCGTTTCTCACCGCCCTGGAGCCGGGCAGCGTCTTCTTCGTCGATGAGATCCACCGCCTCGGCCGGGCCGTCGAGGAGACCCTCTATCCGGCGATGGAGGATGGCGAGTTGCCGGTCGTGCTTGGCCAGGGCGCCGGCGCCCGCACGGTCACCCTGCCGCTGCCGCCCTTCACTTTGGTTGGCGCCACCACCCGCGCGGGGCTGTTGACGACACCGCTGCGCGATCGTTTCGGCCTTTCCCACCGCCTCGAGCACTACGGGCCCGAGCACCTGGGCGAGATCATCGTGCGCTCGGCCGGCATCCTCGGGGTCGAGATAGACGTGGGGGGGGCTCAAACGATCGCCGAACGCTCGCGCGGCACGCCACGCGTCGCCAATCGGTTGCTCAAGCGAGTGCGGGACTTCGCCCAAGTCAAAGAGCGCGGCGCGATCAACACTGAGGTCGCCGGCGCCGCCCTGGCGATGCTCGAGGTCGACGCGGGCGGCCTCGACCGCAGCGATCGCGCCCTGCTAGACGTCGTCGCGACGAAGTTCGCCGGGGGACCCGTCGGGCTTTCAACTCTCGCCGTCGCGATCGGCGAGGAGACCGACACGATCGAGGACGTTCTTGAGCCCTATTTGCTTCAACAGGGCTTGCTAAAGCGCACTCCGCGGGGGAGGGTGATCACGCCCAGGGCCTACGAGCACCTGGGGCTGCCCGTGCCCGAAGGAGCAAACAGCCTCTTCTGAGTAACCTGCGGGGGGATGCCGTTCTTCATCTGCCCCAACTGTGGCCACAGGGAGGTCAGCGCGGAGCGCACCGCGGGCTTTAGTTCGCGTCCCAAGGGCTGCTCCAAATGCGGCTTCGGCTTCGTCTTCGAGCTTCTCGACGACTACTACCCGGCGCCCAACGCGGCCTTCTTCGTCTGCGATCAGAAAGCGCGGGTGATCGATGCCGGCCGTGGCAGCTTCGAGCTGACCGGGCTGACCGACGAGGACGTGATCGGGCGTCCCGTGCAGGAGGTTCTCGGCTTGCAGTGGCGTGAGGAGGCCAAGGTGCCGGGCGACGACCGCGAGGGCACGGCGGATCCGATCGCGACCTCGCTGGAGTGGGGCGTGCGCTCGCTCGGCAAGCGCGTCTCGGTGAATGCGGAGGGCGACATCCCGGCGGAGGCGGTTGCCGACGTCTTTCCGGCCTACGACGACGACGGGGGACTGCTGATCGTCCTCACCCCGGAGGGTTGAGCAGGGCATGGGCAACAGGCGCAAACACGTCTTCGTCCTGCTCTTTGTCCTTGCCCTGATCGTCCTCTCTGGCATCGTCATCGCCAGCAAGCCGACGAAGTTGGGCCTCGACCTCAAGGGTGGCGTGCAACTCGTCCTTCAGGGCCGGCCGACGCCGCAGCAGCCGACCCTCGACAACGGCTCGATGGAAAGGGCCGTCGACATCATCCGCTCCGGCTGCGACCAACTGGGCGTCTCGGAGATAGAGGTGGCGCGGGTGGGCAGCGACCAGATCCAGGTCGGCATCCCGGGGGCGACCAGCGTCGGCAAGGCAACCGAATGCGCGACCAAGCCGGCCCGACTCTTCTTCTTCGACTGGGAACCGAACCTGATCGGCCGCGAGTTCACGATCGGCGGCCATCCCGGCCGGGAACCGCCGAAAGGCCCGGTAACGGAAGCGAGTGAAGAATGGAAAGAAGCAGGGCGCGCTCCAACTGGGCGGGCAGACCAGGAACTTCTCGCCGCCGGCGCCTACCCGACTGAGTACGCCGCCGCCAAGCTGGCTTCAGAACAAAAGCCCCGGCCGAACTGCGAAAACTGCAGCCAGTCGACCACCTTCTACCTATTCGAGAAGAAAGAACCGCACAAGCTGATCGACGGGCCCGAGTTCACCAGGGAAGACCTCTTCATCTCGCCCAGCGGCAGGAAACGGCCCGCCGATGCGGGCATAGTCCTCAAGGTCCCACAGGGCACGATCGTGGTCTCCGAAAAGCCAAGCGACAGCAAGGGCCAGGTACTCGAAAACGCCGAACCGGGCTGGTTCGCGCTGGAAGACAATCCGGCGCTCTCCGGCACAGAAATCACCCGGCCAAAGCAGGAAACCGACGAAGTGGGCGCTCCCAACGTCACCTTCGGCTTCACCGACAACGGCCGCAAGGCCTTCCAGGAAGTGACCCGGCAGATCGCCCAGCGCGGGGCGGCGTCGGCGATCGGGCCGAGCAGCACGGAATCCGCCGAACAGACCTCGGGCCACTTTGCCGTCATCCTCGACAACGAAGTCAAGACACGGCCGATCATCAACTACGCGCAGAACCCGGACGGCATCGATGGCCGCACCGGAGCGCAGATATCCGGCGGCTTCAACAGCCCTAGCGAGGCGCAGAATCTGGCCAGCTTCCTGCAGCGCGGTGCCCTGCCGATCAATCTCAACCTGATCAGCCAGTCGCAAGTCTCGGCGACGCTGGGCTCAGAAGCGCTGCACCAGGGGATCAAGGCCGGCATCATCGGGCTTGCCCTCACCGTCCTTTTCCTGCTGATCTTCTACCGCCTCCTCGGCTTGGTCGCGGTGACGGCGCTGGCGGCCTACGGCGTCATCTTCTTTGCCCTGATCAAATTGATCCCGATCACCCTGACGCTGCCGGGGATCGCGGGCTTGGTGCTGACGATCGGCGTCACCGCCGACTCCAACATCGTCATCTTCGAGCGAATAAAGGAGGAAGTGCGGGCTGGGCGCTCGATGTCGAACGCGATCGCGGCTGGCTACAGGCGCGGCATCGCGACGATCATCGACGCCAACGTCGTCACCCTGCTCACTGCCTTCGTCCTCTTCGTGCTCGCTACCGCCGGAGTCAAGGGCTTCGCCTTCGTGCTCGGCGTCGGCACGATCGTCTCGCTGTTGACCGCGGTCGTCTTCACCCAGGCGCTGCTCGGCTCGATGAGCCGCACGCGACTGCTGCGCTCGCCGAGCGCGCTCGGGGCCACCCGACAGAGCGTTCGCTGGCACTTCGACTTCATGGGTGCGAGCCGCTGGTTCTTCACCCTCTCCGGCTGCATCCTCATCGTCGGCGCGCTCGCCCTGGCGACCAAGCAGCTCAACCTCGGCATCGACTTCAAGTCGGGCACTCGGGTGGAGGTGGCTCTGGTCAAGCCGACCGACGAGGAAGGCGTGCGGACGGCGCTCCAGAACGCCGGCATCTCGGGCGGCGAGGTGCAGAAAGAGAGCAATCCTGGGCTCGGCGACAACGCCTTCCTGATCCAATCGAAGACCCTGGAACCGAGCCAGATCAACGAAATACAGAAGCAGCTCGAGCGCGAATTCGGCATCGAAGCCAACGGCTTCGACAGCACAAGCGTCGGTCCCACCTTCGGCACCACCGTGGCCAACAGCGCCCGCAACGCGCTGATCTTCTCGCTGCTGATCATCTGCGCCTACATCGCCTTCAGGTTCGATCCGAAATTCGCCGTGCCGGTGCTGATCGCGATTTTCCACGACATCCTGATCACCGCGGGTGTCTACTCGCTTACCGGCCGGGAGGTGAGCAGCGGAACGGTCGCCGCTTTCCTCACCATCCTCGGCTACTCGCTCTACGACACGATCATCGTCTTCGACCGAATACGCGAGAACATGCCGCGCATGCCACGTGCCGCGTTCTCGCAGATCGTCAACCGGTCGATGAGCGAGGTGCTGACCCGCTCACTGGCGACCAGCTTCACCACGCTGCTCTCCGTCGTCGCGCTGCTGATCTTCGGCGGCGCCACGCTGGGGGACTTCGCCTTCGCGATGATGGTCGGGATCGTCTCGGGCACCTACTCCTCGATCTTCATCGCTTCGCCCGTGCTGACCGCATGGAAGGAACGCGAGCCAGGCTTCATCCGCCGCCGCGAGCGGATCGTCGCGGCCGACGGCAGCGTGTCCGCTTTCGCCGACGAGGGCGATCTGGCGATGCTCAGTGAGGACGGCGAGACCGACGCCGAGATCGAGGAGGAGGTCGCCGCGCAGCGTGAGACGCAACCGAAGGCCAGTGCGATTGCAACGGCCGAGCCGCCCCCCGAGACCGATGGCGGTGAACCTTCCAGCAATGGCGAACCGCCCGCTGTCGATCCCGCCTCCGCCGCTCGGCGCGAACGCAACGAGAAGCGCCGGGCCCGCCGCCAGCAAAGGCGCAAACACGGAAGGAAGAGATGACCACCTCCACGATCCCGCACGCCCCCCAGTCGCACGCGGCCATGAGGGCGGTCATCTAGATATGGCACTGCTCGTCTGGTTCACCATGGGCATCGCCCTCTGGCACTTCACCGTCTTCCTACCCGACCACTTCTGGCAGGGGATCGTCGGCGCCTTCCTCGGCGCGACGATCGGAGCGGTCGCCTTCGGCGCCATCGTCGAGATCGCCAGCGGCAAAGGTCTCGGCGAAACGGACGTCTCGACGGCCTTGACTGCGATTCCCGGCGTCGCGATCGGCCTGGCGATCGTCTACGCAATAGGCATGCGCCAAGAGCAAGCGGTCGAGTAGGGCCAATCTCAGCAGGTCTCCGCTTAACTTTTTCGGTGGAGAGCTGGCTGCTGTCGCCTCGATCGCCTGCCGAAAAAGTACAAGACGCTCCGACCTACTGAGATTGGCCCAAATGCGGTCGTTTTGCTGCTGCGGTTCCGTCCGCACGTGGCACCTAGCGTTGGGGAGTGCCCGAGACCCTGCGTGCATACAAGGCTGAGGCCTACTCGTATGAGGAGGCGCGGGGGCTTTCGGTTGAGCTGGGACTGAGTGAGCCGGTCGCTATTGCGCTGGTGCGACGGGGGTACCGGACGCCAGAAGAGGCGCGAGCTTTCCTCGCTGCCGACGAGACGCATTCGCCTGAGCTGTTCGAGGCAATGGGCTTGGCGGTGGAAACACTGCTGGGCACCGTCGACGGCGGCCGTCGGATCACGGTTCACGGGGACTTCGACGTCGACGGAGTTTGCGCCACGACCATCCTCGTCAGCACCCTGCGCGAGCTTGGCGCTGATTGCGACTGGCTGATCCCCGATCGCATCGCCGACGGCTACGGGCTCAGTGACGACAACGTGCGCAAGCTAGCCGAGCGAGGGACGGCGCTGATCCTCACGGCGGACTGTGGGATCACTGCGGTGGCCGAGGTCGTCCTGGCGAAGGAGCTCGGGATGGAGGTCGTGGTCACCGACCACCACCAACCGGAGACAGAGCTTCCCGACTGCCCGATCCTCCACCCGGGCTTGGACGACGGCTATCCCTTTGACGAGCTTTGTGGGACCGCCGTGGCTTGGAAGCTGTCCTGCGCGCTGCGGGAAGCGGGGGGGGGGGGGG